>JBKQKP010000156.1:0-7720 GCA_052147435.1 Polyangiaceae bacterium | reverse complement strand
GGGAGGCCGGGAGGGGGGCTCTCTATCGCGGCGGCCGTCCGCCGAGCGCCACAATCGGACTCGGGCTACTTCCCCTTGCCTGCCTGAATCCCCTGCCGCGTCTCCTCGATCGCCTGCGTGACGAGCGAGATCGCCTTCACGCGGTGCCCCGCCTTGTCGTCAGCGGCGCGCTCGAGCGCCCCCTTGGCGTCCTGGAGCTTCGTGAGCGCCCCCTCCATGTTGGCTTGCTCCGCCTGCGCGGTGCGGATGGTGCCACCTCCGACGACGAGACCGAGAGCAAGGGCGAGAGCGACAGTCGAGATCTTCCAAGCGTTCATGTTGTTCCCTCCAGAAATGGAAAATGCATCGCGCATGCACCCGTGCGACGCACGGGCGACGGCGGCGCGAATGCAATGGGAATACCACGGTCGAGGTACGACGCGGGAGTAGCATCGACTCCGTGTACAGCGCGAAAGTCACGGTCCTCGCCGCGGCCCTCGTCGCGACGCTCTGCGCCGTAGTCGCGGCAATGGAAGGATGCGGAAGCGGCGCGCGATCGCCGGCTCCACAGGGGGGGAGCCCGGTCGACGCGGCGTCCGATTCGTCGAACGGGGCCATCGACGCGGAGACCGACGCACCGCTCGCCGAAGACGCCGTCGGGAGCGAAGCGGGGTGCGAGGCTCCCGATGCCCAGGTCATCGACCCGACGGTCGCCCCCGCGCTCACCGTGATCGGCGACACCGGCTCGACGCTCGGGATCTTCGATCCGTCGGTCCTCTATCCCGCCGGCCCCGCGGGAGCCGACGGCGGCGTCCTCAGCTACTCGACGGTCCCGACGCAGGGGTCGATCTTCACGCGCGTCGCGGTCTCCAGCGACAACGGGGCCACGTGGACCAAAGTCGCCGACGCCAATCAATCGGGGAGCGTCACCGTCACGACGACCGACATGACCGCGTGCGGAGCGGCGCAGTGCACGGGGACGCTCGTCCACGAGGTCTCCTCGATCGTCGCCGACGGCGACGACGTGCCGGCACGCAGGTTCAAGCTCTTCTTCCACACCTACGTCGTGCTCGGCGGGACGACGCTACGGTACGACTGGGGGCACATCGGGATGGAGACCGCCCCCGCCCCGGGCGGCCCCTGGAGCGCGGAGGTCGCGGTCGTCGGATGGACGTCGAGCGCCCCCGCGCTGTCGTCTCAAGGGGCACTCTTCGACGCCACGGGCACGTCGGACCTCTCCGACTGCTTCGTCCTCACGGAGCCGGGAGCGATCTGGCGGCCGGGCGTCCTCGATCTCGCGCTCGGGTGCGTCGCGGTCACTCCGGCGCCGACGACGACGCGGATCGTTCTTTTGCGCTCGACCGATCAGGCGGCGACGTGGTCGTTCGTGACGACGCTTCTCTCCCCCGGCGACGCGACCTGCGTCGGCGCCTCGTCTCCGCAAGTGAACGCGGCCGACCTCTTCACGATCGCGGGGGCAGAGTATCTCGTCGCGTCGCCCGTGACGGCGTCGGGGGCGTATGACGGATGCCTGGCGTTCGCGATCGACGATCCCACCGCGGGGACTGTGCGGCGCGACGCGATCGGAGTGCCGATCGTTCTGCGCTACCTCGGCGCTCCGGGCGGCGCGTTCTCCGGCGCGTGCTCCTATGCCGAGGGGGCGACGGCGGACGGGTACTTCATGCCGCAAGCGTTCCTGGGACAGACATCGAACATCTTCCGTGTCTTCCTCACAGGGGTGATGGGACCGTAAGGAGGTCGAGTCGTCCCGATGAAGCGAACGGTCCTCCTCGTCTTGGCGTTCTTCGCGCTTCTTACAGGGGCGATCCTCCTGTACCGCACGTGCCGCGCCCCCTCCCCGCCCCCCGAGGTGGCGCTACTCGACGCGGGGGCCGAGGCCCCGTGCGCCGACGGGCTCACGCCGATCGCGGGAGGGGGGTGCTTCGCCGCGCCCATCGCGCCGGGCGGCCCCGTCACGCTGCTCGTGTATCTCCACGGACGCTACTCGCCGAAGACGCTCGCGGACGAGCTCGATCGCCAGCACCGGGTCGCGCGTCTCGGGACGTCGAAGGGGTTCGCCGTCCTCGCGCTGCGCGGAGTGCAGGGGGAGTGCACGCAGGCGGAGCTCGCCGATCACTGGTGCTGGCCGAGCAACCCTCGGAACGCTGACCACGGAGTGGCGTTCGTCGCGCGCTTCGAGCCGGCGGTCCGCGAGGCGAGAGGGCGGATCGGCGCAGGTCCGTCGGTCCTTCTGGGTTTCTCCAACGGCGCCTACTTCGCCGCGCTGATCGCCGCCCGCGCGCTCTTCCCGTTCGACGCGGTCGCCATCGCCCATGGCGGGCCGGTCGCGCCGACGCACCCCGCAGGGGCGACGCCGCCGCTCCTGTTGATCACGGCCGACGACGATCCGTCCGATCCGGAGATGCAGGAGCTCGACGCGGAGCTGACGCACGAGCATTGGCTGCACGAGTACGTCGCGCGCGACGGGGGGCACGCGCTGCCCGACTGGGACATCGCGACGGCGCTCACGTTCTTCACGCGCGTAAAGAAGGAACACCTTCCGCTCGCGCCGCCGCTGCAGCCCCCGCGACCGCGCCCGAATCACGCGAGCGAGGGGGGCATTGACGCTCCGAAGCCGGCGGAGGCGCCGACGACGACGCCGGTGGAGACGCCGTACGACGACGCCAATTGACCAGAAGCCTACCTACTCGGTCTTCTTGAGCTCCGCATACCCCACAACCACGCCCGCAGGATCGATCACCCACGTCTCTCGCGCCCCGTAGAACGTCTCGCGCTCTTCGATGAGGACGCGCCCCCCCGCCTTCTTGCACTCGGCGCGCGCGTCCGCGAGGCTCGGGACGTCGACGTAGAGCGCGCACGGGACGTCGATCCCCTGCATCGCGAGGTCCGCCTTCACGCTCGCGCGCGACTGGAGCATGACCTCGCGCCCATCGTTCTCGAAGAGAGCGAAGCCGACGCCGTCGCCGTCGGGGACGACGACCTGCTTTGTCCAGCCGGTCTTCTCCCAGAAGGCGATCGCGGCGGGGGTGATCGCCTCGACGACGAAGATCGGGGTGACTTTTCGAATGTTCATGCCTCTCTTGTAGCCATCGGCGCCGTCGGCGGATTGGACGAATCCGACATCGCGTGCGCACGCGCGAGCTCGGTGGGGGTGACGCCGGTGAGGCGCTTCACTTCGCGGATCATGTGCGCCTGGTCGGCGTAGCCGAGATCGACCGCGAGCGCGGCCCACGGAACATGCGACCCGGCGCTGGCCAGACGCGGCAGGAGCGCTTGAAGGCGAGCGACGCGGGCGAGCGCCTTGGGTCCGAGGCCGACCCGCTCGACGAACGTTCGCTCGAGCTGGCGTTCGCCGATCCCGATGTCGCGCGCGAGCCAGGCGACGCGCGCTTCGGCTGGCGAGCCGAGGATGCGCGCGACGGCGCGGCGCACACGGGGATCCGGGGGGCGCGCGCGGTCGCGGAGCGCGGTGAGTCGGCGATCGAGCGCCGCGAGTCGCGCGGGGGTATCGCGCGCGGCCGAGAGCTCGTCGGAGAGGGCCGCCGCGAGCGGACCGAGCGCGTCGACGAGCGGGAGCACCTGATCCTTCGCTTCCCCCGCGGGGACACCGACGAACGCGAACGCCTCCCCCGGCCGGAAGCGGACGCCGAGGAGCTCGACGCGCGCGACGGCGGGGACGAGGAGCGCTTGGCTCATCGTGCCCACGAGGGTCGGAGCCGCGCGCAGGGCGCCGGAGAGATCGAAGAGAAGATCCATGCACCCGTCGGGGAGCACGCGATGGCCTGGAGCCTCGTCGCCGCGGAGGGTCCAGTAGCACGCGACGTGCGACCGCAACGGGGCGCACGGGGGGTGCTCTCGATAGACCGCGGCAGGCATTCCCCCTCAATGTGCCACGGCCGTCACCCCTTCACGAGCTTCGCCGCCGTCTTCGGATCGAGCTCGAGGAGCGCGACCCTCTCGAGCACCAGGGCGACCGCCTCCCGCACCTTCTGCGGAGGGACCCCGAGCTTCTCCGTCGCCTCGAAGAGCGCGCCGTCGAGCGCGGCCTTGAGGATCGTCATGTTCGGTCCGGCCGCGGGCGGGGGCTCGTCCGGTACGTCGAGGCCCAAGGCGAGGGCGAGCCGCGTCCGATAGGCCGGATGACTGGCACCGAGCCCCGCCATCACCCCGTGCACCTGAAACTTGTCGGGCCGCGTCTCGCCGAGCTCCCAGCGCGAGATCGTCTTCGTCGACAGACCGAGGAGGATCCCCATCGACTCTTGCGTCTCCCCGTCCGCCTCGCGAAGCTCGCGAAGCACGTCACCGAACTTCTCCGTTTCCTGGCTCTTGACCATCGCCGTGTCCCTTTCGATACGAATCTCGTCGTGCACGTGCTTGGCCGTCTCGCCGACGAGGCGGGATGGCTCGCTCTCGAGTCCCGTGGACTCATCGATGAGTCTACCTGTCTCGTGGATGAGTCATCATGGCTTATGTATGAGTCTCTTCGACTCGTACGCGAGCCCAAGCGACTCGTGCATGAGTGCTGATGACTCACCGACGAGTCTGGATGACTCGAAGACGAGTCGCTGACGCTAATCGACAAGTCGTTTCGACTCAACGACGAGCCTGTGCGACTCCTTCACGAGGCGCACCGCCTCGCCGTCGAGTCCTTGGTGCTCCTCGAGCAAGGCGCTGACATCGACCGCGACGCGCGCGATATGGAAGGCGACGCCATCGCGTTCCTCGACGTGAGCTTCCAGCGCGCGATCGTCATCGGCGCCTCCTCAGGCATCGGCGCGGCCGTCGTGAAGCAGCTCCTGGCCAGCGGTGCCGAGGTCGCGCTCGTCGCGCGGAGGAGGGAGCCGCTCGATGGCGTCGCGGCTGCAGCCCCCACCCGCGCGCGGACCTACGTCCACGACGTCACCTCGTTCGACGAGACCCCCGAGCTGTTCGAGCGCATCAAACGCGACCTCGGCGGGGTCGATCTGATCGTCTACGCCGCCGGCGTGATGCCCAAGATTGCGGAGAGCGAGTACAGCTTCGCGAAGGACCGCCAGATGATCGAGGTGAACCTCCTCGGCGCGATGGCCTGGCTCAACGTCGCCGCCGCGACCTTCGAAGCGCAGCGCTCCGGCACGATCGTCGGGATCTCGAGCATCGCCGGTGAGCGCGGAAGACGGGGCAACCCGGCCTACTGCACGTCGAAGGCGGCGCTCACCACCTACCTCGAGTCGCTCCGCAATCGCCTGTCGCGCTACGGCGTCCGCGTCGTCACCATCAAGCCGGGCTTCGTGGACACGGCGATGACCCGCGGGATGAAGGGGCTCCTGTGGCTCATCTCGGCGGATCAAGCCGCGGCGAGCACACTGGCTCTCGCGCGCGAGCCGAGCGGGCCGTCCGCGTTCGTCCCGGCGCGGTGGGCGCTCGTCGCGTGGATCATCCGGCACATTCCCTCGTTCGTCTTTCGACGGATGAGCATCTGACGACGGCGATGGCGGCGCTGACGCTTCGCGCGCACGCTCCGTGGCGCGTGCTCGACGGCTTCGGGCGCTCCGTCCGCGCGGCGTGTCGCTACGCCAACCCGGCGACGGTCGCCGAGCTCGAAGAGGTCCTCGCGCGGGCGCGGGGGGAGGGGCTCTCGGTGGCGTTTCGCGGAGGGGGGCGGAGCTATGGCGACGCGGCCCTCAACGGCGAAGGGCTCGTCGTCGACGCGTCGAAGATGAACCGGATGCTCTCGTGGGACCCGGTGAACGGCGTCGCCGAGGCCGAAGGGGGGCTCACGATCGAAGGGCTCTGGCGGCGCACGCTCGGAGACGGCTGGTGGCCGGCGGTCGTCCCCGGGACGATGCTCCCGACGCTCGCGGGGTGCTTGTCGATGAACATCCACGGGAAGAACAACTTCCGCGTCGGCCCGTTCGGCGACCACGTCCTCGACTTCGACCTCCTTACCCCCGAGGGGGCGCTCCTCCGTTGCTCGCGCGACGAGAACGCCGACGTCTTCCACGCCGCGATCGGCGGCCTCGGTCTCCTCGGCGCCATCACGCGCGTGCGTCTGCAGCTGAAGCGGGTCGAGAGCGGCCTCCTTCGCGTCGTGCCGATCCGCGCCGCGAGCCTCGACGTGCTCTTCGATCAAATGGAGCGTCGCGCCACGTCCGCCGACTACCTCGTCGCGTGGGTCGACTGCATCGCGTCGGGCCGCGCTCTGGGACGCGGCCTGATCCACGAAGCGAGCTACATCACGCGGGAGGAGGACCCCGACGACGGCGCGAGCCTCCTCACCGAATGGCAGGGGCTCCCGCGCCACATCCTCGGCTTCCCCAAGGACAAGCTCTGGAGGTTCCTGCGACCGGCGCTCACCAACGTCGGGATGCGCTTCGTCAACGCGATGAAGATGTTCACCGCATGGCGTGGCGATCGCCGTCCTTACTTGCAGTCGCACGTCGCCTTCGCGTTCCTCCTCGACTACATCCCCGACTGGCGCCTCGCGTATGACCCCGGCGGGCTCATTCAGCACCAGGTCTTCGCCCCTGCCGCCGTCGCGCGCGACCTCCTTCGGGAGCTCCTCCGAATGTCCCACGACGCGCGGCTCCCACCCTACCTCGGCGTGCTCAAGAGACATCGGCCGGACGACTTCCTCCTCTCGCACGGGCTCGACGGGTATTCGCTCGCGATGGACTTCCGCGTGACGCGGGAGAATCGCGCGCGGTTGTGGGCGCTCGCGCAGCGAATGACCGACCGCGTGCTCGACGCGGGGGGGAAGTTCTACTTCGCGAAGGACGCCGTGCTCACCGCCGAGGACGTGGAGCGGGCGTACGGAGGGGAGCGGCTCGATCGGTTCTTCGCGATGAAAGCGAGGCTCGATCCCCAGCACGTACTGGTGAGCGATCTCGGGCGGCGGGCGTTTGGAGAGAGAGCGCGCTGATGCGACTCCCCTCCCCCTGCTCGCAGGGGAGTGGCCGGGGGTGGGGTTTGGCGGAGGTGGCCCGGAGTGGTCAGAACGCGAAGATGATATCCAGCCCGTTCGTCGTCAGCCCCGCCGTCGGCTTCATCCCGTGCACCATCGCGATCGCGACGCCGATGTCAGTCCCGATGGCGACCGGCGCCGCCCACGGCGCGACGCGGAGCGCGATCATCGGCGAGATGATCGTCGTGTCGAAAGGGTTCCCCGGAGCCATCGAGCCCGTGAGGACGACCTCCGGCCCCGCTGCGAACGGGAACTTGTCGACGACGAAGTAGGCCATCGCCAACACGAGGTCGGCCCCGACGTTCGCGTTCGAGTCCCCCTTCAGCCCGGTGAGCGGAGAGCTCGCCCCCCCGTTCCCGTTGATCGACATCCCGAGCCCCCCTGCGACGGTGAAGTCTTTCGCGAGGAAGTACCCGAGCAGGATGTACGGCGACGCGCTCACCGACGTGAACGCGTACGCCGCCCCTTCCGGGCCGACGAGCTTCGCGTTCGTCGGCTTCGCGTTCTTCGTTTCGGGCGCCGGCGGCGGCGTCTCCGTCGTGTCGTCGTCCGCGTACGCGAGCGACGGAGTGAGGCCGACGATGCTCGTGGCCATGGTGAGACAGAGCGCCAAAATCGAGGTCTTCATGTGCATTCCTTCCGTTCAATCCGTCCCGCCGTCGGAGATCCCCCCGCCACCGGTTGCCAGGTAATCGAGCATCGAGCGCACCATCGCCATCTGCGCCCCCTTCTTGTTAGCGTAGTTCGAGTCGTCGTAGCCCAACCAATCCCAACAAG
>JBKQKP010000155.1:0-81830 GCA_052147435.1 Polyangiaceae bacterium | reverse complement strand
GCTTCAGCAACGACGAGGTTCTCGATGAAGGTGACTCTGTCGTGGAGCGCATCCTCCGCGTCGTTCTCCCCTGAGATGGCCACGCGAGCTCCCCGCCCTGCTGGCGGGGCGGGGCCGGGGGTGGGGTGATCGCCACAAGCTGGGCCGCGAAACTTGGCTAACAGCTATGCCGGGTGGGGGGCTCCCGATCGCGGGAGCCGTCGGCCGAACGTCACGATCAATCGACGTTCGCTCTAGATCCCCCCGAACCAGGTATACCCGTCGTCCGGCTCGGACGACCCCAGCCCATTGCCGATGGGCTTCGGGTCATCGGTGATCCGCAATCGGTTGATGAACTTGATGCTCTTGTAGCCGAGCTGGCGGGGAACGCGCATGCGGAGCGGCCCGCCATTCGCGACGGGGAGCTCCGACGGCGGCTGCGCCGGCGCGACGACGCGACGACGCCAGCGAACAAGAACGCAATCGCCGGGATCGAGCTCCCCGTCGTGCCACCGCCGAGCGCCATGGAACAGCCGCCTGACGGGCTCGTCTCGTGATCGGCAGGGGCGCCGCCATCCGTCTCGCCCGCATCCCCCCCGCCCCCTCCGTCGCCGCCGGGCGACGTGCCCGTGTCCTCCACGCCGGAGGACGCGTCGCCTGTGGGCGTGCAGCACTGCTCGCTGGCCGGCCCGGGGCACAAGCCCGGCGTCGAGACGTATCCAGGCATGGCCGCGCAGACCGACGTGTCGATGCACGTGCCCGCGACGCCGCTCGCGATGCACGCGGGCGGCTCGGCGTCGCCTGCGCCGCTCGACGCGTCCGGCGAGCCGCCCACCGTGAGCCCGAGGAGGGCGCCCATGTTGCCATTGAACTGATCGAGGTCTGCCATGCCGTTGCTGTTCGGCAGGCCCGGCGCCGTGCCGGTGAGGCTGTACTGCCAGAAGGACCACGCCGTGAACGGCGACGGCAGGTCGGGGCAAGTCACGCCGCGGCTCGCCACCCAGAGCTGCGCGTGCCCCGCGAGGCTCTGCGTGTTCTGGAACGCGCTCAGCACGTTCACGGACGTGTAGAGGATGGGGAGCGTATCGGTCGCCGCCGCGACCGCGTCGAGCCACTCGATCGCCATCGAGATGCCGGTCGATGCCGTGCACGTCGTCGTGTCCTCGAAGTCGAGCGAGGGGGGAAGATCGCCCGGTTCGAGCGCGCCCATCACCCCGAGAAAGAAGGTCGCCTGCGTCGCGGGATCAGAGTCGCAGTGGAAGAAGTGATACGCGGAGCGGACGATCCCGGCGCTCTTCATGGCCGTCCAGTTCGTGGAGAACTGCGCGTCCGTGAGGGTCGCCCCCTCGGTGGCCTTCGCGATCCCGAAGGCGCGCCCGCTCGCCTTGAGCTGCGCCCAGCCCACGGTGCCGTCATAGACCGAGACGTCGACCCCCTCGAGCGTGGCGCCGGTCGCGCACGTGTTCGCCTGCTGCAACCTGCCAACGGGCTCCCCCGGCACTTCGGCGGAGCAGCCGGCGAGCAGTGGGACGCCCAGGAGAGCGCGGCGCACGACGACCCCCCACGCCGAGACCGACGCGAGGCGCAGCGACGCGGGCGGCGACATGCGTTCTACCGTTGCAGAACGCTCGGCGCCGCGCAAGGCCCACTCGAGACTCGGTGCTCGCCACTCTCGTGGACGTCTCTCGAGCGGCTACGTCGGCTGCTCGATGTACCCGAACAGAGATACCGTGCTCGCGAAACCAATCGGGAGCGGGTTCCCAGGATCGTCATGGATCGCGTCAGCCTCTGTGCGCTGCGCCGCGGTTAGAAGGGCCAGCTCACGAAATTCGTATGGCATGGCGGATCTCAGCGTAGCGGACGACGGAGCCTAGACGGAGGTGACAACATACGCGACCACCCGCCGCCTACGGCGAAAACCCGCGACTGAACGCATCGAGGCGTCGCCTCGCCATCGCCTCGACGTCCTCGGCGGCGTAGCCACCCTCCGTTCCGAAGATCGCCGGCCACGACCCCGCCGCGACCTTCGCCAGGAACTCGTTCACATGGCCGACGTGAGCGGCCTGCGCGATCGCACGCACGCTGCACCCGACGAAGAACGCGCTCTGGTCTTCGACCTCCACGTCGACAGCTCTTTCCCGCTCCGCTCGAATCGCACCACCCCCGCTTCGACGAGCGTCCTCGACGCCGGCACCACGTCCAAACTCTCGTCGCCGTTCTTCCACCGGTCGGCGTGGGTCGGATCCGCTTTCCACCCGCGCTGCGACCGGAGCACCGCCGCGATCTCTTCGGGGTTCGCGACGACCGCCAGATCAACGTCGGCCGTTTGACGGCGCAGCGGGACGTGGTGGTGCAGCGCGGTCGCGCCGATGACGACGAAACGCGGCCGACCGGCGCGACGCAGGGCTGCGAGCAGTGTGGCCTGCGCGGGCCTGATCGCGAGCGTCATGCTTTCTCGAACGCCTTCGCCAGGTGGCGGTCGTAGATCTCCCCTGCCCCCTCACGGGCGCGCTCGTCCGGATTCGTCAGCAGGTCGACGTACGCGAGGAGCGGGTGGACTGCCTGCGGCTGCGGGCTCTCGAAGGCGAGTGGTCCCGGTGAACGTGCGAACGAGACGGGCCCGACCGGGTCCGCCAGGAGGCGGAGCTTTGCAGCGAGCCGGGCCCCGGGCCACTCGGCCACGTAGACGAGCGTGTCGTCCCCGCGGAAGTGACCCGTGAGGCGCTCGCACGCCGCGCCTCCCCCGAAGCCCCACGTCCGCGTGCGCCCAAGCTCGCGGGAGACCAGCGCTTCGAATCGACCGAGCTCCGTTTCCTGGGGACGGAAGCGCCCCAGCGCGAGACTCGGCTGAAGCGTGGTGGCGAAGCCAGCGACGAACATGTCGAGGGCCTCCTTCCGGCCCCACGGCGTCCAGTCGAGGTGCTTCCCTCGCGGGACGAGCATGCGACGCGCTCGGAGTCGTTCCCGGAGATCGATCGCCGTTTGTGCGCTTACGTCACCGGCCCGCTCCGCGAGGACGCGCGAGGCAGCTGCCGCGAGGGACGCGTCGGCGAGGAGCGCGAAGAGCACCCGGTACGCGGGCGCCCGAAGTCCCTTCTCCGCGGCCGTCGCGGCCAGTCGCCGCCCCTGAACGCGGGCCTCGTAGCCCTTTCCGAGACGCAGATGGCAGTTGCCCGCGAGGTCCATGAAGTTGACCCCCGCGCGGGCGAACTCGTCCCCGAGGTCTCGACCTACCACTGGCGCGAGCAGCAGCAGTTTCGGCTCGGACTCGGCGAGATGGATGAGGCGGTGCCCGAGATCGCGCGTGAGATGTGTGCGCTTCAGCTCCGCGGTGAGGCGCACGACGCCGCCTGGCGTTCGAATACGAACGACCGCATCCGTTTGGCTGGCACTCGCCGAACCGTGAGGAGCCTCGGCCGTGGCCTCGCGCACGAACGACAGCTCCCGCAGGCGTTCGAGGTACGGGTTGATGTCCTTGGCAGCGTCGAGCATGTCCACTCGGACAGTATGTCCATTACTAATGGACGCGTCAAACGGGCGGACATCATGCGCTCCGCGCCGACGCGAGGGCCGGCTACGTTTCACCATGGGGAGGTAGCGGGCGAAGCGCTCGACGTCGTAGATGGTGGACCAGACGCGCGCGACGGGGCGATCGATCCGCCCGCGGGCGGAGGCGCGCACCGGGCGGCCGTCGCGGCCGGTGGTGACGTGGACGACGGGGCCTTCATGCTTGGGGCCGGAGGAGGCTAGGTCGGACATGCGAGGAAGGTCCCACGCAGCACCGTTTCTGGAGGTTGGCTGGACGTTGTGAGAGCTCGTTACTTGGGCTGCGGCTTCCCCGCGATTGGAGGGAAGAACCTCTTCTCGGCTGCGGCGATGACCTCGGGGTAGAAGTGGCGCCCTGGAGTCGTCGGCTCAGATCCGAGAGAGTTCACCGCAGCGATGACTCCCCAACCCGTCTCCGGGTCGCATCGGACCTGCGACGTGAAGGCGGATTGCAGCCCGCTATGCCCGAAGAGCTGCCGCCCACCGGGCGAGTCGATGAGCATCGCCCCGAGCCCCACGCGCTCTCCCCCCGCCTCTGCGGACTCGGGGAGCGTCCCGGACTCCACGCGCATCTCGGCGAGGGAGCTCGCCGCGAGGACGATGTCGTGGACCGGCGGCCGCGGGCTCGTCGGGCACAAGAAGGCCGCGAAGCGAGCCATGTCGTCGAGCGGCCCGTTCAGACCGCCGTTCGGAGTCTCCGCACCTTCGTCGAAATCCCAAGGCTTGAGCGTCCAAGCCCCGTTTTCCCACTGGTAGGCCTTGGAGCGGTGCTCGATGAGGTAGGGCGGGGTCGTGTTGTAGTACGTGCGCGTCATCCCGAGAGGGCGAAGGATGTTCTTGTCGACGTAGCTCACGAATGGATCGTTCGTGAGAAGCTCCACGATTCGCCCGAGGACGCTGTAGCCGATGTTCGAATACGAGACCTGCGTGCCGGGGGCGAATGCCAGCTCCGAGTACGGCATCATCGCAGCGAGCTGGCCCCAGCCGGGAGGTGCGAACGGCTGCCAGGTCTTGCTCCAGTCGTGCCAGGGGAACGTGCTCGCGCGCATTCCGGAGCGGTGGGTAAGAAGGTGACGGATGGTGATCGCGTCGACCGAGCCGGCCGGGGTGTGCATCGCGCGGAGCTCGGGGAGATACTTCGTGGCCGGGTCGTCCAGGTTGAGGAGGCCACGATCGCGAAGCTGAAGGATCGCGACGGTCGTGAAGAGCTTCGTGACCGAGCCCCAGTGCCATAGCGTCTCCGCGTCCACAGGGCGGTGAGCCGCCAGGTCGGCGAGGCCGTAGTAGCCGGCGGCCACGACTCGCCCCCCGTGCTCGACGAGCGCCGCACCACCGACGATGCGTCGCGCCGCGCCGGAGTCATGAACGTCGGCGGCGAAAGCGGATGCAGGCGACGAGGCGTCAGCGGTATGCGCGGGCGAGGACGCGTGCGCAGCGCCGGGGGAGCACCCCGCGGAGCTCGCGACGAGAACGAGGAGAGACGCAGGCAGCCGTCGGCGAAGAGGGGCGTGGAGCATGCCGCACGATAGTTCGGCTCATCACTTCCTGTCGCGAAAGAGAAACCGAGACTGCTTTAGAGGACTCGCTCGTCGCGAAGCGACCGCGCTGCGAGAGCGACCGCTGCCAGCGCGTCGAGTCCGCTCCCCGGGGCACAGCTCACGAAGACCCACGCGTGGACGCCTCGGCCAATGCGAGCCACTTTGGTCCGCAGTTCCGCCTGAACGGGACGACCGTCGCGCCGCGTAAGGGCGACTATGTTGCCGCGACAGCGCGCAAGAGCTCCTTCCCGCCGAAAAATCGCTAGGGCTTCCTGCTATGGGGGGAGACGTCAAGGCGCAATCGTCCCCTGCGCACGTCGTCGCGGATGGCCGGACGTCGGGCGTTCGCTTCCTGTCTCGTGAGCGCTCCGTGGTGTGCGCAGTCGTGGACGCGACGATCGACGAAGGTGTCGACCGGCGCGAGCGGCGATCGCGCGTCCGAGTCATCCGTTCCGTTCGCAACCTGTTCGACCTCGAAGCCGTACTGTTCTCTCGCGAAAGCGGGAACCATCCTGCTATCAGGGCCTCGATGGGCCAGGGCTTCGTTCGGCTCTCCGGAGGGGCATAGCCTACTCGTGGGGACTTCGGGTCGTCGCGCAAGACGGTGGCCGTCATCCAGAAGTCTTACGGATGCTCTCCTCCGATTCCGACCTGCCTGACGGGTGCTGCGCGAACGTTCGGCGTTGACCGAGCGAGCGTCGCCATCGCACTCGACGAGACAAGTTATGACTTCGTGGTCGTGGCGGGCTTGTAGTCCTCCTTCTTCTTCCACATGGCCATGGTCGAAGCCTGCGCCCGCGTGATGGAGTACACCGCGGGACTCGACGCGGCGGGCCTGCGCGTGAGATCGCGGGGATGCGCGACGTGCTGATCCACGACTACTTCGGTATCGACCTGGACATCGTCTGCGACGTAGCCCTCGTCAAGGTACCGAGCCTTCACGCCGTGCTCGCTGAGCTGCTGAAACAGCTCGATAGCGCCTCCGCCGAGTAAGCGCTCTGTCGCTAGCGACGAGGGATCTCGCGAGGTCGGTCGGGATACGATCAGCGCTCGCTCTCCCTACGGCCCCGCCGGCGGCTCCACATGAATCGCCACGACCCTGTTCTCGACAATCTCCACCGCGAACGCGCGCGCCTCCGATCTCGCGTCGAGCAGCTCCAGCGCTTGCCACGCCTTGCACGCCTCGTCATAAATCGGACTGAACGCCGGCTCCGCGCTGGCCATGCTCTCGAGGTTCTCCATCGTGAACAGCCCCGTCACCACGACGCGGTTCTTCCGCGGCGGCAGCACCTCGCCGAGCGTCTTCTCCCGCCGCCGGAACGTCCCGAACGACTCCGACCCCGGCACGATCGACACGTTCTCGGGGTCCGCCCGCACGGCGGCCTCCGCATCGGCGCGCACGAAGAACTTCACATTCAGCACCAGCCCGGCGCCCGCGATGCCGCGCTCGTCCTCGGGCGACGCACGCCATGCGGCAGGGTAGCAGCCGTCCTCCGGCCACACGCCTGCGCCGTATTGCACCGGACACTTCGCCCCCGGTCGATGCAAGAGGCAACGCATCCCGATCCAGAGCTCGCTCTTGCGCGCCTGCTCCTCGGTGATGCGGACGCGCAGCGTGACCGTCTCGCCCGCGGCGCGCGGCGGCGTGGGCCACGACACGCGGAAGGCCGGCGCCTCCCAGATCCGCGCGTGGATCTGCGCCTCGGTCAGCCCTTCGCTCTTGAACTGCTCGCGGAGCTCGTGAAGCGGGTGGGCGTCGTACCACCCGTCGTCGCCGAAGGCGTACCACATCAGTGCGTTCGCATCGTCGCCCGACGCGACCTGGAACTCGACGTGCCCGCCGCGCAGGTTCTGCCCGGTGTTCGGGTGGTAGTGCCACCTCTGGAAGGTGCCGATGAACGTCACCGGCCCGACCGGCTCGCGCGCTTCGGCCTTGGCGTCGAGGGCGAGGATCTGTTCCGGCGACCGGCCCGCGCGCAGGTAGTGACTGTCGAGCCAGAGCCCTTGCCGCTTCAGACAGTAGCGGACGCCGTGGCCGGCGCGCTCCTCGCGCTCGATCTCCGCGTCGGGGTGCTTGCCGAGGAGTCGCTCGATCGCGCCTCTCGCCTCTTCCTCGGACGGGAACCAGTCGGCGCGCTCGAGGCCGGCGGCGATGACCCGGTAGCGATAGGTCGGTTGGGCTGCGGTCATGGGGGGGAGATGTAGCGCGGCCGGCTCGGAGCGCCAGCGTCGTCGCGGGTGACCCGCTCAACCCGATCCGCGGTCCCTTCGCGGCAGCGCCGCGTACCTCGCGGACATCTCACGCGTCGTCAGAGATCTCCCCTCCCTGCTCGCAGGGAGGGGTCGGGGGTGGGTTTTCAATCGAGGACGCTTGCTCTGGGGGACCGCAGGATCGCGCTGGCACGCGGCCAGGCGCGGACCGGCCGTGCCACCCGCGCGGCGCGCGATCTCCCGCGTTTGCGCGTGTCGCGCGATTGGCATCGCGCGTGCTCTTTGACGATGCCCCACACGATGCCCCACGACGGGGCGGTTCGACGACCCGAGGGTCGAGGGGTACATTCTCATGGCCATGTTGCCGCTCAAGGCTCACGTGAAGAACGGGCGACTCGTCCTGGACGAGCCTACGGATCTGCCCGAAGGCGAGGTCGTCGAGCTCGTGCTCGCCGACGAGGCGCTCGACGACGCCGTCGACTACCTCGACGACGACGAGCGGGTGCGCCTGCATCGATCCATCGAACGTGGCCTCGAAGACGGAGCCGCGGGGCGCACCGTGGATGCTCGGAAGGTCCTCGCGGAGCTACGCGCCCGCGCGGGCGGACGGTGAGGGTCGAGCTCTCCGAGGAGGCTCAAGCTCAAGTACGGACGATCGATGCGTGGTGGAGGAAGAACCGCCCCGCGGCTCCCGATCTCTTCGTGACGGAACTCGAGCGGGCGCTGACGACGCTGGAGGAGACGCCCACTCTCGGCGCTCGTTACGTCGTGGGAGAGAAGAGCGTCCGCCGGCTGCTTCTTCGCCGGACGCGGCATCATCTCTACTTGAGCGAGCAAGCGGGGACGCTTCTCGTCGTCGCGGTCTGGAGCGCCCACCGCGGGCGGGGGCCGAAGCTGTAGGCAGCTCTTCCGCCGTCATCGCCCCTCACGACGTCCGCGTCCGAGCGACAGACTCCCCGCGTGACAGTCACCCGACTCCGAGCGTGACACCCCCCGCGCGAACCGTGACCGCGCTCCGAAGACCGCATGTTCTCAGCCCTTTCCCCGCTGGCGCGCCAGTTGCTCTAACTCGGCAGGAAGAGAGGGCACAGGAGCCCCGCAGGAGAACTTAAAATGAAACGTGATCGTGGACACACCCATTCCGTCGCCGCCCTTGTCCTCTGCGGCATCGCATCGTTCGTCCCCGGGCTCGCTTGCATTGGAGGTGGCGACGGCCCCGCCCCGGCAAGCGATGCCGGCGCCGCAGACGACGGAGGCCCGACGACCGTGGCGCCCCCTCTCAGCTTGCCCGCTCCGACGGCGAACATCACGTGGGCGCCGACCACGACTCTGATCGATCAGACGCAGACGTCTCTCGTGACGTCCGTCGATTCGGCGAACCAGGTCATCACGCTCGACTCCGCTGGAGTCAAAGCGGCGGGGCTCGATCTCAGCACGGGAAGAATCCTGGTCATCTACGGACAGGCGATGCAAACCATCACCTCGTCGACCGACGACGGCACGACCGTGACGCTCGGGACGGGTCCCGCGAGCCTCGCCCAGGCGGTGACCAACGCCGAGCTCGATTGGCAACAAGCCGCCGAGCTTTCGCCCGAAGCGGCGCAGGCCGCCGCCGCCGCGAACGTGACCAACATGCTCAAAAAACACCACAGCGGGCGCGCGCTCACCGTCAGTGGCAATCACCTCTCCTACGACGCCGAGGTCGGTGACTACGAGTACAGCGTCGACATGGATCTCGGAGGCGACACGTCGACGGTCACGCTGAGCGTTTCGAAGGACCTCGTATCGGGGAGCGCGGGCTCGATCTCGGCCAAGATCTCCGCGACGGGACAGATCAGTCGCTTCGTGAATCACAACCACGTGTCGATCGTGAACGGAGTGCTTCAAGAGTACGACACCGACAATCCCGACGTGCAGGGGTCCCTCACGCTCAGCGCCATCGCAGCGGGAAGCGGAGGCGACGACCTGAGCTACACGCTCCCCGTGCCGCTCTTCGAATACCCCATCATGGTCGGCCCCATTCCGGTCCTGATGACCGTCGGGGCGCAGTTCGTCATGAACGGCCAGGTGCCGGCCGACGGCTCGGTCCAGGTCGACGCCGTGATCAACTTCGACGCGGACCTCGGAATTACGTACGGCGGTACCAGCGTGAGCGCGTCGGGGAGCATTGGTCCCTATTCGATCGCCAAGGGCGCAGTCACGCAATCGGGCTCGTCGTCGGCGGTGGGGTTCAGCGGTGGCGTCGGCTTCCCGCGCATCGGCGTCAGCGCGTTCGGGGAGGGGCTCGTCGGCTGGATCCAGCCGGGCTTCGTCGTCGGCGGAACGTTCACGTTCTTCCCCGCGTGCCAGACCGCGAATGCTCAGTTTCTCGCGGCATGCGGCTACGACATCAGCGTACTGAGCGACCTGGCCCCCGATATCGCGAGCGGCGAGACGAACCTCTTCGAGTCGCCCGAGCAGGTGCTGCTGAGCGCCGGGACGTGTGACGGCGGGACCTGATGGGTTTCACCGGGAATCATCGACGTGGACGCAGCAGGACTTAGGAGGATTCTTTCATGAGCTCGATACGACTTCGGACCGCCTTTGCTTCAGCCACGGCTCTCTGGGCGCTTTGTACGGTCTCCGCGTGCTCGGGGAGCTGCGGCGGTGGAAACGGTGAATGGGGAGAGGACAGCGGGACGCCGGGTGCCGTCGTGTCCCCTGGGCCGGACGGCGCGCCGGACTCCGGGTCCGCGACGGACGACGACGGAGGGGGCGCAAACGCCGCGTCGCCCGATGCATCGGACGGAGGCTCGAACGGTAGCTCGGACGGATCCGAGGCGGGCGCGCTCGACTCCGGCGCGGACTCGGCCGCCGCGTGCACCGCGGCCGCATGCTCCCTGGTCTGCGGCACCGGGCTGGTCTGCGAGCGCTACAGCACGCTCTCCTGCGGTGACCCGGCGTGGGCCGACTGGCCGATGCCCAACGACCCATCGGCCGATCCGGGAGCCCCGAACCCGGAGAGCTACACGGACAACGGGGACGGCACGGTCACTGACAACGTCACGGGGCTCATGTGGCAACAGGCAGTCCCGACATCGACGTACCCGGAAGACCAAGCCGAAACCTTCTGCGCGAGCCTCGCGCTCGCCGGTCACTGCGACTGGCGCCTTCCGTCCGTCATCGAGCTCGTGTCGATCGAAGACGACGGGGAAGCGAGCCCGAGCATCGACCCGACCTACTTTCCGTCGACGCCTGCAGACTACTTCTGGACATCGACGGCAAACGCCCGGGTCCCGGGAGCGTGGTGGGACATCAGCTTCGCCGGATACCAGCTCTGGTACACCGCGCCCACGGATCCACACTACGTTCGGTGCGTACGTTGAACGTGACTTACCGCGAATAGGGAGAATCGAACATGAGAGTCCTTCGGTCCGGTTTCATTGCTACTGCGCTCAGCTTGGGCTTCTTCCTCGTCGCGCACTCGGCTGGCGCGAACGCTCCGACGGGGCGGTACGTCGCGAACAGCGACGGCTCGGTGTACGACACGAAGACGCAGCTGACGTGGCAACAGCCACTCTCCTCGGCTTCGTACACGCTTGCGGAGGCGCAAACCTACTGCGCCAGCGTCAGGTTGAACGACGCGCCGGCCCGCGTCCCGACCATCAAGGAGCTCCTGACGCTCGTGGATCTGTCGCAGACGAGCGGGGCGTTCATCGATTCGGAGTTTTTCGCGGGGACGCCGAATGTCCAGTTCTGGTCCTCGACGCCCGTGGCCGGAGTCTCCGGGAACGCCTGGTACGTGCCGTTCTGGGGCGGCACTACGGACAACGGCCCGGTCAGCGAGCAGAACGCCGTGCGCTGCGTCCGGTGATGGGAGGACGCCCTCCCCTCAAAACGCCGGGGTCATGCTGAAGCTCGTGGGGCACGCCGGCTGAATCAGCGCGGTCGGCATTGCGTAGTTGCACTCGAGTGACTTGTACCCGGCGCTGTTGGTCTTTTCGCAGCACCCGGTCGGGGCCGGCGTCGTCGGGCAGCTGCACACCTCGTGACAGGTGCCGGGCGTGGCGTGCTCGCAGGGGTACCTGGCTTTGTCGCGGTTGATCGCCGCGGGGAAGGACGCGTACGCAATACAAGCGATCAGCTTGCCGGCCGTGGTCTGCGTGAGCATGTAGTAGCTCCCCGTCGGTGAGCTGTCGCCGGGGCATGCTGCGGGGTGAGGCGTGAAGTCAGGGTGATCCGCATGCGGATCGGCCGCCGGCGTGGCGCCGGGGTCGCCTGCGTGTGGGTCGGCCGCCGGCGCGGCGGCGGCGCCGGGGTCACCCGCGCCGGCGCTCGAAGGGGGCGGCGATGGCGGCGCGTTGTTGCTGCCGCCGCACGCGACAACAAAGGCGCCGAGCGCAAGAGCCGCCATCGTCCCGGTCCCACTCATCCCACGGCGCATCTGCGCTTCTCCCCCTCCGCGAGTCGGTCGGCGCCTTCAGGGCGGCGAGGCTCGCTGGCGACGCGAGGCTACCATGCGTCGCCCGCGCGTGACCGCTTCGGTTCGCGCCTCACCCCCCGCACGGACAGCAGTAAAACAGCGCATCCGACGGCGTCGGTATCGGAATGATCGTGCACCCGAGCGACGGATCCGGATCCGGAATCCCGTTCGGATTCGGGCTCCCGCTCGTGCACGTGAGCTCGTACTCGGACGCTCCGCACAACGAGGTGCACGTCTCCGTCCCGTTCGCGACGCCGCCGTCGGGGAGGACGGTGGCTCCGTTGCTCACCTGGCAGGTCTGGCCGGCGCTCTCGGGGGAGCATCCGACGCCCGTGGCCGCGTTCAACGTGTCGGCGTTGGCGGGGTAGACGCATGCGGAAGCTCCCCCCTGGTCTGCGTTGTTTCCGGTGTCAGCTCCCGATCCCGACGAGCTCTGCGACGAGCCCGACGTGGCGCGCCCTCCGCACGCGACGAGGAGAGCGGCGAGGCACGCGAGGGGCGGGACGGAGCTTCGACCGGTCACCCACTCACCATGAGTCTTCGCTGGCGGGCGCACAAGCGATTCGTTACGCAGAGCCGGGTTCCTTGCGCCGCCCGACCTGCTACTAGCGTGCGCGTCGGATCTTCTTCAGGTCGATCTCCATCCCGACCGCAGACACGAGAGCGTTGAGCGTGTTGAACGTCGGGTTCGCCGCGCCTCGCTCGATGTTCGAGACGTCTGCCTGGTCGATGCCGGCGATCTTCGCGACCTGCTTCTGCGTCAGGTCTCGGGCGAGCCGCGCCTCCGCGATGCGACGGCCAAGGCGAAAGTGAGCGCGCAGGGCATCGAGCTCCTTTACGGCCTCCGGCCCCTCAGCCTTCGCCTCGTCCTCGATCTCGCGCACAAAGGTGCTGAATTTCGTGCCCATCTTCAGGAAAGCGTATGGCCTAAAGACCATAGCGTCAAGGCCTCCGCCGCGCACTTCGAACGGAGGGAGCAAGTGCTCTCGGGCTCGTTGCCGGCGTCGTCCTCGTAGAACTCGATCTCGTAGGTGGGGAGCTCGACCACGGCGCAGCCTACTCGCCGCCGACGCGTACGTCGATTTCGAGTGTGCCGGAGCAGAGTCTTCGGGGCCGCCCGCACAAGGACTCACCTCATGCAGGGGATCCCCTGGAACGACGCGATGACCGGTCCCGAATCCGGCTGCCCGTCGCTCGCGGCCCAATCGTACCGACCTTGAACGCACGCCGCTTCTCCCCGCGGGCAGTGGAGCACCGCCGGCTGCGAGCAGATCGCGTCATTGGCGGAGTCGCGACGGCTTAGGTCGAGGGAGCGCCTTCTCGTTCGCCTTCGCTATCGGAAACCAATAGCCGCCGCAGTTTCGAGCGAGAAAGGTCGCGGTGCATTCGCTGTCTTCCGCACAGTGAGCGGAGGCGAGCGGGGTGAAGCTCAGGGCGCGCATCCGAGCGCCTTCATTCGCCCGCGCGCCTTGTCCGCGGTGACGCTCTTCGGAGTCGCGTTCCCCCAACGCGCGAGGACGGTACGGTACGCGCCGCACGCGGCGTCGCGATCCCCACTGGCTTCGTTCACCTCGCCGAGAAGCTCGAAGCCGCGGGTCTGCTCGATCGGTCGCGCTAGGAGCGCACAGGAGGCCGTCAGGGCCTCGAGCGGCGCCTTCGCGTCGCCAGGGCGCCCCTCGGCCATCGCAAACTTCGCCAAAGGTAGCGCAGCCGCGCCGTCGGCCGCACCCGGCAGTAGCACCGCCACGTCGCTGAGCGCCGAACGCGCGACCGCTGCGTCGTCTCCTGTTTCGGTGCCGTCCGCGTAGACCAGGCTCCAGGCGACTTCGGCGAGCCCATCGTTGACCATATCGCGGGTCCACTGCTGTCGGGCTCTCTCGAGCTCGCCGCGATCGATGCGCCCTTCCCGCGCGAGGCGGGCGCCGGCCTGCGCGAGCGGCAGTCGCCACGCCCTCGTGGCTCGCACGTGATTCTCGACGTTGCGGTCGCGCCAGAGGGCCTGGGCAATCTCGCTCGCCATCGCGCCCCCGCCGATCTCGTCGAGGATCTCCATCCGTGCGAGCTTCAGCTCCGCGCCGAACGTGGCCGCAGGTCCCGGATTACCTTCAAGGAGGCGTGCCGCGTTCCTATCTGCCTCTGCGAACCGGCCGCGCGCGAGCGGCAACAAGACCATTCTCGTGACCTCGTCGCCGCGAGCGCTCTCTTGCGAGGCACCGTTCTCGAGGACTCCAAGGACTACGCTGTCGGGCTCCCCTTGCGAGGAGAGGGCGATCGCGAGGTATTCTCGTCCAACCACGATGGTCGGGTGAAACTTGACCATCGCACGCGCGTCTTGGGCCGCGTCCGCGCACCGACCCGAAAGGAGCTGCGCATCGGCACGCAGCCTCAGGCAGCTGCCCGAGCTAGCATTCGCACGCAGGCACCGGGTCGCGGCGGCTTCGGCGCCGGTGGGATCGCCGACCATGAGACGAGCGGCGGCGATCGAGTTCCAGATCATCCCGAAGTCGGGGTCGGCCGCGATGGCGTCGCGCCACTCCGATTCGTCCGCGGTCAACGCGAACGAATCTGTGCGCTCGACCGCTTCGTAGAAGAGAATCTCAGCGTCGCCAGGGTGCGTTGCGGCCAGCTCCGCGAGGTTTGATCGAACGCGGGTCAGGTCAGCGGGAAGAGAGAAGTAGGGGGCGAACGCGCGTGCGATCGCTTGATCTCTCGCATCGAGCGTTGCGCGTAGCGCGAGAGCGCGACCAAACCGTTCTAGTTGGTCGGCCCCGTTTAGTGCGATCCCCGTCCATATGGCAGCGCGCAGGTACGCGGCTCCCATCTCGGGATCCAGCGCGATCACGCGCTCCATTGCATCGATTGCTTCCCTGAGGGAGCCATCTCGATACGCCTGGAGCGCTCTCCGGTAGGTGGATGCGGCCTCGGGATTGTGTGTGGAGGGAATCGGCAGGTCGGTCACGACGATCGCTCGCGCCGCGGGTGCGGCGTCTAGTGCGGGCGCATTCGCGGGCAGCGCCTGCTTCGGGCGCCCCCTCAGCGCGTATGCGAACGACACTGCCGCGACGGCCACCGCGGCGAACGCCATGGCCACGCTTCGCGTGGCGCGAGCACGATCCGTCCGCGGCGACGTTTGACTCGAGAGCGGACCCGCCGTGGTCAACGGAGACAGACGAGTGCCCTCCGAGGGGGCGTCGAGGTGGCGCGACACATCGGGATCGGAGACCGCGGTGGACGCCAGCGCGTCGGCCGTCGGGACTCTTCTCATCGAGCCGCGCGAAAGCGCATGGACGATGTCGGTGGCCGAAGGTTGCGCGCCGAAGAGCATCGAGTGTGCGCTTCGCAGCGCCGTCCGCATCGCGGTCGCCGATTCCCAGCGGTCGTTCCGCTCGAACGCCAGGGCACGGTCCACGACCGCGACGATCGCCGCCGGCACGTCCGGCGCAACCTGGCCGAGCGATCGCGCGACAGCGCTCCCCGCTTTGACGATCATCTCCGGGCCGGACACCGCCTCGTGCACCGTGCGCCCCGACAGGAGCCCGAAGAGCAAGGCGCCCACCGACCAGACGTCCGTGCGCCCGTCGACGTCGGCGATGCGGCCGAGCGCTTGCTCCGGCGCCATGAACGCCGGCGTCCCCACGACGAACCCAGCCCTCGTGCTCTGCGGGCCTCCGTCGTCGTCGGGGCGCATGAACAGGCGAGCGACCCCGAAGTCGAGCACTTTGACCGCGCCGTCCTTGGTCACGAACAGGTTTGCGGGCTTGATGTCGCGGTGCACGAGCCCTTTGGCGTGGGCCGCGGCGAGGACGTCGAGGACCTGATCGGCGATCGCGATCGCGGCGCGGAGCGGCGCCCGGTGTCCCTTCCCCTCCCAGAGTCGATCGAGGCTCGCCCCTTGCAAGAGCTCCATGACGAGGAACGGCGCGCCGTCCTCGGCCACGTCGTCGTCGAGGATCGCGACGGCGCCAGGGTGATCGAGGCTGTTCGCGAGGTACCCTTCGCGCACGAAGCGCTGCTTCAGATCGCCCTGCGCGGCGAGCTCGGGGTGGAGGATCTTCACCGCGAAGCGCTTCTGGTTCCGGTGCGTCGCGGCGTAGACCGTGGCCATACCGCCGATCCCGAGGACCTGATCGAGCCTGTACTTGCCGCGGATCGTGGCGCCGATTCGCGTCCGAGCGCGGGCGGCGCGCGGGTCTTCGGGCGGGGACCCGGTCATCTCGCCGGCGAGTGTACCAGCCCGAGCTCAGCTTCGCCGATCGCGGCCTCGTCTGCGGTGCCCGTCCCGCGCCCCCCCGCGCCCCCGTCGCCTCCTTGACGGCGCCAATCCCCCCAACCATAGCTTCGCCGTGCTCATCCTCTCCGATCTCCAAGCGCGCTTCCGCGCCGCGATCTCCGCCGCATTCGGCCCGGAGCACGCCGGCGTCGACCCTCTCCTGCGTCGCTCCGCCCACGCCGACTACCAGGCGAACCTCGCGCTGGGCCTCGCGTCGGCCCTCAAGCGACCGCCGCGCGCCGTCGCGGAAGGGATCGTCGCGAAGCTCGATCTCGCCGGCGTCTGCGAGGGCCCGCAGATCTCCGGACCCGGCTACATCAACCTCACGCTCGACGCGGCTTATCTCGCGCGAGCCGCCGAGCGCGTCGGCGGCGATCGACGGTGCGGCGTCGAGACCGTGGCCGCGCCGGAGACGATCATCGTCGACTACTCGTCGCCGAACGTCGCGAAGGAGATGCACGTCGGTCATCTGCGCGGCGCGATCCTCGGCGACGCGCTCGTGCGAGTCCTCGAAGGGGTCGGGCATCGCGTGATTCGGCAGAATCACCTGGGCGACTGGGGGACGCCGTTCGGGATGCTCCTCGAGGAGCTCATCGACTCAGGAACCGGCGCGCTCGCGGTCGGCGATTGGAACTCTTTCTACCAGGCTGCGCGGGCGAAGTTCGAGTCGGATCCAGCCTTCGCGGAGCGCGCACGCGCGCGCGTCGTGCTCCTCCAAGGGGGAGACGCCGAAACGCTCACGCTCTGGAGGCAGCTCATCGCGGAGTCGCTCCGGTATCTCCGCGCCGTCTACGGGAAGCTCGGCGTCAAGCTCGCGGACTCGGACGTCGCCGGCGAGAGCCTGTACAACCCGTGGCTCGCGAACGTCGTCGCCGAGCTCCAGGAGAAAGGCCTCGTTCAAGAGAGCGACGGCGCGCTGTGCGTCTTCCCCTCGGGCTTCAAAGGGAAGACCGGCGACCCGCTCCCGCTCATCGTTCGCAAGCAAGACGGCGGCTACGGCTACGGGACGACGGATCTGGCGGCCCTCCGGTATCGCACGCAAACGCTCGGCGGGACGCGCATCCTCTACGTCGTCGGCGCGCCTCAACAGCTGCACCTCGAGATGGTCTTCGCGACCGCGAAGGCCGCCGGGTGGCTCGCCCCGCCAAGGCGCGCAGAGCACGTGGCGTTCGGCGCGGTGCTCGGCGCCGACAAGAAGATGTTCAAGACGCGAAGCGGAGAGACCGTCACGCTCCTCTCGCTGCTCGACGAGGCGTGCACGCGCGCCGAAGCGATCGTCGCCCAGAAGAACCCGGAGCTCCCCGCGGAGGCGCGCGCCGAGCTTGCGCGCAAGGTCGGCATCGGCGCCGTGAAGTATGCCGACCTGTCGACGGACCGCATCAAGGACTACGTCTTCGACTGGGACCGCATGCTCTCGTTCGAGGGGAACACGGCGCCGTACCTTCAGTACGCGCACGCGCGGATTCGCTCGATCTTCCGGCGGCCTGAGTTTGCCGGAGCGGGAGCGATCGACGGCGCCTCGATCGTCATCGGTCAACCCGCGGAGCGCGCGCTTGCCCTCGATCTCCTCGAGCTCGCCCCGACGGTGAACCTGGTCGCAGAGACCCTTCAGCCGCACAAGATGTGCACGTACCTGTACGCGCTCGCGACGTCGTTCACGACGTTCTACGAGCAGTGCTCCATCGTGCGCGCCGACACCCCTGCGCAGCAGAAGTCGCGGCTCGCGTTGGCGCACGCGACCGCCTCTGTGCTTTCGCAGGGGCTCGACTTCCTCGGGATCGAGGCGCCGGACCGGATGTAACGACGGCGCCTACGGGCCAGTCGGCTGAGCGAAGCGGACACGCGCCCGTGATATACGGCGCGCATGCGCGCCACTTCACTCCTTCCGCTCCTTCTCCTCCCCCTCCTCGCCGCATGCGGCGGTGACGCCGCGCCCCCTCCGTCCGCCCCTTCGTCGCCAGCGCCCCCTCCGCCCGCCCCCTCGTCGCAGGCGAGCCCTCCCCCCGCGCCGTCGGCGGCCAAGCTGTGGAACTACCCCGCGACCAAGACGACGGACGCGACCGACACCTATTTCGGAAAGACCTACAAGGACCCCTTCCGCCTTCTCGAGAACCTGAAAGACCCCGAGACCCAAGCGTGGTTCAAGGCGCAGGCGACCCTCACCGACGGCATCCTCGACTCGATCCCGGGGAGGGACGCGCTCGTTCGCGAGTGGACGGAGCTCGATAAGCTGAAGCCGGCGCGGTACACGGATTTCGACCTCAAGGGGGGGCGCCTCTTCTATCGGAAGAGGCTCGGCGGAGAGAACGTGGGGAAGCTCTACTACCGCGAGGGGTGGAACGGAGCCGAGCAGCTTCTCTTCGATCCCGGGACGTACAAGAGCACCGCGGCGACGGCCGGCACGACGACGACCCTCACGAGCTTCCTCCCCTCGTGGGACGGCAAACGGGTCGCGCTCGCGATCTCCTCGGGGGGGGCGGAGTACTCGGAGATCCGCGTCCTCGAAGTTGCCAGGCGGGACTTACTCCCGGAGAGCATCTACCCCTCCAGAAGCCCCTTCGCGTGGCTTCCCGACGGCAAATCGTTCCTCTACGACGCGTCCAACGAGACCGACATCACGAGCCCCACGATCGAGCTCAATCGAAAGGCGAAGGAGCACACCCTGGGGACTCCGGCCTCTGCCGACCGCGACGTGTTCGGCAATGCCCACAACCCCGACCTGAAGCTCGAGCCCAAGGAGCTCGCGAGCGCGACGATTGACCCGCGAGCCCCGGGCATCGTGTTCGGATACGTCGGGACGGTGCAGAACGAGATGAAGATCTACGTCGCCCCCCTCTCTGCGCTGACCGCGGCAAAGCCCGCGTGGACCAAAGTCGCCGACTACGACGACAACCTCGTCCGCGGCTTCGAGCTCTGCGGAGGCGACAGCGTCTGCGCCGTCACCCACACGAACGCTCCGCACTACAAGGTCGTCCGGACGAGCCTCAAGCATCCGGATTGGACGCACGCAGAGACGGTGATTCCGGAACAGTCCGACTCGATTGAAGGTCTCGTGCGGAGCCGCGACTACCTCTTCGTTCTGTACACGAACGGCATCGTCCAGCGGGTCGTGAAATACGACCTGACGACGAAGAAGCCCTCCGAGGTGCACCTTCCTTTTGCCGGAACGGCGGGCATCACCTGCCCCGACGTGAAGAGCAATCGGTGCTTGGTCACCATGAGCGGCTGGACCGTCCCCGAGACGACGTACGACTACGACGCGGACAAGAACGTGATGAAGAAGAGCGCCTTTGGCTCCGACGTCCAGTATCCAGGGTTCGACTCGCTCGTCACCGAGGAGGTAGAGGCGCCAAGCCACGACGGGACGATGGTCCCGCTCTCGATCATCCACCAGAAAGGGATGCCCATGGACGGGAGCAGCAGCTGCATCCTCGACGGGTACGGTGCGTACGGCTTCAGCGCCGTCCCGTACTTCAGTACGACGACTGCGGTCGCTCTTCACGGGGTCGTGGTCGCGTTTGCCCATCCTCGCGGCGGGAGCGAAAAGGGGGAGGCCTGGTACAAAGGAGGCTTCAAGACGACGAAGCCGAACACCTGGAAGGACTTCATCGCCACGGCCGAGTACCTCGTGCAGAAGGGCTACACGAGCAAGGAGAAGCTCGCGGGGACCGGGACCAGCGCCGGCGGGATCCTGATCAGCCGCGCGATCACGGAGCGCCCTGATCTGTTCGGCGCCGCGGTCTGCAACGTCGGGTGGGCGAACATGATGAGGACCGAGTTCTCGCCAAACGGCCCCGTGAACACCCCCGAGTTCGGGACGGTCACCGACCCGGTCGAAGCCCAGGCGCTCTACGAGATGGACGGCGTCCAGCACGTTCAGCAAGGGGTCCGCTATCCCGCGGTCCTCGGCGTCGGCGGCTGGAACGACCCGCGCGTTTCCCCCTGGGAGCCCGGGAAATTCGTGGCGGCCCTCCAGGCTGCGAGCTCGTCCGACAAGCCCGTGCTCCTCAAGGTCAACTACGACGACGGCCACTTCACCGAGGAGAGGCGGGTGGCGTTCAAGAACTACGCGGGCCAGTACGCCTTCATGCTCTGGCAGACGGGCCACAAAGACTTCCAGCCCGCGACGCCGACGCCGGCCCCGTGAACGGTGGCTGATCGCGGATGAGCGGACGAGCGCCACGCGCTCACCGCCCCGCCCCCCTCTTCCTCCCATACCCCCGCACCCCCCCCTCGAGCAGCGCAAACGCCCTATCGCACGCCTGCCGGAGCCTCCGCTTCGTCGGTGCCACCGCATCCCCGCGCAGCGCGGCGGCGCTCGCGCTCTCGGCGAGCGTTCGCTGAATCGCCACGACCATCGCCGCAAGCAGCTGCGGCGTCGGGTCCCCCGCGACGGCGCCGGTCACCTCGGCGATCGTCTCCGCCAGCGACGCCTCCGCCTTCTCGAACCCGAGGCGCGCCCGTGCGCGCAGCGCGGAGCTCCCTTCGATCGTCCGGAGAAAGCTCCCCCCCTGCGCCATGAGATTGGCCAGTCCGAAGTCGATCGCGGCCAGGTATCCGCGGTGGAGGGCCGACGTGATCGATTCGCCGGCCTTGCGCTCGAGGATGCAGCGGCGCTGCGCCTCGATGCCTTCCCCTTCGCGATCGAAGAAGAGCTCTTCCTTCGTCTCGAAGTAGTTGAAGATCGTCGCGACGGAGACGTCGGCCGCGGCGGCCACCTCCGCCACGGTCACGTTGTCGAACCCGCGCTCGATGAACAGCTGCGTGGCGATGTTCGAGATCGCGAGGCGCGTCTTGGCCTTCTTGCGCTCGCGAAGGCCGGGAATCTCGGTGCTCATCGAAGGGCATCCTAGCGCACTTGCGAAAACTTAGAGTCGCTCTATAATTAGAGCGACTGGAGGCCAGGGGCGAAACCGCCCGCCTCCGAACCCTCCCGAGAGCCCCGTGTCCTCTCCCCCCGTCAACAAGTGGCTCGTCGCCGCGTCGGTCAGCTGCGGCTCGATCATGGGCGTGCTCGACTCCACCATCGTCAACGTGGCGCTCCCCCAAATTCAGGGGGCCGTCGGCGCCACGCTTCAGGAGATCACCTGGATCGCGACCGGTTACACGATCGCGGCGGTCCTCCTCATGCCGCTGGTGGCGTTCCTTGGTCGCCGCTTCGGGCAGAAGCGCGTCTACATGCTCTGCCTCGGACTGTTCCTCCTCGGAAGCGCCCTCTGCGGGCTCTCTCGCACCCTCCCTCAGCTCATCACCTTCCGCGTCCTCCAGGGGCTCGGAGGGGGGGCCATGCAGCCGACGGAGGAGGCCATCCTCCGTCAGACCTTCCCCAAGTCGCAGCAAGGGATGGCCATGGCGCTCACGGGCATGATCATGATGGTCGGGCCGGCGCTCGGGCCGATCCTCGGTGGCTACATCGTCGATCACCTCCACTGGTCGTGGATCTTCTTCGTCTCCCTCCCCATCGGTCTCCTCGGGCTCGTGATGACGTGGACGTTCGTTCGCGAGGACCCGGAGATCCTCGCGAAGAACCGCGCGCGCGCGGCCGCCGAGCGGACGAACGTCGACTGGTCCGGAATCGGGCTCCTCTCCACCTGCCTGGCGACGACGGAGTTCGTCATCGAGGAAGGCCAACGGCGCTACTGGTTCGACGACACCCTCATTCGCGTCTTCGCGTTCGTCGCCGTCACCACGTTCGCGGCTTTCGTCGCGCGCCAGCTCACGGCGAAGGCCCCAGTGATGAATCTCCGCCTGCTGAAAGATGCGAGGTTCGCGACAGGCATGTTCCTGAGCGTGCTCGTCATGTGCACCCTCATGGCAACGATGTTCCTGCTCTCGGTCTTCATGCAGCAAGCGCGCGGCTTCACCGCGATGCAGGCGGGCCTCGCCACACTCCCGATGATGCTCGCGATGTTCGTCGTGATGCCGATCGCGGGGGCCGTCTACGAACGTTTTTCCCCGCGGCTCACGATGGCCGCGGGGGTCTTGCTCCTCGCCTCCGGCGCCTACGAGCTGAGCCAGGTCACCCTCGCCATGGGTCAATGGGAGCTGGTGCTCCCGCTCGGCATGCAGGGGGCCGGAATGGCGCTCATCTTCGTGCCCATGGAGACGACGGCGTTCTCCAGGATTCCACGTCACCTCCTCGCCGACGCCGCGGGCCTGAGCAACGTGCTGAAGGAGACAGGCGGCGCCGTCGGGCTCGCGCTGTTCACGTCGATTCTCCTTCGTCGCGAGGTGGCCGCGCGCGCCGGGCTCGCCGCGCACGTGGGAATCACGAACCCGCTCGCCGCCGAGCGGCTCTCGATGTTCAAGGCGTTCACGCCGGGGTTCTCTCCGGCGGCCTCGCGTTCGATGGCGCTCGGCTACCTCAACGCGATCGTGTCTCGCGAAGCTGCGGTGCGCGCGTACGAGCAGCTCTTCTTGCTCTTGGGCGTGATGGTTCTCACCCTCCTCCCGCTCGTGTTCCTTCTCAAAGTAGACCGCCGTGCGATGGCGCACGCCGTGGCGGAAGCGGAGTAATTTCATGGAAAGCGCATCAGTGACGACACCCGAGCCGCTCGCCGAGGACGTCGCGAGTCAGCCCGACGCGACGGAAGAGAAGCGCGCGAGCAAGCGCCCGTTTCTCATCGTCGGTCTGGTAATCCTGACCGGGATCCTCGCGCTCGTCGGCTACGTGATGCGTACGCGGGGCCTGGAGTCGACCGACGACGCCCGCGTCGAAGGTGACGTCGTCACGATCTCGGTGCGCGTGCCCGGTCTCGTCGTCGCGGTTCCGGCGGAGGACAACCACCGGATCAAGAAGGGCGATCTGATCGCTCAGGTCGACGACACGGACTACGTGGCCCGACGGAAGCAGGCGCAGGCGGAGCTCGCGCAGGCACGGGCGCAGGCGGCGCAAGCCGAAGCGCAGGAGGAGATGGTCGGCGCGAGCGCCAAGGGGGGCATCGCGGCCGGACAGGCTCTCGTCGCAGGGTCGTCCTTTGCGGTACGGAGCGCGTACGCAAACGTCGCGAGCGCGCGCGCCGCGGTCGAACGGGCGGAGGGGGACGAAAGGAGCGCCGTGCTCGATCTCACCCGCCACAAGGCGCTCCTCGAGGCCAACGCCGTTCCGCAATCGACGTTCGACGAGGTACAGGCGGCGGCCGATCGCGCCCACGCCAGCGTCGCGCAAGCACGCGCCGCCCTCAGCGCTTCGGAGGAGGAGCTGCACGCCGCGGACGCTCGGGTCTCCGAGGCACGAGGACATCTGACGCAGAGCGCGCCGATCGAGACGCAGCTGAACGCCGCGCGCGCGAACACCGCGCTCCAACGCGCCCGCGTGACGGCGGCCGAAGCCGCCCTCGCCTTGGCGCAGTCGCAGCTGGACGCCACCCACGTCGTCGCTCCCGCGGACGGGTTACTCACCAACTTGTCGTTGCACTCTGGAGTCCTCGCCGCGGTAGGAACGCCCGTCGCGCTGCTCGTTCCTCCAGAGGTGTACGTCGTCGCAAACTTCAAGGAGACGCAGATCGGCGAGATGCGACCCGGACAGTCGGTCACGGTCTCGGTCGATGCCTTCGCGCCACGCACGTTCGAAGGCAAGGTGGACACGATCGCGGGGGGGACGCAGGGGCGCTTTTCGCTGCTCCCATCGGACAACGCGGCGGAGAACTTCGTGAAGGTCGTTCAGCGCGTTCCGGTGAAGATTCGCCTCGCGGCGACCGACGCGGTCCTTCTGCCGGGGCTCAGCGCGGGGGTTACGGTGAACGTGCGGTGAGGTCCTCGTCACGGGAGCGAGCGGGCCTGGCCTGGGCGCCACCTCGAGGCGCATTTCAGCGCCGCTGAGGCACTTTTGCTCCGACGGCAATTCCTTCCGGCGGCTCACGAGGCGGCACAGCGCACCGTGCAGGCGCCAATTTGCTCGTCTCGCTCGACTCCCTAGTATCGGCATCTTCGATGCAATCGGAGGAATCATGCTCACCCGCACTCCGATGCTCATGCGCGTCACCGTTCCGCTCGTCTCCTTGCTACTCGTCGGCGCGGGCGGATGCGGAAAGAACGAGATGCGACCGCCGGCCGCGGCGAACATCGTGACGACCACGGGGGCGATGGTGGAGATGGGCGCGACGGAAGAGACGCATCCGCCGCCGATCTCGAGCATCGACGTCGTGCTGCCGGTCGCGGCGATACCGGCGCCGGAGACTGCCGAGACGCCAATGACCGACGACCAGATCGCGAAAGTCATCGACGCCGCGGAGTCCGCGGCGATTGAGCAGGCCCAGGAAGGATTGCGCAGGGCCAGGAGCTCTACTGTCCGGTTCTTCGCCGCGGAGTCGCTCGTGGATTACGGCGCGGCGCATTCGAAGCTCGGCGCGCTCGAAACCAAGGAGTCGATGTTCGGCAAAGAGGGGATCATCGCCGATGAAGTCCAGGCGAGAGCCGAGGGGACGATGGCCAGCCTCCAGTCGTCGACCCACGCAACCTTCGACACGACGTACATCGAGGCGCGCGTCTCCACCGAGAGCGCGCTCCTCGCCTTGCTGGACGGTCGCCTACTTCCGCAGGCAAGCAACCCGGAGCTGCGAAGCCACTTGCTGCGTCTGAGGACCGTGGTCGCGGGGAGTCTCCGAGTGGCGCGGTCGATTCAGACCGTACGAGGAGTGCTGTAGATACCCGCCTTCGGCGCACCGACAGCGACCCCAACCGTTCCCCATCGCTCGCCCCCACAGACGATGGCACTCGCGATGCACATCAATGTGGGCAAGAGGCATCGACATGGTTGGCGTCGTCACGACTCGGCACTTGTTCACCCACTCTGCTGTGATTGTTCGCGAGTTCGGGACGCTCTGCTTGTTTCGCTGCATTTGGCTTAGTTTGACCGCAGACCACGCGGTCACATTCCTCGAATGCGCAACGTCGTCCGCGGATGGGGTGCACAAGAGCGCCCATCCCTAGGGACTATGGTTGGCCTGTCCCGGGTGAGGGTGACTGGCCTCAGGCAGCGCACACGCAGCCGCGCAGCTCGACCGTCGGACCCTCGCGAGCGGCGTCGCCGCCCCTTCTACGTCGCCGGCTCCTGATACCCCCGCGCAATCCTTGCGAGCATCGACCTCGGCGCAAGCCCCGCCGTGCTCACCATCAGCCGGTTCATGAACCCAGGCACGCAGATCGCGTCCCCGCGGAACATCGCCTCGACCCCGGCCTTCGCCACGGCCATCGACTCCATCACCCGCCCCCCCTTGAAGAGCCGCGTCTTGTCGTTCCCGGCAGACGTATCGAACGCCGTCCGCGTCGCGCCGGGGCAAAGGCACGTCACCGTGACGCCGCTCCCCGCGACCTCGTTCGCGAGGGCGACCGAGAGCGACAGCACGTACGCCTTGCTCGCGTAGTAGACGGCCATGAGCGGACCGGGGACGAACCCCGCCGTCGAGCCCACGTTCATGATGCGTCCGTCCTTCCGCGCGAGCATCCCCGGCAAGAACAGCTTCGTCAGGTGGGTGAGCGCCGTGACGTTGAGCGCGAGGAGCCCCATGTCGGTCTTCGCGGGGATCTCGGCGAACGGCCCGTAGCTCCCGAGCCCCGCGTTGTTGACGAGCACGTCGATCGCGAGCCCCTTGTCGGCGACCGCCTTGAAGATCGCCTCGGGCGCCGCCGCATCGCCGAGATCGGCAGGGAGCACGGTGACGCGCACCCCGTGAGCCGCCTCGAGCTTCGCCGCGACCTCGGCGAGCTTGTCGCGCGAGCGGGCAACGAGGACGAGATCGTACTTGCGCTCCGCGAGCAGCGCGGAGATGTCGGCGCCGATGCCGCCGGAGGCGCCGGTCACGAGCGCGGTCGGTCGGCGGGAGGTGGTGTCGGGTTGGGGCATGGGGATTCCTCTCTTCTAGATCACCGATCGCTGTGCCCTACGTCGAGGGGAGCTCGAACCAGAAGACGCTCCCGACCGGCTCGCCGGAGTCCACGCCTATGCTTCCGCCGTGAGCTTCCACAGCAAGCTTGCAGAACGTGAGACCGAGACCAGCCGAGTGATACTTCTGATCGTGCCGAGCCACGACCGTGCCGAACTTCTCGAAGATCTTCGACCGGGCGTCCGCCGGCACGCCCGGCCCCTCGTCGCGAACCGAGACGCGCACGCGATCGCGACCGGCGAGGGCCGAGAGCCGGACTCGCCCGCCCGCGGGCGTATGTTTCATCGCATTGCCGACGAGGTTCTCGAGGACGCGCTCGACGAGGCCGCGATCGCAGGGAGCGATGACGGCGTCCGTGGCGTCGAGCTCGAGCGATCGGGTCCGATCGAGGGGGCCGAGCCGCACCAGCACGTCACGGCAGATCTGCGCGAGGTCGTTCGGTCGCCGGTCGAGCGGCAACTTCTCTTCCTCGAGTCGGCTGACGTCGAGCACGTCGTTGGCGAGGCGGTTGATGCTCGCGGCCGCCTGGACCGCGTACTCGAGGTCCTGCGCGGTGTCGTCGCCTAGCGTGCACGTCGGATCGGTCTGGATCAGGCTCAGGAGCCCGATGAGCGCCGAGAGCGGCGACCGCATGTCGTGGACCACCATCTGCACCATGTCCTCCCGGAGCCGCTCGAGCCCTCGCAGGCGCTCGTAGCTCGCGAGGAGCTCCTGCCGCGACCGGCGGAGCGCGATGTGCACGCGGATGCGCGCGAGCACCTCGTCGATCTGAAAGGGCTTCGTCACGTGGTCGGCGCCGCCGACCTCGAACGCCTTGACCTTGTCGGCCGTGCTGTTCAGAGCCGTCAGGAAGATCACCGGGATCTCGCGCAGCTCCTCGCTCGCCTTCAGTTGCGTGCAGACCTCGTAGCCGTCCATCTCCGGCATGCTCACGTCGAGGAGGATCAGATCCGGCGGGTAGCTGCGCGCGGCGAGGAGAGCGTCGCGTCCGTTGGTCACCGGCCGGACCTCGTACCCCTGCTCGCTCAGCATGGACCCGAGGAGCTGCAGGTTCTCGACCGTATCGTCCACGACAAGGATGCTCGCGCCGCCCCCCGCTTGCTTCATCCAGACGAGCTTGCGCCGCCCATCGCGGGAGCGTCAATGCTAACGTTCGATGCTAGTTGCCTCACCGAAACACGCGCTTTCAACGCTGGACCCTCGCTGTCCTCGCGATCGCGATGGCGGTGCACGCGGGTATCGAGGTCGCCCGGGCGCCGGACGAGCGCGCCGCGGAGATTCATCGATGGGAGCGAGACCTCGCCGCCCTCGCGGACGACCGGCGGCTGAGCGTCATCGGCTGGCTCCGTTCGTCCTCGGTGGATGCCCAGTCGATTTCGGGAGCGAGGCGGACGGAGGAGTTCGTTCTCGGGGGCGACGCCGCGAGGGGTGAGGCGAGGCCCGCGCTCGTCGAGGACCTGCTCGGCCGATTCGTGCGACCTCGTGGCGATAGCGTCGCCGGTCTCTGGATCGTGGGCGACGACGGAAGGGTGCTCGCCTCCGCGCCCCACACGGCGCCGCCGGACCCCGCGTGCCTCGAGGCGGCGGCGAGCGCCGACGCAGCCGGGCGCACCGGCAACATCCATCTTCACGGCAGCGATCCGGTCGTCCCCGTCGCCGCCGCGATCGCGGCTCCGCCTGGAACGGCGACGTCGAGGCGCCCCGCCGCTCTCTTCGCCTTCGCCGCACGCCCGCTCTTCGCCCTCCTGGCGCGCCGCGCGACGCAACCCGCCACCCTCGAGAGCTACCTCGTCCGCACCCACGACGGTCGGCTCGAGTTCCTCTCGCCGCTCCTCTTCGGAACGCCCGTTGCCGGCGCGTTCGACGACCCGCGCCTCAGCGTGCGCGCGGGCGCCGGGGGGCACGACACCTTCGGCGAGGGGCTCGACTACCGCGACAGCGTCGACCACCCGGTTCTCACGGTCACGCGCGCCATCGCGGGAACGGACTGGTGGCTCGCCGTCGAGGTGGACGTCTCGGAGGCGCTCGCGCCGCTCGGCGAGCGCCAGCGAAACCGGCGCCTGCTGGCCATCGGCGTCTGGATCGGCCTCTTCGGCATGGCCTTCGGGGCGGCGCGCGCGCAACGCGCTGCGCTGGGGATGGAGGCGTCGCGCGTTGCTGCCCGCTACATCACCCTGGTCGACCAGGCGAACGACGCGCTCGTGGTCATGGACGTCGACGGGCGCATCGTCGAGGCGAACCGTGGGGCCTCCGAGCTGTACGGGAGAACCCACGACGAGATCCTCCGTATGAGCGCCCGCGACTTCCGGCCGAGCGAGGAGCGGGGCGAGACCGACGAGCGCCTGGCCCACGTGCTGAAAGTGGGGGGCGGTCTCTTCGATGCGACGCACGTGCGCGCCGACGGCACGACGTTCCCGGCCGAGGTGAACGCGCGCCTCGTCGTCGGGCCCGACGGCGAGCAGCGCATCGTCGTAGTCACCCGCGACGTCACGGCACGCCGGGCCGACGCCGGTCGAATCCACCGCCTGAACCGCATGCTCCGGACCATCTCGAGCGTCAACGAGTTGCTCATCCGCGCGCCCGAGGAGCAACACCTCTTCGAAGAGGTCTGCCGGATCAGCGTCGAGAGCACCGGCTTCCTGGCCGCCTGGATAGGGCTGGCCGACCGGGCGACCGGGCGAGTGAAAGTTGCCGCAGCAGCAGGTGCCCACGGCTTTCTGGACGATCTCGACGTCCGCTGGGACGACGGACCGCTCGCTGAAGGCCCCACCGGGACGGCGATCAGGGAAGGGCGAACAGTCGCGCTCCGAGAGCTCGACGACGACGGGCGCACGACGCTCTGGCGCGACATCGGGCGCCAGCAGGGGTTCGGCTCGTGCGCCGCGACTCCGATACGCCGGGGCGGCGAGGTCACCGGCACGCTCACGCTCTACTCGGCAGAGCCGAGCGCCTTCGACACGGAGATCGTAGGGCTCGTCGAGGAGATGGCGGCCGACATCGGCTTCGCGCTCACCACCATCGACAACCGCCGCAGGGAACGAGCGCTCCTGGCCGCGAAGGAGGCGGCGGAGCAGGAGAGCCGCGCCAGCGAGGTACGGTTCCGCACGCTCATCGAGAACGCGCCGATGGGCATCGGAGTCTCGCGCGAGGGCATGACGCTCTACGTGAACCCAGCGTGCGCGAAGATGCTCGGCTACGGGAGCGAGGAGCTCGTTGGACGGCCAGTTATCGACTTCTGGTCGTCCGAGATCGGCGAGCAGATCGACCGGCGCAGCCGCGCGCAGAGTGAGGGGCTCGACATCTCCTCGCATTACGAGGCGGACGCGGTGAGACGAGACGGCTCCCGCCTTCGCGCCGAGGTCAGCGTCATCCCCATGGATCTCCCCGACGGGCCTGCGGTCGTGGGGTTCATGAGCGACATCACCGAACGCATCCGCGCCGACGCGGCGTTGCGCGAGAGCGAGTTGCGCTTCCGGATGTTCATCGAGAAGGCGCCCCTCGCCATCAGCCTCGCGCGCGGGGCGACCGGTTTGTATGCGAACGAGAAGTTCCTGGAGCTGTGGCGCTACAAGAGCAACGACGAAGTCGTGGGCCGCTCGCTCCTCGAACACTGGGCGCCGCACGATCGCCCGATCATCGCGGAGCGAATGCGTCAGCGTGCCCTCGGGCTGCCGGTACCGCCCTATCAGAGGCTCGCGCAGCGCGCGGATGGAACGACATTCCCGGCGCGACTCGAAGCCGTCTCGGTCGAGCTACCGGACGGCCCCGTCACCGCCGCCTTCATCACGGACGAAACCGATCGCAGCCTCGCCGAAGAGGCACGCCGAGAGAGCGAGCTCCGCCTCCGCCAGATCGCCGAGGGCATCGACCAGGTCGTCTGGCTGGCGGATGCCGCGGACTCTCGCTTTCTGTACGTGAGCCCCGCGTTCGCCACGGTGTACGGGCGCGCGGTGGAGGAGCTCTACGCCGACCCTGGCCTGCGGCTCGCCGCCGTGCACCCCGACGACGCGAAGCGCGTGCGTGCCGCGATCGAGACCACGCAGGCGCGAGGCGACTACGACGAGAGTTATCGCATCGTTCGACCGGACGGCACCGTTCGTTCCATCCGCGATCGAGCGTTCCCGATCCGCAACGCGGACGCCGAGGTGTACCGGATCGTCGGGGTGTCACGCGACGTCACGCACGAGCGGGCGCTCCTCGTCGCCAAGGAGGCGGCCGAGCAGGCGAGTCGTGCCAAGAGCTCCTTTCTGGCACACATCTCTCACGAGATCCGCACGCCAATGAACGCGATCCTCGGCTACGCGCAGCTCCTGCTACGCGACGACGCGCTCGCAGACGCGCAACGGCGCAAGGTCGAGGTCATTCAGTCGAGCGGCGGGCACCTCCTCCAGGTCCTCAACGACGTCCTCGAGATGGCCAAGATCGAGGCGGGCCGCGCTTCGCTGTCCCCAGTTCCCTTCGACCTGCGGGCCATGCTCGGCGACGTCGAAAGCATGTTCGGCGTGCTGACCGCGATGAAGGGGGTCGCACTGACCGTCGAGTGCGACCCCGCGCTGCCGCAGCGGCTCGAGGCGGACGCCGGCAAGGTCAAGCAGGTCGTCATCAACCTCCTGAGCAACGCAGTGAAGTTCACCGAGCGCGGGAAGATCGGCCTCCGCGCGTCTTTCACGGAGAGCGCCGCGGGCACACACACGGTTCGCATCAGGGTAGAGGACACAGGGATCGGCATCGACGCCGAGGGGGTCCACCGCCTCTTCCAGGCATTCGAGCAGCTCTCCGCCGGCGCACGGATCGGGGGAACGGGCCTCGGCCTCGCAATCAGTCGCAACTTCGCGCAGCTCATGGGAGGCGATGTGACAGTGGAGAGCACGCCCGGCGCCGGGAGCGCGTTCACCTTCACGTTCCAGGCAAAACTCGCCGGCGCCGCGCTCGCGGAAAACGATCCTCGTCCCGCTCCCGTTCGCATCGCGGCGGCCCAGGCCCGCCCCAAGATCCTCGTCGTGGACGACGTGGCGACCAATCGAGCCCTATGCGACGAGCTGCTCTCGCGGCTCGGGTTCGAGACCAAGGGCGCTGCCAGCGGCGAAGAGGCCCTCGCCGTCCACGCGAGCTGGGACCCCGACCTCGTGCTGATGGACCTGCGCATGCCTGGAATGGGCGGACTCGAAGCCATGCGGCGGCTCCGGGCGTCGGGCTCGAAGACAAAGGTCGTCGCCCTCACGGCGAGCGGACTGGCCGACGCCGAGCCGGAGGCTCTCGCGGCGGGTGCGGACGTCTTCGTGCGCAAGCCCTACGAGGAAGGGGACCTCCTGCGGCGAATCGGCGAGCTGTTGAGCCTTCGGTACGAGTATGCGACGAAGGTCGCGACACTTTCCACCGGCACACGCGCTCTACGGCCTCTCCATGGGCTCTTGAAGGAGCTGCCGGACGACCTCGTGCGCGAGCTGCGTGATGCCGCGATCGGCGCGCGCGCACAGCGCCTCGAGGAGCTCGCGAAACGAGTGCGCGAGCATTCCGAGGCCGCCGCGGCCGAGATTCTCGAGCTCGCCCGCAGCTTCCGCTACGACCGCATCGTGAGCGCGATCGACGCGCGAGAGGCGTCGTAGCGGGGCGAGCCTAAAGATCGCCAGAGGTGTGCCGTCTTCCTGCAGATGGATACCCAAGCGATCGCTCCCGCAGATGCGGGCCACAAGCCGACATCGACGGCCGCTGAAAGACCTTGTGTGCTTCTGGTGGATGACGACGAAATCTTGCTCGCCGCCTATCACCGGACCCTGGCGAGAGCAGGATACGAGGTGAGCAGCGTGTCGAGACCTGTGCGGGCGCTCGAAGCGCTGGGGAGCCGCTCCTTCGACGTCGTCGTCAGCGACGTCTCGATGCCGGGGGGGATGAGCGGCATCGACCTCGTCGAGAGGGCGAGGGGCGACGGGATCGACGTCCCCTTCGTCCTCGTCACGGGCACCCCCAACGTCGAGACGGCGATGAGAGCGGTCCGACCGGGCGTCGTCCGCTACCTCGCGAAGCCCGTCGACCCTGGGCTGTTGCTCCAGGTGGTCGCCGCCGCGATGCGCGCCCACGGCGCGGAGCGCGCCAAGCAGCTCGCGCTCGACAACGAGGCTCTGTGCTCGCTCATCGACGAGCTAGAACGAGCTCGCGAGGCCGCGGGGGTCGCCGCGCGCGCAAAGCGAGAGTTCCTATCCAAGATCAGTCATGAGCTCTTGACCCCGATGGCACAGATTCTCGGTTTCGCAGAGTTGGCGCTCGACTGCGAGGAGCCGGTCGAAGCGCGCGGCCACATGCTGACAGTCAAGCGCTCGGGCGACGAGCTCCACGGTCTGCTCCGAAGACTTCTCGACTTCGCGCAGCTGAACCAGGACCGTGTCCACCTGACGACGCTCCGCTTCGACCTTCGAGAGACCATGACCTCGATCATGGACTCGTACGCCGAGCGCGCGAGGAGCCGCGGACTCTCGCTCGAATGCAGCGTCGCCGAGGGGATCCCCGAAGCCGTGCTCGGCGACGGGCCGAGACTCCGACAGGTCATCGATTGTCTCCTGAACAACGCAGTGAGGTTCACCTGCCGGGGTGGAGCTCGCGTGCAGGTCGAGCACGAGGCTTCCGGCGACGGACAACTGCGCCTCCGCTTCGTCGTCTTCGACACCGGCCCCGGAATCTCCAGAGACGCCCTCGCCCGAGTGACGGACGCTTTCGTGCAGGCCGACGACTCGGCGACCCGCGCCCACGGCGGCGTGGGCCTCGGTCTGACGATCGCCTCGAAGCTCGTCGACCTGATGGGCGGATCGATGAGCATCGAGAGCACTCCGACGCAGGGGACCGCCGTCACGTTCACCGTGCCGGTCGCGGAAGCGCCGCCGCCGCGCGCTACTCGATGACGCTCAGCAGCGCGCGAACCTCGGGCGAGGCGCCCTCGAAGTGGGCGCGCAAGCGCGCGACGTCGATGACGACCGCAGCATTGTCATTCCGGGCAAGTGCCAAAGTGCCGGGGTAGCGCTCTTCGATCCAGGCGAAGAACTGGTCGCGTCGCTCCCGATGGGCTTCCGCCTCGCGCTCGCGGCGAAGCCTCTGTACGCGATCGACGAGCTCCTCCAACGCATGGACGAGCATGTCCGGCTCGAACGGCTTGGTGAAGAAACGGACGACCTCCCCTTCGTTGATCGCGTTGACCGCGCGGTCCATCGTGCCTGCACCCGTCAGCAGAATGCGCAGCGTGCTCGGGAAGTCGCGACGCGCGGCGCGCACGAGCTCCAAACCGCTCATCTCGGGCATGTCGATGTCGGAGACGAGCACGTCCACGGCAGAGGTCCCGAGGACGGCGAGAGCTTCCTTGGCGCTCGTTGCCGTGAGGACTCTGAACCGTGTCTGGGTGCCCACGACGCGCGAGATCGCGCGAAGCACCGCGGGCTCGTCGTCGACGAAGAGGATCGTCACCGCACCTGCATCGGGTGTCGTCACGGGAGCCACCTCCGCCAGCCGGCGGTCTCCAAAGAACGGAGCGCGTGATCGATATCGACGACTACTTGCTCCATCGTCTGATACCGCTCGCTCGGCTTCTTTTCCAGCGCACGCGCCAGGAGACGCCCGACGCGGCCAGGCAGTACGCCGAACGGGCTCGTGAGCGGCCTCGGTGCGTCTTTCACGTGCGCGCGGAACATCGCGTTCGCGGTCTCCCCCGCGAAGGGGAGCCTTCCGCTCAGCATGCGATAGAGCATGATCCCCAGGGAGTAGACGTCCGAGCGGACATCGCTCGGCTCGCCGTAGATCCGCTCCGGCGCCATGTACGCCGCGGTGCCCACGATGACACCGTCGTCCTTCGCTCCCGCGATGGAAGCGGCGCCGAAATCGACGATCTTGAGCTTTGGCGCCTCGTCGGTCGAGTCATGGAGCAAGATCACATTCGACGGCTTCAGATCGTTGTGAATCACCCCTCCGTCGTGAGCGGCACAGAGGCCGAGAGCCGTGGCGCGCGCGATCCGGAGCGCGGCCGTCGGCTCGAGAGCTCGTGCGGGCTCGAGCCTGCGCTCGAGAGAGTCTCCCACGAGCCGTTCCATCACGATGAACGGGGAACCGCTCGGGAGAACGCCGTAGTCCGTGACCTCGACGACGTTCGGATGGTGTATCCGAGTCGCGGCCCGCGCCTCGAAGAGGAAGCGCGACTCGGAGGCCGGCTCCGACACCATGGATGCGCGAAGCACCTTGATCGCGACGCGTCGTTCGATGAGCGCGTGCTCGGCGGCGAAGACCTCGCCCGTGGCGCCCTCACCGAGCTTCGAGAGGAGACGGTAGACGCCGATCGTTCCACCGGGTTTGGGATCGTCGAATAGCTCCCGGAGCGCCCCGCCGTCGACCTCGCAACGCTCGCGCGTAGGGGGCTGGAAGGCCCCACACGATGTGCAGCGTCGGAGCTGGGACAGTGGCCGATGCTCGATCGCTCTTCCGTGGAGCGAGAGCAGTCGTAGCTCAGCGGACACGCCGAGCCCCGTCGCGCCGAGCGTCACGAGAATCTCCGCGTCATCTCCACCGACGCGGACGGCGAGGCGCGCGGCCCGAGGGCCCACGAGCGAGCCTCTCTCGGCGAGTGGGTCTAGCCCCGTCATGAGCGCCAGGCGACCGATTGCTGCTGCGGCGACATCACCCGACACCCCAAACTCGGCGATCGTCGCATTCCCGCGGCGAATCGCCAGGGCGGCAGACTCCCCCTCTGGATCGAGCGAGACCAAGCATCCGCCGGGGCGAAGCAGCGCGCAAACCATCAGGTCCGCCAGAATCGCCGGCGGCGCGTCGAGAGGCGAAGCGCTCCGAACGTCGTCGGTAGATTGCGCGAAGACCGTCTCCGCCGCAGACGGTCGGGGGAGCGGTCTGGGCTCCGCTGCGGCCGGCTGCTTCGGGGGTCTCGGGGCCATCGTCGTTCACGCGGTCCTCTCTTCTCGTGGAGAAGTGCACGAGCGAGGGTATCACCCCACGTCGCCAACCCCCCCCCGGGCCAGCCGGGGCGGTCGGGACGCCGTCGACGACGATGGGGATGTAGCGCAGCGAGATCCCCGCCGATACCCTGAGCGTGCATGCCCTTGCGCCGCCTCCCGCTCCGCGCGGCGTTCCTCCTCCTCGCGTCCGCGTGCCACACGTCGGCACCATCGGGCGCTCCAGGCTCGCTGGCCGTTGCGGCGGCCTCGCCCGACCTGACGCTCCCGCAGAGCAAATGGGTCGAGGGGGGCACGAGCCGCGTGGGCGTGGTCGTCGTCGTTGACCACGACGTCGTCCGCGTCGCAGGAGATCGCTTCCCGATCGCGCGCATCCCCTCCGATGCTCGGCTCGGCCTGTCGGCCGATGACAAGCTCGACGGCTTTCGTGACGACTACATCATCACGCCGCTCGACCACGCCGTCAGCGGGGCCCCGCGGTTACCGCCCGATCTCGAGGCGTCGGTAGACGTCGAAGTCAAAGTGTCGACGTCTCCCTCCGTGGTCGTCGTCGCCGCCGACGCGCGGACCCCCTACCGCGTGCTCGCCGAGGTGGTCGCGACCTCGGGGCAGGCGCACGAAGACGCCGTCGGTCTCGCCGTGCGCGGCCCGGACGGCGTCGCGGTCGTGCCGCTCTCGGATCTCGTGGCTCCGGCCGGCACCGAGAACCTGGTTCTTCGGAACCCAGCGTTCTCTCCCAGGTCGGGCCCCCGACGCCGGCCACGCCCGCAGGGGGCCGTGCCCGTGATCGCCATTCGCCAAGAGGGATTCGGCGTGAGCGTGGGAGGGCAGAACGTCGCCCCAGGGTGCAAGTCCACCGGGGCGGGTCTCGCCGTCCCGAACGGTCCGGACGGGATGCGTGCGTTCGGCGCGCTCCGCGACTGCATCGCCCGCATCCACGAACAGGCACCCGAGATGGACATGGACGTGGTCTGGCTCGCCGCGGAGCCCCACATCGACGTCGCGACGCTCGTCGCGACGCGCGATGCCATCGCCCGGGACGCGAGCGGCGGGGAGCTCGTCGAGGACATCGGCCTCGTGAAGCCGCTCGACGCGACGGTGGCGGAATGATCCGGCGCGCCGTCCTCTTCGCCGGCCTCGTCGTCGCGCTCACCGCGTGCCGCGCTTCCCCCGAGGACGTCGCGCGCTGGGAGACGTCCGAGGACGGCCCGGAGCGCCTCGCCAAGGTCGTCCGCGACGACGGCGCCGCGATCGCGCTCCGGCGCGACGCCGCCCTCGCGCTCGTTCGTCTCGAGCGAAGAAATCGACGGGTCGGGCTCCCGATGCTCGCCGACGCGCTGGCCGCGTCGACCGAATCCGGGCGCGCGAACGTCGTCGAGGCGATCGGTCCCGAGCTGATCGCCGAGACCGGGCGCGCGCGCGTGGAGGACTCTCCGGATCCATCCCTCCCCGCGAAGGACGCGCTCCACTTGCTGCTCGCCCGCGGGCTCGTCGCCGATGCGGGGCGGAGCGCGGCGTTCCGGGGGGCGCTCCTCGCGTGGGTGCGCACGTCGCTGCCGGATCGCATGACCGACCGGACGCAGCGCTACAGCCTCCCCGAGACCGTCCGCCTCCTCGGCCCGGGAGCATCGCGCGGCGTCCTCACGCTCGCCGGTCCGCACGGATCGATCGAACGGATCGCGCGCGTCCTTCGCGAGGTCGACGGCGACGCCGACAGGCGCGCGGACGGCGACGAGCTTGCCGCGATCTTGCGCGGCGCCCCCTGGCGTGAGCGCGACATGGCGGCAATCCTCGACGCGAATCGCCGCGCAAAGGTGAGGGCCACGCAAGCCCAAGTCGAGCAGCAGCTGTCGGTCTATTCGCGAGACGGGATCAAGCACGTCACCGCGGCGATGGTGGCGCTGGGGGGCCCCTCGATCGGAACCATCCTCGATCTCGCCGAGGACACTGCGGCCCCCGACGATCGTCGCGCGACTCTGCTCGGTGTACTCGCCTCGAACGCCGGCTCCCTCGATCCTCCTGCGATCGACCGCCTCCTCGCGATCGCCGCCGCCCCCACAACAGGGAGAGACGCGAGGACCCGCGCCTTCGAAGCCATCGACGCCTTCGTTGACCGTCTATCGACGACGCCCCGTCTCTGGGCGCTCCTCGCGCGCGGCGGCGGCGTCCGTCTCGGAGCCGCGAACGTCCTCCTCCACAGGATCAAGGCGGGCGAGGTCGATGCGTTCCTCCGCGCCGTGACAGTGCCCGGAGTCGCCGGCGCCGGCTCGGCCGAGCCGCTAGCCTATGGGCCCGAGCTCGTGAAGCTCGTCGGACGGGACGCGCTTCTGCCGTACCTGAAGGACAAGAGGACCTCGGTCCGCGTCATCGCGCTCGCGGCGCTGGCCGGCGACCAGACGACGTTGCGCCCCTTCGAGTCCGACGGTGCCCCCCTCCCCGCGTGTGCCGCAGGGTACGACTGGCAGGACTGCGAAAGCACCACTTCCTTGAGCGCGGGAGCAGGACCCGACTTGAGCGCCGGAGCAGCGCTCAATCGCGTCGCGACGGTCGGCGCCTTCGTCTGCACGTGCCTCCATGTCTGCCCTCGCATCATCCAGTGACGCTACTAGCCTGAGCCGATGAGGCGTTCCATGTCCGCGGGTGGGCGTAGACTGCTCTGATGCTAGGGGGGGCGAAGGCCGCGCACTGGAAAGGGAGTGGCACGGCAAGCATCGTCTCGCTCCGTCCGATGCTCCGCTTCGCTCGCGCCCGCGGCGTGGACACCGCCGAGGTCCTCCGCGAAATCGGCGTGTCTCCGGCGAAGCTCGACGAGTACGACTACCGCATCCCCGAGACGAGTCGGTTTCACGCCTGGGTCGCCGTTCCCGAGCTGGCGCACGACGGTGCGTTCGGATTGCACGTCGCCGAGCAAGCGACGATTGGCGCGTTCGACGCGCTCGACTACGCGCTGTACTTCAGCAGCACGCTCGGAGAGGCGTTCGGTCGCCTGCTCCAGTTTCATCGCGTGCTCTCCGATGCCTGGGCCGTTCGGCTCGAGAGCGAGGGGGGCGTCGCTCGACTGAGTCGCGTCGAGCGCACGCCGCCTCACGAGGTCGAGGCTTTCATGACCGTTATGGTGGTCCGCGCCCGGGAGCTGACCGGGCACGATGTCGCGCCGCGCGAGGTGAGGTTCGCCCACGTCGCGCCCGCGGACACACGGCCGCACGCCGCGATCTTTCGCGCCCCAGTTCGCTTCGGATGCGCGATGTCCGAGCTCGCGCTCAGCGCGGACGACCTCGCACTGCCGGTCAAGACGTCGAACCCGGGCGTCGAGCAGATCCTCGAGCGCTACCTCAAGGAGCTCGTCGGGCGGTTGCCCAAAAACGACTCGTTCGTGGAGCGCGTTCGTGCCGTCGTCACGCAAGCGCTCCTCGACGGTCGTCCCACCCTCGCCACGGTCGCGCGCCGCTTGCACGCTTCGCCCCGGACCGTCCAGCGACGGCTCGAGGAGCATGCGACGAGCTTCGCGGAGATCGTCGGGTCTGTTCGCCGCGAGCTCGCGGAGCGGCTCGTGAAGGAAAAGCGCATGTCGATCACGGAGATTGCGTTCCTTTTGGGCTTCGCGGATCTCAGCGGTTTCCGCCGGATGTACAAGCGATGGACTGGCGTGGCCCCATCGCGGGAGCGCTCCTACGTCTAGCGAACACGTCCAGCCATTGGCGTGACCGGCCTCCCGTTCTGACGTCTCCGGCCCCACCGCAACCGAGGAGCGGCCCCACCGTTCCGTTGCATGGGACAGACGGTGATTGCGAAGACGGACGCCTGCGAGCACGAACAACGCTATCGCGAGCTCTTCGAATATTCGCACGATGGGATCTTCCTGCTCGACGTCACTCGCGACGGGCGTTTTCGCATCGCGGGCTTCAATCCTTCCGAGGAGCAGCTCGTCGGCATTTCGAGCCGGAGGGCATCCGGGCGGTACATCGAGGAGCTCTTCCCTGCGGACCTCGCGTCCGTCCTCACCGCCAACTACCGGCGGTGCGTCGCAGCGGCCAGACCCATTAGCTATGAAGAGGAGCTGTCTCTCCCCGGCGGCCGGCGCGCGTTCAAGACGACTCTCATCCCCGTCTTCGACAAAGAGGGGCGAGTCCACCGGATCATCGGCGTCGCGCGCGACATAACCAAAGAGAGGGCGGCGACCGTGGAGCTCCGCGCCAGCGAGGAGCGCTTCCGCGCGCTCGCGGAGAACATCCGCGAGGTCTTCTGGATGATCGATGCGACGAGGTCCACGATCCTCTACGTGAGCCCCGGCTACGAAGCCACCTGGGGTCGGACGCGCCAGAGCCTGCGAGAGGCACCGCGCTCCTGGCTCGACGGCGTTCACCCGGCGGACCGCGCGAGAGTCGAGGCATGGCTGACGCGGCAACGCGACGGGATGATCGAGATCACCTACCGGATCCTCCGCCCCGATGGCTCGCAGCGATGGATCCGCGATCGCTCGCTTCCTGTCCGAGGCGAAGACGGCGAGATCACGTGCTTCGTCGGGTTTGCGGACGACATCACGACCGTCATCCAGGCGGAGGAGCGACTGGCCCAGACGCAGAAGCTCGAAGCGCTCGGCCGGCTCGCCGGGGGCGTGGCTCACGACTTCAACAACATGCTGTCCGTCATCCTCAGCTACACCGGCCTCCTTCTGGGTGCCCTCGAGCCGGGCGAGCTCCGCGAGGACGCGGAGGCCGTGCGCCAAGCCGCCGAGAGCGCCGCCGGTCTCACGCGCCAGCTCCTCGCGTTCAGTCATCAACAAGCTCTCCGCCCGACGGTGCTGGAGCTGGGGCAGACCGTGGCCGGGATGAAGAGGATGCTCGAAGGGATCCTAGGCGAGGACATCGACCTCGTGCTTCCGGAGACCAGATCGGAGTGCCTCATCGAGGCGGACCCCGGTCAGATCGAGCGCGTCATCATGAACCTCGCCGTGAACGCGCGCGACGCGATGCCGCAAGGTGGGAGGCTGACCCTCGGGACGGCAAACGTGAAAACTTACCCCGCACGCAACGCCGAGCACGCGGGGCTCGAGGCCGGCCAATACGTGGAGCTCACCGTCGCGGACACGGGCACGGGGATGGACACGGAGACGCGCAAGCGGATCTTCGAGCCGTTCTTCACGACGAAGGAGAAGGGAAAAGGCACCGGCCTCGGGCTCGCGACAGTGTTCGGAATCGTGGAGCAGAGTGGTGGAGCCATCCGGGTGGACAGTGCTCTGGGCAAAGGGGCGACGTTCCGGGTCTTCTTCCCGCGCGTCGAGGGCGACGCGGGCACGCGCGCGATGGTGACGCAGTCCGGCGAGGCGCTCCGCGGAACGGAGACGATTCTCCTCACGGAGGACGAGCCGCAGGTCCGCGCGGCCGCGCGCTCGGTCTTGCGCCGGTGCGGCTACGACGTGCTGGAAGCGGAGAACGCCGGTGAGGCACTCCTCATCTGCGAGCAGCACCGGGGGAGGATCGACCTCTTGCTCACCGATGTCGTCATGCCGCGCATGAGCGGCAGCGACCTCGCAAGGAGGCTCGCCGTGCTCCGTCCGGAGATGAAGGTCCTCTACATGTCCGGTCACGCCTACGAGTCGCTGTCGCGCCACGGCGTGCCGGCGACGGGGGTCGCGGTTTTCCAGAAGCCGATCACGCCGGAGTCGCTGGCTCGCAAGGTACGGGAGGTGCTGGGATGATGAGGCGGCGCGCGTCTCTACGGCCGGCTCTGAGCTCCCGCCGTAGTGCTCACGGGCGCTCCCGTCGCATCTTCGCGGATGCACACGCGGTGCGCATCGGAGCGCGGGCACGTGTACGTCGCTCGCCGCCCGCATCCGGCCGCATCGACGGTCCCGGCGACGGCTTCGTGGACCACGATCGACGCTTCGGGACAAGCGAGGTCGTTTGCGGCACGCGCGAGTGCCACGGATTGCGCGGAATCGGCGCACGCACAGAGCAGCGCGCACGCACCCAGGGCGAGGATCGCGTTCTTCATGTCCTACGGAGCGTGCATCGCGCATGCCGCAGGCCGAGGTGCGCCACACGAGCGGACCCTGGCGCGGGCGCTCGGTAAGGGGAGGACACGTTGTCGCGCGGCCGCCGCTCGAGCGCACCCCCCCGCCCCGTCACGGAAACCGAGGCCTCGGATTTTGAACAGGAAGGTCGGAAGGGCGGAAGCGGTGAGTTTGAGCGCCCAATCACCTCTCCGCCGTCACGGTGTCGTCTTCTTCCACGCATCCATGTCGCTGATGCGCGAAAACCACGCCTGCACGGCGGGGAACTCCGCGAGCGGGAGCTCCGCTTGCTTCGCGTACATGAGCGACGACGCGAGCGTGAGGTCGGCGACCGTGAGCGCGCTGCCGACGACATACTGCTTTCCTTCGAGGCGCTTGTTCAGCACCCCAGCGAAGCGGCGGAAGTTGCCGAGCGCCTCTTCGACCTTGCGCGCGTCGGGGTCGCCCAGTCCCATCATCCCCTTGAGGAGCTTCTCGAACGCGATCGTCGCGCAGTTCGGCGAGAAGTGCGAGGCGTCCCAGAATTGCCAGCGCGTGACGTCGGCACGCGCGGCCTCGTCGCGGGGAAGGAGCCCCGACTCGGGCTTCTTCGACGCGAGGTACTGCATGATCGCGCGCGACTCGGTGAGGACGAAGTCGCCGTCTACCAGCGTGGGGACGGCGCCGTTCGGGTTGAGCGCGAGGTACTCCGGGTTCTTGTGCTCACCCTTCGCGAAATCGAGCTTCTTCTCTTCGAGCTCGATCCCGAGCACTGCAGCCGTGAGCCGAACGCGCCGAACGTTGGGGGACAACGGATTGTGAAAGAGCTTCATGTCTCGCCTCCAGGCGCCGTAGGAGGCGCTCGATCGAAGACGACGTCAAGGCTGGCTGGTCGCTGTACTCGCACCGCGAAACAAACTCGTCTCGGAGAGCTTGGCACCGAGGGTATCGCCGGTCGATTCGCCGGGCGCCTTGATCTCCGCCCCTACCTCGCGGTACCGCACGCGCGGAGGTTCGGAAATGGAGGGGATCCCGCGATCGATCGCGGCGTTGGCGCTCGCAAGCTTGGCGCCGTCGTGCGCGGCTCCCCCTGCGCAGTCGGGCAATCCGGTGGGGGTGCAGCCCGTGCAACCCGCCGCTTCGGCCGCCGCACCGCCTGGGGTCGAGCTCCCGAGGATGAGCCACGCGGTCGCCGGCGTCGACAGCGCGGCTCCGACGGTCACCGTCGTCGGCACGCGGATCGACGTGGGCGGGGTCGTCGTCGGGGACACCGCGCCGATCGTCGCCAGCGGCCGCCTGCAGCGCATCGACGGCCTGTTCGAGAACCTGAAGAACGCGCGCCAGGCCTGGGTTGCCAAGAACCCCGGCGCGAGCTTCCCCGGCGTCGTTCGGCTCGCTCTCGACCGCGCGACCCCGTCGGTCGTCATGAAGAGCGTCTTCCAGACCGCGGCGTTCGCCGGTTACCCGAACGAGCAACTCGCGGTGCGCACGCCTGACGGCGGCGTCGGCCACCTCGACGTCGACGCGATTGTCCCGTCACCGACCGGTCGCCCTGGACCCCCCGGCGACCGGTTGCGCGTGGAGGCGAGCAGCGGCAAGTACGTCCTCGTCTGGCAGACGCCCTCGACCGTCGTCTCGACGGTCGACGTCGCGTCGCTCGCCGATCTTTCGGATCGCGTCGCGAAGACGTGGAAAGAGCACAGCGCGCACCAGTCCCCCTCCGACGCCGTGGTGGATCAGGCCATCGTGTACGTGGACGACGCCCTCGACTACGGCGGGATCGCCGCAACCGTGGACGCCGTGTCGGCGACCACGCGCGAGAGCGCGCAGCCGGGAGCAGCTGGGCGCCCGCGGGCGATGAACGTGAACCTCAGCGTGGTCAAGCCCAGAGGCGCGGGCGATCCGCTCGGACCGGGCAAGAGCCTGCGCGAAGGCGCTCTCGTGGCCGACCCGCTCAGCACGGGGAGCCTCGCGCCCAAGGAGATCCAGGGGATCGTGCGCCAGCACTTCGGGGCGCTTCGCGAGTGCTACGAGCAGGGGCTCGCGCGGAGCGCGACGCTCACGGGGACGGCGCGCGTGAAGTTCACGATCGCGCTGGACGGAACGGTGTCGAGCGCCGCCGACGAAGGCTCGACCCTCCCCGACGCGCAGGCAGTCGCGTGCATCGTGCACGAGTTTCAGAAGCTGTCGTTCCCAGCTCCGCGCGGCGGCGTCGTAACGGTGGTCTACCCAATAGTTTTCAACCCGGGGGGCTGAGCCGCGATCCGAGCACGAGCGTGCAGCTTCGGATGAGCTCAGTCACGTTACGGTCACGAGCCGGCGCGATCGGCGTCGGTGGGGCTCCAGACCTGTAGAGAACAAGTGCGCTCGCGCGGCGGGCCCGGGTCTCCGCGCTCGGCAGACTTGCATGATGACCAACTCTCGCCAGCCGCCGATGGAGACACGATGAGCTCACCAAAGCGTCTCGCGAGAATCGCCGGCGTCCTCTACCTGCTCAACGGTATCTTCGCCGGCTTCGCCTTCGGATACGTCGTCGCAAAGGTGTACGTGGCGGGCGCTGCGGCGACCACCGCGGCGAACGTGGCGGCGAGCTCCGGACTAGTCCGCATCGGCGTCGTCGCTGATCTGATCCAGGCGACAATCTGGATCTTTCTCGCGCTGACCTTCTACCGATTGCTGAAGCACGTGCACGAGGGGGCGGCCGGGGTCATGGTCGTCCTCGTCGCGGTCGGCGCGGCCATCGTGTGCCTCAACGATGTTTTCCAGTTCGAGAGCGTGCGCGTCGCCACTGCCCCTTCCTACGCGACCGCGCTCGGCGCCGCAGGTTCGAGCGCTCTCGTCCTCCTCTTGCTCGACCTCCACCACTACGGCTTCCTCATCGCGCAGATCTTCTTTGGCCTGTGGCTGGTGCCGCTGGGCTACCTCGCCCACAAGTCGGGGATGTTTCCCAAGGTACTGGGTGTCCTGCTCGTGGTGGGAGGCGTCTGCTACCTCGTCGGCTTGCTCGCGGTGTTCCTGGGCCCCGACTACGGCGAGCGGATCAACGTCGTCGTCACGATCCCGTCAGCCGTCGCGGAGATCGCGATGGTCCTCTACCTGCTCGTGGTTGGGGTGAAGACCGTGAAACCAGACGCGCGCATCCTTGCCGCAGCGTGAACGCAACTGCCCGCCGCGGCCTTCTGTCAGGCGGCTGCGTCGGCAAGCACGATCGTGCCATGGACGTCTCCGGCGCTCCTCTGCCAGGACTGCGCGATAACGTGGCCCCGGCGTCGGGCGAGGGTCACGAAGTACGCGCTGGCCGCCGAGATGACGACGAGCGCAATCACCGACTGGTATGGCGGAACGCGCGGCGGGTGCATGCGAGCCGTGCGTCTAACGCCATGTCACGAAGTGCCGCTCTGGTAAGGTCCAGGCATGTCGCGGCCGGATCTTCGCGCCGGGATGCATAGCTTTCCACTGCCGGTCTACGACCTCGAGGTGGGCTAGCCAATGGTCACCGCCGCCGACACCGCGTTCGCGATCGCCTCGATCCGCGCCCTGGAGCGAGAGCGTCCCGCGCCGGAGCGCCTCTTCGACGACCCCTACGCCGCGATCTTCAGCGCCGCAGGCGCTCACGCCAAGGAGGGGACGGAGCGCTTCATGCAGCTCCCGTTCTTCGTCGACGCGATCCGCCTGCGGACGAGGTTCATCGACGACTTCGTGCGTGAAGGGCTCGGCGTGGGGATCAAGCAAGTGGTCCTCCTCGGGGCCGGGTTCGACGCGCGGGCGCTGAGGATGGCCGAGCTCGCAGCGAACGACGCGAGAGTCTACGAAGTGGACTTTGCGGCGCAGCTCGAGAAGAAGCGCGAGCTGCTCGCGGCCGGGCACGTCCCGTTGCCATCCTGGGTCGCGCACGTCCCGTGCGATTTCAGCGCGCCGGACTTCGAAGGGGCCTTATGGACTGCGCTCCGGGAGCGCGGCTTCCGTCCGGGCGCCGATGCGCTCTTCGTCTGGGAAGGGGTCCTCGCGTACATCGACGCGGCGGCCGCAGATCGGACGCTCCGATTCGTGGCGGGAAGCGGCGGCACCGCGACCCGCCTCGTCTTCGATTTTGCCCCAATCGCCAGTCCGAGCCCGCTCGACGAGCGCGTAAGGCGCTCTACGGGCCGACCCACAGCGCCATGTAGATGTCGTCGACGTACTCCTTCGGGCCGATCTTCAGCCGCCTCGTCTTGCGCCCCTCCTCGACGAACCCGAGCGATCGATAAAGCGCGATCGCGGGACCGTTGGATGCGCGCACCTGGAGCTCGACTTTTTCGACGCGCGGATCCGACCTCGCCCAGCGTAGGAGCTCGTTCATGAGCGCCCTCCCGACGCCTTGGCGTTGATGTCCTTCGTGAACGGCGACCGTCAGCCTGAAGACGTGCGCCGTTACCGCGAGCGCGAGCGGCTCCAAGAACGCATGCCCGATGACCGTGCCCGCGTGCTCGGCGACGAGATACATGCCGCGATCGTCGAGCTCGAGGATCTTCTTTCGAACGTCGTCGTCGTCGATCTCGTCGGGCAAGGGCGCGAGCCTCCCCGGAACGCTCGCGATCACGCGCTCGGCTGCCGCGATCACCGGAGCGTCCTCCCCCCGTGCTTGTCGAATCGAAGGCGTGTCCACGCCCATGAGGGCTCTTACCACGCCGCGCTTTCCGATCCCTTCCCGATCGTTTCCCGATCTCTCTTCGCGCGCCGCCCTCGCCAGGTCCCGTCCATTCGAGGCCGGGGCTATGCTTGAGCCGTGCTCCTCCGGTTCGGCGACTGCGAGCTTCACCCGGGGCGGTTCGAGCTTCGCCGGAAGGGCGAGCGTGTCGCGGTCGAGCCCAAGGTGTTGGAGCTCATCCTCTACCTCGTGCGCCATCGCTCGCGAGCCGTCGCGCGGTCGGAGCTGCTCGATGCCGTCTGGCGCGACGTGAAGGTCGGCGAGGACGCGATCACGCGCGCGGTCGGCGAGGCGCGTCGCGCGATCGGCGACGACGCGCGCGAGATCATCGTGACGGTCCGTTCCCACGGCTTCCGGTTCGACGCGCCCGTCGTGGAGATCCCGGTCGAGGCGCCGGCGGCCATGCTCGGGGACCCGCTGGTGGGGCGCGAGGTGCCGCTCGCCGCGATCGGGGCGCAGCTCGCCGGTGCCGTCGCCGGGCGCGCCGCGTTCACGTGGATTCAAGGCGTCGCCGGTATCGGAAAGACGCGCCTTCTCGAAGAGGTCGCCGCGCGCGCACGGTCGCAGCAAGTCGACGTCCACCTCGCGCGGTGCCATGAGACCGTCGTAGGGACACCGTTTCGCCCGTGGCTCACGATCCTCGACGCGATCGCGCGCGGCGGCGGGGCCGACGCAGAGCCGGCGCGCGCGGCATGCGCTGCGCTCGCGGAGCGCGGCGCGGACCGCGCATACGACCTGGTCGCGCGCGCGTTGTTCGCGCTCGGGCGCGCGCGCCCGCGGGTCCTGGCGTTCGACGACCTTCAGTGGGCGGACGAAGGGACGGTCGATCTCCTTCGCTTCGTGGCGCGCGAGGCGCGCGAGGCTCCCCTGTTCGTCATCGGCACGCTCTGCGACACGGTGCATGCGGACGACGCGCGCTCGCGTGCGAGGGGGCGCCTCCTCGGCGAGTACGGAGGCGTCCACCTCGAGCTCCGGGGTCTCTCGCGCGACGAGACCCGCCAGCTCATCAAGGCACGGAAGGGGGTGGAGCCCCCGGAGCCGCTCTGCGCCGCCGTTCACGAGCGCACCGGCGGTTGCCCGCTGTTCATCCAGCAGGTCCTGGAGACCGAGTGGGCCGCGCGCGCGCTGGAGGACGAGGCGCGCACGGTGGCGACGTCGATCGACATGAGGCAGAGAATGCTCGAATCGGCGGTACGCCACCTCGAAGGCGTATCGGCGGAGGCGCGCGACACCCTCGCCTGGGCCGCCGTGCTGGGGAAGTCCTTCACCTTCGCCCTGCTCGCGCGGATCACCGCGCTCGGTCCGGACGTCCTCCTCGATCGCCTCGAAGAAGCGCGGCGGGCGCGCGTGGTCGCGCGCGTGGACGAAGGCGACTACCGCTTCGTACACCCCATGGTCGCCGACGCGCTCTACGCGCGCCTCTCCGCATCGGAGCGCGCGGCGCGTCACCGGTCAGTGGCGCTTGCTCTGGAGGCGCACTACGGCCCCGCGCTGGAGCAGCACGCGGCCCAGATCGCGCGCCACTTCGTCCGCGCGGCCCCCACCGGCACGGCGCGCGAGGCGCTCGACTACTGCATGCGCGCCGCGCGGTACGCGCTCGGGACCGGTGACCCCCGCCGAAGCGTGAAGCACTGGGTACGCGCGATCCGCGTGCTCGACTTCATCCCTGCGAGCGAGACGACGCGCTTCGACCTCCTTCTCGATCTGTCGCGCGCGTACGTGAGAGGGGGAGAGGTCGACCGCGCGCGCGACGCGCTCTTCGACGCAGCGATGCTCGCGCAGGCGCTCGGGCGGGCCGACTCGCTCGCCGAAACGGCGCTCGAGCTCGCGGAGCTCGTTCCGCGCGACGATCCCCGGCGCCTCGCGTTGCTCACCGACGCCCGAGCCACGGTGCAGCGCACGGGGGGTGCGCGCGCCGAGACGCTCGTCCGGCGCCTCGAGCACGCGAGCCGATCGTGAGCTGACGGCGCACCACCTCCAGGCTCAGAGGCCGAACTTGGTCTTCAGGTCCGCCTCCAGCTCGGCGAACGTTCGCGGCCCGATCGGTCCGCTGATGACGATCAGCTCGGCGATGTCCCCCTGGAGCTGCTGCACGATCCCGCGCGGCCCCGGGTTCGCTCCAAGGAAGACCGGTCTCCCCACAGCCGACACGTCCGCGACCGGGACGACGATTCGCGCTTCTTCTACGCCGTCCAGCCGGACCTCCAGACTCGTCCCTTCGCGGCGAGCGCCGAAGAGGTGGGGCCTGCCGTCGTTCAATCCGTCCGACGTCGTGGCCACGTTGTCGTTCCATGAGGTCTGAACGCCGAACCGGGTGCTCGGTATCGGGTGCGGGTGGTTCACGAAGAGCGCGATGCCGGTGAAAGGCTCGGGGAGCTCCACCTTGCCGTAGAGCATTCCGTAGCTTGTCGCGACGCTGTAGCCGTCCGCGATGCCCCTGGGTAGCGGGCGCGTGTGTCTTGCGACCACCTCCACGGTGAAGTCGAGCTTACCGATCTGCAAGGAGAGGGCGTCCGCGACGACCATGTGCTGGCCCCCATCGAAATGCACGGCGGGGAGACCGTGGATCGCGCTCTCGACGAACGTCGGCGCGAGAGAGCCCGCGACGGCGTCGTTGCCCAGCCCGGACTGGTCGGACCATCTCGATACCGCGCCCTCCTTGAGGGCGACCCCCTTGGCTGCATCCAGGAAGAGGAGCACGTGAGGCGCCGTCTCGAAGCGAGTCATGGCGGTGCTCGTCGCGACGGCTGGCGAGGCTCCGCTCGGGTGCATCGGCTCGTGTGCCACACGAGGGAGCGTGAGCTTGAGCGCGAGCGCGACCCCCACGAGGCCCACGGCGCCCGCCGTCGGAGCGACCCATCGTCTCCTCGCGCGCCCCCCTTCGAGGCTGAGGTCGAGCGCTTCGACCACGTCGTGCATCGACGCGAATCGCTCTTCCGGGCGCTTGCGCAGCGTGCGAGACACCACCTGCTCGACGCCGGCAGGCACGTCGGGCGCGACCGTGCGCAGCGGAGGGGGCTCAGCCTCGACGATTTCGAAGAGCGCCGTCCCCAGGCTCGCGGTCTCGCCGAGCCACGGAGGCCTCTGCGCGAGGAGCTCGTAGGCGAGGACACCCCACGAGAACTGGTCGGATCGCCCGTCGATCGGCGCCCCCGCGATTTGCTCGGGCGACATGTAACGAGGTGTGCCGATGAACACTCCGTCGCGCGTGAACGTCGAGCGCCACGACTCGACGATCTCCTCGCGCCGGTGTGCGCCCGTTGCAGGGGGCGCGGCGTCGCCACGCACCCAGGCAATCCCGAAGTCGAGCACCTTGATGGTCCCATCCTCGCGCACCATCACGTTCTCCGGCTTCACGTCGCGGTGCACGAGCCCGCGCGCGTGTGCCGCGTCGAGGACGCGCGCCACGTCGCGCACCCAGCGGACGCGCGTCGCCATGGGGACCGACCCGTCGCCGATGCACGCGCGCAGGGAACGGCCGCTCACGAGCTCCATCGCGATGAACGTCGTGTCCCCCTCCTGTCCCACGTCGTAGATCGATACCGCGTTGACGTGCTCTAGCGTCGCAGCGGCCCTCGCTTCCTGGACGAGCGCCGTCGCTGCCTTCGCCCGGGTGGCGAGATCCGTCGCGCGGTCGGCGCGGACCACCTTGAGCGCGACGCGCCGCCCGAGCCGGGTATCGGTGGCGCGGTAGACCGTGCCCATGCCCCCCTCGCCGAGCGTCCCTTCGATTTCATAGCGCCCGAAGCGCTCCCCCACGGCAAAGCTCAAGATGGCTCGAGCATACTGGTTCAGCGTGGAAGCTGGGGCGGCCGCTCGCTCGCTAGGCCGATGACGATGGCCTTTGCGGGCGACTCAGGTGTCGAAGTAGCATCGCGAGCACGTGCCCGATGAAGCCGAGGAGCGCGGCGGTCTCCTCATCGCCATGCACCCAGCCCTCGCCGCCGTGGGAAGGTACGAGCTTGAGCTCCGTTCGCACCACGACGGCCGATGACCTCGTCGCCCGTTTCGCCTACCTGCACCAGCAGGCAAAGCTCGGCGAGCTTCCGACCAAGCTGGGGCCCGAATACGATCTCCTGAAGGAACGCTTCGCGGCCATCCTGTGATGCAAGGCGTCTGTCGTCTGTCGCTCCGAGTGGCGACGTGGCGAAAGGGCGACGACGCACGATTTGAGTCGGCCCTCTTCGACGCGGCTTTGGCGCGATTCAAGCGTTGAGCGCAGCGCCGACGGCACGAGCGCTCGTCTTTCTCGCGGGGTGATCAGCCGAGCCGCAGAAGCGCCACAGCAGCCACCGCGACGACCCACCGCAACGCCTCCGCCTTCGCGGCCCACGCGCGCGCATCGAGCAGCGCCCCCACGATTCCGAGCGACGCCCAGAGCCAGAGCGCGACGACGACGCGGGCGCCCAGTCCGATCGCATCCCACTTCACGATGAAGAGCGCTGCGAGAAAGAACACGATGACGTGCTGAGCGATCGCATATCCCCGCGCGACCCCCCCTGCGACGATGGTCGTCGGACGCTGCGCGACCGCGCCGCTCGTCACGTCATGGTCCCCCGCGGGGTCCCACTCGGGCGGGCGAAACGGCGCGAGGATCTTGTCTTTTAGCCCCCGAGCACGCCCCACCCGCTGCGCGATTTCGACGAGCATGAAAAAGCGCGCCCACAGGATGTTGTGCCCCTCGAACGGAACGCGCAGCCCGAAGACGACCGGCGCCGTCTCCTCCGCGTACGTTCCGAAGAGCTTGTCCCACACGATGAAGATCGCGCCGAAGTTCTTGTCGAGATACTCGGGGTTCCGACCGTGATGAACGCGATGATGCGACGGCGTGATGAGGACGCGCTCGAGAGGGCCGAGCTTGCCGACCGCGCGCGTATGCACCCACAGTGTGTAGAGGTTCGAGAAGCCGTCCGCGAGCACGACCAGCTCCACCGGTATCCCGAGGAGCGCCATCGGCAGGTAGAAGAAACGCTGCGTGAAGAGCGCCCAGCCAGACGCGCGAATCGCGACCGAAACGTTGAACTCCTCGCTCGAGTGGTGCACCGCGTGCCCGAACCACATGATCGCGACTCGGTGGCTCAGGCGATGCCACGCATAGAACCCGAGATCGACGAGGAGGAGCGCGATGATTGCGCCGAGCCAGCGCGGTGGAGCGTCCCATAGCCGGTGGCGGTACGCGGCAATGTAGACGGCATAGACGGGCGCAGACACGAGCACCATGAAGACGTACTCGAAGCCGATTCCCGAGACGTTCGTGAGCGTGTCGCCCAGGCTGTACAGGCGCAGTCGGCGAAGGTGCGCGTACCCGAGCTCGACGGCCATCAGCACGACGACGGCGATCGTGCCGATGAGCAGGAACGAGAGGGGGGGCATTCCGCTCATCACGCTGCGGGTCGACGCGGTGGCCGTCAAGAAATCGACCGGCTCAGGAACGCAGCGAACCTGAGCCACGATTGTTGCGAACCGCCCACACAACCTCAACATCCGCCCAGTAGCGTCTCGGTAAGGTCGCGCGCCATCCCATGCCGAACGATCAAAGGCCGGCGTCGACACTCGCTCGGATCTTCCTGCAGGAGGATTTGAACTTCCTCGTCACGAACCGGATCCCGCGCAAGCTCGCGACGCAGCTCGTCGGGTGGTTCTCGACGATCGAGAGCCGAACCCTCACGCGCTTGTCGATCGAAGCGTGGCAGCTCTTCGCGGGCGACCTTCGCCTCTACGAGGCCAAGAAGAAACGTTTCCGGAGCGTTCGGGAGTGCTTCACGCGCGAGCTCCGAGAGGGGGCGCGGCCCGTAGACCCCGACCCGTCCGTGCTCGTCTCCCCCTGCGACGCGATCGTCGGCGCGCACGGGTCCCTCGTCGGGACGGAGCTGCTCCAGGCCAAGGGGCTCGGCTACACGCTCGAGGACCTGCTCGTCGACCCGGCTCTCGCGGCTCGGCATCGCGACGGCCAGTACGTGACCCTCCGGCTCAAGTCGAGCATGTATCACCGCTTCCACGCCCCCTGTGACGGGCGCGCCACCCGCGTGACCTACGTCTCCGGCGACACCTGGAACGTGAACCCCATCGCGCTGAAGCGCGTCGAGAAACTCTTCTGCAAGAACGAGCGCGCGGTGATCGAGCTCGACACCGGCTCACCGGACGAGACGCTCACCATGGTGCCCGTCGCTTCGATCCTGGTCGCGAGCCTCAAGATCCACGCGGTCGAGCAGATGCTCGACCTGCGTCACCAGGGACGCACCGCGATGGCGTGCGACGCCGCGTTCGAGAAGGGGCAGGAGCTCGGCTACTTCCAGAGCGGCTCGACGATCATCCTTCTCGCGAACGGCCCCCTCGTGCTCGACCCGCAAGTGCGCGAAGGGGAGCTCGTGCGGGTGGGGACACCACTCTTTCGCCGGATACCAGGCAACCGTAGCCCCATGAGGCCGTCATGATGGAAACCGTCGACGTCACGACTCACAACAAGCCCCTTTCCTTCCTCGAGGAGCTCCGAGAGCAGCGCTGGGACGATCATCGCTACTACCACCGTAGCTACGTGAATCAGTCGCTGCACCTGCTCAGTGGGTGTTGCTTCCTCACGACCTACGCGCTCATCCCGATCAACCCATTCGCCGCGTCCATCTTCGGATGGGTCATCGCGATGTGGCCGCGTCAGATCGGTCACGTGTTCTTCGAGCCGCGCGGTTACGACGAGATCAACGAAGTCACGTTCGACGAAAAAGAGTCCATCAAGGTGGGCTTCAATCTGCAGCGCAAGCTCCTGCTGTTCCTCGCGTGGCTAGCGGTTCCGCTCGCCCTCCGGGTCTCCCCTTCGTTCTTCGGGGCGATGACGCCGTGGACGGACACCGCCACCTACCTGCATTCGCTCGGCATGCTCTGGATCTGGCTCGGCCTCCTCGGGTTCATGGCGCGCGCGCTCTGGTTGTGCGCCACGCGGAGCGTGCAGACCGGCGTCGCGTGGTTCACCAAGATCATCACCGACCCGTTCCACGACGTGTCGATCTATTGCCGGTCGCCGTTTCACCTCCTCAGGGGCGAGCGCCTCGACCCGATGCTCGACGTGAAAGCAAGGCGCCAGCCAGCTCCCGCGCGACACGACGTTTGATCGCCTTGTCGGTGAGAGTCTCGCTCTCCCACCAGAAACCGTCTCTTTGCATCGACTGCGCAGCGGCGACGAAGCGATCAGAGACGGCGCGAAAGGTCTCGTCGGACGTGTCGTGGGTGAAGATGAAGCGGCCCGTCCCCACCCAACTCATCGAGAGCCCCTCGGCGCGAAGGTAGTACTGCAGCATCCAGTTGTACCGGCTCGGGGTCAGATACAGCGTAGTCATCACGCTGGTCATATTGGCGACGCGCACGGGGAGCCCCAGCGCCTCCAGACGAGCGTTGAGGTCTCGCGCCCGGCCGTCCCACGTTTCGTCGAGCACGTCGTAGCTCCGGACGACCTCGGGCTCGTCGAGGTGACGGAGGAACTCGTTCATCGCGGCCATGACGTACGGGTGCGAGTTGAACGTGCCGCGCGCGAAGCAGACGTCGCCCGGCCGGTCGTCCCGGAAGCGGCGCATGAGGTCGCGCTTGCCGCACACGGCGCCGACGGGGAGCCCGCCGCCGAGCGATTTGCCGTAGGTGACCATGTCGGCGCGCACGTCGAAGTACTCTTGCACGCCGCCGCGAGCCAATCGGAAGCCGAGGAACACCTCGTCGAATACGAGCGCGATACCGCGGCGCGTGCAGACGGCCCGGAGCTTCTTCAGCCACTCCCCATACTCGGACTTGTCGTAGCGGGCCGCGCGATCGCTCGCGACCAGCGTGGAGTCGCTCGCCGGCGCGCCGTTGGGGTTCATGGCCTGGATGGGGTTGACGAGCACGCACGCAATGTCATCGCGCGTCTCGAGAACCCGCAGCGTGACGGCGTCCATCTCCTTCAGCGTGTAGACCTCGTGCGCAGGGCGCGGGTTGCCCACGCCAGCCTGCACGCCGTCCCACCACCCGTGATAGGCGCCGCAGAAGCGGACGACGTGAGAGCGGCCCGTGTGGTACCGCGCGAGCCGGACGGCCTGCATCACCGCCTCGGTGCCCGACATATGGAACGACACCTCGTCCATGTTCGAGATCTCCCGCAGGCGCCGCACGTTGTCGGCGATGACGGGGTGATAGCTGCCGAGCACGAGCCCTAGCTCCCCAGCACGCTTCACCGCGCGCTCGATCGACGCCTTGTAGAACGCGTTGCCGAAGATGTTCACCCCGTAGGATCCGCCCAGGTCGTAAGACCAGTTGCCGTCCAGGTCCTTCACGCGCTGTCCGTCGGTCTCCGCGACGACGCACCCCAATCGCAAACGACGGCGAACGAGCGCTCGGAACTGGAAAGGGACGCGGTAAGCGTTCACGAACGCCACGTCGGAGAGGCTCTCCTCGAGCTCCTCCGACATGGCCAGCGTGTTCGGCGCGCGCTCCGAGAATGTCGCGGCGAGTCGTTCGAACCCCTCGCGCCGCGCCTGCACGACCGACTCGGGCGCGCCGTCCGTAGAGAAGAACGAGGCGTCGTCGTACTCGTAGAACGGCATGAGACGTGAGAGCCGAAGCGCCATCTTCGCGTGACCGCGGAGTGACGGGTGCTTCGCCCGCGAGAGGAGAAGGCGCCCCGAGAGTCGCTGAAGAGGGTTCACGCTACGCCCAGCCCCCTGTCGTTCACGTTTCTTGCCTGATCGGGGTCGAGGAAGTTCGTCAGATCGATGAGCTGATTGAGCGTCCGCTTCCCGCGCGACTGCTCCTCGCTGAGCCGAGCGCGATAAGCGTCGGCGTCGAGGACGGCCGTGAAGGGGTCGTCGACGCGGTGCTCCTCCACGAAGACTCGCGCCTGCCGTCCCATTCGCTCTCGCGTCTCTCGGTCCATGAGGGTCACCATGGCAGCGTGCAGGCTCTCGACGTCTCTCCCGTTGACGACGAGGCCCGTGACCCCCTCTTCCATGAGCTCGACGGGCCCGCCGACCTCGGACACGACGACCGGCAATCCCGACGCCTCGGCTTCGAGCGGCGCGTTGCCCCAGGTGTCGGTCGTGCTCGGGAAGAGCTTTGCGTCGGCCGAAGCCAGCGCAACGGCGAGCTGCTCGCCTCCGAGGAAGCCGGTGAAAGTGGTCGGCACCCCTGCGAGCGAGGCTTCGAGCTTCTGCCTGTACGGGCCGTCGCCGATCACGATCAGGTGGCAGTCGCTGCGCGTCTCGCGCAGACGCCGGTACGCCTGCGCCACGAGGTGCAGGTTCTTCTCCACGCCGACGCGGCCGACGTAGACGAACTTGACGAGGTCGGCTTCGTTCGAGAGCCCATAGTTCTTGGCGTAGAAGCCGGGCTCGCGCTTGCGCGGATGGAACCGTTCGACGTCGACCCATCGATCGAGAATGAGGAGCTTCCGGTTGCGAAGGCCTCGCTTGTGCAAGAGCCTCGCGATGAACTTGCTCGGGACGAGGACCTCGTCCACCGAGTGATAAAAGAGGATCATGTACTGCCAGGCCATCGCCTCGAGCGCGAGGTCCTTCGTGTAGTTCTCGACGTACTCGGGAACGCTCGTGTGGTAGGTGGCGGCTGTCTCGATCTGGAGCGCCTTCGCCGCGGCGAGGCCGGCCAGGCCGATGATGCCGGGTGTGCTCACCTGCATCTTCGTGAAGCCCGACTCCTGCAGGTACTTCAGGAGCTCGAGGAACGGCGGCAGTCGAATTTGCAGCTGGTTGTACTCGGGGAAGTCGAGCTGGGCGACAGGCTCGAAGAGCTTCAGCCGTCCGGCGCGCAGCCACTCGGCGACCTCCGGATCTCGGACGTGCGCGTCGTATTCCTTCGCGGCGAGACAGGTGACGACGGTGAAGTCCAGGTCGCGCCGGATCGACTCGCGGATCATTCGCTTGATGGTCGCGGCGACGCCATTGACGTCGAAGAACGTGTCGGTGACGAGGACCACCTTCTGCCGTTCGCCCAAGCCGAAGCTCTTGCGAACGTCGCGCGCGACGAGCGAGTCGGAGCTCTGTTGCACGAAGGACGCGAGGTACGGGAGCGACGCGAACAGACTGGACGAGACGAGGGACACGAGCTGCTTGACGAAGAAGACGACGTTGCTCCCGTCGGCTCTTCGCAAGCCGTCGACGTAGCGCGCGAAGATGCGGTTCAAGAGCGTGCTTACGACGAGGAAGATACGGTCGTCCGTCTTGGCCGTGCCCGCCAACGACTTCGCGAACTCGACGTCTGCGAGGAGACGAAGCACCTCGGACTCGAGCAAACTCTCGAACGACTCGACGACGCCGGGCTGCGGGCGGAGGTGACGCGACAGGTAGCAGTGAAGGATGGCCTTTCCGCGGAAGATCACGCGCTCGGGCATGCTCACGCGGTCCTCGTCGAACACCATCCGAAAGAGACCGCTGATCGGCCCGCTCACGCTGAGCGTCTTCTTCGTGCGCGTGCGCGTGATCGTGCTTCCGTCATAAAGCAGCTTGAGCATCGAGTGCGCGAGCGTGATGGGACCACCGTGCGCTCCGCACGGCTCCGTCGTACGCGCCCGGATCGCCCGCACCACGTCGCTCCCCGTGGGGCGCGCTCCGGCGAAAGGAAATCGTGTCCAGGTGTTGCCGGGATTGATACCCGCGTGATCGTCGGAGCCCGCGAGCATCCCCTTTTTCCAGGGAGTCGCCCCCTTCGGCTCGATCCCGTGCGCGTTCGCCAGGCGCTCGATGATGCCCGGATCGAGGGTCTCGAGGAGCCTACGCGTGAGAGCGTTGAGAGCCTTCGTGCGGGAGCCGTTTTGGACCTCGAATGCGTCGAACAGCAAGATGGCCTGCTCGATGTGCTCGACCGTCAGCGCTCCTTCGCGTCCGTGCGGCCGGTTCTGGGTGCTCATCAACGGGTGAGTCATGAAGTAAGCAATCTCGTTGCCGTGACCGCGCTTCGCACGTTCGGCGATCTGCGCGTCGAGATACGCGACCATCTCGAAGACGTTGCCGCGCAGCCGATTGACCTCGGCGAACTGCTCCTCTGTCACGTTTGCCACGGTGACGTGTATGTTGCACCCGTCCTTCGGGAACGTCGTCGTCATCTCGGCGCTGATGAAGACGTCGGGCTTGTCGAGCGCACAGAGCTCTCTCACGCCGTCGATCGAGTTGTGATCGGTGAGCGTGACGAGGTCCATCCCGCGCTTCTTGAGCAGATCGTAGAGCTCGCGTGGATCCGAGTACGACTCCGGGATCGAGAGCGCGTTTGCGGCGTAGTAGTCCGTCACGTTCGACGCGCGCGAGTGGAGGTGGAAGTCGATCTTGCCTCTGAGGTTGTCCATTTCGTACTCCTTGCCCCAGTCAAGCTGGACAGATGTTACGTAAACACAGCCATATGAAGCTCGTGTGAACGCCTGCCGGTGTTTCAGCGACGTCGCAGGACCGGACGGCGCTCCGCCGCTCGGTCGACACCCTGCCGTCGCGTTGTCGTCAGCCGCTGGGCCGCACTAGTCCCGCCTGTAACAACTGGCGCCCCGCGGCCATATGTGGTTTGTGACGCTGCGCCGGCGCGCCGGTCCCCCGGGGTCCCTTCCCCGTCACCCCTCACGTCCTCTCAGGAAATACCAATGTCTACGAACCCCACAGCCAACGACGAAGCGCGCACCCCTCGCCGGCCCTCCCAGGGCGGCATCGACCCCGGCGTCGCGATCGTCGGGTTCCTGATCTGCTTCGTGACGGGCGGCGCCCTGATGTGGGGCTTCGACGCCAAGCACCCGCACTCCGCGGAGAGCATCTCCGCCGACACGGCCGGCTCCGTCTCGAAGCACGTGAGCGCGGACGCCGTGCACGTCGACCTGCACGTCATGGCCCAGTGCCCATACGGGGTGCAAGCGGAGGGCGCCTTCAAGGACGTCGTCTCGAAGCTCGGCTCCGACATCGACCTGAACGTCGAGTACATCGGCCAGAACAAAGGGGGTGAGCCGAGCTCGATGCACGGGCCGAACGAGGTCAAAGGCGATCTCCTCCAAGTCTGCGCCAAGAAGTACGCGCCGGAGAAGGCGTTCGACTTCATCCTCTGCCAGAACGAGAACAGCAAAGAGGTCGCCACGAACGGCGCGGCGTGCGCCACGAAGCTCGGCGCTCCAGCCGCGAAGATCACCGCCTGCGCCGAAGGCCAGGAAGGGAAGGACCTGCTCCTCGCGTCGTTCAAGCGCTCGCAGGACAAGGGGGCCGGCGGGAGCCCGACGATCTTCATCGCCGGAAAGAAATACGAGGGGGGACGCAAGCCCAACGACTTCATCAAGGCGATCTGCAACGGCGCGGGTGACAAGAAGCCCGCGTCCTGCGCGAACATCCCGGAGTCGCCCAAGGTCAACGTCACGATCCTGAGCGACAAGCGCGGAGGCGCCGACTGCGATCCGACGCGCCTGGAAGGGAGCATCCGCGGGGCGATCGGCAGCCCGGTCGTCACGAACGTCGACTACTCCTCGCCCGAGGGGAAGCAGCTCTTCGGGTCGTTGGGCCCCGCCATGTTGCCCGCCGCCGTGTTCGACTCGACGCTCGACGCCGACAAGGACGCAGTGACCGCCCTCTCGCGCGGGCTGAAGGACGCCGGGGGCCATCGCGTGCTGTCCGGAGGGGCCTGGAACCCGTCGTGCGCGGACGATGGCGGCTGCAAGCTGGACGCATGCAAGAGCACGATGCAGTGCCGGCAAGAGGTGCCCAAGAAGCTCGACGTCTTCGTCATGGCGCAGTGCCCGTTCGGCGTGAAGGGGCTCGACGCGATGAAGGAAGTGACCGACAACTTCAAGAAGGCGGGCGAGGCGATCGACTTCTCGGTCCACTACATCGGCGACGGCGACGCCAAGAGCCTCTCGTCGATGCACGGCCCCGGCGAAGTGGCCGAGGACGTCCGCGAGGAGTGCGCGATCCAGCACTACGGCAAGGGGCTCAAGTACATGGACTACGTCTGGTGCCGCAACAAGAGCATCAAGGACGCGAACTGGGAGTCGTGCACCGGGGGCTCGACGGGCATCGACACCGACGTCATCAAGAAGTGCTCCGAGGGGGACGAGGGGAAGCAGCTCGTCGCCCGCTCGTTCTCCGAGTCGAAGGCGCTCGGCATCGGAGCGTCCCCCACGTGGCTCGCGAACAACAAGTACAAGTTCTCCGGCATCGACGCGCAGACGATCAAGTCGAACCTCTGCTCGCACAACGCGAAGCTCGCCGGGTGCGACGCCACGCTCACGGGGCAGGCTCCGGCCAAGCCGGGCGCGGCAGCGCAGCCGGGCTGCGGGAACTGAGCGGCGGGGGGGGGGACGCCTAGAACGTCCCCCCAACCCCCGCGGTCGCACCCCCAAGGACGACGCTGACCCGCGGCTCGATCGTCGGCCCGTCGTGCGCCGGCGCGGGCACCTTCTCCTCGCGAGCGAGGAAGCCGTCGTCGATGATCGTCGCGATCGCCATGCCGACGGGAATCGCGAAGAGGGTGTACATCACGGGGTAGTACTGGGCCGCGCGGTTCTCCGTCGCCGAGTCCTGGGGCACGCCGTTCGCCGACTGCATCGCCGCGGACCCGATGCCGTACCCGATCACTCCGGTGAGCGCGGGGAGCACTATGCGCAGACCGACGGCGAGCAGCGCCTTCACGGGATGACCGTGATTGTCGTGGATGAGCGGCGACGCGACGAGATAACCCCCCGTACTGGCCACCGCGAGAAACTCGCTGGCGTTGCCGTTCGTGTTGCTCGCGCCGATCGCGCCGAGCGCGAGGAGCGTCGAGCTAGCGTCGGATGCGAGCTGCTCCCACCCGTACCACCTCGTTGCTGGCGCGGTCTGCGGTGCCACGGGGGCCGTCGCGGCCGCGGAGTCGTCGGCGAGCGCGGGAGATGAGACGGACGAAGCGAGGAGAGCGGCGAGGAGAGCCGGGAAAGCGAGCCGCATACTTCGCTCCAAGCAGCCGACGTGCCATCCGGCAATCCGTGTTGGATCCTACGCGCCCCCCCTTCGGGCACGCGCGCGACTGTAGCTCTAGGGCAACATGCGTGACGTTCGAAGGTCACCCGATCGGGCGACGCCCGGCTGTCTCCGAAGGTGTCCTCGGGTAAGCAAAGGCACGCGCTTCCGGCGAGGCACTCATGCAAGCGAGTCTTACCGTCGGACGGAACCGTTCGACAAATTCGTTTAGGCCATCCTGGCGACGTGCTGAGCCAGCTGATTGAGCGTCATCGTCCAGCCGGCGTTCGCGCCGCGCGTGGCATCCGACTCGAACGCGTACGTCTGGTGAACGTCGAGCGTCGTCTTGCCGTCCCGCTCCGTGAACGTGACGACCGTCATGACATCGTTGCCGCCGTGGATCTTCGCGGCGAACACGATGCGCTCCGGGACGATGATCTCGCGAAACACGGCATCCATGGGAAGGTCGACGCCGTCCATGCGCATGACGAGACGGAAAACCCCGCCCGGGCGGAAGTCGATCTCGCAGCTCGGCGTGGTCAGCGGCGCCGGGGTAAACCAGCGCGCTACGTGCTCAGCCTTGCTCCATGCCTCGAACACCAGCTCGCGGGGTGCATCGAAGACGCGCGTCATGCGCAGCTCGGGGACCTTGCGGTCTGTCGTGATCATGATCCGTTCATGCCTTTCTGGTCTTGGTGGTCTTTGCCTTCTTCGTCTTCATCTCTTGGAGATAGGCATCGAGGCGATCGAAGCTCTCGTCCCAGAAGCGCCGGTACCGCTCCATCCACTCCGTGGCTTCCTTCAGGCGGCGCGCCTCAAGCCTGCAGGGGCGTGATTGCGCGTCGCGACTGCGGGAGATGAGCCCTGCGCGCTCGAGCACCATCAGGTGTTTCGAGATTGCCGGCTGGCTCATGTCGAACGGGCGAGCCAACTCGGTGACGTTGGCTTCGCCGGCGGCGAGACGTGCGAGGATCGCGCGCCGCGTCGGGTCGGCGAGCGCCGCGAAGGTTGCGTCGAGGTGATCGGCTTTCACGGTATATAACCTCTACGTTGAATAACGAGATGGTTATACAACGGATCCGGATCCAGTCAAGTGCGAGCTTGGCGTATCGTCCGCCGCCGCTCGCGCCACGCGATGGCGCCGTTCAGACCCACGACATCCGGTAACCGAGCGTCCGCTCCGAGCAATACCTGGCGAGCGGTTGTGCGTAGGCCTTGCGACTCACGAGCTCCGCGTGCGCGCGTAGAAAGCCGCCGAAGCTCGTCCTGTAGTAGCGAGAGCTCGCGCACGGAATGCCTGCCCACTCGAAGCGAGCCTCCTTCGGCCCGAGCTTTGTGACGGCGACGTCGCCACCGCGCCAGGTGAGGTCGCGCAGCTTCTTCGAGTGAGCGAAGACGGTCCACGGTGTCGCGCCGGCCTCGCGCGAAATCTTCACGATGACACCGATGAACGAGTGATGAATCCGCCCCGCGACCTCGGCGCCGATGTCTTCGATCTCCAGGGACGTGAGAGGGAGGGCGTCGCAGGCGCCGTAGTGCGCGACTGCCAGCTCTACGGGGACCCAGAGGCCCGGGACGAGCGCCATCACGGCTTCGTGGTGATCGCGCGGTAGAGCGCCAAGGTAGGTGTCGTACAGCTTCCTGGCGCGCAAGGCGCTCAGGGATGAGCAGAGGAGGGTGCTCCGGACGTGCGTGGCCAGAGCGATGGTCGCTCGCGGGCCATCGAACGGGACGAACACCTCCTCCACAGCTTCAGCGTAGCGCGGCAGCCGGCAAGATCGCACGCTGCCGCGCGCGATCACCCGACGACGTCGAAACGATCGAGATTCATCACCTTCGTCCACGCAGCGACGAAGTCTCGGATGAACTTCTCCCGCGCGTCCGAGCTTCCGTAGACCTCCGCGAGCGCGCGGAGCTGGGCATTCGAGCAGAAGACGAGATCGACCCGCGTGCCGGTCCACCTCACCTCACCGGTCTTCCGATCGCGCCCCTGGAACACTTCCTTCGCGTCCGACACGGCCTTCCATTCGGTGCCCATGTCGAGCAGGTTCGTGAAGAAATCGTTCGTCAGCACTTCCGGCTTCGTCGTGAGGACGCCATGCTTCGACGACCCCGTGTTGGCGCCGAGGACGCGCAGGCCGCCGACGAGCACCGTCATCTCGGGCGCCGTCAGCGTCAGGAGCTGCGCCTTGTCGAGGAGGAGCGCTTCGGCCGGTACGGCAACCTTGGCCTTCTGGTAGTTGCGGAACCCGTCGCCGACCGGCTCCAGCACCGCGAAGGACTCGACGTCCGTCTGTTCCTGCGAGGCATCCATGCGCCCCGGCGTGAACGGCACCGTCACCGCGTGCCCGGCGTTCTTCGCTGCTTGTTCGACGCCGGCCGAGCCACCAAGCACGATGAGATCGGCGAGCGAGACCCGCTTGCCGCCTGGCGCCGCGCCGTTGAACTCGCGCTGGATGCCCGCGAGCGTGCTCAGCACCTTCGCGAGCTTCTCGGGCTGATTGACGGCCCAGTCCTTCTGCGGTGAGAGACGAATGCGGGCGCCGTTGGCGCCACCGCGCTTGTCGGAGCCACGGAACGTCGACGCCGACGCCCATGCGGTCGAGACGAGCTGCGACACGGACAGGCCCGACCCGAGGAGCTTCGCTTTGAGCGACGCGATGTCCTTGTCGTCGATCAACGGGTGGTCGACCTTGGGGATCGGGTCCTCCCAGATGAGCTCCTCGGCCGGGACCTCCGGGCCGAGATAGCGCGCGCGCGGGCCCATGTCGCGGTGCGTGAGCTTGAACCAAGCCCGAGCGAAGGCATTGGCGAACTGCTCAGGGTGCTCCATGAACCGCCGCGAGATCTTCTCGTACGCTGGATCGAACCGGAGCGAGAGGTCGGTGGTCAGCATCGAAGGCGCGATGCGCTTCGACGGGTCGTGCGCGCTCGGAACCGTGCCCGCACCTGCGTTCCCCTTCGGCTTCCACTGATGCGCGCCCGCGGGGCTCTTCGTCAGCTCCCACTCGTAGCCGAAGAGGTGCTTGAAGAAGTCGGCGCTCCACTTCGTCGGCGTCGTGGTCCACGTGACCTCGAGGCCGCTCGTGATCGCGTCGCCGCCTTTCCCGGTGCCGAAGGTGCTCGCCCAGCCGAGGCCTTGCGCCTCGATGTCGGCGGCCTCCGGATTGGCGCCCACGTTCGATGCGGGGCCCGCGCCGTGCGTCTTGCCGAATGTGTGGCCGCCGGCGATCAGCGCGACGGTCTCTTCGTCGTCCATCGCCATGCGCGCGAAGGTCTCGCGGATGTCCCTTGCCGCGAGGACCGGATCCGGGTTGCCGTTCGGGCCCTCCGGATTGACGTAGATGAGGCCCATCTGCACGGCCCCGAGCGGGTTCTCGAGGTCCCGCTCGCCGGAGTAGCGCTTGTCGCCGCCGAGCCACGTCCTCTCCGAACCCCAGTAGACGTCCTCATCCGGCTCCCAGACGTCCTCGCGCCCGCCACCGAAGCCGAACGTCTTGAAGCCCATCGTCTCGAGGGCGACGTTGCCGGTGAGGATCAAGAGGTCGGCCCACGAGATCTTGCGGCCGTACTTCTGCTTGATCGGCCAGAGCAGGCGACGCGCCTTGTCCAGGTTGACGTTGTCCGGCCAGCTGTCGAGCGGCGCGAAACGTTGCTGGCCGCGCCCGCCGCCGCCGCGGCCGTCGCCGACGCGATAGGTGCCGGCGCTGTGCCACGCCATGCGAATGAACAAGGGGCCATAGTGGCCAAAGTCCGCCGGCCACCAGTCCTGTGACGCGGTCATCAGCGCGGCGAGATCCTTCTTCAGCGCGGCGAAGTCCAGACTCCGGAACTCCTTGGCGTAGTCGAAGCGCTCGCCCATCGGATTGGACTTGGAGGAGTGCTGGTGAAGCAGGTCGAGGCGCAGCTGGTGCGGCCACCAGTCACGGTTCGAGGTCCCGCCGCCGATGGAGTGATTGAGAGGGCACTTCGCTTCGGTTGTCATGACTCTCGCCTCTGTGTTTGGGCGCCCGATCCGAGCCGCGTCTTGCACGAGGCCGTCGATCAGACGCCGCGAGGATGGCCTAATCGCCGGTCACGCTGCAAGCCTCGCACCGCTCAGCGCTTCGCGGGGTACCCGACCGTTTGACCGAAGAGCACCCGCTGATCCGGGCGCAGTCGGAGCTTCTTCGCGAGCGTGGTCTTGTCGCAGTTGTGAAACCAGCACGCCAGGCCTTGCGATGCCGAGAACAGGTAGACGTTGCCGGCGATGAGCCCGGTATCGACGTAGTAGTAGGACTTCTGTACCTCCGGGTCCTGCAGCCCTGGCTCCTGAAAGCCGGAGGTGTGGACGAGCCTGTCGACGTCCACGACATAGATGAGCTGCACCGGAGCCTCCGGCGCGATGCCCACCTGTCCTCGATTGTGGCAAAGCGCGCGCACGTCGCCGGCGAGCATCGGGACGAGCTCGTGGTGGAGCGCGTTGAACAGATAGACCCCCTGTTTCAGGGCGACATAGACGTCTATCTCCTGCGAGTTGCTCGCGGATGCGGCGGTGATCCCCGGACTGCCAAACGGGCCCTTGCGACGGTTCACGCCGCACGCCGCCCACAGCAGATTGGAGAGAACCTGGAGCGACAGGCTCTTCCCGCCGATCTCGCGGGTGGTCTTACGTCGCCGCAGGGAATCCGGCAGCGCCTTTCCGCGGGTGAGCTTCGGTTCTGGAAGCTCCAGCGGTGAAGGGAGCGCTCCGGGGCGAGCGGTCGCCCGCGACTTCAGTGTGCTGCGCATGGGTTGCTCTCGCCTGCGCTGGCGGGCGCGGGCGCAGGCTCGGAGTGATCAGGGGCGAGGACGCCCAGCTCGATGCAGCCCTTCGGAACCCGCGCGAGGAACCGGCGCGCCTCCGCGTCCAACGGTCCCGAGGCGACGAACACCATTCGTCTCGCCGCGCTTTCGCTTGTGAGCGACAGGTAGTCCCAGAGCTCGGGCACGGCCAGATCAGCGAGCGACAGGTCGCAGAAGATGAGGTCGTGCGGAGGAATCGCAGAATCGATCTTGGCGATCGCATCGAAGGCGTCCCGCGCGAGCTCGACGTCGTGCCGCGCGAGGCCCGGCGCGAGCGCCTGCGACAATCGCCCGTTCGGGTGGTCCACGATGAGGATGCGGGCCCGATGTCCCTTCATGGCCGGACGCTTTTGCATGGTTCGTACCTCGCGGGAGGCCGCGCAGCGTGCGGCGAGACCGCCCCACGTGCGCGGCACGCGGGTTGCGGAGGTGTGCTCGCATGAGACCCCCCCTCCTCCTCGCAGTGTGCGTCCTTTCCCTCTCGGTCGGCTGCGTCACGCAGGGGAAGTACGACGACGCGGTGCGCTCGGCGAACGACGCACAGGCGCAACTCAAGCGCGTATCCGCAGAAGATGCGGCGAAGAGCGCCGAGCTCCAAGCCAAGCTCGACGAAGAGACCGCGCTCAACAAGCAGATGAACGACGCGCGCGACCAGCTGGGGCAGAAGGCCGACGCCCTTCTCGCCGAGAAGGGCTCGCTCGCGAGCGCGCTCGACCAGTCCCGCGCGCGCCTCGATGAGCTTCGTCGCGCGCAGGCGGCCACGGAGGCGCGCGCTCGCCTCTTTCACGATCTCGCGCTCAAGCTGAAGAGCATGATCGACGCTGGCCAACTGGGCATCGTCCTGCGCGAAGGGCGTATGGTGCTTCAGCTCCCGAACGACGTCCTCTTCGCGTCGGGACAGGTCGACATCCGCCCTCAGGGTCGCACCGCTCTGGCCCAGGTCGCCGGTGTGCTCGCGACGCTCGCGGATCGGCGCTTCCAGGTCGCGGGGCACACGGATGACGTGCCCATCGACACCGATCGTTTCCCCTCGAACTGGGAGCTGTCCACCGCGCGCGCGCTCGAGGTCACGCGCTTTCTGATCGGTCACGGCCTGAAGTCGACCAACGTGTCTGCGGCTGGGTACGCGGAGTTCGATCCCGTCGCTTCGAACGCCGATCCTCACGGTCGCGCGAAGAACCGCCGGATCGAGATCACGCTCCAACCGAACATCGACGAGATGGTGGCGGTTCCTGCGCTTCAGTAGCGAGTCGTTGAGAGGGGGAGCCCATGCGCGGAGAGATCGACGTTCATTTCAATCGCCTTGCCGTGAGCGGGTGGACGCTTGTCGTCGTGGCGGTCGGTACGGAAGCCTACGGTGCAGCAGATTGGGAGCCCCTCACGGCCCTGCATTGCGTTGCTCGAAGGGCCGCCGAGGATCTCGCCCGCCGCGGCTACCCTGTCGACCCCGGCCTCATCGTCGAACGCGGGCAGGAGCGCGCCCGCGCCCTGCGAAACGCAACCGGCCTCGTCGGTGATACGTCGCCGACAGTCGTGGCCAATCTTCAGCGCATTCAGGGCTAGAGCGCCCGATGAGACTACGTCGGACGGTGGCGAGTTTCGGGCTGGCCCTGACGCTCGCCACGTCCGCGCGGGCCTTCGATGCGGCGTTCACGCACGTCTGGCGTGTGGTGCCTGAGGGCGGAGTCGAGATTTTGGGAGAAGGCGCCCCGGAGGGAACGGGCGTGACCGACGAGCTCGAGGGCACCCGAGGAGAGTGCGCCCCGGGAATGGTCGCGGTCGACGGTGCGATGAAGGTCGGCGCGGAGGTCGAGGACCTTCAGAAAGCATCGTGCGTCGAGTGGATCGACCGCAACTACCCGGAGAGATGCGCGAGTTTCGATCGTGGGAAATGGCTGGCCGCCTCGGAGCGACTCGCGACGAAGCCGATGCGCTTCTGCATCGACCGCTTCGAGTATCCGAATCGGCGTGGTGCCTACCCGCGCATCGCAGTGTCGTGGCGACAAGCGGTCGCGATATGCGGTGGTGACAGAAAGCGGCTGTGCACCGAAGACGAATGGACGTTCGCGTGCGAGGGGACCGAGGCGGAGCCCTATCCCTACGGCTACGAGCGCGACCCCGATGCGTGCGTCATCGACCGTCCGTGGATCGAGCCGCACGAGCGGCTGCTGCGCGCGGCGGGCTCGCCGGAAATGATTGGCGAGGTCGACCGCCTTTGGCAGGGAGCCGCGTCCGGCGCCAGTCCGCGATGCAGGAGCTCGTTCGGCGTCTACGACATGACGGGCAACGTCGACGAGTGGACTCGCTCGACGCGTTCGGGCGGATATCGCTCGATCCTCAAGGGGGGCTATTGGGGTCCGGTCCGCACCCGGTGCCGCCCTTCCACGCGCGCGCACGGTGAGGAGTACAGCTACTACCAGCAGGGATTCCGATGCTGTTCCGACCTGCCGCGATGAGTCACCGGAGGCATGGGAGCGGGGTCCACGAAACCGGTCACTGACACGTTTGTGTCGGAGCTCGCTCCAAATTCGCGCGCGCGCCAGGGAGATCACAGGCTTGGGAGCGGCACCCGCCTTGCTCTTCCGCACCCAATGCGGTTGCCGGGGGCCGGGGAGCCCGCGGCGTTCGCGCTCTTCCAGGAGGTCTTTCGTGAGCAGTAGGCCCCGTCTCGTCCTCGCCGTTTCGCTGTCGGTCGCCGCTTGGTCCGTCGTGACCAACTGCACGTCGAACAACGCCGCCCCGAACCCCTACGGCGGAAGTCCGTGCGGCGTCGGGACGACCGGAGACTTCTGCAACCCGGACGCGTCCCTCCCCGACACCGGGTGCATCGCGCTGAACGGCTCCGGCGGATGCTCCGACTCTGGACCCGGCAACGTCCTCGACGCCGCCGACGCGACGACGGCTCCCGACGACGCGAACGCTCCCGACACGAGCGCTCCCGACACGAGCGCTCCGTCGCCGAACGTCACGATGACCGTCACGAGCCCGACCGGCCCCGAGCCGGGAGTCACCGTCGTCTTCGGAGACGCGACGGGCGCGGTGCTCAGTAGCCAGACGACGAACGACGCAGGCGTCGCCTCGGGGGCGATTCCCGCGAACGGCGCGGTCACCGTCCTCTTCGGCGTCGCAGGAACGCCGGTCAACGTCAGCATTCTGGGGGCGCAGCCCGGCGACGCGCTCACCATGAGCGACCCCACGAAGACGGCGACGAGCCCGGGGTCCCCCTGGATGGCCGTGACGAGCGTCCCCGCGTCCGAGCCGTCGGGGACTACCTTCAGTTGGTTCGGGAACTGCGGAACTGGCGACAACGTCGGCCTCCCGGGCGATGTTCAGCTCAGCGCCAACTGTTTCAACGCGAGCGCCGACACGACCCCGGTGCTGCTGCTTGCGGAGGGGGACAACGACCTAGGGGAGACCGTGGAGCTCGCGTACGCGTTCCAGAAGTCGATTCCCATCACCACCTTCAGTACGACGGTGGTCAACGACGTCCCGATGTCGGCGGATACCTGGATGACGCCGAGCACGGAGACCCTCGCGCTGACGAACCCGCCGGTGGGAGCGACCACGGCGGAGACGTACTACGAAGAGTTCGCAGGCGGCGTCATGCACTCCGAGTGGCTCGCCAACGGCGAGGCGGCTTCGGCAGTCAACGTCACCTTTCAGGCGGACGGTGGATTCCCCGACGGGGGGTTCCCGGCTCCCTTTGCGAGTCATCCGGGCTACCCGGACTTCGTTCAAAGCGAGATCGATATCTACTGGAGCTCGTCCTTCACGAGACAAGTCGCCGCCGTCCGCGCAGCCGCTCCTTCGACGACCAACGTGTTCGATCTCTCCCAGCTGATCCCCGTGCTGAATGCACCGACGGTGAGCACGTCGGTCCCTGGCCAGCCCTCGGTCAGTTGGAGCGCCGCGGGGCCCGTCCCCTCTAGTGCCGTCGGCGTGGTTCTGTCGTTCACGTGGACGAACGCGAGCGCTAGCGGCACCTGGACGCTCGTCTCTCCGGCGTCGGCGACGAGCGCGCAGGCCCCTCTGCTCCCCGCCGGATTGTCGGCCTGGGCTCCCGTGACCGCGGACGGGGGCGTCGCGGTGGTCAGCCCGTTCCCGACGGCCGTCGTCGCGGGCGGGATCGCCGTGCCGAGCTACGCCCAGTTCCGGGCGACGTACCCCACGCCGGGCAACCTAAACGCCGGCAGTCCGCGCGTCCTGCCCCTCGCGAGCGACGGGACGTTCTACGTGTCGGCGTACCAATAGCGGGCGGGAGCGCGCGGACTGACGACGTGATCGGCGTGCTGCGAACCTGCGAGACAAGCGCGACGTGCTCCTGCACCCTGGCTCGCGCCTGGGAGCTCGTTCATCGCAGGAACGCAGTTCTTCACCGCACGAACCAAGTCGTTCTCAGCCTCGACAAGCGCGTTCATCGCGGGGACGCGCTCGTTCATCGCCCCGACGAAGTCGTTCCACCCCGCGACCAAATCGTCCCCTCGGGCCGCGAAGTCGTTCTCACCATCGATGAAGTCGTCCTCTCCCGAGACGCAGTCCTCATCGGTCATTGCGAGCTTGTAATGCCTCATTAGGACTGCGTTCACGGGTAGAACAACCATCGTCCTCGCCGCGAACGATTTCATCACGAGCACGAACGAAATCGTCGTCGCCTGGAACGAGTGCGCCCTCGCCGCGAACGCGCTCGTAGCCCGCGAGCACGAAGTCGTTCTCACGATCGACGAAGTCGTTCTCTCCCGCGACGCAGTCCTCATCGGTCATTACGAGCTCGTAATGGCCCATTAGGACTTCGTTCTCGCGTAGAACGACCATCGTCCTCGTCTCGAACGACTTCCTCGCAAGTACGAACGAAATCGTCGTCGCCTGGAACGAGCGCGTCATCGACGAGCACGCGCTCGTAGCCCGCGAGAACGAAGTCGCCGGTGGTGAGAACGAGCTCATAGGCACCGATGAGGAGCGCGCCATCATTGATGACGAGGTCGTAATCACGATGAACGAGCGAGCTTCGGCCATCACGCCGGGGTCATCAGAGTGCACCCACCCCTCGCGGCGTGAGAACCCACGTCTGCCGCGTCGGCCACGGGTCGGCGGGGGGCGGCACGCGTCGCGCGATGTCGAAGCCCTGCCCCGTGAAGAACGCTTCCGCCGCCTCGTACGACGCGAACTTCCGCTCTTCCACGCGGTGCGCTTCGAGGAACTTGCGCGTGCGCTCGTCGCGCATCGTCGGCGCGTCGCTTCTCACGTAGATGTCGGCCGTCACCCACCACCCGCCGCGCGCGAGCAGCGCGGCGCGGACGCTGGCCGCAAGGCGCCCCTTCTCGGCGTCGTCCAGGTACATCAAGAGCCCTTCGTGGACGATCGCCAGCGGGCCGCCGGGGATCGAGCTCACCGCGGCGTCGAAGGCGCGAGCGTCGAGCGCGTCGAGCGCCTGCACGCGGAGCGTGCCCATGAGCGGCGCGGGGTGAAGGTGCGCGACGAGGTCCGTTTTGAGCGCGGCGATCCCCGGCAGATCGGTGTCGAGGTAGAACACGTCCTGCGCAGCGGCCATCGCCAGGCCGCGCATCGAGAGGCCCGCCGCGATCTCGAGCACGCGTGTCGCCCGTAGCTCGTGCAGAGCCTCGTCGAGGCTGCGCGCGCGAAGCTCGAAGTGCTTGCGACGGGCGGCGGCGCCAGGGGTTGCCGCGGTCTCCTTCTCCGCGGCCTGCACGGCGTCGGCGCCGAAGAGCCGTTCAGCGGCCAGACGGGCGAACGGCAGCGTGGTCTGCGCCTTGGTGAGCAGGAGCGACTTTGCGGACGGGGAGATGGTGGAGAAATCGCGAGGAGAGGACATGGCGTGGTCGGGAAGCTCTCTACTCTAGACAATCGCTCGCCAGCCACTTCATTGAGCCCGTTCCGGCACGCACCCGTTGCCCCGCAAGCCCCTTCGATTCGCTACTCACCTAGGGATGCGGAGATCTCGTCGCACTCTCGACACGTCAGCCTGATCGCGCGCCATGAGCCTTCTGGACGAGCTCGGCCGCCGCTGTTCGCGCTACTTGTCAGCGCCGGGGCAGACCGATCTCGCGCGCGCCCTTCTCATCGTCGACGGGGCCCTCGCTCTTTCCAATCCGGTGTACTCCGCGTTCGCGGAGCGACGGCACACCGGAAAGTGGGGGCGGCGTCTTGGGTTGTCGACCTGGGTACAGACCTGGCGCTACGTCGCCGCACGCCTCTGCAGCCCGCGGAGCGCGCTCTACACGATGGCCTTCGGTTCCGAGGCGTGCGTCAGCGCTGCCGCAAAGGAGCGCGCGGATTGGAAGGCGCCGGGGAGCTGCGCCGCGTGCACCACGAAGGCCTGCTGCAAGATGAAGTCGCCCTGGGGCACCGTGGAGCGGTGTCCTCTCTTGCGCGGCGACGGGTGCAGCATCTACGGCGGACTCGCGTGGCGCGTTGGGCCGTGCGGCCGCTATCCAGAGAGCGCCGATCGTGTCACGGAGTACGCGTGCCCTCGATTCGAGTACGACGAAGCTGAAGGGCGGGGGATGAAGGAGAGGGTGAAGGAAGCGCCGCATCGCGTGCGCCTAACGGTCGTGTCGAATCGTGTAGAGGCGCGTTAGTGAACGGTGCTCGGAAACGATGAGGTGCTTGGTTGACCGGGCGCCGTTGCGACCTGGCACGCGGGCTGGTCGGGGAGGCTTTCGTTGGGGGTGCGGTTTTAAGCGCTTTTTTAGCACGAACGCACTACGTGGATCGTGCGCCAAGTCTCGCGGCGCGGACAAACCGTCTCCAGGCGAAAGGACCCCGCGATGCATCGGCAAACCGAACCGCACGAGGCACGCGCAGCGCGCGGCCGGCTTGTAACGACACTCTTGCGCTGCGTCCTGCCATCGTTCGCCGCTACCACCGTCCTCAGCTGTGCAGAGACGTCTCCCTCGCAAGCCCGGAGCCCGAACGAGGAGGCGGCGGCCGTCGAACGGTCACGCTGCGGACCGGACCTCGACGAGACGACGCTCGAGCCGATCTTCAGCCACCGAGCCGTCGAGTCCGCCGAACCGCTCTATGCTCGGACGGGCTCCGATAGGGCGGGCACATCGATGCGGCTTCAGGGGGCCATCGTCTATGTCCGCGCGATTCAAGGCGTGACCACCGAGTGGCTCGACCGCGCCCTCGAGTGCCACAGCGCGCGTCGCGTCCTCGGAAAGATCGCGGAGGACGTTTCGCGCAACGACCCCTTCTGGCTTCCAGGAAGAATGGTCGACATCGACACACAGTCCGCGGGTCACGGCTTTCGCATCGCCATCCGCGGGGCCACACCGGACGACGCGCAGGAGATTCTCATTCGCGCGAATGCGTTCGCGGCGACCAGCCCGTCGCCGGCCTCTCCCGGGGCACAACACCCGGACACGAAGGCGGAGCTCGGAAACTGCGACTACTACAACTACTACCACGACGAATCGAAGACCCCGAGCGGCCCCGGGACGTGCGCGACGGATTGCGACTGCGACGGGATGCGCGCCTGCCGGGCTGGCGTGTGTGGTGGCGACGCCAGACCCCCGATCGACTGCGACAACCCAAACCACCATTGGAACGAGGCATGGAACCCTCAGGGTCCCGGCCGCTGTTCGAGCGACTGCGACTGCGATGGTCGGCGGACCTGCGAAAAGGGCATGTGCACGGGCGCGGCGCGCTGAGAGCGAGCGGGTCATAGGCTCCCCTCGCGTCGGCGCGTGCCGATGCGGTAGAAGGGAATCCTGCGCCGCTGGACGCAGGAGGTGCCCATGAACCCCAAGGTGGATTCGTTTCTGAAGCGGCAGGACAAGTGGCGCGCGGAGTTCGAGAAGCTCCGCGAGATCCTGCTCGACAGCGGGCTGACCGAAGACCTGAAGTGGGGCCAGCCTTGCTACGCGCTCGACGGCAAGAACGTCGCGCTCATCCACGGCTTCAAGGAGTATTGCGCCATCCTGTTCATCAAGGGTGCGCTGCTCCAGGACGCCAAAGGCGTCCTCATTCAGCAGACCAAGAACGTGCAGGCGGGCCGGCAGATCCGGTTCACGAGCGTTCAAGAGGTGACCAAGCTCGCGAAGACCGTGAAGGCCTACGTGCGCGAGGCGATCGAGATCGAGCGCGCCGGGCTGAAGGTGCCGTTCAAGAAGACCGAGGAGATCGAGCTGCCCGCGGAGTTCGAGTCGAAGCTCGCCCGGAATGCCAAGCTGAAGGCGGCCTTCGCCGCGCTGACGCCGGGTCGGCAGCGCGGGTACATCTTCCATTTCTCGCAACCGAAGCTGTCGACGACGCGGGCCGCGCGGGTCGAGAAGCACATCCCGAGGATCCTCGAGGGGCTCGGATTGGACGACTAGCGTTCGGGCGCCGCAATCGTGCATCCGGGCTGAATGGCGGCGAGCGCCTCTCGCAACGTATCGAAGACGTGACCCGCCGCGACGACCTCCGTCAGGCGATGGCGCCGGAGGTCGCTCAAGAGCGATGGCTCGGCGTGAACCAGGACCAGCGTGACATTGCGACGCAGGAGATCCTGCTGCAGGTCCTCGACGACGCGCGCGGCCGAGTAGTCGATGCTCGTGATCGCGCCCGCGTCCAAGACAAGCCACTTCACGGGCGGGGACGCCCCTTTGACGAGGCCCCGCACGTTCCCCGCGAAGCGGTTCGCGTTGGCGTAGAAGAGATCTGCCCCGAACTGGAAGACGACGAGACCGGGTGCACTGACCGCTCCGGGTACCGCTGGTATCGGGCGCCACTGACCGTCCCTTTGCACGAGGACCGCCGTGCGCGCCAGATAGCTGTGGCGCACGTGTCGAAGGAGGGACAACAGGATGGCCACCACGATGCCTTGCTCGACGCCGACGGCGACCACGACGAGCGCGGTGAGGACCGCCAGCTGAAACTCTCCCGGACTCTCACGCAGAATGGCGCGAAGGCCGCGAACGTCGACCAGGCCGATGGCGATCGTGAACACGACCGCACCGAGAACGCACTGCGGGAGAAATCTCAGCGGGCCGGTGAGAAAGAGAAGAACGACGGTCACGACCGCTGCGGTCGCCAGGTGGGCGATCTGGCTCCGACCCCCGGCGCGATCGACCATCGCCGTCTGTGTCGGGCTGCCGTTCACGACGAACGTGCCGCTCAGCGCGGCGACCACGTTGGCCGCAGAGAGGCCGACGAGGTCGGTGTTCTCGTCGAGCGTCTGATGGTGGCGCGTCGCGTAGGCGCGCGCCGTCGCCGCGCTCTGCGCGAGGATCATCAAGAGGCACCCGCCAGCGAGCGGTAGGAGCGAGGGGAGCTCTGCCCACGCCACCTTCGGCAAACCAAACGAGGGGAGGCCCGCAGGGATTGCCTGGACGAGCGCAATACCGTGAGCAGAGAAATCGAGTCGGGCGCTTGCCGCCGTCGCCGCGCAGACGGCGATGAGAGGCCCGGGCAGCCGAGGGGCGAACTTCTGCAGGAGGAGGACGACCGCCACCACCGACCCCGCGAGGCACGACGTCGCCAGCTGCGCTCGCGGGACGCCGCGGACAATCTGGGAGACCTGATCGAGCGTCCGCGTTGACTCGACGGAGATACCCAGCATCTCGCCGAGCATCGCGATCCCCACTTGGAAGCCGACACCGGTGAGAAAGCCCACGAGCACGGTCTGCGAGAGGAAGTCGGCGAGGAACCCGAGCCTGAGCAGACGAGCCACGAGCAGCCCCGCGGCGGCAAGAAGCGCGACCACTCCGGCGAGTGCCATGTAGTGCGCACTGCCCAGCGGCGCCCTTCCGGTGAGACCGCCGGCGAGGATCGCGGCCGTCGCCGAGTCCGCCGCGACGACCAGGTAGCGGGAGGAGCCGAATGTCGCGAAGGCCACGAGCGGCAGGAGCAGGGTGTAGAGGCCGGTGACGACCGGCGCCCCGGCGATCCGCGCGTACCCGAGCGCCTGCGGAACGTTCATCGCGGCGAGGCTGAAGCCCGCGAGCGTGTCGCGGACTACTCCGGACCGCGTCACGGGGCGCAGGCCGCGGAAGAGCGAGGCCATACCCCCCAGCCTACCTCCCCTTCGCCGCGTGGTATTCGCGGCGGATGTGCTCGATGTCCACCGACGGCCGAGGGAACTTCATCTTCAGCCCCTCGAGATGCTCCACGACGATCCGCGCGATGGCGAGGTTCCGGAACCATTTGTGATCGGAGGGGATCACGAACCAGGGGGCGTGCTTCGTGCTGCAGCAGGCGAGGGCGTCCTCGTACGCACGCGTATAATCGCCCCAGAACCGTCGTTCCTTGTAATCCGACTCGCTGATCTTCCACTGCTTCGCCGGGTCGTCGAGCCGCTCCTTGAACCGACGCAGCTGCTCCTTCTTCGAGATGTGGAGGAAGAACTTGAGGATGTGGGTGTCGGCGTCCACGAGCGCGCTCTCGAAGGCGTTGATGTCGTCGTACCGGCGCGACCAGACCGGTTTGGGGACCAGCTCGTGGACGCGGACGACGAGGACGTCCTCGTAGTGGGATCGGTTGAAGATCGTCACTCTCCCTCGCGCGGGAGTGTGCTGATGAATCCTCCAGAGGAAATCGTGAGCCAACTCGTCGCGGGTAGGCTCCTTGAAGCCGACCACGCTGCACCCTTGCGGGTTCATGGCGCCGAGGATGTGGTTGATCGTGCCGTCCTTGCCCCCCGCGTCGAGCCCCTGCAAGCAGATGAGAAGAGAGAAACGGCCGTCGGCGTAGAGCAGCTCCTGGAGCGACCGCAGCTTCGCCCGATCCCGATCGAGCTCCTCTGCCGCGTCCTTGTGAGACTCTCGGCGATCGGTGAATCCGGGGTCGATCTTGCTCAGCTCCAGCGGGCGCCCAGGCGCGACACGGAATTTCTTCGTATAGCTCACCATCAACCTCCCGCTGCGTGGGCGGATCTGGAGGACGTCTGTGGCAGGACGGCGACGGGCGACGGAGGCGTCGGCGACGCGGTCCTCTCCCGATCGAGAACCCAGTACGTCAGGAGCTTGATCCGGTCGTTCACCAGGAACCACGCGAGCGCGTAGCCCCAGACGAAGCCGGCCCAACCCCACCCGAGCGGCGTCATGAAGACACCGTACACCGCGATCAGGGTCGCCAGAATCTGCGTGCCCACCACCGCCCCCCAAAGAATGCGCGCCGGGCGCATCGACCAGAACGGCCCCCTCGTCCTCGTCAGAAAGATCGTCAGGTGACCGGCCACCGAGAGCTTCAGGTACATCAGCGTCTGGATGTGGGCTCGGTCGATGTGGAAGACTCGCTCGGCCAGGTAGAACAGCCCGAACGCGGCGATGACCCCCGAGACGCCGAGGGCCGTCGAGATGCCGAGGACCAGCCGCATGTTCCACGCTTCCGGCTGGTCCTTGTAGCGGACGTTGTCGTAGGCAATGGACAGGATGGCGCCGTCGTTCAGGAGGGCGAGCATGACGATCATCACGGCGGTCAGCGGGAAGAAGTTGAAGACCAGGATCGCCAGCGTCATGAAGAGGAGCACGCGCAGCGTCTCTGCGATGCGGTAGATCGCGTAGCTGTTCATCCGCTGGAAGATGCGACGGCTCTCCTTGATCGCGTCGATGATGACCGAGAGCCCCGGCGTCATGAGCACGATCGCCGCAGCGGCGCGCGCCGCGTCCGTCGCCCCGGAGACGGCTATGCCGCAGTCGGCCTTCTTCAGCGCGGGAGCGTCGTTCACCCCGTCGCCGGTCATCCCCACGATGTGACCGCGCTTCTGGAGGACATCGACGATGTGGAACTTGTGCTCCGGGAAGACCTGCGCGAAGCCGTCCGCCTTCTCGATCGAGTCGGAGACCTCGGCGCTCTCCTCTCGCTTTGCGTCACCCAGGTTGGCGCCGTCGAGTATTGCAGCTCCTAACCCGAGCTTCTTCGCGGTCTCGATCGCGATCGGCAGTTGGTCGCCGGTGACCATCTTGACCTTCACCCCCATGTGAAGCGCCGTGGCGATCGTCGCGCGCGCGTCCTCACGCGGCGGGTCGAAGAGCGGGAGCACGCCCACGAGCTGCCAGTCACCCGGGTCGTTCTTCCGCGCCACGCCGAGCGAACGGAACCCGCGCGCCGCGAACTCGTCGATCGCCTTCGTGGCCGCAGCCCCTGCCTGCCCCGCGTTTGCGGCGAGCTTCAAGATTACCTGCGGTGCCCCCTTCGTCACGCTGAAGGTCTTTCCGTCGGAGCCGCGGACGGACGCCTCCGTGCGCTTGTGCACCGGATCGAACGGATTGAAGTGGAGAACCTGACAGGCAGCCAGAGCTGCCTTGTCCTTCACGCCGCCGAGGACGGCGAGGTCGATGGCGTCGTTGTCGTCAGCGCGAGACGCAAGCGCGGCATCCTGGATCAGCTCCGCGGCGGCGGTACCAGCCACCATGAATGGGTCGCCGAGGCTGAGCTTGTTCTGCGTCAGCGTGCCGGTCTTGTCCGCACAGAGCACGTCTACCCCAGCCAGCTCTTCGATCGCGACGAGCCGGCTCACGATCGCCTGCTTCTTCGCGAGCAATCGGGCCCCGACGGCCATCGTCACCGACAGCACCGTCGGCATCGCCACGGGGATCGCCGCGACGGTCAGGACCAGCGCAAACTGCAGCGTCGTCAGGATCGCGTCGCCGCGGACGATTGCCACCACGATGATCACGACGACGAGGACGATCGCGAGCCCGATCAGGTAGTTTCCGATCTTGAGAACGGCGCGCTGAAAGTGACTCGCGGTTCGCGCTCCGTGGACGAGCTCCACCGTCTTTCCAAAGTAGGTGCTCGCGCCCGTCGCGTACACGAGCGCGCCAATCTCCCCCTGGCGTACGATCGACCCCGAAAACACTGCGTCTCCGGCCTTCGCCGTCGCCGGCAGCGACTCTCCGGTCAACGCCGACTGATCTACCTCGACCGGATCTCCGTCGAGGAGTCGCGCGTCCGCGGGGACGATGTCTCCCATGCGCAGACGGATGACGTCGCCCGGCACGAGCTCGCGCGCCGGTGGCGTCGTCCACTGACCGTCACGCCTGACTCGCGCAGTCACCGCCAGCTTCGCCTTCAGCGCCTCGATGGCGTTGCCCGCCTGACGCTCTTCCCAGAACCCGACGACGGCGTTCGAGACGAGCAAGACGAGAATGATGACGAGATCGGCCCAGTGCCGGACGACGCCGGATAGGATGACGGCGGCCTCGATCATCCAGGGGATCGGCCCCCAGAAGTAACCGAGGAACTTCAGGAGCGGATGAGGTTTCTTCTCGGCAATCTCGTTGGGCCCGTACTGCGCGAGACGCTTCCGAGCCTCGGCCTGCGTGAGCCCGTCTTTCGACGACCCCAGCTTGGCCTCGAGCGCGGGCATCGGGAGGGACTTCAGTGCATCCGCGGCTTTCGAGTCGGCTCCGCGCTCGGCGGCGGAGGCCTTCTCCTTCGGACTGGCCGCCGCCGCGGCGCTACCAAGCTCTCGCATGCATGCGCGAAAAGCACGATCCGAGCCGTCGGCCGCGAGCGACGAAGCAATGGCGCCACGTGGGCTTTGACCCGGTGTCCCGCACGGACGCGGAGGGTGAGGCATTCGTGCGATCTGAGGCGTTTCTGTAGTCACCCTTTCGGGGAGAGCTTGATGGAGTCCTCGATCAGTCGGCGCAACTGAGCGATCTCTTCCTTGAGCTCGTGGAGCGACTGACTCGCGACGTCCACTTTGGGACCCTTGGCTCCAAGGTCGATGAGAAAGGTCGCAAAGAGAGCCGTCAGGTACCCAAACATTGCCGCCGCATAGACGGATATTCCAAGACAGAGGACGCGGCCGCCTCTCGTCGCCGGCGAGTAGGAGGTCCCGATGTTGGTCATTTGCATGGCCGTCCACCAGATCGCGTTCGGATAGGTATGGATGCCCACTGGATCGCGAGAGCCATTCTCGAAATGCAGCATCCCGGCGGCGCCGGCGAAGACCACGACAAAAGTGAACGCGAGCGCATAGCTTGCGCCGCGACGCCCGAGAGCGCGACGGACGGACCGCATCCCCTGATCGGCGGAGGCGAGAATCCAGACCGCCTGTATTCCGAAGGTTGCCGTGACGGCGCGCACCGCGCCGAACGACTGCAGGATGGGGACTAGTCGCAGTATGGAGACGAGTATTGCGAGGACGACGACCCAGTTTTTTCGCAGGAACGACCTGCGGTCGTCCGAGATGGTCAGGCGTAGCCCGAAATACAGGATGAAGAACCCCCAGATACTCGTGCCGAGGGCGGAGAGCACCGGATTCGTTCCGTAGACGAGCTCGATGATGAGGACGACGAGCCACGCGAAACTGACGAAGAGCATCGGCAGCTCGAGCTTCTTCTCGAACGCGGAGAGCCTCGGGTACGACGGCGCAGTAGGCTTCATCTTCGACGACTTCGCTCCACGCTCCGGTCAGGACGCGCTTGAATCGCGGTGCTCGTCGACCGAAAGAGCGCCAGTTCGCTCGAGGATCCGCTTGGCGGCGGTCACGTCGTCCGGCGTGCCGTGCGCGACCACGACGAACTGATCGGCTTTGAGCGCCGTCTCGTATTTGAGGATGCTGTCTTTGGGAATGCCGATGCTGTAAAGGCCCGCGCCGAGCGCCGTCAGGCCGCCGATCACGGCGCCTTCGCCCAACGCCCCGACGATCCAGCCCACGAGCGGGCCCAGCACGATGAGGTGCCCGACGCCCGGGATGAGAAAGAGCGCCGAGCCGAACAACATGCCCCAGAACGTGCCCCAGAAGGCCCCGCGCTTGCCCCAGAACTTCATGCGATCGCCGGCGTTGTAGAAGCCGACGACGTTCTCCTCCGTGTGGTAGTCCTTGCCGACGATCGAGAGCTTCTTCATGTCGAAGCCTGAGCCTTGGAAGGCCCTCAGCGCTTCTTCGGCTTGCGGATGCGTGCTGTAGACCGCCACGACGCTATTGAGCTTTTGCATGGCGCCGCGTCGTGCACGATCCGGACCGTCAACGTCCCGATCCGTCGTTCGCCCCGCGCCGCATGGAGCTCGACCCAATCCGTCACTCCTACCTGAGTTGACCGAACTGGATCCGCGCGCTACACGAGCGCTCGCTGCCTAGGCGAAACCACGACACTCGACCGTGTCGTCGTTCCCGATCGGAGGGCGAGATGCTCAGGGATGGAGTCTTCGCGCTCGTGCTGTGCGCGCTTGTTCCGGTTCTCGGTGGCTGCGGCTCCGCGCCTGCCGTTGAGGATGCACCTGCCGGTCACGAGCGGGCGACGTCTCAAGCGAGACCACTCGCTGCCTCAGATGGCGGGGCGCCCACCGTGATCACGTTCTCATCGAGCTGGACGCAGGTCGCCTCGGGGCCGATCGTTGCCCGACAGGCGGTGGAGGTCGCGTACGACCCGGCACGCCTGGTCTCGGAGTGCGGCGGTACGGCGACGTCCCCCGGCGGCGGCGGCGGCTTCGCGTGGGGAATCACCGGCTACTACGCGATCGGTGGCGCGGCCCCCGGTTCGTTTCAGGTCACGATCACGAGCGCGTGGGCGAGCGGCAACGCCGTCTTCACGCCCCCGGTCGCCGGCGACCTGGCAATGTGGTTCAGCTGCGGCAACACCACGGGCCAAACCGGCTGGGACAGCGCCTACGGGCAGAACTACCCGTTCGTGGTCCAGGCGGCGGCCGTAGACGCGGGAGCGGAAGCTGGTCCGCCCACCGGGACCGTCGTCGTGCAGGTCCTGGGCGATGCGGTCCAGGGCAACGCCGGCAGCGTCCCTCCCGATCAAATCGTGAGCAGCCCGATCGCGGGCGTCCTCGTTTACGACGGCCCGTGGGAGGCGGGAAATCCCCTCGGCGAAACGGACGCGAACGGCGATTTCACGGCGACGCTGACCCTCGGGGTCCATCAGATCGGCGTGATGATGATCACCAGCGACGAATCGATGTTCGGGAGCGACGACAACACGGTGACGGTCACCGATACACCCGGCACGCTCGTCATCCACGTGATCCCGGACACCCTCGACCTTCAAGTTGCTTATGCGGCCGGCGTGGGCAACGCGATCTACGTGACGGGCGAGACGAGCGGCCTGGGCAGTTGGACGACTGCGTACAAGGCTACGTACAACTCCTCGTTCGGCGGTTGGCAGTTCACCAGCCAGATACCCGCAGGGGCGCAGTTCAAGCTCATCTTGGCGCCCTGGGTCGACGGGAGCAGCATCCCCGTCAGCTCGGCCGGCGTAGAGTGGCAGAGCGGAAACAACCAGGTTGCCCCGGCGGTGCATTTCTCGGTTCTCAACGTCAGTCCGTCGTTCTGATCTCCAGAAGAGCATCCCGACCAACCACGCCGTGCCGATCGCAGTGGTTCGCGACGCGCTCGCCACGGCAAGGGGCGCCCATACCGTCTCGCATCCCGTCCGCTCAATCCAGCAGCAACACTTCGAGCCGTGCGATCGCCTTCGGGTCGCAGATGACCTGCACCTCGACGATCAGGCCTCGCTCCACTTTGAAAGCCCAGACGGCGCGCGGGTGGCCACCGGGAGCCCACGTGGCGCCCGGCGTTCCGTCGATGAGCGCGGGTCGCGCGGCCTGAGCGCTGCCCAGGAAGACGCGCGCGACGTTGGCCGCGCCGCGCATCTCGCTGACGAGACGCGGCGCCCCCTTCGCCTCGTTCGCGGCTGCGGCTTTCACGGCGACCGGGTCAACGCGGAGGACGACGTCGGGATCGAGCACGGCGAGCACCGCCTCGAGGTTGCCATCGCGCGAAGCGGCCATGAAGGCTTGAGCGACTTCGCGCTGGGACGGAAGCTCCGTGTCGCTCTCGGCCGCCCCCTGCACTCGCCTTCGCGCGCGGCTCGCGAGCTGCCGCGTCGCGATCGCCGACCGCCCGACGATGGCGCCGATGTCCTCGAACGAGAGCGCGAACAGATCGTGAAGGACGAAGGCGACGCGTTCGCCCGGGCTCAGCGCGCCCAGCACGACCATCATTGCGGATCCCACGGCGTCGGCGAGCAGGACCTCGCGCTCCGGATCGGTCTCCGATCCCGCCGCCCCTTCGGCCCGCAGCGCCGGCGCCGCGTCCTCTCGTGTCTTCCGCGCCCGGAGCATGTCGAGGCACACGTGGGTGGTCACGGTGGTGAGCCAGCCACCGAAGTTGTCCACGGCTCCGGCGTCGGCCCGCGTGACGCGCAGCCACGTCTCCTGCACGGCGTCCTCGGTTTCGGCCGCCGAGCCCAGCAAGCGGTAGGCGACCGCACGCAGGCGGGGCCGGTTCTCCTCGAATCGCGCGCTCAGAGTTGCGTCGGTCACGTTCGGCTCCTGTCGTTCGTCATGGGGATGACGGATCAGGGGCCCGCATTGTGACATGCGCCACGCGAAACGGTATGAGGTGACCGCGGTCACATTCTTCCCCGCTGAAACGTCACTGGGTAAACGGAGCCGTCGGCGGCCAAAGCGAGTGTCGCCGGAGCTCGTGGCTCACAGGAGCATGCCAAATGAAGATCAAGATCATGACCCTCCACGTGGACGATCAGACGAAGGCCCTCCGGTTCTACAGCGAGGTGCTGGGCTTCACGAAGAAGGCGGACTTTTCCAACGGGGGCTATCGCTGGCTGACCGTCGCCTCGCCCGAAGCGCCCGATGGCCCGGAGCTGCAG
>JBKQKP010000154.1:0-17931 GCA_052147435.1 Polyangiaceae bacterium | reverse complement strand
CTTGACCTGAGGCCACCGACGCCGCGACGAGAGGTCCACAGAGCACCCTAGGACTTCCTGGACCGCGCGGCGCAGAGCTCGCCGAAACCACGGATCGTCCGCGATCACGAGAGCCCGCTCTACCGCTCTGCTCCCTCCAAAGCTCTGCTTGTTTTCAAGCACCCTTCAGCCTCCTCACGCATCGTAACTCTAGCGCGGTTTCTGGCCCACGTAGTGCTCGGGGTAGGTGCTCACGGCGACCTTCGTGGCGGAAATATGCGTGGACATCGCGCGTGAGCTCGCGGCGAGCCGGGAGCTTTACACCGAGCGCAGGTCCACTTAGAAGTCGTTGGATGGCGCACGCCGGAGGACACGCCGTGCGCGTGCTCGTTGTCGACGACGACGAATCGATTCGAAGGATGCTACCGCGGATCCTGCGGGGCTTCGACGTCGCGGCCGTGGCCGGCGCCACCGAGGGCCTCGCGCTACTTGCGGCTCGAGAGTTCGACCTGGTTCTCAGCGACTATGGCCTTCAGCCGACCGACGGGCTGACCTTCTTGCAGGAGGTTCAGCGCGCCCATCCCACCGTTCATCGGTATCTGATGTCCGGATTCGACGAACGGCGGTTCGCTCCGCATGTCGCCTCGGGGCTGGTTCGGCGCGTGTTCCCGAAACCGATCGACCTCCCCACCCTCCGAGAGGCTCTCCTCGCGCATCCCTAGGCGGGTGCTTGTTGGGGCTCGTTTCGTGGGTCCTCGAGCACTTCTCGCACCTTCGCCGAAAGGCTCTCCGGTGTGATCGGCTTCTGGAGGAATGCGACGCCGCTTTCGACGACCCCGTGGCGTACCACCGTGTCGTCGGTGTAGCCGGACATACAGAGCACGCGCGTGCCGTTGCGCGCACCGGTGATCCGTCTTGCGAGCTCGGTCCCGCTCATCTGGGGCATCACGACGTCTGTCAGCAACAGGTGAATGGCTTGCGGCGACGCTTGGTAGAGGCGGAGCGCCTCGACCGGGTCTTTTGCCTCGATGACCTGGTAGCCCTGCCTTCGTAAGATACTGCTTGCGACCGCCCGCACCTGATCTTCGTCTTCTACGAGGAGGATTGTTTCGGTCCCTCGAAGTGTCGTCCGAACGACCGGAGGGCGGGAGACGGACGTGGACGCGTCCACGAGCGGAAAGTAGATGCGAAAGGTCGTGCCGGTGCCCGGCTCGCTCTCGACGACGATCTCCCCCCCCGCCCCTTGCACGATGCCGAATACCGTGGAGAGCCCGAGGCCTGTCCCCTTGCCGCGCTCCTTGGTCGTGAAGAAGGGCTCGAAGAGGTGAGCCTTCGTCTGCTGGTCCATGCCGCTCCCGGTGTCTTTGACCGCCAGCATGACGAACGGCCCAGTGGAGCGCTGAAGACCGAGATCGCGGCACATCGCACGAGCGATATTTCGCGTTTCGATGGTGAGCTCGCCGCCGGTAGGCATGGCATCACGCGCGTTGACCACCAGGTTCATGAGGACCTGCTCGATGTGGTTCGGGTCCGCCATGACACATCCAAGCGCATCGCCCGGCGACGTTTGCAGCGCGATGTCCTCGCCGAGCGTGCGAGTGAGCATCTTGCGGACTCCGTCGACGACCTCGTTGAGATCGACTGGCTGGGGGTCCGTCACTTGCTGCCTGCTGAAGAGGAGAAGCTGTTTCGTGAGGGCCGCCGCGCGCCTGGCCGCCGCGCCGATCTCCTCGAGGTCGGCTCGATACGGGCTCTCTTCCCCGACCTCTTCGCACAAGAGCGTCCCGTAGCTCAGGATGACGGAGAGCAAGTTGTTGAAGTCGTGCGCGACCCCACCGGCGAGGCGACCGATAGCCTCCATCTTCTGCGCTTGCCGCAGCTGCTCCTCCGTGCGCCGCAGAGCGTCTTCGGCGCGCTTCCTCTCGGAAAGATCGACGACGAAGGCGACCGATGCGCGATCGGTGATCTCGACGTTCGCCAAGAGGACCCGCGCGCGCGTCCCGTCTTTGCGAATGTACTCTTTCTCCCAAGGCTCCGTCCGACCATGCCCATGAAGCTCATGCATCGCGTCATCGGTTGCTTCGCGCCACTCCGGCGCCGTGATCTCGACGAGCCCCCTCCTTCGTCCGACGAGCTCTTCGCGGGGGTACCCGACGATGCGGAGGAACGCGTCGTTGGCCTCGAGGACGGTCCCGCCTCGTCCCGCGACCATGACCCCGAGGACGCCCGACTTCATGAGGGCATCGAAGCCGGTTGTCGCGCGCTTTCCGTCGGCCACGATCTTCTGCAGATCGGTGTTGAGACGGACGAGCTGCGCATTCTTCTCGGTCGCCTCTGCGAGCGCAGCTTCCAGCTCCGCCACACTACGGCGTCCGTTCTTCTCCTTCATCGCCCCCCATCTCCAATGACGCGACGGTTCCACGATAACACTCGGCTGCAACGTGCACGTTCCAGACCGTTGGACTTGAAGCTCCGTCCCCGAATCCACCTCGTCGCCATTCGCGATCTTGCCGCAGACGTCGCGTGGGGAGCGCATGCCTTGCGCCGTCTGTCACAGCTGCGTGTGGTCGACGGTCGGAAACGGCGGGCCGGGTCTCGCGAACAGGTAACCCTGAAAGAGGTCGCAGCCGAGCCGTCGGGCGGCATCCCGCTCCTCGACGATCTCGACCCCTTCGGCGATGACGCGCATTCCCATCTCGGAGCAGAGCGATGCCATCGTTTGCACGAGCCGCTGCTGGATCGCCGACTGGTGGAGACCGCGGACGAGCGACATATCGAGCTTCACGACGTCCGGCTCGAGCGCGATGAAGCTCGAGAGGCCCGCATACCCCGCACCTAGATCATCGATCGCTATCCGGTAGCCGAGCCCGCGAAGTCGTCTGACGCGTTGTTGAATGTCTTTGACGTCGTCGATGGCCGACCGTTCGGTCACCTCGAGGACCACCCGTTCGGCGACAGCCGACAAGGGAGAGTCTGCGCGAAAGAGCTCCGGGTCGAGGAGGTCGCGCGTATGGAGATTCACGAAGAGGAGCCCCTGTTCGGGCCCCTGGGCGAAGGCCGCCGCGCTGAGAGCGCGAATTCGCCGACCGAGATCCGGAAGACGCTCGAGGCGTTCGGCGGCTTCGAGGAGCGCGCCGGGGTTCGGCATGGACGGCTCGGAAGGGCGAACGAGCGCCTCGTAGCCGTAGAGGCTCTTCCTCCCGAGGTCGACGATGGGCTGGAAAGCCATTTGGAGCGTCTCGAGCGCGATGTCGAAGCGCGCGGTCAAGCCCGCACGATCGCCTGCTTCGGCGTCGCGACCTCCCGCGAGCTTCAGTGCGTCACGCTTCACGTGCGCCATCAGGTTGAGACGCACGGCGCGTTGGACGGCCTTGAGGAGGACGTCGTTGTCGATCGGCTTGACGAGGTACTGCATCGCGCCAAGGGATACGGCCTCCATTGCGGTTTCGAGGGTGGGGTCGCCGGTCATCAAGATGACGGGCACGTCCAGGTCGTACGCGCGGACGATCGAGAGAAGGTCGACCCCGGACATTCCCGGCATTTGGATGTCGCTTAGGACCAACGCGAAGCGTCCGTGCCAGAGCGCTTCGATAGCGGCCTGCCCGTTGGCCACGGCAACGACGTTGTACCCGCGTGCAGCAAGAACGCGCTGGACAGCGCGGCTGACCGCGGGGTCATCGTCCACAACGAGGATGGAGTCGGGACCCGCAGGCTCGTCCTCGGAACGTGGGAAACCACCGGTCTCCAGTTGTCGGCCACGCGCGACGTTTCCCCCACTGCTGCTCAGCGCCACACCCTCCCAGCGGCACTGCCCGCTTCCATCCAAGCTATTTCATCAGCCGCGCTTTCGCCAGGGGCCGTTAGTCGGCTCTAGGTGCGACCGGGTATCGTCCTGAGGCGCGCGGCGCCGCATTGGCGAGCGTCTTTGCGGCCAGCGTGACGAGGTCACGGTGGTTGAGGTCTCGCCTCTCTGTCTCGAAGGCACGACGGTCTGCAAGCGAAAGCAGTTTGGCGTGAACCAGGGCGACGATCTGCCCCGTGGAGCACTTTTCGATCGCGGACCGCAGCCGCCACTCTTCGACGTTGTGACTGATCTGCGGGGACATCATGGGGGCTACCCCTTCCTTCTCGTCCTTCTCGGGACCGGTGCGATTGACCAGACGCGCCCGGGGGGGGTCGCGTCGTGGCAGAGCTGTAGGAGCGCCGCGCGGAGGTCCTCGCCCTCCGCCAGGCAGCGGAGCGTGGGGTGAATGCCGCTCTCCGGCGCAAAGTCCTGGTCGTCGCGCAGCAGCTCTTCGTCGCTCACCCACTCCGCTTGCGTCACCATACTGTCGGCGGCGCTCATCCGAGGCTGGCGACGAGATCGCGCCACTCCGAGGGGTCGATGCAATCGAATGCCGCGTGAACGACGGGGTCGAAGTGGGTGCCCACACCGCGTTCGATCTCGGCTCGAGCGTCCGCGTCCGACATCCGCGCGCGGTACGGACGATCGGTGGTCAGCGCGTCGTAGACGTCCGCGATGTGGAAGATGCGCGCGTCGATCGGGATCCGGTCGCCGCGAACGGCGTACGGGTAGCCCGTGCCGTCGTAGCGCTCGTGGTGCGCGGCGACGAGGGGGATGGCGCGTCGAAGCGCGGGGATCTCCTGCAGGAGCGCGACGCCCAGCTCGGCGTGGCGGCGCATCTCGAACCGCTCGCCGGCCGTGAGGGGCCCGCTCTTGGCGAACTCGATGTGTCGCAGCTTGATGTAGCCAACGTCGTGCAGGAGCGCGCCGAGCTCGACGTCGAGCACGCGCTCCGCGGTGAGCTTGAGCTCTCGCGCGAGGCGGCGCGACCAGGAGGCGACGCGCTCGCAGTGCGCCTCGTCCTCCCACCCTCGGGCGACGAAGGCCCGCATCAGGCCTGCGGCCGCTTTCCGCGCCTCGAGCCGCGCGAGCCTGTTCGGCTCTCGGCTGCTCGGCGGTCCTGTGAAGAAGATTCGCTCCTCGAGGCAATCCCCGAACCCCAGAGACTCCATCTGCTGGATCGCGGGCGCCATGACGACCGGCTGCGTCACGACGACTTGCGCCGCGAGACGGCTGCTGGGGGGGGGCCGTTTGAAGAAAGTGCGCTCCTCGAGTGAGTCCCCGAATCCCGCCGATTCCATCTGCTGCATCGTCGCCATGTGAAAACGCTCCTCTCGCAGGGCGACCCGCTCTCTTGCGGACCTTGCGCCTGACAAGGGTAGAGGACGGTCCACGCGGCGAAATCTTGAGGCGGGAGGGCGAGCGCGGTGGCTGCTCGACGAAAGGACGCTCCTGGGCTGAGGATGCGCCTGCGCTCACCGTGTGCGCCGTGGAGGGCTTCGTCGCTCTCCCCCCCCCCCCGCGCGGCAGCGGCCGAGGCTCGGCGCCGACGGAGGCGCAACCCACGTTGCGTCCAGCTCAAGTTCGAGGCTCGAGCTCACGCCGCGCTTGGCCTCGCCATGCCCGCCATCCTCTTCGCGAGCTCCCGCAGCGCGACCGGCTTCTCGGCGAAGTCCACGACGCCGAGGACGTCGAACTGCCATCGCCCGATCTGTTCTATCCCGCCGCTGACGACGAGCACGCGCGCCCTGGATCCCCCCGGCAACGCGCGGAGGTGCGACAGTGTCTCGAGCCCGTTCAGCCCTGGCATGTCGAAGTCGAGCACGAGGACGTCGGGCATCTCACGACGGGCAAGCTCGAGCGCCGCCTCGCCCGTGGACGCCTCGCGGACCGAGCGAAGTGAGCTCGGGAAACCGATCTGGAGCGCACGGCCGGCGAAGGCGCGGAACGAGTTGTCGTCGTCCACCACGAGCGCGCGGATCCCGCGGGCGCTATCGACCATGGGCGGCGGCATCCAGGTTCGCGGGAGTGGCGTCTGCTCCGGCAACGTCTGGTGGAGCGCGGCGTCGAGTGCGATCGAGAGGGCCCGTCCGTCGGGGAACCGGTCCGCGGGCGCCTTCGCCATCGCGCGCGCGAGGACCGCGTCGAGCGGCGCGAGCTGGGGCCGGTTCCTGGAGGCTCGAGGGACCTCCGCCGTAAGGTGCGCAAACATCAGACCCGCTGTCGTCTCCTGGTCGAAGGGGGGGCTCCCCGTGAGCAGCTCAAACGCCATCGCGCCGAAGGCGTACACGTCCGTCGCGGCCGAGACCTCCGACGATTCGGGGGTCCATTGTTCGGGAGCCATGTAGACCGGCGTGCCCGCGATGCTCGTGGGACCGTCGTTTGGCGAAGCCTGGGGGAGCGCGAGGCCGAAATCGATGAGCACCGGGCGGCCGGTGCCGGCTTCGACGAGGACGTTGCTCGGCTTCAGGTCGCGATGGATGAGCCCCTGCGCGTGAACGGCCGCGAGACCGCTCGCCGTCTGGCGCAAAATGGTTGCGGCGCGGTGGAGCGGAACGACTTCGCCGTGCGCCCTGTACGAGCCGATGATCGAATCGAGGTCCGAGCCCTCCACGAACTCCATCGCAAAGAACGGCGAGCCCTGGTGGACGCCGAACGCATACACCTGGATCACGTGGTCGCTCCGAACGCGCGCGAGCGCAGTCGCTTCGCGCCGGAAGAGGGCTAGCATCGCGGGGTCCGCCGCGAGGCCGGGATCCACCATCTTGACGGCGACCTTGCGGTCGAGCCCCCTGTCACGGGCGAGGTAGACGCGCCCCATCCCCCCCCGTCCAATCTCGCGTTCGAGCTCGTAGCGGCCGTCGACCGTCTCCATGCGCGGCGCCCCCTTCGACGGGTGAACGCCGCTTGCCGGGGGAGCCAGCGATGCGGGGCAGGTGTTGAGGATCATTGGGCGACTTCCTCTCTCCTCACGCGCTCGTCGCGCAAAGCGGTTCGTCGAGATCGAAGAGTCGGCGCCGGGTCGGCGAGATGCTCATCCCAGGCATCGGGGTGACGATGGTCGGCTGCGCTACGAACGTCGTGAGCGACGGCGTCAGGTCGAGGCAAGCGTCGGCGTAGTCGGCGTACGCCCGCGCGAGCGAAGAGGCGAGCTCTCGTGCCGAGCGGAAGCGTTTCGCCGGGTTCGCGTCGCAAGCGCGGGCGAACCAGGCGTCGAACTCCGGGGGGACGCTCGCGTTGGTTCGTGAGGGGACCGGGGGCTTGTCGCGGCAGACCTTGAGAACGACCTCGCTGAGCGTGGAGCCCTCGAACGGGATACGCCCGGTGATCGCCGTGAACGCGCACGTTGCCAGCGCCCAGAGGTCCGCGCCGATGTTCGGTTCCGCCTCCCCACGCAGCTGCTCCGGCGTCATGAAATTCGGGGTCCCGATGACGATCCCCATCCCCGTGGCCATGGCGGGCTCGCCGTCCCTTCCTGCTCCGGCCGCCGCCCCCTGCGGGAGCATCTTCACGACCCCGAAGTCGATGAGCTTCGCGAGGAGCGGCGCGGTCGGGCTCGTCGCGTCAGGGTCGGCGACCATGAGAACGTTGTCCGGCTTCACGTCGCGGTGAACGATGCCGAGCGAGTGTGCTTCGCCGAGTGCCTGCGCCGCCTGTGCGATCAGCGTGACGGTCTCGGCGAACGAGAGCGGGCCGTTCTTCTGGACGTGCTCGAGAAGCGACTGCCCCTGGAGGTACTCCATGACGAGGAACGGAACGCCGCCGGACGTCATGCCGCAGTCGAAGACCTTCACGGCGTACTTCGTCCGAAGCCGCGCCGCCGCCCGGGCCTCGAGCTCGAAGCGCGCTCTCGCGACCGAGTGTCCCGCGTAGTCCCCTTTGATGAACTTGATGGCGACACGCATGCCCAGGGACAGGTGCGTTCCCTCCCAGACCGTCCCCATTCCGCCCTTCCCGATCAGGCGTTCGATCTTGTACTTGCGCGCGACGACGCAGCCGGCGAGGTCGTCGCTCGACGCACGCATCGACGGGGCGGGGGCCGAAGACGCGGCCAGACGCCGGCCGCGCAGCCCCGCTGCGAGGCGCATCCTCAGCTCACGCGCGTCGATCGGCTTCTCGATGATGCCGTCTGCGCCCGCCTCGAGCGCCTCGAGACAGCGGGCCTTCTCCTGCGCTTCGGTGAGGATGAGCACGAAGCTGTCGTCGCCGCGAAGGTCGCGGACGCGGCGGCATACCTCGAAGGCTCCGAGCCCAGTCAGGTTCTCGTCCAGGAGAACGACCCTCGGTGCATCCGGCCGTTGGAGAGCCACCCAAGCGTCGACCCCAGTGGCGGCTGCCACGACGTCGTAGCCCCAGCAAGTGAGGCTCAACGAGACTTCTTCTCGGATACCGGCGTCATCAAGGGCGACGAGAACGCGCTTTTTCATGGTGGAGACCCTCGAACCGAGTGGGGAGCAAGAGGGAGCGTGTCTCCCTTCGCCATCGTGGAACGGCACGATGCGCGCCGAGCTTGAGGGCTGCCCGCGTGCGGACGACTCCATGCTCGAGCCGGCCACGCAGCCGAGGTCCGATTGACCCCTCCCTTCGTTGCTCAGTAAGGTTGTGTCGTGGCGGGGGAGAGCACGGAGTCGCGTGGAGTGGTTCTCATCGTCGATGATGAGCCGCTGGTCCGCCGCCTATGCGACCGGCTAATCACCAAAGCTGGGTTTCTCACCTACCTCGCAGAGTCTGCATCGGAGGCGATGGACGCCATTCGCGAGCATGCGCCGGAGATCGACGTGGTTCTCACGGACCTCCGACTCGGCGAGGAGTCGGGGATGGACGTCCTATCGCTCGCCCGCCAGGAGGCGCCCGAGGCTGTCGTCGTCGTGATGACGGCGGCGGCCACGGTACCCATCGCGGTCGCGGCGATGCGCGCCGGGGCTTACGATTTCTTGGTCAAGCCGTTCGATCCTCTCGAGGCGCTCATCCGAACGGTCGAGCGAGCGCTCGAGCGCAAACGTTTGATCGAGCGGAACCGGTTCCTCGAGACGCAGGTAGCGCAGGCCGAGCTGTTCCGCGGGATCGTCGGGGACGCGGCGCCGATTCGCCGAATGCTCTCGCTCGTCGAGGCGGTAGCCCCCGCGGACTCGACCGTGCTCATTCTCGGTGAGAGCGGCACGGGGAAGGAGCTGGTGGCGCGCGCCCTTCATGAGCGGAGCCGCCGTTCGAGCAAGCCTTTCATGGCCGTCAACTGCGGAGCGCTCGCCGAATCCGTGCTCGAAAGTGAGCTCTTTGGCCACGTGCGCGGGGCTTTCACCGGGGCCGTGACGGCTCGCAAGGGGCTCTTCGAGGAGGCCTCAGGCGGGACGCTGTTCCTGGACGAGGTCGGGGAAATGCCCCTGTCCATCCAGGTCCGTTTACTGCGGGTACTGGAGGAGCGCGAAGTCAGACCGGTAGGGTCGAACGAGACTCGCAAGGTAGACGTTCGTCTCATCGCCGCGACGAATCGAAACCTCGTTGCGGCTACGCGCGCGGGTGCCTTCCGTGAGGACCTCTTTTATCGGCTCAACGTCGTATCGATCGAGACGCCCGCGCTCCGTGACCGCGCGTCGGATATCCCGCTCCTCGCACATCACTTCCTGGCGCTGTACGCGAAGAAGCTGGGAAAGTCGGTGAAGCGGATCGAGCCGGACGCGCTCGAGATCCTCTGCGCGTACAAGTGGCCCGGGAATGTGCGCGAGCTACAGAATGCGATCGAGCGCGCCGTTCTCCTGGCGAAAGACGACGTCCTTACCGTCCAGGCGCTCCCCCCGTCCCTCGGGCAGGTGTCCGCGGGCGACCGGATGCTCCGGCGCCCCTACACGCTCCCGCTCGCGGGGGCGATCAGCGCGTTCGAGCGGAGCTACATCGAGCACACGCTGCAGGAAGCGCGCGGAAACATCGCCGAAGCCGCTCGGGCGGCCGGAGTCGATCGCTCGAACTTCCGGAGGCTCATCAAACGCCATGGGATCGAGGCGACCGCGTTCACGGGCAACGGAGGTAGTGACGACCCGGGGTCCGATTGACCTACGAGGTCAAAACGACCCTCGCGGAGTGACAGTTTTCTCCGGGCGAAGCTCGGAAATCTCGGTCCATTCGCGATAGCGACCTCTTCGCCGCATTGGCGCGCGGGCTGCAATACCCGGGGACATGAAGTCTGCAATGCCCTCGATGCTGCCAGGTTCGACCTCGCCCACCACGCTGTCGCCCCCGCGACTGACGGTTCATCCGGCGCTGCACCACACCGCGCCGGCGCCTCGGATCTCGATCGTGCCGAGCCGCATCTCGATCGTCCCGCGGCCCGTTTCGCGGCCGACGCTCCCTCCGCGGGTGCGCGCTGCCCGGATGATGGGGACGGTCCGCAAGGTCGCCCTGCAGATGGCGCGACGCCTCCCACGCCACGTCGATGTCGAAGACCTCGTCGGGGCCGGCTCCCTCGGCCTCGCCGACGCCTTCTCGCGCCGCGGGACGATGCCCGGCTCCGAATTCGAGGCGTTCGCGGCCTACCGGATCCGCGGCGCGATGCTCGACGAGCTGCGCCGACTCGACTCGATGCCGCGGCGGTCGCGCCGCTCGGCGAAGGCGCTTGCGACCGCGTGTCGCAAGGTCGAGCAGAGGGTAGGTCGCCCCGCGACGGAGGAAGAGGTCGCGGCCGAGCTCGGGGTCGACATGGAGACCTACCAGGCGCTTCGCGCGAAGATCGACGCGAGCCGGGCGCCGGTTCCGCTCACCGTGCTCGGTGGGGGCGACGAGGACGACGCGACGCACGACGTCGCTGACCCGAAAGCGGAGGGGCCCGACGCGGTCGCGGATCGCGCGCTGATCGGCGAGCGGCTCTCGGGGAGAGTCAACGAGCTCCCCGAGCGCATGCGGACGGTCCTCATGGGGATCTACGTCGAAGGGGCGACGCTGAAGCAGATCGGAAAATCCCTTGGCGTGAGCGAGTCACGGGTTTGCCAGATTCATACGGAGGCGCTCGCTGCGCTTCGTTCGACGGTCGACGTTGCCGGTAACGGCCGCCCGATGGCGAGGGCATCATGAGCACGAGCCAGGGCAGCCAAGGCAGGGAGGGCAAGGCACAGATGGCTACGAACGCGCATTACAACGTGCGGATAGCCGCCACGTTCCTCTCCCGTAGCGAGACCACGGCTCTGCTCACGGATCACGTCAGCGCTCGCGGTGTCTTCGTCCGCACCGACTCACCGCCCCCGGTGATGGAGCTCCTCCGGATCGAGTTCGTACTCCCGCCTTCATCGACCACTGTCGTCATGCATGGGATGGTGACGGAGATCGTCCTTCCGCAGAGCAAGCATTCCGCGCCGGGCGTCGAGATCGCTTTCTTCGCGAAGGGGGGGGAGCCGGGGCGCCTTTGGGACCACTTTCTTCGACACGTGCGCGAGAGGTACCCGGAGTCGGCCTCCCGTCCGGTCACGCTCGCCCAGGAAGCGACTGACCAGGTGCGGCGCGCGCACCCGCGGGTCGTACCTGCGACCCCGATCGAAGTCGGATCCGCCCACGGATCGAAGTCCATGATCGTCGGCGACATCTCGGATGGTGGCATGTTCATCAAGACGAGCGAGTCATTCACCGTCGGGTCGGATCTCCGCATCACCCTCCAGCACCCGCGCACGCGTGCGCGAATTCCGGTCGACTGCATCGTGCGTCGGCGGGCATTCGGCTCGAACGCCGGGATCGGCGTGGAGTTTCGGAACGTGAGCGACGCGCAGCAGGCCGTGCTCACGGAGCTGATATGCGCCAACGGTGCCGCCAACTCCGTCCACGCCGAGTGCGAGGAGGTGCTCGCTCCTCCGGCGCCCCGGATGATGAACACCCTGCCGGGTCCAGGTCATTTCGGCGCGTCGGCCTCGATCCTACCGACAGCGCCTGGCGAGGACTCCTGGGCCACGCTCGACGAAGGGTGGCCCTCTGCCTGAGAAGGGGGGCTGCTCAAGGGTGAGACGGCGCGTGCCGTTAGTCTTCTCATGAGCCAGCACCCTCGCCGTCGCGACCGCAGATACGAGACGGAGATTCCCGTGACACTCTTGTCCCTTCGAGGCGACACGGAGCTCCTCACCCGGGACGTGAGCTACCGAGGGCTCTTCCTTCAAACCAAGCTCGTGCTGCCAAGCAGAGAGCTGCTCCGCGTCCGCTTGCGCCTCCCGAGTCAGGTCGAGGGCATCGAGACGAACGTGGTCGTCGTCTCCGCGCGCTCTGGCGGCGTCGGCGTCTCGTTCTATGGACTGGATGGCCAGGCGCGCACTCGGTGGGAGAAGTTCGTCGAATCCCTGCGCGACATGCAGCCGTCGACCGAGCCGACGGAGGCGGGCGGCGTCGGGCAGAGGCGCCGTGGTCAGGAGCTGACTCTCGCCGCGGCGAGCGTCCCCGCCTTCGAGCGCCTGTCGCGTGACATGCAGCGGGGGGCGCTCCTGGTGCACGGCGCCGAGAGTCTCGACATCGATGCGCCGATCTCCGTACGTGTCGTCAACCCCGTCACGCAGAGCGCGTTCCTCGTGAACGGCGTCGTGAACCGGCGCCTGGCGGGGGGTGGCGTCTCGGTGAAGACGTCGATGGACACGGGGGCGCGCGCGTCCCTCGTGGAGTTCGTTCAATCGGCCCGGGAGCGCGAGAGCATCGACATTATCGACTTCGAGAGCGTTCCGCCGTCGGCGCCTCCTGGATAGGGCACGAAGCGTGAAGTTTCGCTCGAATCCGAGCGCTCCACCTTTCTCATGGTTATCGTCATGCCAGGGGGGGGCCATGAAAATACTTCTCGTCGGGGTCGATGCGGCATCCCGAGCCAGCGTCGCACGCGCGCTGGGCGAGAGAGGGCACAAGCAGACCCTGGCCGAGGACGGCGCGAAAGGGCTCGAGATGGTGGGGATGAGCTCTCCCGCGCTCGTCGTCCTGGCCGACCCGCTCACGGACATGAGCGCGGCAGAGTTCTGTCGCAGGGCACGAGCGTGTCCGGGGGGCGAGCACGCCGTCATCCTCGTCATCACGCCGCGTGACGAAGACCTGGAAAGCGTTCTCGAGGCAGGGGCGACGGACCTACATACGACCTCGCTCGGGCCGGCTGCCCTCCAGATCCGCGTACGGATCGCGGAGCGCCTCGTCGCCGAGCACGCACGCCTTCGGGACCGCGAGCTCCGGTTCCGGCGCCTCTTCGAGTCGGGCGTGACGGGGGTGACGATTTCGGACTTCGACGGCAACTTCAAGGAGGCCAACGACGCCTTCCTCGAGATGCTCGGGTACACGCGCGCGGAGATGATCGCAGGCGCGCTGAACTGGGAGGTCATCACGCCACACGACAGCTTGGTCCCCGATTCGGAGGACCGCGCTCAACTGCGAGCTACCGGGTTTCTTCCGCTGCAGGAGAGGCAGTACGTCCACAAGGACGGTCGACACATTGCGGCCCTCGTGGGCTCGGCTGCGCTCGAAGGGACGACCGAGTGCATCAGCTACGTCACCGACATCTCGGAGAGAAGGCAGTCCGAGGATGCACTGCGAGCGTCGGAAGCGCGGTACCACGCGCTCTTCGACAACGCCCCTTTCTCAATATTCCTATTCGACTATGAAACGCTTCGTTTCCTCGCCGTGAACGAGGCCGCAATCCGTCACTACGGGTACTCCCGCGACGAGTTCCTCACGATGACCCTCGGGGACATCAGGCCACGCGAGGACGTTCCCGCGCTGATGGCGGGGATCGCCAGGCTGTCGGCCGGCACGACGATCGCGGGAACATGGAAACACCGGAAGAAGGACGGGAGCGTCATCGACGTCGAGATCACCGTCCAGAAGTTCGATCTGGGCGGCAAGCGATGCGGTCTCGCCGTTGCCGTCGACATCAGCGAGCGGAAGCGGATGGAGGAGCAGGTGCGGCAGGCTCAGAAGATGGACGCGATCGGGAGCTTGGCGGGAGGGATTGCGCACGACTTCAACAATCTCCTCTCCGTCATCCTCAGCTACAGCTCGATGCTCGCCGACGACCTCAAAGCGGAAGATCCGATGAGGGGCGATCTGGAGGAGATCTCGGCGGCGGGGACGCGCGCGGCGGTCCTGACCCGGCAACTTCTCGCGTTCGGCCGGCAACAGATCCTTCAGCCGCGCACGATCGACCTGAACGGCGTCATCGAAGGGAGCGTGAAGATGCTGAGGCGAGTGGTCGGGGAGGACATCGAGCTGACCGTCACGCGCGGCGCCATCGGGAAGGTGAGCGCCGATCCCGGGCAAGTGGAGCAGGTCCTCATGAACCTGGTCGTGAACGCTCGCGACGCCATGCCCAAAGGGGGGAAGCTCACCATCGAGACCGCCAACGTGCAGCTCGACTCCATCTATGCGGCGAGTCACGCGGGGGTCGAGCCCGGCGCGTTCGTCATGTTCGCCGTGACCGATACGGGCTCGGGGATGGACGCTGAAACGCGCGCGCGAATCTTCGAGCCGTTCTTCACGACGAAGGAGGTCGGGAAGGGGACGGGGCTCGGTCTGTCGACGGTGTTCGGCATCGTGCGGCAGAGCGGCGGGCACGTCTGGGTCTACAGCGAGCTCGGCCACGGGACGACCTTCAAGGTGTACTTCCCTCAGGCCGGTCTCGGCGGCGAGGTCGCCAGAGAGGTAGTTCATGAGCCGCAGACGCGTCGCGGCTCCGAGACCGTGCTCCTCGTCGAGGACGAGGCTCCGGTGCGTGCCCTCGTGTGCGCGATCCTAGAGCGGTCTGGCTACCACGTGCTCGAGGCGCAGAACGGCGGCGACGCCCTTCTCCTCTGTGAACAGCACAAGGCGACGATTCATCTGCTCCTAACCGACGTCGTGATGCCCCGGATGAGCGGTCGCAAGCTCGCGGAGCGCCTTCGCCCGCTCCGGCCCGACATGAAGGTTCTTTACATGTCGGGGTACACGGACGACGCCGTCGTCCGGCACGGCGTCCTCGACTCGGACGTTGCGTTCCTCCAGAAGCCGGTCACGCCCGAGACGCTGACCCGGAAGCTACGCGAAGTGCTAGATGCCCCGGGCCGAGGCGCCCATTCGCATGGCCTCTCACCGCCCTCGTGATTGTGTCGGCAAGCATGACGGGGCCGCGTGCCTTCGGGGCGTAGTAGGTGCCCAGCGCGTCCGCGAGCTCGGCGAGCTCCGCGTCCGTATCGCCCGAGTAAAAGACGATGGGGGTCTCGGCCGTGCGGGGGCTCGTTCGCAGAACGCGCATGAGGAGCGCTCCGTCGAGGCCCGGCATGTGGCAATCGAGGACCACGACGTCCGGCGTTTCCTTCCGAACGAGGGCGGTCACGCCGAAGGGGGAGTCCGCGCAGATCGTGCGCATGCCCCGCTTTCGAAGGAATCGCGCCGTGGCGGCCAGGACGAGCGGGTCGTCATCGACCAGGAGGACCGAGATCGCGTGTGCGTCGTTGGCTGGCATCATGAGTCTGTCTACGGCCCACGGGCCTGGACCTTTAGCGCCCCCGCAACGCGACCGAAGCGCCTAAAGACCCGGCTCGCGCGGCCGTTCCACTCGAGTATGGAAACATGCCGTGATTGTGGGGTTGCGTTGCGTCATTCGCAGACGCACATGCGGGTGTTCAGCACACTGATAGAGGCCTCCCCGGTTCGGGTCGAGGCCGACGAGTGTCCGCACTGCGGGCGCCTCTTCCCGGCGGACGGTGCCGTCGAGAGCGCACTGGCTCGGCGGGACGCGGTGACAGTTCCCCCTCCGAGCTGGGGCCGCCTGAAGCACGCCGGCTGAGCCCCTCGCGCGCGGCTACTTCCCGTTGCCACCGTGGAGGACAGCCCGCACTTTCCGGTTCAGAGACGCGGGGGTGATCGGCTTCTGTAGATAGGGTACTCCGGAGTCCAGGACGCCGTGCTGGAGCACCGCGTCGTCCGTGTAGCCGGACATGAAGAGCACCTTCATCGTCGGGCGCATGACGGCCAGCCGCTCGGCGAGCTGCCGCCCACTCATTCGAGGGAGGACCACGTCGGTCAACAAGAGGTCGATCTTCGCGCCATGCTGCTCGCAAATCAGGAGAGCCTCTCCGCCATTCGGAGCCTCGAGGACGACATAACCGTTGCGTCGAAGGACGTTCTTGGCGAGGGCACGTACCTGGTCGTCGTCCTCGACGAGCAAGATTGTCTCGCTTCCGCGACCCGGCTCGGGTTCCGGCGCCTGCGAGGCATGAACCTCGGCCGTGCCGCTGACTTTGGGGAAGTAGACCTTGAACGTCGTCCCCTTTCCGGGCTCGCTGTAGACCCAGATATGGCCCCCGCTTTGTTTGACGATCCCGAAGACGGTGGCAAGCCCTAGGCCCGTCCCCTTTCCCTTCTCCTTCGTAGTGAAGAAGGGCTCGAAGATTCGTGCCTGGGTCTCCTTCGCGATCCCGACGCCGGTGTCCGTCACGGCGAGCATCACGTAGGGGCCTGGTCGAACACCGTGGGAGGCGCGAGCGTAGTCTTCGTCGAGCGTCACGTTCGCAGTCTCGATCGTCAGCTTGCCCCCCCGGAGCATGGCGTCGCGCGCGTTGACCGCGAGGTTCATGACAATCTGCTCGATTTGCCCCGGGTCGGCCTGGACGTTCCAGAGCCCGCTTGCGTAGAGCATCGTCACGTCGATGTCGGCGCCGAGCAACTGCCTGAGCATCTTCTCCATGCCGGCAAGAACCTGGCTCAGATCGAGCACCCTCACTTCGAGCATCTGCTGGCGGCTGAACGCGAGGAGTTGCCTCGTCAGGCCCGCGGCGCGCATGCCCGCCGTCTTGATCTCCTCGAGGTCCGTGCGGATCGGGTCGTCTTCTCTGAGATCGGAGAGGATCATCTCCGTGTAGCTCAGGATCACCGTGAGGACGTTGTTGAAGTCGTGCGCGACGCCCCCTGCGAGGCGACCCACCGCCTCCATCTTTTGCGCCTGGCGAAACTGCTCCTCCAGCCGCTTTCGCTCGGAGAGGTCCAACGTAATCGCGATCGAGCTCGGGCCGTCGAGTCGGGCGATGCCCACCAGGATGGGAACACGAGTGCCATCCTTGCGGAGGCACTCCTTCTCGCAGGGTCGCGCGAAGCCGCTGGCCGCGAGCTCCTCGCGAATGGACGCGTCGACGTGACGCCAGTCGGGGGGGGTGATCTCTCGCCAACTGATCTTGCCGGCCTCGAGGTCGTCGCGCGAATAGCCCACCATCGCAAGGAAGGCGTCGTTCGCTTCGGTGATCGCGCCGGACTCGTCGGCGACGGTGGTGCCGAAGATTCCGACCTCGGAGAGTCGCTTCAGGCGGGTCTCGCTCGCGTGGAGCATGCTCGCCCGCACTTCGGCGAGCTGCTCGGCAGCCTCGGCGGCGGCACGGCGCACGCGGGCGGTTTCGAGGTGCGTGCGGACACGCGTGACCAGCTCTCGCGCCGAGAAGGGCTTTACCAGGTAGTCGTCGGCGCCCGTCTCGAGCCCCTCGAGCACCGCTTCCTCACCGGAGCGCGCGGAGAGGAGAACGAATGGGATCGACTGCGTCTTCGCGTCCGCTCGGAGCGCCCGAAGAAGCCCGACGCCGTCCAAGCGGGGCATCATCACGTCGCTGAGCACCAGGTCGGGGGGGTGAGCGAGAGCGGAGGTCAGAGCGGCCTGGCCGTCGACGACGACCTCGACGTCCCAATACGGATTCAAGAGGCGAAAGAGGTACTCGCGCATGTCGGCGTTGTCGTCGGCGACGAGGAGTCGGCCGATCTCCCGGGGTACGGGCTCCGTCCCGGCGAGATCGGCCGCCTCCGCCGGGAGAAGCCACTGGCCCGTCGCGAGCATCGAGGTGCGGGCGGTGGGGGCGGTGGAACTCTCGACGTTTCTCGGCGTCGCGATCCGATCCTTGGGCAGGTGATCCGAGCCGAGAGGGATGCAAACCGTGAACGTGCTCCCGCGACCGAGGACGCTCTCCACGTGCACCGTTCCGACGTGCGCTTTGACCAGCTCGCTGACGAGCGCAAGGCCGATCCCCGTCCCCTCGAAGCTCCGGCCGCTCGCCCCCTCGATTCGATGGAAGCGTTCGAAGAGCCTCGGCAGCTCTTCGGGCGGGATGCCCGTGCCCGTGTCGCTTACGGAGAGCTCCACGCGACCATCCACCACGCGC
>JBKQKP010000153.1:0-37297 GCA_052147435.1 Polyangiaceae bacterium | reverse complement strand
TTGCGAAGAGACACGCACGCCACGTTTTCTCCTCCCCCCGATTCGGGGGGAGGCCGGGTGGGGGGCTTCTCTTCGCGCGCTCGATCGATCGCGAATGCCCGCGTGAGATGCGATGAATGCTCAGCGCAGGCAGGGCGGGGGGCCAGGGGGGTGGGGTGATCGGTGAGGCCGTGTTCGCCCCGAAGAGTCGCCGACTCGTCCGCTCACCGGTACGCCTGCTCCCTCTTCCCGCTCCCGCTCCCGCTCCCACGTCTGACCCGATACGCCCTATCCACCGCCCGCATCGCCTTCGCCAGCCACGACGCCCGGAACGCCACCCGCACCACCAGCACCCCCTGGTGCACCGCGAACAGCGCCGCCAGCACCCCTCCGCCGCGCCCTCCGAAGCGCGCCGCCACGAGCGCCCCGACGCCCACCGGTATCCACCCCGCGATCCCCCGCCACGCCCACGACCACAACACGGCCACCGGCGCGCGCGCCAGCGCGTTGAACCCGAACGACCACGCGCGCAGCGCCTTCACCCGGAACCGGATCGCCGCCGCCCGCGCGAGGTCGTGCATCACGCCGACCCCCGCCGCCAGCCCCAGAAACGGCAGCGCCACGAGGAGCGCCGTCTGATCCGCGCGCGCCTCCCCGAGCTTCGCGGTCATCGACTCGCTCAGGTAGAACACCATCCCCCCCGCGATCCCCACGAGGAGCCCCTCCGCCATCGACGCCATCGCGAAGAGCGACGCGAACGTCGGGAAGGCCCCCGCGCCGCGCACGAGCACCTCGCCCATCCTCGGCGCGCGCCGGTCGCGCCGCACGTACCCGATCGACGCGAGCAGCGCCCCGATCGGCACGAGGTCGCTGAACCCCGCCACGAGAAAGACGATCCCCGCGAGCGTGACCGTCTCCTGCCGAACCCCGTGCGCCTCGAGCGCGAGGTCCACGAGCGGCAGCCCCCCCGCCTGCCAGAGCGGCGCGTCCCCCGACGGGTGCTTGCCGTACCACGACGCGACGGCCGCCGCCGCGGGCCACGCGACCATCACCGACAGGAGCGTCTGCCACCCCCACAGCGCGAGGATCGGCAGCGGCCGCCGTCGCGCGCGCATCGACTCGGTCGACAGGAGCACGAGCTCGTCCTTGTTCGTCGCGCTCGCGCCCCCCGCTCCGGCCGACGGCATCGGCGGCGGGTCCCACGACGACGGGTCGTCCATCACCGCGCTCTCGGGCGTGGTCACGGCAGCACCGTCTGGATCGCGAGGTCCATCCAATACAGGACCCGCTCGAACGTCCGCGGCGCCCACGCCACGGGCTGCCCCGGCACGGTGTCGAAGTTGTTCGTCGGGTGCGCGTCGAGGAGCACGCGGCTCTCCGGGTCGACGATCGCCCCCTTCAGCGGCACCTCCCCGTGGTACGGCACCCGCACCGCGTCCCCCTCCGCGCAGTGCACCCGCTCCGTCGTCCCGTCGGCGCGCACGAGGTCGACGTCGAGCGGAAACGAGAGGGTCCCGCGCCGCTGGATGAGGACGCTCCCTTCGTACCCCGAGCCGAGCTTCGGCGTGACGGTCTCGCGCTTCCCGTCGCGGTCGAAGAGCCCCGCGCTCTCGCGCACCGGTCCGCCGGAGATCTCCGTCAGCGCGTAATCGACCCACCCCTTCTCGAAGAGCGCCGTCCGGAGCGTCCGCTCGACCCCTTCCCCCATCACCTGGCGGAAGACCGCCAGGAGCTCCTCGGGCCCGGGGTGCGCGAAGCGGTACTTCCTCGTGTACCGCCCGAGCGCCTTGCCGACGAGCTCGTCGCCGTACGTGCGCCGGAGCGTCTCGAAGATCGTCGCGGTCCTGTCGTAGATGAGCGCCCCGAGATCCGTCCCGCGCGGGATGGAGTACGCCGGCTCCGCCACCGGGGCGTCGTGCGCGTAGCGGTTGGCGAAGGTCGCCGCCATCGTCGAGTCGCTCACGGTCAGCCCGAGGACGTCCGCCTCCGATCCCGCCCCGAGCCACGCCCCCATCGCGAGCTGCTCGGCGTACGAGTTCAGCCCCTCGTCGAGGAACGGCCACTCCACCTCGTTCGTCCCGACGAGCCCGTAGAACCACTGGTGCCCGAGCTCGTGCACGGCCGTGATCTCGAGCTCGTAGAGCCCCGGCGGCCCGTACCACGCCCCGCCGGTCGTGATCAGCGTCGGGTACTCCATCCCCCCGGCCTCCTCCGCGCTGAGCGGCGGATGGACGAGCGTGAGGACCTCGTACGGGTAGCGCCCGTAGCGGTTGCCGAAGTCGGGGAGGGCGAAGCGCATCGCGCGCACCTCGCGCTGCGCGACGACCTTGTAGCTCGGCGGATAGAGGACCGTGACGCGCACGCCGTCGATGATCTCCTTGTCCACCTGCCACTCGTCCCAGGCCGCCCAGGCGAAGTCGTGCACGTCCTTCTGCAGGTGCCGCTCGACCCTCCGCCCCGCTTCGAACGTCGTGTCGATCGCCGAGCCCGTCGCGCCGATGACGAACTTCTGCGGCACGTCGAGCGTCACGTCGTACGTGCCGTAGTCCGCGTAGAACTCGGCGAAGTGGTGAAACGCGAAGTGCGCCCAGCGCCCGTCCGCCTCGAGCCGCGCGATCTTCGGGAACCACTGCCCGATCATGTGAAAGCGCTCCCAGTACCCGGTGCGCTCGACGATCGACGGCAGCTTGTCGTCCCACGTCATGTCGATCTGGATCTTCTCCCCCGGGGCAACCTCGCGCGGTAGCGGCACGCGCGCGTCGGTCTCGTCGTCATCTCCTGGTCTTCGTATCTCCGCCCCCGGCCAGAGGTCCGTCGCGATGCCCCCTTCGTCCTTGAGCGCGAAGCGGCGCACGTCGATCGTCCCCCAGTCATCCACGGCGCCCGTGCCGCGCGCGCCGGCGGCGGGGGTGCGTAGCCAGACCGAGCGCTGGTTCTTGAAGGCGTTGAGGTACAGGTGCACCCACAGTTCTTTCACCGGGACGCTCGACGTGTTCCGCCAGGTGATCGTCCCCTCGCCGTGGACTGTGTGCTTCACCGGATCGAGCGACGCGCGCATCGTGTAGTCGACGACGTCCTCGGCGTGCGCGGGGAGGGCGGAGTCGCTGTCGAAGCGGCTGTCGTCGGGAGGGGCGGAAACCGGCGGAGCGGGAGCGGCGGCGCTCGTCTCGGAGGGCGAAGGGGAGATCGACAGCCCTGACACGCTCGCGGCCGCTGCCGCGCCGCGGCGCGGCGGAGGAGCCGCCAAGGACAAAGTCGAAAGCGCGAGGACGATCGCGGCGAGGGCGACGGGGCCGAGGCGGGCTAGGCGGTGGTCCGGGCGCACGGATCCCCCACGCTAATTCAATCTCAGCCCGTCGCGCGACCCCGGTTTGGGGTGATATCGTCGCTTCCCGATGAGCTCCCACCCCCAGCTAGAACGCACGATTCGGCTGACTGTGCTCTCTTCCTGCGCGCTTGTCGCTCTGGCGGCGTGCGGCGGCGGTAGCACCCCCCCCGCGAAGTCTGCGTCGAGCGGCAGCGGCGGGAGCGACTCGTCGTCTTCCTCGTCCTCCGCCCCTCCGGGTGACGCCCCCGCTTCGTCGCTGACCCCCCTGGACGCCAAAGGGGTGACCCACCAGTGCGGCAGCTCCCCCGACAAGGTCCAGATGCACGACCTCAACTCGGGCAACGCCACCGAGACGTTCGTCCCGTGCTCGAAGGACGGCGCGACGGACTACTCGGGCGCCATCAAGATCGAGACGATCCCCGAGGGGGTCCACATCACCATCCACGCGACCGACGACCAAGTGAACCTCGGGATGCTCGGCGCCGACGTGAAGACGCGCGACGCCGTCATCGTCTACCCGCGCGGCAAGGGGGAGAAGGCGATCGAAGTGCCGCTCATGAAGACCCCGAGCGGCTACGTCGGCGACAAGATCGTGATGTGGGACGACCTCGACAAGCTGACCGACGAGGGGACGAAGTTCGACATCGCCGTCTACGACCACGACTCCGGCTCCGGCCAGGCGTCGGAGGAGATGCACGTCTCGGTCGGCGTGAGCACCGGCAAGAGCTGCGAGCGTGCCCAGGACGAGAACCCGCAGTCGATCGACATGGGGGCCAAGCGCGGCGGCACCCCCGACCTCACCGACGCCCAGCTCGGCGGGCCGATGCGGACGAGCGCGTGGTTCGCCGAGTGCGGCCTCGCCGACAGCTCGAACGCGGACATCTGCGTCGCCGTGAAGAAGGGGAAGCCGCTCGGCGTCTCCGTGGCGGTCACCCCGCTGAACAACCGCGTCGCCGCGTGCATCGACCGCTCGGCGCGGAAGCTCCACTGGCCCGAGAGCGACAAGCTCGACGTGGTCCACCAGAAGTTCTGAGGGTTGACGTGATTCACCCCACCCGTCTCGTCGCGGAGGCCCTGCGCGGCACCGGGTTGAACGTGGTGGGATCGTGCGGCATCGACGCGTACGACCGGCGCGCGCCGCGCGGGTACAAGTCGGACGACTTGATGGCGAGGGCGCGCGGGCTCATCGTCGTGGGGAGCGCGGGGGGGGAGCTCTGGGCGGCCCTTCACGACGTGGCGGAGGCGAATCCCGAGTTCTGGTCGTCGCACGCGCACCCGCTGGACACGTACGTCGCGAGCGCGCTCGATCGCGGCGACGAAGCGCTCGCCCGCGCGCGCATCGGGAGCCGCCGCTTCGACCCCCGCCTCGGCGCGAGCCCGACCCTCGACTTCCGCGCGCTCGGGGAGATCGCCGGGCTCGGCTCGATGGGCCCGTTCGGACTGCTCATCCACCCCGAGCACGGTCCCTGGTGGGCGCTGCGCGGAGCGTGGTTCGTCGACGTCGAGGTGCAAGAGCCGAGCAGCCATCCCGCGCCGTGCGCCGGCTGCCACGCGCCGTGCCTCGGAGAGACGCGAACGCAAGGGATCGTCCTGGCGACCCCCGCGGTCCGAGGCCGCTGCGTCGTCGGCGGGGCGTCGCGCTACTCCGACGAGCAGATCGCGTACCACTACGACCGCGACGCCACGCTCAAGCGCTTGAGGACGCGCGCGCCGCGCGCGCCGTGACCGCGTCTCACGTTTCTCGCGTGGGGTTCTCAGGCTCTGCTTCGGTCTCGGCCTCGAGCAGGTGCTGCTCGTCGGGCACGTGGTGCTGCACGGCGCGCGCTCCGAAGATGATGATCTCCGGCTCGTGATCCCTGTCCTGGATCACGACGCAGCGAGCCTCGTTCGGCGCGAGGGGAGAGGGCCTGTCGATCCGCTGCTCCATCCACTCGGTCGACCCGATGACCCGCGCCAGCTGCGCGCGCTTCACCCCGACGAGCGTGAAGTCCCCTATGCAAAACCCGCCGCGGCCGTGGAACTTGCGGGCCCGCTGGACGAGCGGATGGTGCTTCGTCTCGCCAGGGGTCACCTCGTAGAGCAGGAACAGCCGCTCCTCCGGTGGCACCTTGTTCGCCATGTGGCCGACGATGAACCACTCGAGCGTCCGGGCGACACGACGGCGCAGCTCCTTGCTCACTGCCGGCATGCATGACTCCGCGCCGAGGACCGCATCAGGGAATCTCTAGCGCTCCCTTCCGGCTCTTTCCAGCGAGAAGACGGTGCGCCGCTAGAAGAGCGTGAGCTGGCTCTTCCCCTTCCCAGTCCCAACACCCTTGCTCGCCACGGCAGGGCGCTCGAAGGGACTCGCCGGCTCGTCTTCGCGGCCTTCGCCGTTCGGCCCGTTTGCCCCGCTGCCCCCGTCTACTCCCGTTCGACGCGTCTCGAGCCCCAGCTTGTGCGCCGTCTGCGCGAAGAGCTGCGCGATGCTCTCCGCGTACGGCCCTTCGCCGGTCCCGCGCGTCCCGAAGCGCGCGTCGTACATCTTGCCCGCGCGCGTCTCTTTGACGCGACGGAGCACCCGCTCGGCGCGCAGTGGGAGTGTCGCCCGTAGCCGCTCCTCGAACACGTCCTTCACCGGCCCGGGGAGCCGCAACAGGACGTACCCGGCGAACGTCGCCCCGGCGTCTTTGGCGGCGCGCAGCACGTCGCCGATCTCCTCGTCCCCCAGCCCCGGAATGACCGGCGCCGCCATCACCCCCACGCGGATCCCCCGCGCGGCCAGCTTCTCGATGATTCGTATGCGGCGCTGCGGCGTCGCCACGAACGGCTCCATCGCCCGCGCCTTCTGGACGTCCCAGAACGGCACGCTCACCGAGACGCTGACGCGCGTGACTCTCGTGAGCTCCTCGAGCACATCGATGTCGCGCTCCACGAGCGGCGACTTCGTGATGACCCCGCACGGGTTCTTGTACTCGGCGCACACCTCGAGGCAGCCGCGCGTCACGCGGTACGACGCCTCGAGCGGCTGGTAGCAGTCGGTCACTCCGCTGAAGAGGACGAGCTCCCCCCGCCACTTCGGCTTCTCGAACGCCTCGCGCAGGAGCTCCGGCGCGTGCGGCTTCACGACGATCCGCCGCTCGAAATCGGTCCCCGCGCCGAACGACAGGTACTCGTGCGACGGGCGCGCGTAGCAGTACGCGCAGGCGTGGAAGCACCCTCGGTACGGGTTCACGCTCCAGGTGAAGCCGACGTCGGGGCTGTCGTTCTTCGCGAGGATCGTGCGCGAGGAGTCCTCGTAGACGTGGAGCGGCGCGTTCGGCGTCTCCCCCTCGAGGTACTCGACGTCGGTGGTGGCCCAGGGGTTTGGCGGGTTGGCGACGGGGTGGGGGAGCACCCAGAGAGCGTACTGCTCAGACGTTCAGATGCAAGCGCGAGCGCTCGAGGCGCCGTCAGTCGCGCGGTCCGTGGATGGTGAGCACCGGGATCTTCACCGTCCGGATGACGTTCTCCGCCACGCTCCCGAGGAGCGCCCTCGCGAGCCCTTTCCGTCCGTGCGTGCCGATCACGATCATGTCGGCGTGGATCTGCTCCGCGACGGCCCGCACCTCTTCGTGCGCCGAGCCCTCACGCAAGAGGCTGTCGATCTTCACGCCGCGCCCCTGCCGAGCCTTCACCGCGCCGTCGAGCCCTTGGCGCGCGGCCTCCTGGATGCGCGACGCGATGTCCGCCGTCGCGACGAGCGACCCGTCGGGGAAGCCGACCACGGGGATCTCGAAGGCGTGCATCGCCGTGACGCTCGCGCCGAACTTCTCCGCGAGCTGGATGGCGAAGTCGAACGCCTTGTCCGATGTCTCGGTGAAGTCGACGGGGACCAGGATGCGTTGGAGGTTCAGCATGCGAGGAACGTAGCGTCGCTTGCCCCCTCTCCGCCAGCCTCAGTTGGGTTTTTGCGGGAACCGGAAGACGAGCTTCTTCGTGGGGACGTCGAGGTCCACGACCACGTGTCCCCCCTTCTCGAGCTTGCCGAAGAGGAGCTCCTCGCCGAGCGGGCGCTTCACCTCTTCCTGGATGATCCGCGCGAGCGGCCGCGCCCCGAAGTCGGGCTCGTAGCCCTTCTCGGCGAGGTACTCGCGCGCCGCGTCGGTCACCTCGATCGACACGTGCTTCGACACGAGCTGGCCGTCGAGCTCGCGGATGAACTTGTCGACGATGTGCCCCATCACCTCGGCCGTGAGCGGGTTGAACTCGATCCGCGCGTCGAGACGGTTGCGGAACTCGGGGCTGAACATCCGCTTGAACTCCCGCTCCGCGTCCCCCTCGCTCCGCCCTGCGCCGAACCCCACCGCACGCCGCGCGAGATCGCGCGCGCCGACGTTGCTCGTCATGAGGAGGATCGTGTGCCGAAAGTCGGTGGACTTGCCGTTGTTGTCGGTGAGCTTGCCGTGGTCCATCACCTGGAGGAGCACGTTGAAGACGTCGGGATGAGCCTTCTCGATCTCGTCGAGGAGCAGCACCGTATGCGGGTTCTTCGCGATCGCGTCGGTGAGGAGCCCCCCCTGATCGAAGCCGACGTACCCCGGCGGCGCTCCGATGAGGCGCGAGACCGTGTGCCGTTCCATGTACTCGCTCATGTCGAAGCGGACGATGTTGATCCCCATCGTCTTGGCGAGCTGCCTGGCCACCTCGGTCTTGCCGACCCCGGTGGGCCCCGTGAAGAGGAAGCTCCCGATCGGCTTCTCGGGGCTCCGCAGCCCCGCGCGCGCAAGCTTCATCGCCGAGACGAGCGCCGCGAGCGCCGCGTCCTGACCGAAGATGACCTTCTTCAGATCCGTCTCGAGGTTGCGCAGCGACTCGCGGTCGTCGGAGGACACTTCGCGCGGCGGGATCTGCGCCATCCGAGCGAGCACCGTCTCGACCTCGGACACATCGACCACGGCCTTCCCCTGGAGCTTCGCCCCCGCCCCCGCCTCGTCGAGGAGATCGATCGCCTTGTCGGGGAGCCGCCGGTCGTGAAGGTACTTCGACGAGAGGTTCGCCGCCGCGAGGATGGCCTCTTCCGTGTACTTGACGGAGTGGTACTCGGAGTACTGCTTCTCGAGCCCCTTCAGGATCGCGATCGTGTCCTCGACGCTCGGCTCGTTCACCTCGACGCGCTGGAAGCGGCGCGACAGCGCGCGGTCCTTCTCGAAGTGAGAGCGAAACTCCTCGAACGTCGTCGAGCCGATGCACCGCAGGTGGCCCGACGCGAGCGCGGGCTTGAGCAGGTTCGAGGCGTCCATCGTGCCGCCGCTCGTCGAGCCCGCGCCGACGATCGTGTGGATCTCGTCGATGAAGACGATCGCCCCCTCGATCTTCTGCAGCGCCTGCACGACCTGCTTCACCCGCTCCTCGAAGTCTCCGCGGTAGCGGGTGCCCGCCATGAGCGCCCCCATGTCGAGCGAGTAGATGCTCGCGCTCTTGAGCGCCGGCGGCACCTCCCCCTCCACGATCTTCCTGGCGAGCCCTTCGACGATGGCGGTCTTGCCGACCCCCGCGTCCCCGACGAGGAGCGGGTTGTTCTTCTTCCGCCGCGCCAGGATGTGGATGATCCGCTCCACCTCCTTCTGCCGGCCGATGAGCGGGTCGATCCGTTTCGCCTTCGCCTCCTCGTTGAGGTTCAGCGTGAAGGCCTTGAGCGGGTCCTTCTGCGGCTTCGCCGGCGCGTCCCCCGCGAGGTCCCCCTCACCGTCGGGCGTGCCACCGGGCTCTTCCGCCTTCGAGATCCCGTGCGCGACGTACGCGACGACATCGAGCCGCGTCACCCCCTGGCTCTCGAGCATCCCCACCGCGAACGAATCGCGCTCGGCGAAGATGGCGACGAGCACGTTCGCCCCCGTCACTTCTTCCTTCCCGGACGACTGCACGTGCGCCGCCGCGCGCCGTATCGCCCGCTGCACGCCGATCGACGGCAAGGGCGACGTCGAGGTCGCCTCCGCTTCGGCGAGCTGGTCGAGCTGCTCGTCCAGGAACCGCTCGAGCTCCTTCTTGAGCCGCGCCACGTCCCCCCCCGCGTGCTTGACGATCAGGGCCGTCGCCTCATCGAAGAGGAGCGCGTAGAGGAGGTGCTCGATCGTGATGTACTCGTGCCGCCGCCTCGCCGCCTCGTTGGCAGCCAGCGACAGTGCGATCTCGACTTCGGGGCTAATCCTCATCACAGGGGTGTTCCTGGTTTTGCTTCGATGCGCGCCAGCTGCGCACGGATGCGTCGCAGCTCACTCGGGCTCCGCCGTGACGAGCAGCGGCATGCCGCTGTCCCGGGCGTGCTTCATCACTTCCTCGACTTTCGTTTCGGCCACGTCCCGCGTGTAGACCCCCGCGACGGCGTTCCCCTTCTTGTGCACCGTAAGCATGATGTGCGTCGCTTCGGCCTGGCTCTTGTGGAAAAAGCGCATCAGCGCGTCCACCACGAACTCCATCGTCGTGTAGTCGTCGTTGTGGAAGATGACCTTGTAGCGCCGCGGGACGTGCGACTTCGGCTTCTCCTTGACGTCGATCCCGGTCTCCTGGTCGCCGTCGGGTACCGGGCCCTGCGGGGGCTTCGGCGGCTCCGGGGGGCCCTGTCCGGGGCCCGCCCCTCGGAAAGCGGGAAACAGGGGAAAGGCGCGGTCGTTCATCGGAGCAACCCGACCATTGTGCGTACCCCCGCGGGCATGGCAAGCGCCCCGCGTCGCTCGTTCGGGGGACAGCCCAAAGCGTGGGCTCCCCTGTGACACGCGCCCCCCGGTTGCTACCTTTCCGGAGGTCCCGCCATGCAGAGCCAAGTCTTGCCGCTCGCAGAGAACATGGTGATCGCCGAGCGCTTCCGGCTCACGCGGGTCATCGGACGGGGCGGGATGGGGACCGTGTGGCAAGCCACGAACGTACGCCTCGACGTGCCGTGCGCCATCAAGTTCATCGAGGGGGAGCACATCGGCGACGCCGTGGCGCTCGCTCGCTTCGAGCGCGAAGCGAAGGCGGCCGCGCAGATCCGGAGCGCGCACGTCGTCCAGATCCTCGATCACGGCACGTTCCGCGGGCGCCCCTACATCGCGATGGAGCTCCTCGAAGGGGAGGACCTCGGCAGGCGCCTCAGGCGCACCCTCAAGATGAGCCCGCGGGACGTGGCTGCCATCGTCACGCACGTCTGCCGCGCGCTGTCGAAGGCGCACGGGATGGAGATCGTCCACCGCGACCTGAAGCCGGAGAACATCTTCCTCGCGTGGGACGACGACCGCGAGATCGCCAAGGTGCTCGACTTCGGGATCGCGAAGCGGGTGCAGGCGGACATCCCGAGCCACACGACCGAGGGGGCGATGCTCGGTACGCCCGTGTACATGAGCCCGGAGCAAGCGCAGGGGGCGAAGGGGGTCGACTACAGGAGCGACCTCTGGGCGCTCGCGGTGATCGCGTTCCGCTGTCTCACGGGGGTGCTCCCGTTCCGGAGCGAGTCGCTCGCCGACCTCCTCGTGAAGATCATCGTGCATCCGCTACCGGTCCCCTCGCAGATCACGGTAGACGTGCCGCCGGGATTCGATGCCTGGTGGGCGCGCGCCGCGTCACGGGATCCGAACCGGCGCTTCCAGAGCGCGAAGGAGCTCGCGCAGACGCTCGTGGACGCGCTTGGCGTCCCGCCGTTGTCCGACGGTCTCGAGCGGCGCGTGCGCGACGCGGCCGTTCTCCCGGATCAATTCCCGCCTCCCCCCACGCCTCCGCAGGCGGTCGCCGCTCCTCGCGTCGCCCCTCACGCCGGCGTCTCGTCCACGCTCTCTCTCCCTCCGCAGTCCACCGGGTCTCCGCTCGCGCGGACCTTTGGCGACACGCCGCCGACGGCGCCCCCTCCGAGTCGCTCTACGGTGCCTACGCTCGTGGCCACGGGGATCGCGCTCCTTGCCATCGGCGGGATCGCGATGTTCATGGTCTCGCACCCGAGGGGCTCGCTCGGAGCCGCGGCGACGTCGGCAGGAGCCGTGGGCGTGCCCGTCGTCCCCGAGGTCGTCGAGGAGGAGGAGGTCCCAGTGCCGAAGGCCTCGAGCGCCCCCTCGGCCGTGCCGAGCGCCGCCGCAGCAGCGAGCGCGAGCGGCCGGCCGGCTCGTGCTTTACACTGAGGGAATGGTCCCGCAGGAGCGCGCAGACGCCATCGTCCGCGGCACCCTCGCGCTCGCGGAGGCTTCGTACCGCGTCGCGCACATGCGCGAGCTCCTTCTCGTGTTTCCGCCGAACGACCTGGCCCCGGCGCTCGAGATCGCCTGCGCGCGCGCCGAGCAGGCCGAGCCTCGCGCGCGGGAGTGGCTCGTGTCGCTCGTAGACGCCATCACGGGGACCGAGCCCGAGCTCCGTGAAGCAGTGCAGCGCTTGCGTGAGGAAGCGGCAGGGGAGTCGCACCTGGCGCTCGAGCGGGTCCTTCGTGCCCCCCCGACGCTCTCGCCCGGCGTCCCGGATCCGAACAAGGCGCGCTCCCCCGACTACGGCAAGGGGCGTCCGCTGACGCTCGGCGAGCGCAAGTCGCTCGCGCGCCGTCCGGACCGCGAGATGATGGCGCGGCTGCTCCACGATCCGCACCCAGAGGTGATCCGCCGCCTCCTCGGGAACCCGAGGCTGACCGAGGACGACGTCGTGAGGCTCGCGTCGAAGCGCCCGTGCAGGCCCGACGTGATCGCGGAGATCGCACGATCCGAGAAGTGGATGCACCGGGCCCGCGTGCGCCTGTCGATCGTCCTGAACCCGAGCACCCCCCCCGAGATCTCGGCCCCGGTCGCGAGCCTGCTGATGCGTCAGGAGCTCAAGCTCGTCGCGGAGACGACGGCCGTTCCCACGGTCGTCCGCGCCCTATGCCTCGAGCACCTCGAGCGGCGCCCGCCGGGGGACTTCGACGACGACGACGCGAGGCTCCAGTAGGGCGGCCCGCTGCGCTCGGGCCGTTCACCCTTCTTCTTCTTCGATCTCCCAGCGCCCGAGCGCGCTCAGCCCCAGCGCCGCTGCGCACGACGGGCAGAGCGGCGGCTCGTCGTGACGCGCCCGCTCCTCCGCTCCGCGTGACCACAAGTAGAGCGCGCGCCCGGGGACGGCGTGCCCTTCTCCCGTGTCCTCGTCGACGGCCTCGCCGCACACGTCGCATCGGTTCGCGGCGTCGGCTTCACCGAAGAGCACTTCATGCCCGAGGACGGCGTACCGGGTCATCGCGTCGGAACGATAGCGCAACGCGACGCGCGCTGCACGTCGCTCCTCGCCGCGTCCCCGCGTCAGCGAAGCAAGAGGAACGCGGTCGCCGCGAGCATCGCGATCACACAGACCACGAGCGCAACGACCACCCACGCGGGCACGTGCGTCCCCGGAATCGAGATCCGCTCTTCGTCGTCCGCGTGCGGCCCCTGCTCGTGCCACGGTCCCACGGGGACCGATCCCGGAGTGGCGCTCGACGGCGGCTGCACTGCTGCGCCGTCCCCCGGTTGCGAATAGAGGTTTCCAGGCACGCCGGGCTGCGCTGCAGCTTGCGCTGCCGCCATCTCGCGCAGGCTCTGCCGCCTGTGCGACTCCGTCTGCTCGAGCGGCTCCTCGGCGAGTGTGTACTTGCGGTACTTGAGCGGCTCGCTGTCGGGGGTGAGCGGCTTTATCCCGTCGCCGTCGAAGTGCACGACGATGACGGTGATGTTGTCGTGGCCGCCCGCTTGGTTCGCGCGCTCCGTCAGCGCCTTGCACGTCTCGAGCGGGTCGGCGGACGTGCGGAGGATCTCGCGGATCTCGTCGAACCGCACCATCCCCGATAGTCCGTCGGAGCAAAGCAGGAGGATGTCCCCCTGGCGGAGCTCGACGTACGTGAGGTCGACCTGGACGGTGTCGCTCGTGCCGAGCGCCTGCAAGATGATGTTGTTGTGCTCGAAGGTCTCGGCCTCTTCCTCGGTGAGCTGGCCCGCCTCGATGAGCTGGTTCACCAGCGACTGGTCGCGCGTGACCTGAATCAGATTCCCCTGCCGCAAGATGTAGCCGCGGGAGTCTCCTACTTGCGCGAGAAAGAGGATCTCGTCGACGAGCGCCGCCGCCGTCACCGTCGTCCCCATCCCACGCCGTGTGCGATCGAGCTTCGCCTCCTGGAAGATCCGCAGACCGGCCGCTTCGACGGCCCGCACGAGGCGCCGCCCGAGGTCGTCGCGCCGGACCGGCGTCGCTTCGTCGAGCCCCTCGATCATCTTCTCGCAGACGATGTCGACGGCGAGCTGGCTCGCGATCTCTCCCGCGGCCGCCCCCCCCATGCCGTCGCACACGGCGAAGACCGCCCCCTGGGGGCCGATGGTCGTCTGCCGGTTCGCCTCCATGAGGCCGCGCTGCCGGCGGGTGAGATCGGCGACGAGGAAGTTGTCCTCGTTGTGCTCGCGCACCTGACCTACGTCTGTACGCGCGAAAAGTCGCACCCGGATTTCACCCCGTGCGTCTGGCGACACGGAGCCTCCTTGATCGCCCACGTCGGGCGAGGAGACGGGCGAGTGGGGTTGCGTCACCAGCGGCCTCTCATGTCCTCACGCGATGTCGACTCGAAAGAGCTGCTGCCCAATGCGGAACTGATCCCCCGACTCTAGCGGGATCTCGCCGCGAACCTGAACGAAGGTGCCGTTCGACGACCCGAGGTCCGTGAGGAGGAAACGACGCGGATCCTTCTCCACGCGCAGGGTCGCATGACGCCGCGACAAGAAAGGATCTTCGGTGAAGACCACGTCGCCCGACTCTCGACCAAGCACCGTCTCCGCCTTCCGGATGTAGAAAACGTCTCTTATGACCCCCTCCACGGTTCGCTGGCAGAGGCGAGCGTACCTCGGTGTTGCGGGGCTACCAAAGAGCAACGTCCCGTGCTGCGAAGCCGGGCCGAGCCCTTCGTCGGCGTCGTTCACAACCTCAAACCTTAGCACCTGTTGTCCCACGAGGAGCAAATCTTGGTCCCTCAGTGGGTGCGCGAGCGACAGCAGGGGGGGTTTGGGGTTCGGGCCGCTCGGGGCGCCCGCGTCATCGGAGCCTCTTGCACCAGATGGAGAAGGGCCCGACGCACCAGAGGGGCGAAGCCGGAGATACAGGCCGTTCGTCGAGCCGAGGTCGCGCAGGTAAAGGCGCTTGCCGCGCCGGACGATGCGCGCATGACGCGGTGAGAGGTAGCGGTCTTCTGCGATGACGACGTCGCCTTCGCTCCGCCCCAGGTCGAGCGTCTCGCCGACGGAGTAGCTTGCCCCCTCGCCGCCGTCCTTCGCGATGATGACGACGCGCGCGCGTGGGAGGATCTCGTCGGCCGGAGGAGGGGAGAAGCTCCCATGAAGCTGCCCCGTGTCCGCCCGCCCGTCACTTACGGGCGTGGGCGCGGGCGCGGCGCGAGCCGGGCGGTCGAGACCTGGCGATGGGAGCGGTGCGGGGGGGGGGACGTCGGGGAGCGGGACGCGGCCGCTCGGCGGTCCGGCGGGAATGGGGTCCGTGGTCGGCGTCGAGCTCTGCGCGGCCGGTGCTGCTTCTTGGGGCGCCGGCGCCGACCCCTGCGGAGCGCGCGCTGCGGCGTCAGGTGCACCGAGCGGCGCGCCGCAGAAGCGACAGAACTGCGAGTTTGCGTCGCAAGCGCCGCGACACCGCGAGCAGACGCGCACCTCCGCGGCCGCTGGGGCGGATATGGGGGTAACGGGGACGACTCGCGCCGGCGCGATGGCCCCCGCAGCCGGTTGTTGCGGGGCGGGGATCGGCACGGTCATCGGGCCGAGGCCGTTGCCGCACGAGACACAAAACCTGATGCCGGGCTCGTTCCAGGCTGCGCACCTGGGGCAGGCCGTGCGGACGGCGGCGGGAGCCGAGGAGTGCGGCTTGGGTGGTCCGAAGTCGAAGGCGGGTGCCTCGGGGCGTGCGGCGGCGGACCGGCCCGAAGGGGGAGACGACTCGCCGGGGACGGTCGCCCCGAGCGGGTTGGCGGCCGGCTGCGGCGGAAGAGCTTGCGGCGCAGGGGGGAGAGGCGTGAGCGGCGGGAGGCCCGACGGGGGGGTCGGCGCAGCGACGCGTGGGGCGAGGCGCTGGCCGCACTCCTGGCAGAACACGAGGTGCCCCGGATTGTCCCTCCCGCACGTTGCGCAGATCACGCGCTAAGAATGGGACACCCTCGCCGCCCCCGGCGTCAAGTCGTCCCAACTAGCGATGCGCGAGCGCGCTCACTGTCGGGCTTCGCTCTTCGACGATGAGATCGAGGCCGACGATCTGCACGATGCTGTCGTCGCGCTCGTTCCCCCCCGAGTCGACGAAATGATTGAGCCAGAGGACCCGGTACGAGAACGTGAGCCCTACGACCGTGCGACGCGAGATCTGCGACTCGACCCCGATGCCTAGCGACTCGACGGGTCCATACGTATCGATCCCCCACTCGTTTCCGTAGGTGACGGCGCCGCTCGCCGCGGTTACGTACGGGTACGTATCGAGCCCTGTGTTGAGGTACCAGCGGGCTTCGGCGCGGAGCTGCTGGAGCGTGGCGAAGCGATAGAGGCTCGACGGGTCCTGCTTGGAGAGCTCGTACGCGCCGCCGAAGTACCACGGTCCCGCTGATCTGCGCCCGAGGCGCGCGACCACCCCGCCCCCGGAGCCGAGGATGCAAGGGACCGACGGCGCCGAGGCGCACATCTTTCCTGCGCCCGCCACGAATTCGGTCGTGATGGCAACGCCGTACTGCAAGTACGGAACGTCGAGGGGCGGCGGCGCGGCGATCTCGGCGCTCGCGCCGGACGAGTCCGTGGTCTGCGCCTGTGCTGTCGCGCTCCTCGAAGCAGACAGGGCGGCGAGGGCCACGACGCACGCGCACGACACGCTCCTCATGCCCAGAGCGTAGCGCGTCGCGGGCGCGTTGCCTTGCATCACGCCGAGTTGCGGTCGCTCGGCTGCAGCGCAACGCGCGGCGCTCGGGCCGGCCGCGGCCTACAGCTATTGACAGCTCGCTTCACCCTAACGTATTCGCCCATGAGCGCGCGCCGGAAAGCGGGGCGACCGGTGTGCACGGAGAGCCCATGGAGATCGTTCTCGACAAACGCGCGGTTCGGCAGATTCGTCTCTCGGCGCTCGATGCGATTGAAGAGGGGGACATCGAGACGCTGCGCGAGGACATCCTCGAGGCCTTCACCGAAGAACAGGTGGAGGAGATCGAGCGTCGCCTCGACAGCGGAGACTTCTTCGAGTTCTTGACCGACATGCTCGACGAGTGGTCGGGCGACGACGCCGACGAGCTCTTCGAGCTCATCGACACGCAGCTCGGCGACGTCGGCGTCGACGTGAAGTTCGAGAAGAAGGCCCCGGTCGACGAGGAAGACGACGTCGAAGGGGCCCCCGAGGTCGAGGAGTTCGACGAAGAGGACGACGAGGACCTCGACGAGGACGACGAGGACGAGGAAGAAGAAGAAGAAGAGGAAGAAGAAGAGGCTCCCTGACCGGCGGACGCAGAGGTCCCCGAGCGTCCCCTGTCGGGGGCGCGTGCGTCCACGTCACATCGCGTCTTCCCCCCCGAGGCGGAAGTGCGCGATGTACGGGTGGCACTCGATCGGCGCCCCGCTCTTCTTCGGTCGCGTCACCCCGGAGCACTCCGCCATCGCGCACGGGACATAGCGCGAATCGGGAAAATCGCTGGCGAGCGTGGCGAGTCGGCTGCACGCCGAGGTCGGGTCTCCGTCTTCGCGGAAGAGGCGCGCTTCTTCCCAGAGGGCGTCGTCGCGTAGCTCGGACGTCGTGAAGTCGCGGTAGAGCTTGTGGAAGCACTCGCGCGCGCGCGGGCGATCGTGCAGGCGGTCGCGCGTGAGCGCGCAGAGGCGCACCATCGCGGGCTCGTAACGGGGGCGTTCGTACGTCCCCATGATCCACGACGACTCCCGCTCCGCGAGCATCTGCGTGAGGAGGCGCATCGCTTCGTCGACGTGACCGAGCTTCTCCTCGAGCAGGCTCGCGCGGTAGAGCCCGTCGTCCCAGAACGCACCGTGGGGGTACGACCAGCGCTTCGTCATGGCCAGGAACCCGTCGAGCGCTCGCTGGCCCTCGCCGAGGGTCGCGAGGTGGAGGGCCGTCTCGTACGCGATCGTCTCCGCGAGATCGGTCCGCTCGAACGCGGGGGCTAGCTTCTCGATGAACTCGAGCGTCGCTTGCGCCCCCCTCTCGCGATCCTCATGAGCGATCATGCGGCGCAGCGCCGGTCGGGCGATGCCGCTCGAGGGGAAGCGCTTTGCGACGTCGACGAAGCAGCTCCAGGCATTCTCCTCGGCCTCGAGCTCGCCGCCGCGCGCGACCTGCATCTCGCAGATCGCGTTCGCGGCCTCCGCGGAGTCTTCGAGCGGAGGGGAAGCGTCGGCGATCGCGCGCAGTCTCGTCGCCGCATCGGCGCGGTTGCCCGCGTTCGCGAGGGCGCGCGCGGCGAGATAGCGCGCATGGTCGCCGTCGCGGGGAACTTTCGCGGTCCTCGCAGCCTCGTCGAAGTGCGTCGCCCCCTCCGCGAACCTCCCCGCGCCGACGGCCGCCTCGCCCGCGGCATACGCGGCGACGTACTCCTTGCCGCGACTGGGCCCCACGCACGCGCTCGCGACAATCGCCGCGATCGCCGCGAAGGCGGTCGCCGCTCTTCGCCCCCCGCGGATCATCGCGTCACCGCTTCGCCAGTCCGATCGCCTCGACCAGGATGCGCGCCCCGCGCTCGACGTCCTCGCGCGACGCATCGAGGTGCGTCACCGCCCGGATTCGGCGGGGCCCGCGCGCGTCGATCGCGAGCCCGAGCGCGCGAGCGTGGCGCATCACGTCCTCCGCCCGGAGCGGTTCGTCGAAGTCGACGAGGACGAAGTTCGTCTCGACCCCCGCGAGATCGATCCGAGCGCCGGGGGCTTCGGCGACGATGGCCGAGAAGCGCTTGGCGTTCGCGTGATCGTCGGCGAGGCGCGCGCGGTGGTTGTGGAGCGCGTAGAGCGCGCCTGCCGCGAGGATCCCCGATTGGCGCATCCCGCCCCCCCACATCTTCCGAAAGCGACGCGCGCGCTCCACGATCGCTCGCGAAGCGCAGAACGCGCTCCCCACCGGGGCGCCCAGGCCTTTCGAGAAGCAGACGCTCACCGTGTCGAACGGCGCCGCGAGCACGTCGACGGCGAGACCGGTCGCGACGCTCGCGTTCCAGAGGCGCGCCCCGTCGAGATGGACCCCGAGCCCGAGACCGCGCGCGCGCTCCGCGATCTTTCGCGCGTCCGCCTGAGGGAAGACGCGCCCCCCGGCGCGGTTGTGCGTGTTCTCGATGCAGACGAGCGACGTCCGCGGTGCCCAGTACACGCTCGCCTGAATCTTCGCCTCCATCTCCTCGACGGTGAAGAGACCGTCGCGCCCCGCCGTCGCGAACTGCACGCCACTCAGCGCCGCCCCCGCGCCGGCCTCGTACCAGACCGGGTGCGCCCCTTCGCTCACGATGACCTCGTCCCCCGGGCGCGTCTGGCAGGCGATCGCGAGCTGGTTCGCCATCGTTCCCGACGAGACGAAGAGCGCCGCCTCCTTCCCTGTGACCCGCGCGACCTCCTCTTCCAGCGCCCGGACGGTGGGATCCTCTCCGAAGACGTCGTCCCCGACCTCGGCGCGGGCCATCGCCTCGCGCATCGCGGGGGTAGGGCGGGTGATCGTATCGCTGCGCAAATCGACGGGAATCGGGGCGGCGGCGGTCATGGCGACCGGAACGTAGCGTCCTCCGTCGGGGACTCCAAAGGGTGCGTCTCGGGCGCGTCACGAGTGCGAAATGGGTTGCGCACTACCGCCCTACACATTAAGTGGTTGAACCAGTTGACGAGCCCATGACCCCCGACGACATTCCCCTCCGCCCCTCCGCTTCCGCCGAGACCCTTGCCGTCCTCGGCCCCGTCGCCCGCTCGAGCGTGGTCGACGCCGTGGCCGACCGGCTTCGCGGCGAGATCCTCGCGGGGCGTCTCCCCGCAGGGTCGAGGCTCCCCTCGGAGCGGGAGCTGTCGCTCGCTCTCGGGGTGAATCGCCTCACGCTCCGCGCAGCCCTCGCGCGGCTCGAAGCGCTCGGCCTCGTCGCGACGCGCCACGGGGCGAGCACGCTCGTCACGTCGTGGCGCGAGCGGGCAGGGCTCGACTCGCTGGCGGCGCTCATTGGCAGCCTCCAGCCTAGCGATCCGGCGTGGTTCGACATGGCGGTCTCGCTCCTCGAGCTCCGCCGAATCCTCGCGACGGAAGCGGTTGCGCTCGCGGCGGCTCGCCACACCCCCGAGCAGCTCGAGGCGATCGAGAAGTTCGCAGAAGAGCAGAAGACGCGAGTGCACGACCCCATCGCGTACGCGCGCGGCGAGTTTGCGCTCGAGCGGCTGATCATCCGCGCCACCGGGAACATCGCGCTCGAGCTGGTCCTCAACATGTTCGCCCGCTTCCCTGACGAGCACCCCGACGTCGTCGCCGCCCTCTACGATCAGCGGGAGAACGCGGCGTTCTTCTACGACCTCATCCTCGGCCTCATCCGCGGCGGCGATCCGGTGCGCGCTCGCGATCACATGCGGCGAGCGTTCGAGATCATCGACGCCGACTGGATGCAGCGCCATCGCCCTCCGGGGAGCACGCTCCCGGTGGCCGTCCCCGCGAGCGCTCCCGACGTTGGGGCTCATCTGGCGCCGACAAGCACTCCTCGAGAAGAGAAGAAGGCGCCGCGCACGAAGAAACGAAACGCGAGCAGCGCAGGCAGACCACGCAAAAGGAGCACCAAACGATGAGCGTCGCGCTTACCCATTTCGAACGCCGCTGGGCCCACGCTGCGTTCGATACGATCTTCCCCGGCCCCGATCGCGGCGTGCTCCCTCTCGGAATCGCCGACATGGACCTCGATGGGTTCATCGATCAGACGCTCGAGCAGGTGCCGTTCGAGGCGTCCTTCGGCCTGCGGCTGGTGTTCTGGGTCATCGGGCTCGCGCCGCTCTTCATCCTCGGGAGGTTCGCGACGATCGCGTCGCTGCCGCCGGCAGATCGCATGCGCGTCATCTCCACGATCAACGCGAGCCCGATCTACCCGCTCCGGGCGACCGTCATGATGCTCAAGGCGCTCGGCGCTCTCTTCTACTGCGGCGATCGACGGGTGCGCCCGAGCATCGTCGCGGTCCTCCCCCCCGTCGTCACATTGCGCCCGCGTCGCGGGGCGCTCGTCACGTCCGCCACCTCCGGAGCCGAGCATGAGCCGCATCGCCGAACAGCCTGAGACCTCCGCGCGCGATCGCGTCTTCCCGGACGAGGACCTCCCGGCGGGCGCCGTCGTCGACTGCGCGTCGCTCGTGCGCGATATCGACGATGCGTTCGACTTCGTCGTCGTGGGCTCCGGGGCCGCGGGCTCGGTGGCGGCGCACACGCTGACAAAGGCCGGGTGGTCAGTAGCGATCGTCGAAGAGGGGCCGTGGGTGAAGACGCGCACCTTCAAGGAGGACGTGCTCGGCACCTTCCGAACCGTGCTCCGCGACTCGGGGACGCAGGTCCTCAAGGGGCGCGCGTTCATGCCGATGCTCCAGGGGCGGTGCGTCGGAGGGAGCACGCTCGTGAACTCGGCCATCGCGTGGCGCACGCCGGAGGACGTGATCGACGAGTGGCGGAGAGACTTCGGGCTGGGGGATCTCGTGACGATGAAGGCGCTCGAGCCGCACTTCGACGCGCTCGAGAGCGACCTCAACACGCACGAGGTGATGGACGAGGTCATCGGCGAGAACAACCGCCTCTTCGTCGAAACCGCCGAGGACCGCGGCATCCATGCGACGCGGATGCGCCGCTACGAGCGGGGCTGCAAGGGGTCGGGGCAATGCCTCACCGGCTGCCCGAACGCGGCGAAGCAGGGGATGAGCGTGAGCTACGTGCCGTGGGCGCTCGCGACCGGGAACGCGCGGATCTTCTGCTCGTGCCGCGTCGAGCGAGTGGACCTCCGCGGCGGGCGGGCCGTCGGCGTCACGGCGCGCGGCGGGTCGCAGCGAGTCACGCTGCGAGCGCGGTTCGGCGTGGTGGTGGCGGCGAGCACCGTGCAGACGCCGAACCTCCTTCGCCGGAGCGGTCTGCGCGCGCGGGCGATCGGGCGGCACTTCCAGGCGCACCCGGGGATGGGGGCTGGCGGTCTGTTCGACAGGCCGATCCGGATGGACTTCGGTGCGACGCAGGGGGCGGAGTCGATCGCATTCCGCGCGAGCGACCGGATCAAGCTCGAGACGATCGGCATGCCGCCGGAGGTCGCCGCCGCGCGCGTGCCGTTCCTGGGAGAGGAGCTGTCACGCAGGCTCGCGTCGTTCGCGAACGTCGGCGTCTGGGTGGCGAACATCCGGATGAAGGCCGAGGGGACGGTCGACACGCAGTGGGACGGCCGCGATCGCGTCCGCTTCACGCCGACTCCAGAGGACATGGTTGCGGTGCGCAAGGCGCTCACGATGATCGTGCACCTGCTCCTCGACGCGGGGGCCCGGGAGGTGTGGCCGGGGGTGTACGGGGCGCCGTCGGTCGTCAGGTCGCGCGATCAGGTGAAGGCGATCGAGGAGTCGTCGCTCGATCCGCGGGGCTACTCGTTCGTCGCGACGCACCTCTTCGGGGCCGCACGAATGGGGCCCGATCCGAGGACGAGCGCGGTGGGGCTCGACTTCGCGTCGCACGAGGCGAAGGCACTCTACGTCGTCGACTCGAGCATCTTCCCGACGAACCTCGGGGTGAATCCGCAGCACTCGATCATGGCGCTCGCGCGGATGGCGGCGACCAGGCTGGCCGCCGACGCTTCGCGCGCCGCTGCGGCGTGACGGGACGGCGCGTCCGCGCTCCGCGCGGCGCGGTCTGCACCTAAAGCCGCTTGCGCGGGTGACCGACTGCGGCTAACTACCGCGCTCGGTTTGCCGAGGTAGCTCAGGGGTAGAGCAGCGGTTTCGTAAACCGCAGGTCGTGAGTTCAAATCTCATCCTCGGCTCGAAGATTCCCGGTGAAATTGCCCCGGGAAACGCCCGAGGGGCGAGGGCCCGGCGGCCGCCAGCTTGCGCTTGGGCCGGCTTTTTTGCATGCTGCCGGTCCGTAAGGGCGATTCTAGCCTCGCCCGGGACCGCAAACTCCGTGCTCCGCTACAAAAGCGACCTCCGCACCCTGGCCTTCATCGCCACGTATTTCGTGGCGCTGGGCTTCGCGTGGTCTCTGTCGCTCGCGCACGCCTCGCCGGTCCTCGTGCTCGGGACGTTCGCGTTCCTCTGCTGGATCTCGTGGATCAACGCCGTCATCACGCACAACGTGATCCACTTGCCTATCTGGCGCTCCCCCGCGCTGAACAAGGTCACGCGCGTCGTCCTTTCGTTGACGTACGGCTTCCCCGTCAACGAGTACGTCCCCGGCCACAACCTGAGCCACCACCGCTACACCCAGCAGCGGCGCGACGTCATGCGGACGACGAAGGTTCAGCTGCGCTGGAACCTCGCCAACATTCTCACGTTCTTCCCGATGGTCGCGTTCGACGTCATGCGCGCGAACGCGAAGTACGTCGAGTTCGCGAAGGACACTCGCCGCGACTGGTTCGCGGAGCGGAACGTTCAGATGTGGATCACGTGGGGGGTGAAGATCGCGCTCCTCTTCGTCGACTGGAAGAAGGCGCTCCTCTTCGTCTTCGTCCCGCATCTCGGCGCCGTCTGGGGAGTCACCACGGTGAACTACCTCTGGCACGACGGCTGCGACGCCGACCACCCGTACAACCACTCGCGCAACTTCGTCGGGAAGTTCTTCAACTGGTTCCACTTCAACAACGGCTTCCACGCGATGCACCACCTCGAGGCGGGGCTCCACTGGAGCCTGCTACCGCAGAAGCACGCGGAGCTGATCGCGCCGCACGTTCACCCGGCGCTCCAGCAGAAGTCGCTCACGATCTATCTCCTGCGGACGTTCGTCTTCGAGACGAGGCGTCTCCGCTACGACGGCGCGCCGCTGGTTCTCCCCGAGGAAGGGGAGGACGAGGACTGGATCGGATCCGGCGGCGAGCCCGAGACTGCTCTTCCGTCTGCAGGCTGAGTCGCTCAGCGCTGTGAGGCGGTGCGCGCGGGCTCGTACCCCGACGGATCGGTGACGGGGCGAAACGCGCGGTACGGAGTCATTGCCGGGCGACGGACGACGCCGTGCGTGTGATCGAGCGCATCGACCACCCACCCGCTCCCCGCGTAGATCCCGACGTGCCCCGGCCACCAGAGGATGTCTCCGGCGCGGACGTCCTCGAGCGACACCTCGGGGAGCTCGCGCGCGATGTCGCCCGTCGTCCGCGGAACCCAGACGCCCACCGAGCGCCAGGCCTGCTGCACGAGCCCCGAGCAGTCGAAGCACGACGGTCCGGTCCCCCCCCAGCAGTACGGCATCCCGACGCGCGCCCACGCGAACTGGACGACCGCCCACGACTGCGCCGTTGGAACGGGCTCGCGTCGCGCCCACGCGCGCGCGACGAGCGACGACGGCGGGAGCGAACGCTGCGGCGCGGAGCAACCGGCCGAGCAGGCCAAAAGAGAAGCCCACGCCAGTGCCGCGACGACAGCTCGCATTGTCCCATCGTCGCGCAACAGTCTGGCCCGGGTGAAATTCCCTACACGGCTGAAGCTCGCATGGGACGTTCTTGCGTGAATGCGCTCCTTTGCCACCGCAACGTCGGGGCGGCGCCTGGCGACGATGGAGCGTACTCGGGTACACTTCCTCTCGATGAAACCGGAGGCGAGCCTGGCCCTCGAGGGGCGGACGATCGCCGACAAGTTCGTCATCGAGTCGGTCATCGGCCAGGGGGCGATGGGTGCGGTGTACCGCGCCCGGTGGCTCGCGCTCGACAAGATCGTAGCGCTCAAGGTGATGAACCCGGACATCGCGCAGGACGAGGCGTTCACGGCGCGCTTCCAGCGCGAAGCGAAGGCGGCGTCGAGGCTCGATCACCCGAACTCCGTGCGCGTGCTCGACTTCGGTCAGGAGCCCGACGGCCTGCTCTATATCGCGATGGAGTTCCTCGCCGGGAAGGATCTCCTCGCGGTGATGCGCGAAGAGTGGCCGCTGTCGGGCGAACGGATCATCAGCATCCTCATGCAGACCCTGAGCGCGCTCTCCGTCGCGCACGAGCTCGGGATCGTGCACCGCGATCTCAAGCCCGAGAACATCATGGTGCTCCCCGGTACCGACGACGAGGGGAGGCCCGTCGACGTCGTCAAGGTGTGCGACTTCGGCATCGCGAAGATCACCAACGACCGCGGCGGGACGAACCCGAGCCTGGCCAAGGGGCCGCTCACGTCGAGCGGCACGCTGATCGGCACCCCCGAGTACATGTCTCCCGAGCAGGGGCGGGGGGACGGCCTCGACGCGCGCAGCGACCTCTACTCCGTCGGCGTGATCCTCTTTCACATGCTGACGGGGCGAGTGCCGTTCATGGCGGACAACGCGATCGGGATCATCCTCAAGCACATCACCGACGATCCCCCGCGCCCCACGTCGATCGTCGCGCACGTCGATCCACGACTCGAGGGGATCTGCCTCAAGGCGATGCGCAAGCGCAAGGAAGAGCGGTACGCCTCCGCGCGCGACATGAGGAACGATCTGCGCGCCGTGCGCGACCAGGTAAGGGGGGTGATCCCCGGTCTCGTCCCCGCCGAACCGTCGAGCCCCTTCCTCGGCGTCGCCCCGACGATCCACGATCTCGCCCCGCCCACCTCGTCGACGCCCAACCTCGAGGCGAACCGCGTCGGGACCGCGACGGGGCTCGCGGTCTCGGCGGTCGCTCGCCCCCGACGCGCATGGGTCGCTGGGATCGCCCTCGCCGCCACCCTCTTGGGCGCGGGGCTGACCTTCGCGATCGCGAGCCGTGTTCGCGGCGGTCACGGTGGCGATCGCGCCGTTGCATTGTCGGCGGCGCCTGGGTCGTCCGCGTCGAGCGAGCCGCCGACCGTCGATCTCGCGCCGCTTCTCCCCGCCGGCGGCGGCGCCTCACCCGAGCCCGCTGGGTCGCACCAAGGCGATCGCCCGAGCCACGGCGGGTCCGGGCATTCCCACGCGCCGCACAACGCAGCGACCGCACCGCAAGCTGCTCCTGGCGCCGCTGTCGCTACCGCAGCCCCGCCCCCTCCCGTCGCTGCAGTCCCCGCCGCGAACGCCGCACCGCCGCCCCAGGTGCCGGATACGCCGTCGTACGATCCTGCCCAGGCCTCTGTGGACGTCGGCTCCGTGACCCCCAACAACGTGAACGGGGATGCCGTGCGCGCGGCCGTGAGAGGCGTCGCGCTCACGACCTGCTACCGCAACGCGCTCCGCGCGCGAGGTCGGCGCGCGTTCGGGAGCGCGACGTTGAGCCTCTCGATCGACGGCAGCGGCAAGGTCTCCGGAGCCATCTTGACCGGCGCGGACTGGCTCCCGGAGATGACCCGGTGCGTGCAGGGCAGCACGATGGGGATGCAGCTTCGCCCGGGCTCCGTGGAACAAAGTGGGGGAACCGCCGAGGTCTGGCTCTCGTTTCGCGCCCCTTGACCCCCCGCCACGTCCCCGCGATGAACTGCTTCAAGCTCCACGTGCTCGTCGTCCCCCCTTCCGCATGACCGAATCGAGACCCCGCGCGGCGCTCCGGCACCGCGACTTTCGCGTCTACCAGGCCGCCCGCTTCCTGGTGACGATCGCGACGCAGATGCAGAGCGTCGCGATCGCGTGGCAGGTCTACGCCATCACGCATCGCGCGATCGATCTCGGGTACGTCGGGCTCGCGGAGTTCTTCCCGACCTTCGGTCTGGCCCTGTTCGCGGGGGCGGTCGCAGACCGCTTCGACAGACGGCGGATCGTGATCGTGACGAACCTCGTCGTGGCGGCGTGCGCGTCGGCGCTCCTGGCGATGACCTTGACCGGGCGCGGCGGTGTCCTGGGGATCTATGCCGTCATCGTCGCGTTCGGGGTAGCCCGCGCATTCAGCGCTCCGGCGGGCTCGGCGCTCTCACCCAATCTCGTACCGAAAGAGGACTTCCCGAACGCCGTGGCGTGGGCGTCGTCGTTCTGGCAGGTGGCCACGATCATCGGCCCCGCGGTGGGCGGCGTTCTCTACGGAGCCGGTGGAGCTACGGCGGTGTACGCCACGACAGCGGCGCTCTGCGTAGTCGCGTCCGGTCTGGTTGGCGTCGTGCGCGTGCGCGAGGGGAGCGTCGAGAAGAAGGCTGCGTCGTGGGAGACCTTCGTCGCAGGTGTCCGCTACGTCCGGAAGAATCGCATTCTACTCGGCTCGATCTCACTCGATCTCTTCGCGGTCCTCTTCGGCGGCGCCTCCGCGCTCCTCCCCGTCTACGCGAGCGACGTCCTGCATGTCGGACCGCTGGGGCTCGGTCTCCTCAGAAGCGCGCCGGCGATCGGTGCCGCGGTGACCGCGGTCGCCGTCGCGTACTTCCCGCTGAAGCGCCGCGCGGGGGTGACGATGTTCTGGTGCGTCGCGATCTTCGGGCTGGCCACGGTGGTGTTCGGGCTCTCGACGTCATTTCTCCTTTCGCTCATGGCGCTCGTCGTGACCGGTGCGTCGGACATGATCAGCGTGGTGGTGCGCCAGACACTGGTCCAGCTGAAGACGCCGAACGAGATGCGTGGCCGCGTGAGCGCCGTGAACATGATGTTCATCGTCTCGTCGAACGAGCTCGGCGAGTTCGAGTCGGGGATCACGGCCGCGTGGTTCGGCGCCGTGCCGGCGGTCGTCCTCGGGGGGATCGGGAGCATCCTGGTCGTCGTCGCGTACGCGCTCGGCTTTCCCGAGCTGCGGAAGGTCGACCGGCTGGACGACGACGCGCCGGTGTCGGTGTAGGGGGGGCGCTTTTTCGCGAAACGGTCGGCGGTCTCATCGCGTACCCTCTCGCGAAGCATGGAATCGAAGGCGATCCGGCGGCATAGCCCCGCGCGTAAGGAAGAGAAGAGGATGACTCGTTCGATGGTCGGGACGGCGGGCGTCGTGATGCTGTTGGCGGCGGTCACCGGGGGTTGCAAGAAGGGGGGCGACGCCCCCCCCGATCCGCCGATGCCCCCCTCGGCGCCGCTCGCCGTTTCGAGCGCGATGTCGTCGTCTCACTCGGTCGAATACGCCATCGATCCCGCCGGAAAGACGTCGATCGACATGCCGGCGCCGAAGGAGCGCATCAAGGGGGAGACGACCGCCGCCAAGGGGGCCCTGCACGTCGACCTCGGAAACCTGGCGCTCACGCGCGGAGACGTCTTCGTCGACATGGACACGTTCGCGACGCACACGTTCGGCGACGCCGAGAAGGACGCGACGCAGACGCATCACGCCCACACCTGGCTCCAGCTCGACGACAACATGAAGGACACGGCCGCGCGCGAGCGCAACAGGTGGGTCCATTTCGCGATTCGCTCGATCGACGGGCTCAGCGCGACGGACCTGTCGAAGGTGGCGCCGACGAAGGTTGGTGGGGACGACGTGCGCACAGTGACCCTCGTGGCGCACGGCGACATCGAGCTGCACTCGCTCCTGTCGAAGACCCAGAAGGACGCGGCCCTCGAGGTGCGATTCCACGTCCCCGCAGGCTCGCCGGACGGCACCAAGCCGACCTCGATCGAGCTCGTGGGCAAGGCAGACGCTCCCCTCCAGATCACCCTCGCGGACCACGACGTGAAGCCGCGCGACACGGAGGGGATCCTCGCGCAGAAGGCGTTCGGCTTGCTTGGTACCAAGGTGGCCGATGTGGCGAACGTGTCGGTAAACCTGGTCGCCAGACCTTCCTCTTGAACGAACGAACGCGGCGCGCGCAGCTTCTTGCTACATCTAGGAACATCAGAGCAGCTCAAAGGAGTCTCCCTCATGCGACCGAATCTCTCCGTCCAGGCTTTCGCCAGCACGCTCGCGGCACTCGGCGCGGGGGCTCTCATCGGATGTGGTGGCGCCGCTCCGGCGCCGCAGACTCCGGCAACCGCGACGCAGACGGCGTCTCCTCCCACCGCCGCCGCCGGCCAGGCGTCGTGCTCCGCGGCGAGCTGTGGCGCGGGTAAGGGGACGGCGACGGGAGCTGCTGCAGCGCCCGCGACCGGGGCGGCTCCTGCCGCTACGACCGACTCGACGGCGACCGCGACAGCGCCCGCAACCACGGCAGCTTCGGGCACCGCGGCGACGGCGACTCCGGCTGCGGCGCCCGCGGCCACGACCGCGGCCGCTCCCACGGCTGACGCGAAGCCGAAGAAGAAGACCGGCAAGAAGCCGTCGAACGCGGGGGCCGGCCAGGCGAGCTGCGGCGCAGGCACTTGCTCGGCGGACGCGAAGAAGCCGAAGTGACCGAGGGCCGTTCGCCGCCGACCGCCGCGCACGCGCGCGAGACGACGCGGCCAACGGGGCCAACGGGAGTGGGGCTCGGACTCCGCTGGGAGTTCCTCGAAGAGATCCTCCGGCAGAGACCGAGCGCGATCGATTTTCTCGAGGTCTCGCCGGAGAACTACATGAAGCGCGGCGGGTATTACCCCGAGTCGCTGGCCGAGGCGGCGTCGATCTACCCCGTGCTGACCCACGGGTTGACCATGTCGCTCGGCGGCACCGACCCTCTCGACGACGCCTACCTCCACGGGCTCCGCGACTTCGTCTCCGAGATGAAGTCCCCCTGGCACTCCGACCATCTGTGCTTCGGTTCGGCGCGAGGCGTCGTGCTCCACGACCTCTTGCCGATCGCGTTCACGGAGGCGGCCGTCGTGCGCGTGGCGGATCGAATCGCGCGCGCGAAAGACGCCCTCGGTGTCCCCATGGCCGTCGAGAACATCAGCTACTACCTGCATCCAGGGAAGAAAGAGATGGGGGAGGCGGAGTTCATCGCGCGCGTCTGCGAGCGGGCCGACTGCGGGCTGATGCTCGACGTGAACAACGCGTACGTGAACGCGACGAACTTCGGCTTCGACGTGGACGAGTGGATGCGCACCGTTCCACTCGGGCGCGTCGTCCAGATTCACGTCGCGGGACACGAGTGGTTCGACGAGGGGGCGGGGGGGACGCTCATCGTCGACACCCACGGCGCCGACGTCTGCGATCCCGTCCTGGCGCTGCTCGGAAGGGTCCTGCCGCGTATCGGCCCCGTCCCGGTGCTCCTCGAGCGCGATCAGGCGATCCCGGCGCTCGAGGGCCTCCTCGCGGAGGTGGCGCGGATCCGCGCGGTTTACGACAGAGCGATCGTGTCGCGGTCAGGCGCGAGCGCCGAGGAGAATCCCGCGTTCGCCTAGGTCCGCGAGAAAGCGCGAGACGTCGAGCACTCCGGGCGACGCGCCGACGTCCGTAGCAGCATCGCGGACCGCGTCGAGGAGCGGGGCGCCGCCGAGGAGCCGCCGGGTGATCGCCGCGGCGAAGGGGCTCAGCGCGAGGACCTGCACGACGTTCTCGCCGTCGCGGTACACGAGCAGCGACGTGGGACTTGGCGAGGGCTCGCTCCGGTCGTCGATGTCGAGCGGAAGCTCGTGAACGGCGAAGGCGTACTGCATCAAGCGAACGGCCTCGGCGAAGACGAGCGGCCTGCCGGCGGCGATCTCGGTGACGCGCGCGGGCTCTTTCGAGACGGCCGCCGCCGCGACCTGGAACTCCACGAGCTCGTGACGCGCGAGATCGGCGACCCACGCCGGCAGGTCTCCCCACGCCCCGGCGCGCGCGCGCCACTGCGGCTCCACCCAGTCCAGGAACTCGCCGGGGACGTCGCGCAGGTGGTGCGTGCGGGGGCCGACCTGGTCGAGGAAGGAAGCGAACGAGGCGTCGAACGACCCGGCCGCGAGCGCGTTCACTCGGGCTCGGGTCCGCTTCAGGATCTTCTCGGTGACGCCGGTCAGGTTGTTGCGGACGAGCCGTCGGTACAAGGACAGGCGCGGCGGGGCGGCCATGATCGCGGCGACGTCCTCGGCGTCGACGCCGTGCGACTCGAGAAACCCGCGGAGGTCCGCCGTGAACGCGGCTTCGCTCCCCGCGCGCAGGCACGCGGCCGCGATCATTTCCTGCAGGCGGGCTTCTTCGCTCACGCGCACACGCGGGTCAGTCGATCGTGAAGCGATGGCGGGCCGTGGCGCCGTCCTTGATGTAGATCGAGTCGGTCTTCGTCTTGCCGTTCGGCGAGTCGCACCGGATGACGTGGAGCCCGGTGGAGAGATCGATCGCGGGGAGAGGGGTCGGGCCACGCTTCATCCCGTCGACGCTGATCGTGCACCACCCCGGGGAAGCGCCGATGAGGAGGCGCCCCGTGCCATGAGGAGGCTCGGCGCTCGGCGCGACCGGCAGGGAGTCGATACTGATCACCGGCACGCCGCCGGTGGCAGCGGGGGGGGGATCGGCTGCGGCCGCCACGGGGGTGGGGTCGACGTGCGCGCTGGGCAACGAATGCGGACTGCCGCCCGCCGCGCGGACCACGCCCACGATTCCCGCTGCTGCAGCGAGCCCGACGACGACGGCTCCCGCCATGTACGCCGCGCGCGGATGGGAGATCGCCTCGGCGACGCGGGTGCTCGTCGGGGTCGTCGGCTTCGAGAAGCCGCTCGCGGGGCCGTTGCCGGAGCGCGGGCCGCTGACGTTCGGAGAGGAGGTAGGAGGGGGAGGGGCGCTCGAGATGTGGCGCTCGGCGCTGCTGCCGCGCAGGAGCGGGAGCGCGTTCGTCGCGTCGGGATCGCTGAGGGGCTCACCGATCTGCCGCGCCGGCGAGGGGAGGAGGAGCTTGGAGCGCTCGAGCTCCGGGAGGGCCGCCGCGAGCCGCTCCGAGACGACGTCGAAGTTCGCCAGGCGCTTTGCCTTGTCGGTCACCATGCAGTCGCGCACGACAGCGCGGAGCACCTCGGGGAGATTCGGCGCGCAGTCGTCGATCTTCTTCGGCTGCGTCGTCGCGATCATCACGATGAGCGCGTTGAAATTCGGCGCGTCGTAGGCGCGGTAGCCGCAGAGGGCTTCGAACATGATCGTGCCGAACGCGAAGACGTCCGTGCGCGAGTCGATCGTGGCCCCCATCGCCTGCTCGGGGCTCATGTAGAGGGGCGAGCCGAGGACTGTTCCGGCGATCGTGAGCGACGTCGCCCCTTCCTCTTCGAGGAACTTGCTGACGCCGAAATCGAGGAGCTTGGGGACGGCGGCCCCCTCGCGATCCTTGTGCAGGAAGATGTTCGTCGGCTTGAGGTCGCGGTGGATGACGCCGTTCTTGTGCGCCGCGGCAAGCGCCCGCGACACCTGAACCATGACCCCGAGGAACTCGGCGACGCTCATCGGCGGGGACTGGCGCTTGATCGCCGTCTCGAGCGAGACCCCCGTGAGGAGCTCCATCACGAGGAAAAGACAGCTGTCCTCGGTCTGCCCGACGTCGATGATCTCGATGATGTTCGGGTGGTTGACCCGGGCGCTGACCTTCGCCTCCATCAGGAAGCGCCGCGCCGCCTCGGGCGTCCGGGCGACCGCGGGGAGCATGAACTTGATGGCGAACTGGCGCTCCGTGAAAATGTTGGTCGCCGACCAGACGGAGGCCATACCCCCGCTCCCCAGGAGCTGATTGATGCGGTACTTGCCCGCGATCGTCTGGCCGGAACTAATCATCACTGCCACCCACCAAACACGTTAGGCGCTCGACTTCGAGCCCCCCTACGCCCCCACATCTGCGTCGAGAGTACAGCCTCCGACGAAAGAGGGGAGTTCCTAGCAGGTTGTCATACCTCCGTCGATCACAAGTAACTGGCCCGTCAAGAAACTTGCAGCGTCACTGGCAAGGTACAGCGCTCCTCCAGCGACTTCTTCGGGACGTCCGTATCTTCCGAGCGGGGTCTTCTTCGTGACCTCGCGCAGAATGTCCTCGTTCTGGATGATCGCGGCCGCGAACTTGGTGTCGATGAGGCCCGGGCAGAGGGCGTTCACCCTGATTTTCGACCCGGCGAGCTCGTAGGCGAGCGTCTTCGTCATCGAGACGACGGCGGCCTTCGTCGCCCCGTAGAGCCCCTGGAGCGGGGCTGCCTCGAGCGCGGCGACGCTGGCGACGTTCACGATCGAGCCGGGAGCGCCCTTCGCGGTGAGGTGGCTCACGACGGCGCGGATCATCCAGAAGTACCCCTTGAGGTTGACCTCGAACGTCTTGTCCCAGGCCCCCTCGTCGATCCCGAGCATCGGTCCGAAGTACGGGTTCGTCGCGGCGTTGTTGACGAGGACGTCGACCTTGCCGAAGCGCTGTACGGCCGCTTCCACGAGGCGCGTGCAGTCGGCTTCCTTCCCCGTGTGCGCCGCGATCGGGTGCGCGGCATCGCCGATCGACTCGGCCACGGCCGTCACCCCGTCGATCTTTCGCGAGGCGACGACGACCTTCGCCCCTGCGCGCGCGAGCTCGCGGGCGATGGCCTCGCCGATGCCGCGGCTGGCACCCGTGACTATCGCTACCTTGCCGTCCATCGAGAAAGAGGACGGTACCGCCGCGCTTGTGGAGACGCTCATGCACCCCGCGTTAGCACGGGTCGCTCGAAGGGGGGGAGTGGAGATCGCAGGACACGCGTGTCCTCCGATCTTGGACCGTCCTTACGGCGCGAGGGAGGGTCCTCATTCGCAGGACACGCGTGTCCTCCGATCTCCGACGCCTCCTCAGTTCGGGATCTCGCAGACCCCCGCGCACCAGGTCTTCAAGCACGCGTACCGAGCCTCCGCGACCGCGTCGGTCCCCGCGAACGCGGTCCAGCAGGCGGTGAGAGCGGTCGAGGCATCGGGCGAGTCCGCGCTGGTGCACGAGTCGAGCGCCTCGTCCGCGCAGGAGCACGCCTCTTCGGAGTAGCAAGCGACCCGCTGGGCACAGCAGCTCTTCGCTTCGCAGACGTCGCACGGCCCCTGGATGGTCCCGCCGTCCTCGGAGCAGAAGTCGGTCGTCGCGGCCTGCCCGGAGGGGGAGCCGTAGCTCGTCCCGTAGCCGCTGCTGCCGACGGTGCACGTGGCGGCGGGGGGGGGAGCGGCGCTGGCGTCGACAAGGGGGCCGACCTCGGGCGTCAACGCCGAGCACGCTGGCGCGGCCCAGAGGGTTCCAAAGAGAAGCAGCGAGAGCCCAAGTTTGCGCATGCGCATCCGCGGGACCTAAGCGACGAACGCTCCCATGGCGCGGAAGCGCTGGTATCGCTGCTCGACGAGCTCGTCGGGGGTGAGCTGGAGGAGCTCGGCGAGCGCGTCGCTGAGGGCGAGGTCGAGGAGCTTCGCGGCGCCGCGCGGGTCCTGGTGGGCGCCCCCCGGGGGCTCGTCGACGACGCGATCGACGATGCCCAGCTCGAGGAGATCCGGCGCGGTCATCCGCATGCGCGTAGCCGCCTCGTCCGACTTGGCGCTGTCCTTCCACAGGATCGACGCGCACCCCTCCGGCGAGATGACGCTGTACGTCCCGTATTCGAGCACGAGGACGCGGTTGGCCACGCCGAGCGCAAGCGCCCCCCCGCTCCCCCCTTCGCCGAGGATCGTCGCGATGATCGGGACCCGGGCGCGCGACATCGCCGCGAGGCAGCTGCCGATCGCCTCGCTCTGGCCGCGCTCCTCGGCGCCGATCCCCGGGTAAGCCCCCTGGGTGTCGACGAACGTGAGGATGGGGAGGCCGAAGCGGTCGGCGAGCTCGAAGAGGCGGCTCGCCTTCCGGTTCCCCTCGGGCTGCGCCTGGCCGAAGTTCCGGGTGACCTTCTCTTTCGTCGTGCGCCCTTTCTGGTGGCCGACGACGACGACGCTCCGCCCCTTGTACCTCGCGAGCCCGCCGACGATGGCGGGGTCGTCGCCGAAGCGCCGGTCGCCGTGGAGCTCCTGCCAGTCGGTGAACAGGAGCTCGATGTAGTCGAGTGTGTACGGGCGGCTCGGGTGTCGGGAGAGCTGGACCTTTTGCCAGGGGCTCAGGTCGGCGAAGAGCTCGCGCGCGACGCGGGCGGCCTTGTCCTCCAGGCGGCGGAGCTCGGGCTCGAGGGCGCGGTCGCTCTTCGCGAGCTCGCGCAGCTCACGGACGCGTGAGACGAGGTCGACGACGGGCTTCTCGAACGGCAGGACGTACGCGGCCATCTTCTTCCACAGGCCTAGGCAAGGTCGCCTAGACGAGGGGAGAAGCTAGCACGACCCTCGGCAGTCCCCGACGGGGGACTACTTCACGCCGCCTGTGCCGCAGACGCTGGTGACCCCACCCCCCCCGCACGTATCGGGGGCGGTGCAGGTCCCGCACTGGATGATCCCGCCGCAACCGTCGGCCACGGGGCCGCAGTTCGCGCCGGCCTGCGTGCACGTCATGGGCGTGCAGTTCGGCGAGCCGCACTGGTTCGCCGTGCCGCCGCCGCCGCACGTCGCGGGGGCTGTGCACGTGCCGCAGTTTGCCGTCAGCCCGCCGCAGCCGTCGGCGACTTGCCCGCAGGTGACGCCGAGGCTCGCGCACGTCGCCGGAGTGCAGGTCGGTGCGCCGCATTCGCCCGCTACGCCGCCGCCACCGCACGTCTGGGGAGGCGTGCAGGTGCCGCAGTTGAGGAGGTTGCCGCAGCCGTCGCCCGTCTCCCCGCACTGGAGCGTTCCACAGGTGAGGGGGGTGCAGGCGATGGCGTCGGATTGGCCGCACACGCCCGGCGTCCCGCCGCCGCCGCAGGTCTCCGGCGGGGTGCAGGTGCCGCAGTTCAACGTGCCGCCGCAGCCGTTCCCGCTCGGGCCGCACGTCAGCGATCCGCAGCCGAGTGGGGTACATGTCGGCGCGCCGCACGCGCCGGGCACGCCGCCGCCGCCGCAGGTCTGCGGAGGGGTGCACGTACCGCACGTGATGATGTTGCCGCAGCCGTCGCCCGTTTGACCGCACGTGAGCGATCCGCAGCCGAGAGGCACGCACGCGTTCGCGTCCCCTAGACCGCAGACGCCGTTCGTCCCGCCGCCGCCGCAGGTCTCGGGAGGCGTGCAGGTGCCGCAGCTGATGACTCCGCCGCAGCCGTTCCCGGTGTCGCCGCATTGCAGCGATCCGCACCCCGTCGGCGTGCAGTTCGGTGCGCCGCAGACGCCGGGGGTGCCACCGCCGCCGCAGGTCTGCCCGGTCGGGCACGAGCCGCAGGACGCGATGAGATTGCCGCAGCCGTCACCGGCCGGCCCGCATTCGATCCCTTGCCCTGCGCAGGTGAGGGGGACGCAGAGGTTCGCGTCGCCCTCGCCGCAGACGCCGGGGGTACCGCCACCGCCGCAGGTCTGGCCGGTCACGGTGCACGTTCCGCAGTTCTGCGTGCCGCCGCATCCGTTGCCGGCAGGTCCGCACGAGAGACCGAGGGTCGCGCACGAGACCGTGTTGCACGGAGCCGTGACGCAGGCGCCGTCGATGCAGGACTGGCCCGCTGCGCACGTGCCGCAGAGCGGGAGGATGTTCCCGCACCCGTCGCCGGCGAGCCCGCACGCGATGTGCTGCGAGGCGCATGTCTGCGGCACGCACCCGGTCTGGCACGTACCGTTGATGCACGAGCCCGAGGAGCAGGTTCCGCACGCGATGATGCCGCCGCACCCGTCCGGGTACTCCCCGCACGTCACGCCCGCGGGGCACGTCGTCTGCGGGACGCACGAGACGCACTGGCCATCGACGCACGACGCGGTCCCCGAGCAGGTGCCGCAGGTGATGTTCCCGGTGCCGCAGCCGTTGGGATACGAGCCGCAGGTGTAGCCCGCCGGGCACGTGGTGAGCGGAGTGCAGGAGGGGCCGCTGGGGAGGTTCGTGTCCGAACCCACGCACGAGGCGAGGTTCAGGATCATGTACTCGAGCGCCTTCTCCTGCGGGCTGAGGGCGCCGCTCGCGCAGCCGGTCGGGACGACGTGGCCGAGTGCCGTGGTGTAGTCGCCCGCGGCCGAGCCGACGTGAAGGTCGCTGTAGACGATGCGCCCGCAATAGGGGGCACCCGCGTCGCCGGTGCCGCCCGTCGGCGTGTTGAACGAGAAGTACTGGGCCGTGTTCGCCGGGAGGCCGACGATCTTGTCGGCGGCGTTCTCGTAGTAGTAGGTCGAGTTGTCCGGGACGATCCAGACCTGCGACGGCGTATTCGACGCGGTTACCTGGACGTTGTAGCGGGGCGAGTTGATGTAGAGCTCACCCGCGGGCGCGCCGTTCGTGCCGAGCGCTCCGACGTTGCCGAGCCACGTCTTCAGCGGCGTGCCGCCGTCGGGCAGCGTCTCGACGATGTCGGCGTTCAGCTGATTCACGGTCCCCGCCGCGTTGTCGTAGACGGGGTTCGACGTCGTCACCCAAGTGCCCAGGTTCTCCGCCGAATAGGGGGCCTGGTTGAACCACTTGTAGTGGAAGTGGGACGCGAAGGCGCGCCCGCCGACCGTCGCGAAGTCGTGGAGGACCTGCGTCTGCGGCGAGTACGTCTCGGCCCCTTCGCACGACAGAATGAGGATGTCGTACTTGTAGAGGTCGCTGTCTACATCCCACAGGCCTCCGGCGGCCGCGCTTCTCTCGGTGCAGCCGCTCGTCGTGTAGCCCCCCTGGCCGTCGGTCGCGTCCCCCCCTTGGAAGATGTGGAGGTGGCCGACGCCGCCGTTCCAACCGCATACGTACTCGTCGTTGCCGCCCGGAGTGGCGGCGAAGCCGATGCGCTTGAAGAGGCACTCCATCGAGTCGGCCTCACCGGTCGAGATGCCGATCTGCGGGAGGTCGTCGTTCGTCGTCGTCGGCGATGGGGTCGCGGTCGACTCGAGGCCCGGCAGGCGGAGGTACGTCTCGTCCGACGCCGTCGCGGTGTTGGTGGTGCACGCGGTCACCCCCGGCCACACCCACTCTCGGCGCCACCAGCCGACCTGGATGACGATCGGTACCTGTCCGTTCGCCGGAACCGGCACGCCCGACAGAACGAAGTTGCCGTCGGTGTCGGTCGTCGTCGAGACGATTGGGTCTCCCGTGTAAAGCGAAGAGCACGTCTGGCACGACGGCTGGCCGTGCGGGAGCGCGCTGGGCGTCGTGTTCGGGACGTAGACGACGACGTTGTAGAGGGGGTTCAATCCGGCGGGGTCGAAGATCTTCCCCTTGAGCACGGTGGGCGATCCGCCGTCGCACTCGCTGAGGT
>JBKQKP010000152.1:0-94846 GCA_052147435.1 Polyangiaceae bacterium | reverse complement strand
CCCCCCCCCCGACTTGTTACGTTCGAGGGGGGAGCTACGCTTCGCTGCGCCACCCCCCTCGAGCGCCCCCTCGCCGCCGCGAGCGTCCGCTGCGCGGAGCGCTCCTGCGGAGCGCAGGGCTCGCGGCGGAGCGAGCGGCGGGGGGAAGGCGGGCCAGGCACGGACGCGTGTGGCAGTGCGCCCGGGGGACGCGAGGGAGCCGGGTCGCCCCGCGGCGGCGAGAACTAGACGCGTCGCCTCCTCCGAGCTACCCGGACTCGATGCTCAAGCCGCGCGTTACCCCGGTCCTCCGCATGTTCGACGTGGCCATGGCGCTCGAGTTCTACGTCGGCTTTCTCGGCTTCGAAGAGAGGTGGCGCCATCAATTCGAGCCCGACCTCCCCGTCTACATGGGGATCGAGCGCGAGGGGGTCTTCCTGCATCTCTCGCAGCACTTCGGCGACGCTACCCCCGGCACGCACATTCGCGTCGAGGTCGACGACGTCGACGCCTTCTGCGCCGCGCTCAACGCGAAGAGCTATCGGAACGCGAGGCCGGGCGTCGAGGAGCAGCCGTGGGGCAACCGGGAGACCACGATTCACGATCCGTCCGGCAATCGCATCACGTTCTGGACGCCGACGCCCGCCGCCGTGCACCGCGTCGAGAGCCTGGCCGGCGCGCGCTGAAATTCTCGCCCCCCCGCTGCGCGCCTCCATCCCTCGATCTCGTGCGACGCTAGGTCGAGTGCCCCTCGACCAGGCCGCCACCACCGAGTCGACGCTCGCCCACAGCGCCGAGCTACGACGCGAGCTCGGCGTGCGGGATCTGGTGCTCGCGCAGGTCCTGATCATCGTCGGCGGGAGCTGGGTGGGGACCGCGGGCAAGCTCGGCCCGGGGAATCTCGCGTATTGGATGGCGGCGGCGGTTCTCTTCTTCGCGCCGCTCGTGGCCGTGGTGCTCTTCCTCAATCGCTGGGTGTCGCTCGAGGGGGGGCTTTACCAGTGGGCGAAGCTCGCGTTCGGACCGGGGGTGGGGTTCCTGGTCGCGTTCAACCTCTGGCTGACCGCGATGGCGCTGATGTCGACCCTTGGGGTCGATACGGTACAAGCGCTCGCGTACGGGTTCGACCGGCTCGCGTGGATGCGGAACGACCCTCTGGTCGCACAGGTCACGAGCGCGGTGATCATCGCGGGGCTGGCCGCGGCGGCGCTGGGGGGGCTGCACGTCGGCAAGCGCGTGCACAATTTCGGCGGGGCCATTCGCCTGGGGACCTACGGGGTACTGATACTGCTGCCGCTGGGAACCTTGCTCCTCGGTCACCCGCTACGCCCCGAGGCCGCGCGGGTCGAGGCGCCGCCGGTGACGCTGCTCGGGGTGAACTTGCTCGCCAAGATGGGCTTCGCGGGGTTCAGCGGGCTCGAATACGTCGCCATCTTCGCGGGGGAGTCGCGCGATTCGATGCGCGCGTTCGCCCGCTCTGTGCGCATCGCAGCGCCCCTCGTCGTCGTGATGTACGTCGCCGGCACCGCCGCGGTCCTGGCCTACGTCGCGCCGGCGGACATCGATCTCATCGCGCCGGTGCCACAGGCGTTCGGTCGAGCCGCGGCGAGCTTCGGACCCGCGGTGCACCTCGCGTCGGCCGCGTCGGCCGTGATGGTGATCTGGGCCGCGGTGACCATCACGAACGGGAGCGCGATGCTCGCGGGGATCACGCGCCTGCCGATGGTGGCCGGGTGGGACGGGCTCCTCCCTGAGTGGTTCACGCGCTTGAGCCCCCGCGCGCGCGCGCCGGTCAATTCGATCCTGTTCGTCTCGGGAGTCACCATCGTGCTCGCCGTGACGGGGCTCGCGGGGGTCGGGCATCAGGAGGCGTTCCAGCTGCTCATCAGCCTGACGCTCGTGTTCTGGGCGCTCGCGTACCTGGTGATGTTCGCGATCCCGATCATCGGGCGCGGGCAAGGGCTCCCCCGGCCGCCGGTGTGGCTGCGCGTGGCCGCGGCGTCGGGGTTCGCCATGACGTTGCTGTTCGTGGTCCTTTCCGTGTTCCCGATCGCGCACGTGGAGAGCGAGCTCGGGTTCGGACTGAAGCTGACCGGGATCGTCGTGGGGGCGAACGTGATCGGCGCCGGGATCTACCTCGCCGGCAAAAGGCGACGGGCGACCGCATCGGCGACGGCAGCATAGGCTGCGCAACTCGAGGGCCGGGGGGTAAGGTACGGGCGCATGGCGGGCGACAAGGACGACGAGGCGCTGACGCCCACGATCAACGCGCCCGGCTTGCACGTCACGCGAGAGTCGGCGAGGCCGCGCGGGCTCGTGACGACACCGTCGCCGAGCAGCGACGAGAGCGTGGTTCCGTCGAGCACGTACCCGGACTACGTCGTCTCGGCGGAGCAAGGGCGCGGAGGGCTCGGGCGTGTCCTGCGCGCACACGATCGACGCCTGGGGCGGACCGTGGCGCTGAAAGAGCTCCTGGTCATCGATACGTCGACCGCCGCGCGTTTCTTGCGCGAAGCACGGCTCACGGCGCGCCTGCAGCATCCGTCGATCGTGCCGGTCTACGAGCTCGGCCTCCGCGTGGACGGCGCCCCCTTCTACGCGATGAAGCTGATCGCCGGGGAGCCGCTCGACAAGCGGATCGCTCGACTGGCGTCGCTCGACGAGAGGCTCGCGCTCTTGCCGAACATGCTGGCCGTCGCGGACGCCGTGGCCTACGCGCACGAGCACCGGATCATTCACCGGGATCTCAAGCCGTCGAACTTGATCGTCGGAGACTTCGGCGAGACCGTGGTCATCGATTGGGGGCTCGCCAAGGATCTCACGGCCGAGACATCGCCATCCGAGACACCTTCGGACGCGCCTGGGTCGCTGGAGAAGAGCGCGGGGAGCATCAATCCACAGGGGCCCTTCGCGCTCGAAGCGACGCTCCTCGACATGCCCACCGACGGAAGCGACCGGACGCGGCAAGGGGCAGCCGTCGGGACGCTCGCGTACATGCCTCCGGAGCAGCTCCACAGCGGCGACGTGGACGAAAGGGCGGACGTCTTCTCGCTCGGCGCCTGTCTCTATCAGCTCGTGACGGGCGTCGCGCCCTACGGCGAATGGGCGCGCGGCGAGGTGATGAAGATCATCGAGACGGCGGCCCCCATCCCGATCGAGGCCCGCGAGCCCGGGGTGCCTACCGAGCTCGCCGCGATCGTGCGCAAGGCGATGGCGCGCTGGCCGGGCGACCGCTACCCGACCGCAAAGGAGCTTGCGGTCGATCTGCGGCGCTTCCAGACGGGGCAGCTCGTCGGGGCGCACAACTACTCGCGTCGCGTGCTCTTCGCGCGATGGGTCGCGGCGCACAGGCGCGGGCTCTTCACCGCGGCGGCGTTCGTCGTCGCGCTCGGAGCGGTTGGGGCGTTGAGCGTCCGGCGCATCGTGCGCGAACGCGATCGCGCCGAGGCGGAGAGGCACAGGGCAGACGACGAGCGACGAGTCGCCCAGGCGCGGTCGATGCAGCTCACCGTCGTCCAAGCTCGCACGTCGCTCGATAGAGACCCGACCGCGAGCCTCGCTTGGCTCAAGACGTACCCCGATACGGGCCCCGAGCAGAGCGCGGTCGCCACGATCGCAGCCGACGCATTCGACCGCGGGGTGGCCACGCAAGTCCTCTCAATAGCCGACGCGAGCTCTGGAGAGGCGATGTCGACCGACGGCCGGTGGGTGGCAGCGTCGGACTCGGGCCAGATTCGTATCTGGGCGCGCGCGACCGGTCACCTTCAGGGGACGTACGCGGTGGAGCACGCGAACGGTCTCGCGTTCTCGCCCGACGGGGCAGCGCTCGTCGCCGGAGGGTCGAACGGCGCGGTCTTCGCCATCGATCTCGCCTCCGGCGCATCCCGCCCCCTCGCGGGGCACTCCGCGAGAATCCAGGACCTCGTTCGGTCGCCGGACGAGCGGGGGTTCGCCACCTGCGGCGACGACAAGTCGGTTCGGTACTGGTCGTGGGGAACCTACGCCTCGCGCGTGCTCGGAGCGCACGACAACGCGTGCGAGGCTCTGCAGTTCTCTCCCGACGGCGCACGCCTCGCGACCACGGGAGCCGACGACACGCTCCGCATCTGGCCGGTGCGCGAGCGTGACGACGCCGGGAACGCCACGGCCGTGCTCAAGCTCGCGCTCGGTGCCGGCTCGCAACAGACGCACGTGGCGTGGTCCGTAGACGGAAGGCACGTCGCCACGGCTGACGGCGCCGGGAGCCTTCGCCTTTGGGATATCGACGCGCAGACGTCGCGCCCCCTCGTCGGACACCAGGGGGGGGTCTATTCGATGAGGTTCGCGGAGAACGGAGCGAGTCTCCTGAGCGTGGGACAGGACTCGGCCCTTCACCTCTGGGACGTATCGGGGCACGCGGCGCCACGGCTCCTCGCCGGCCACACCGGAGCGATCTCGTCGGTCGCTGTCTCGGGCGACGGAGCGCAAGCAGTGACATGCGGCGACGATGCGACGGCGCGCGTCTGGGATCTTCACCGGGGGACGTCGCGCACGCTCCTGGGGCACGTGGGGCCCGTCATCGCGTGCGACATCTCGTCGGATGGTCGAGAGATCATGACCTCCGGGATCGGTTCCGCCCGAGTCTGGAGGGCGCCGCCGCCCGAGGTGGTGCTCCGCGGGCACGAAGGGGCAGTGCACAGGATCGCGTGGTCGAGGCAGGGAGACCGCATCGCATCGGCGTCCGACGATCACACGGCGCGGATCTGGAACGCCGGCACGGGGCGCCTCGAGGCAACACTCGACGGCCTCGATCGGCGCGTCGGCGCGGTCCTCTTTCTCGGAGCTGATGGCGACCGCGTCGTCTTCACGAACGATGGCGGCGCGGTGCGTGTCTGGGACTCCGCGAGGCAATCGTTCCTGCACGACTTCTCCGTCGGCGCAAAGGTGCGCGATCTTCTCGCGACGCGCGACGGCAAGACGGTGATCGTCCCTGCGTCGGACGGGACGGTGCACGTGCTCGACGTCGTGACAGGCACGGAGCGTCAGTTTCGAGCCTCCGAGGGGAGAGCGAACGGTGCGTCGTTGTCGCCCGACGAGCAAGTGCTGGCGACGACGGGCCAAGATGGGAGCGTGCGCCTGTGGGACCTCGCGACGGGAACGCCTCGCGCGGTGATGACGGGACACACCGCCGAGAGCGTCGCCGTCCGATTCTCGGCGGACGGATCGCTCCTGGCGTCGGTCGGCGCCGATGGAACGGTCCGTCTGTGGGACCCGCGCACGGGCGCGGCGCGGCGCGTGCTGACAGGGTTCACCGGAAGCGCGAGCTACCTCGCCTTCGGGCTCGACGGCAGCCACGTCTACGCAGGGGGAACCGACGCGACGATCCGGGATTGGAGCGCGACGACGGGGGAGATGGGATTGCTCTCCGGACACGCGGATCCGGTGCGAGCGCTCGGCGTGTCGCCCGATGGAAGGTTGCTCATCTCTTGCGCAGAAGACGCGACGACGCGCCTGTGGGACGTGTCGAACGATCGCGTTGTCGCGCTGTTCCGGAGCACCGCCGCGGTGCTCGACGCATCGTTCTCGCCCGACGGGAAGCAGATCGCCGCGGCCGATCTGAACGGCGTGATCAGGATCCGGGCGGTCGACGCCGGGTCATTCCTGCCGGCCGCGCCTGAGGCGCTTCGGGGGTGGCTCGATCGACAGACGACCGCAGTGGTCGACGAGCGGGGGCGAGTAGCGTCACCGTAGCGGAGCGAAGCGCGTTACCCCGCGGCTCCCTCGATGCACGGAAACCCGTTCTCGCCCGCCATCCGGCGCATCGCCACGAGCGCGACCCCGAGCGTGCCCTGCCACAGGGAGAGAAACCCCGTGACGCGCCCGCGCTGCGCGTTCCGGATCGCGCTCGTCAGCCGGCCGTAGGCGCGCGGCTTGAAGCGCGCGTCGCTCGCGATCGCGCCGTAGCGTGCGAGGGCGATCGCGTGACCCGCGAGGCCGCAGCAGACCCCTGCGGTGACGTCGAGGAGGATCGTCGAGCTCTCGGCGCACTGCCCGGCGAATGCCATCGACGCGTCGGTCCCGAGCTGGCGCGCGACCTCGCACCAGAGGAGCGTGTGCCCCGCCATCCCGTTGCACCACGTCCCCAGGAAGTTCGGTGTTTCGTTCCCCGTGCTCGTCGGCCAGTAGACGAGCCCTTCCTCGTCGAGCTGCTTGGTGGACTGCAGCTCGCGGAGGCGCGCGCTCACCGTCTCGTCGCTCGCGCCGACGAGTGTGACGAGCGCCCAGAGCTCCCCCGCGACGCCGTGCGCGAAGCCGAGGGGGTCCAGGGGACCGAGCGCGATCGGGCGCGCGTATTTCGCCATCACCCGCGCTGTCTCCCGTTCGCGGACGCGCGCGATCACAGCGCGAGCCTCGTCGTGCTCTCCCCCCGCCGGCAGCCGCGACTCGACGTCGCGCATCGCGCACGCGACCCCCGCGGCACCCCCCAAGAGCTCGGTCGGTCGCCGCTCTCCCTCCGCCCCATCCGCATCGCGCGACACGTCGTCAATGGCCCGCGCCGCCTGCAGCACGCCGCGCGCGTCCCCTTCGCGCGCCCAGAAGAGGAGCTCCACGTACGGCACCCCGGCTCTGCCGACGACGACGCCGAAAGGGTGGTCGTTCCACTCGGGCGGTGTCGCCGCTGCCCCCCAGGTTCTCGCCGCACCGAGCCACCGTCGCGCGAGCGGCACGAGGTCGTTCCTGCCGCGGAGGCGCGCCGTCTCGTGGAGGAAGAACGCGATCCCCGCGCACCCTGTGAAGATCGACCCTGGCACCGCCTCGGGCGCGAGGTGCGATAGATCGACCGGCGTCGTCTCGAGCCGCGCCACGACATCGTCCACGAACTGCGCCAGGCCCATGGGAATGGAGAGCGTAGAGCGCCGTCCGAGCGACAGACAAGCACCGCGCCGGGCCACGGGGGCCTACCGACGCGCCGGCCCGCGCCCGCGTGGGGCGCGCGCTGCCACGCAAGAGATGCGTCCTGCCGCGCGCAAGGAGTGAAAAAAGCGGCCTCGATCGGGTTGGCCCCGCACTTGCTCCCCCGACGGGTGAGCCCTTGGCTAGGCTGGCCCCTGAGAGTTGACCCCTGCGATCGAGGTTCCCATGCAGACCGTATGGATTCTTGTTTGCGATTCGGCAAAGGCGAGGTTCTTCGAGATCCGCAGCGGGGCCCCTTCATGGCACCTCGTGAGCGAGGTCTCGCACGAAGCGTCCCGAAGCAAGGCGGACGCCCTCGTGGGCGATCGCTCGGGGAGTCGTTCTTCCGAGGGGGCCTCCGTGCACCACAATGCGCTCGCCCCCGCCTCGTCGCCGAAGGAGGTCGAGAAGGAACACTTCGCCCACTCTTTGGGGAAAACGCTCGACCAGGCGATGCGCTCGGCGCGCTTTCGTCGGTGGGTCCTCGTCGCTCCCCCTCACTTCGTCGGTTTGGTGAAGAAGGAGCTCACGCCTGAGCTCGAAAAGCACCTCATGGCGACGGTCGAGAAGGACATGAGCGCGCTCGCAGCTCGCGACCTGGCGGAGAAGCTCCGGACGACCGTTCGCATCCCGGTAGACGAGCAGGACAGCATTCGAGAGCCTGTCAAGCGCGCGCACTAGGCGACCTTCGGGAGCTGTGCCGGGTGATACGCATAACCCGGCCTAGGCGACCTTCGGGAGCCGGCTCGCCGCGTGCACTAGGCCCGCGCGAGGTAACGAACATGAAGACGACTCTCGCAGTTCTCCTAGTGCTGGTCCCCGCGCTGAGCGCCGCATGCGACCACGACAGCAACCCGCCAGCCTCGGCGCCGCTGACCACCTCAGGCGTCGTCGCGGCCCAACCCGTGAGCGACCACGACGTCGAGGTCATCTCGAAAGAGCGCTGCGACCGCGAAGATCGCTGCAGCAACATCGGCGTGAACCGGAAGTACGCGACGCGCGAAGTCTGCGTCGAACAGACTCGCGCCGACAACTTGAACGCCCTCACGAACGCGGCATGTCCCTACGGGATCGACCCGGCGAGGCTCCAGATGTGCCTTTCGAGCATCCGCGACGAGCACTGCAACAATCCCTTCGACACACTCAGCCGCTACACCGCCTGTACGAAGACCACGCTCTGCCCGCGCTGACTGTGGCGCTCATTCTCGGAGGGCGCTTCGTGTGGCGCTTTCGCGAGGCCCCTGCGGCCATCGGGGGCTCCTCATGCCCCGGCGGCGTGCGCGGACGGGGCGCGCAGGGTGGACTCGAGCGAATCGAGGATCGCAGAGAAGCTCGAAGGTCCGCACGTGCGCGCGATCAAGGCCGGGCGCGAGAATCGACCGGCGGCCCTCTTCGCGAGGTGCATCGCGCCGTGGCTGTTCACCTGCGTGACGATGATCGTGACGTCGCAGCGCTGGACCATCGCCTCGAGCTCCTCCGCGTGGCGCCCTCCCACGCGACCGCGATGGAATTCGACCGCGTGACCGAAGGCGCTCGCGCGCCGCTCGATCTCCGGTTCGTGACGTTCGAGACCGCCGATGACGGCGATACGCACGGCTATGACTCCCGCCGCGCCGTCGCGGGGTCGCTGATGTGAACGGATGACATGATGATCACCTCGGGGTGGGGACGACCGTGCGGCGCCGCGGGGCGCGCGCGCCGTCAGCACCGTTGCCGAAGACTCGCCCGCCGGTCGCGACGCCTACCGACAGCGCCAAGCCGACTCTCCCCAGCGCGCGGAGGGGGCCATGGACGAGGCGAAACGAGTGACCATTGCGTCTAGTATAACGGACACCGAGATACTTTCAAGCCCCCGTCGCGACGGGATCGCGGGGCGTCGGCCAGGCTCACGGCGTCGCTCGTCCGATCCACCCCTGTACGTCGGTCGCGAGCTCGGACGGCTCGATCATCTCCACCATATGACCGGCGCTGGGATACGCGAACAGATCGATGAAGCGCTCTCCGTCGGGGTACAGGACGCCGATCTGGGTGGGCGAGGTGACGTCGACCTGACTCGCGCCGAGGATGCTCACGAGCGCCGGCGCGAGCGCCCGCGTCGGGACAACGAGGTCACACGCCCCCGACGTGAGGAACGTCGGAACGTCGTGGAGGTTGTCGACGAACGCGAGCCCTTCGTAGCTCTCCGTGCGCCAGTCGATCTCGGGCGTCCCCATCTCTTTGCCCGGGTAGAGCGGCGAATAGTTCACGTAGTAGGCCTGCCCCGCGGGGAGCGGTCCGAGCGTCGCGACGAGCGCGTCCTCCGGGGGCAAGGTGTCGTCGGGTGGGCTGCACCGAAACCCCGTCGAGCGCTCCGCGGAAGCGAGGAGCGGGATCGACGTGAGCGGCACGCCGAGGAGCGCGGCGGCGTCCTGGGGATCGATGTGCGCTTCGGAGGCCTCGGTCTCGCGCGCGGTCTCGTGCTCCGCGGTGTACGCGTAGTTGTAGAGGCTTCGGTCGTTGGCGGTCGCGCAGTCGCAGGCGTCGCTGCACGAGACGCCGATGTTCGCGGAGACGCTGGCCACGAGGGCCGGATCGGTGCACTCCGCGGCGATCGCCGTCGCGTGCGCGCCTCCGGCGAGCCATCCCTCGAGAAAGATCTGGCCGGCGAGGAGAGACGTCGCTCGCTGCGTCTGCGCGATCTTCGCGGCGAGCGTCGGGTCCGCATACGGGGCCAGGTCCCACCTACCGCGGAGGTACGCGAGGAGCCAGGTGACGCGTACCCCGGCGTAGCTCTCCCCGACCCAGTAGACGGGGCCATGCAGCTGCGGGTGCGCCTCGAGGAACGTGAGCGCGCCGAAGAGGAAGTCCGCGGCGTCGACGTACTCGTTGAAGATGCTCGGCGCGCAGTCGGCGGCGTCGGGGGGGCGCCCGGTGATGACGTCGTACGAGTACCCGGACTGGCGCGGCTCGAGGTAAACGAGGTTGGCGAACCCGGTCCAGCGGGTCGCGTTTGCGACGACCGCGCCCCCGTCGGCCACCGTGAAGGTGCCTGTGCCGAACGCGCGGACGATCTCGGCCGCGAACCCGTTGGAGAGGAAGAAGATTGGTTTGTCCTCCGGGTCTTCTGCCGCGGGCCTGAGGTTGTAGAAGAGGCGCCCGGTGGCTTCGATCTGGACCGCTTGCCCCTTGACCGTGACGGTGCGCGCCGGAACCTCGACGAAGCCCGCTTCGACTGCGACCGTCGCGGCTGTCGGGGCCGGGGGAGCGCTCGACGGCGCCGTCCCGCAGGCGAGCGCGGCGAGCGCGACGACGACGACCGGGAAACGCGGCACGGGCGGAAGCGTAGCAAGCGCACCGGAGTCGGCCGGTCTCGTCGGCGTCCGAAGAGAACGCCACCCGGACTACGGTGCGAGCACGACCTTCCCCGACGTCACCCGCGCCTCGAGCATCCGCTGCGCATCGGCGGCGCGGTCGAGCGGCAAGACCTCGTGAACACGGACCGAGAGCTCCCCGCGCGCGACCCACCCGAGCACCTCCGCCGCGCGCGACGCGAGCTCCTCGTGAGTCCGCGTGTAATCGCGGAGCGACGGGCGAGTAACGAATAGAGAGCCGCGGTCGTTCAAGATGCGCAGATCGAACGGAGGGACGACGCCGCTCGACTGGCCGAAGGCGACGAGCATGCCGCGCGGACGCAAGCAGCGGAGGCTCTTGTCGAACGTGGTCTTTCCAACCGAGTCGTAGACGACGTCGACGAGATCGCCGCGGGTGAGCTTCTTCACCTCCTCCTCGAAATCCTGCCGGACGTAGTCGATGACGTGCGAAGCCCCCGCCTCGCGCGCGAGACGCGCCTTCTCGTCGGTCGACGCCGTGCCGATCACCTCGGCTCCCAGCCTGCTCGCGATCTGGCAGAAGAGGAGCCCCACCCCTCCCGCGGCGGCGTGCATGAGGCAACGCTGCCCGCGCTCGAGCCTCCACGTGCTGCGGACGAGGTAATGCGCGGTGAGCCCCTGGAGCATCACGGCCGCCGCGCGCACGGCGTCGATTTCGTCGGGCACCTTCACGAGGTCCACCGGGTGCGCGATCACGTGCGTCGCGTACGACCCGGTGACAGACACCCACGCGACCCGATCGCCGATGCGAAGCTCCGTGACGCCGGAGCCGAGCGCTTCGACGGTACCCGCCCCCTCCTTGCCCAGCGCGAGCGGGAGCTCTGACTTGTACAGCCCAGTCCGATTGTAGACATCGACGAAGTTGACTCCGGCCGCTTCGACACGCACGCGCACCTGGGCGGGACCAGGCTCGGGCGTCGGTCGCTCGACGATCCGGATCTGCTCGGGACCACCGTACGCTTCGATCTCGGCTACTCGCATGGGTCTCACTCCGGCAACGGGATGAACTCGACGTCGTCCCCGGGCACCTTCGGGAAGGCGCCCTCCTTCCAGTCACGCTTCGCCCGATCGATGCGCTCTTCGCTGCTCGAGACGAAGTTCCACCAGATGTAGCGCTTGCCGAGAGGTGCGCCGCCAAGGAGCATGACGCGCGAGCTCTCGAGCGCGCGGATCGGCGCGGGGGCCTTTGCACCGTCCTCAGCCACCGCCATCGTCCCTGCCTCCGCGCGCAGCCCGTCGCACTCGATCCCCCCCTCTACGACGTAGGCGGCGCGCTCGGCGTACTCGTCAGGGAGCGCGAGCTCGGCGCCGGCTTCGAGGCGGGCCTCGACGTAGAAGAGAGAGGACAGGACCTTCACCGGCGAGGTCTCGCCGAAGGCCTTGCCCGCGATGACACGCAAGCGGGCGCCGGGCTTCCCGAGCTCTGGCAGCAAGGTGCCCGGGACGTGCTGAAAGCTCGGCTCGCTCTCCTCGAGCTCGGTCGGGAGCGCGACCCAACTCTGGAGCCCGTGCACCGCTGGGCCGGCCTTGCGCAGCTCGGCGCCCGTGCGCTCCGAGTGGACGATCCCGCGCCCCGCCGTCATCCAGTTCACGTCGCCCGGGCGAATGCTCTGGTCGGAGCCGAGGCTGTCCTTGTGGACGATCTCCCCTTCGAAGAGGAACGTCACCGTCGCGAGGTTGATGTGCGGGTGCGGGCGGACGTCCATGCCGTGCCCAGGCTCGAGCCGGACCGGGCCCATGTGGTCCCAGAAGATGAACGGGCCGACGAGGCGGCGCTGCATCGAGGGGAGGGTGCGACGGACGCTGAAGCCGCCGAGGTCGCGGGGGCGGCCGGGGATGAGGGTGAAAGACGACATGCCGGCGCTCAGAGCGGTGCCGTCTCGACCTTCACGTCCGTCGTCGTCATCAGCTTGTGGATCGGGCAGCGCCCGACCACGTCGTAGAGCTTCGCGCGTTGCTCCGCGCTGAGCGGACCGTGGAAGGCGAGCTTCACCTTGAGCACGTAGGTCCCCTGCCGCTCCTGCGTGTCGTCGCGCTCCACGTGCGACTCCACGCGCTCGAGGGGGATTCCATTCTTCTTCGCGTACCATGTAGCCGTCAGCGTCTTGCACGCGGCGAGCGCGGCGTCGAAATAGTCGTGGGGGCTGGGGGCGGAGTCGGTGCTCCCCTCGGCGGTCCCGACGTCGGCGCGAAGCGTGTGAGCGCGCACGCGGAGCACCTGGGGAAACTCGTTCGGTCGCTCGGTCTGGCAATCGATCATGGGGGCCTCCCTCGAGTGGCGTCTGGCCGCGACGGTGATGCTTTTGCGGCCGCGTGTCCAGAGACGACAAGACGGGGTAGATTCCCGCGCATGAGCCTCCAGCTTTTCGGAAACTCGACGGTCGCGGAGTTCCGCGCGCATTCGCGGCCCGACTTCCAGAAGGGACTCGTGGGCTAGGGCGAGCCATGTTCCCCCGCTTCCTCCTCCTCCTCCTCCTCCTCGTCCTCGTCTCGTGCGGCGGCGGCCCCGTGGTCGTCTCGAGCCCTCCGGCTCCGGTTCCGCCCGATCAGTCGCAAGACCTCCGGCCCCCTGAAGCGTTCGCCTCCATCACCGATCGCGAGGCCCGATCCAGAGCTCTGTTCGCCGAAGCCAGCCGCGTCATCCTCAGCCCGCGCTGCACGAACTGTCACCCTTCCGACGACTCGCCGCGCCAGCGCGACGGAGGCGAGCTTCACGACCCGCCCGTCTTGCGCGGCGACGACGACCGGGGCACGACGGCGATGCGGTGTGGCTCGTGCCACCAGGACGAGAACCTCGAGCTGGCCCGCGTTCCGGGGGCCCCCCAGTGGCGCCTCGCGCCAAGATCGATGGCGTGGACGGGCAAGACGCCGGCGGCGATCTGCGCGCAGATGAAGGACCCTTCGCGAAACGGGGGTCGCTCACTTCAAAGCATCGTCGAGCACTCCGCGCACGATCCGCTCGTCGCCTGGGGATGGGCGCCGGGCCACGGACGAAAACCGGTGCCTGGAAGCCAGGAGCGCTTCGGCGCGCTGGTCGCGGCTTGGGTGGAGAGCGGAGCAGCGTGCCCCGAGGGAGAGCGATGATCGTCCTGCGCGTGAACGGGAAGGAGCAGAGGCTCGACGTCGATCCGGAGATGCCCATCCTCTGGGCGTTGCGCGACGTGCTCGGGCTGACGGGGACGAAGTACGGCTGCGGCGAGGCGCTGTGCGGTGCGTGCACCGTTCACCTCGACGGCGAGGCGGTTCGCGCGTGCGTCACGCCCATACGGCGAGCCGAGGGGAAGAGCGTGACGACGATCGAGGGACTCTCGGCCAACGGCGATCACCCGCTACAGAAGGCGTGGGTCGACCTCGGCGTCCCGCAGTGCGGGTACTGCCAGGCGGGGCAGATCATGAGCGCGGCGGCGCTCCTGGCGAAGAAATCGAAGCCTTCGGACGCGGAGATCGATCAGTCGCTCGCCGGGAACATTTGCCGATGCGGGACGTACCTTCGCATCCGCGCGGCCGTGCGCAAGGCGGCCGGGATCGAGGGGGCTTGAGCGTGCGCGACATCCTCGTTCCAAGGCGTTCGTTCCTCGTCTCGCTTGGGCTCGCAACCGGCGCGCTCGCCCTCGGCGTGGCCCCCGCCGCAGCGAAGCCCCCCCCCGCCCCCGAGGCAAGCTCCTGGCGGCGCCCCACCTTCGAGCAGATGCCCGTGGACGGCGGGCTCACACCGAATGCTTTCGTCCACATCGCGGCCGACGGCCTCGTCACGATCGCGTGCGCGCGCTCCGAGATGGGGCAAGGGGTTCGAAGCTCGCTCCCGGCGCTGGTCGCCGACGAGCTGGGGGCCGACCCGGCGCGTGTCGCGATCTTGCAGGCCGACGGCGACGAGGCATACGGCAACCAGGACACCGACGGTTCGAGCAGCGTGCGCGGCGACGCGTTCGGGGAGCTACGCCGGCTAGGGGCGACTGCACGACTGCTCCTCGTAACGGCCGCCAGCAAACGCTGGAAGGTGCCTGCAGCGCAGTGCGAAGCGCGTGATCATGAGGTCGTTCACGCTGCGACAAAACGCAAGCTCGGCTTCGGAGACCTCGCGGTGGAAGCCGCGAAGCTCCCGCTCCCGAAGTCCGCCGATGTCGCGCTGCGCCCGTTGGGCGAGCTTCGTCGCGTCGGCAAGCTGTTGCCGCACATCGACGCGCCGGCGATCGTCACTGGGAAGGCAATCTTCGGTGCCGACGTACGTTTGTCGGAGATGCTCACCGCGGTGATCGCGAGGCCGCCGGTCGTGGGGGGGAAGGTCGCGACGCGCGACGCGACGAGAGCGCTTCGGATTCCGGGCGTGAAGAGGGTCATCGATCTCCCGATGCCGGCGCCCCCGTTCGCGTTCCAGCCGCTCGGCGGCGTCGCGGTCCTGGCCGACACGACCTGGGCTGCGATGCGCGGGCGCGCGGCGCTCGACGTGACGTGGGACGCAGGCTCCAACGTGACCTACGACTCGACGGCGTACCGAGAGGCGCTCCTCGCCGCCGTCCGTGCACCCGGGAAGCAGGCGCGGGACGTCGGGAACGTCGATACCGCGCTCACGGCATCGGCGAAGCGCATCGTCGCTGAGTACTGCGTGCCGCATCTCGCGCACACGCCGATGGAGCCGCCGGTGAGCGTGGCCCGGGTGGACGCGAATGGATGCGAGGTGTGGACACCGACGCAGGCGCCCCAGGATGTACGCGAGCAGGTATCGAAGGCGCTCGGGATCGAGCCGAGCAAGGTGCGCGTGCATGTGACGCTCCTCGGTGGTGCCTTCGGACGCAAGGCCAAGCCGGACTACGACGTCGAGGCGGCGCTCCTCTCGAAGGCGGCGGGAGTACCGGTGCGCGTGCAGTGGACGCGCACCGACGACATTCAACACGGCTACTACCACACGACGAGCGCGCAACGCCTCGAGGCGGGGCTCGACGCGAGCGGTAAGGTGGTCGCCTGGCTGCACCGCACCGCCTTTCCGTCGATCTCGTCGACGTTCGCGAAGGGGGTGACGCACGCGAGCAACGGCGAGCTCGGGCAGGGGGTGCTCGACATCCCGCTCGCGATCCCCAACGTGCGCGCTGAGAACGGCGAGGCCGTGGCGCACGTCCGGATCGGGTGGCTGCGATCGGTGTGCAACATCCACCACGCCTTCGCGATGTCGAGCTTCCTCGACGAGATCGCGCACGCCCGCGGCCTCGACCCGCGCGCCAACCTCCTCGAGCTCCTAGGACCTGATCGCCACGTGACGGCGGAGGAGCTCGGGGTGAAGACGGTCCCGAACTACGGCGAAAAGCTCGATCGCTACCCGATCGACGTCGCGCGGTTCCGTGGATGCGTGGAGAGAGTGACCGAGCTCTCGCGCTGGGCGGATCGCGCCAAGGACGGTCGCTCGCTCGGCCTCGCGGTGCACCACAGCTTCGTCACGTACGTGGCGGTCGTGGCGTCGGTCGTGAAGGACGAACGGGGCAAGGTGCGGGTAGACGAAGCGTGGGTCGTAGCCGACGCCGGGACGGTGGTGAATCCCGACCGCGTGAAGGCGATGATGGAGGGGGCCGTGATCTTCGGGATGAGCCTCGCGCTTCACGGGGCGATCACGATGAAGAACGGCGCCGTCGAGCAGACCAACTTCCGTGACTACCGCCTCGCGCGGATGCCCGAGGCCCCGCGCGCGATTCACGTCGATCTGATCGAGAGCAGCGCCCCTCCGGGGGGGGCGGGAGAGCCGGGGCTCCCCCCTGTCGCGCCGGCGATCGCGAACGCGGTCTTCGCTCTCACGGGGACGCGCGTGCGCGATCTCCCGATGGCGAGGCTGGGTCTCGTCTGACGAGGGCTCCGTAAATCTCGAGCCATCGCTCGTACGAACGGAGCGTCGGGTCGCGCCGCGTCGCAAGCTCGACAGCCGCCGCTTGGATCCGCTTCGGCAGGTCGGGCACTAGCGTTCCTTTCATCGAAGCCGACAGCTCGGCGGCGAGCCAGAGGACATCGAGCTGCTGCTTGTCGCTCACGCCGTTCGCCCGCGTGCGAAGGTCGTCGGCGAGCGCGAGCGCCTGTCCGAGCCAGTTTCCGGTGGCCGCGGAGTCGTGACGCTGGCTCGCGTTCAATGCGAGCTGCGCCTCGGAGAGCATCTCCTCGCGCTCGATCTCCACCCGCTTCGTCTCGCCGAACTGCTCTTCGAGGATCGCTCGCCGGCCGCTCGTCGCCTTCGCCACCTCGTCGAGGCGACCGAGCTCCTGGTTCGCGTTCGCGCGCAGCCCGGCCGCGATGAGCCGGTAGGCGCGCGCCACCTGCTCGGGCGTCGAGTGAGGCCACTGGAGCGCGGCGGCCGTCTTCGGATCGTCCAGGCGCTTCTCGACGTAGTCGAGGTCGGCGAGCGCCCGCGCGGGTTGCTTGGCTCCGACTGCGGCCGCCGCCCGCGACACGCGCGCGACCATCCGATTCCGGTCGAAGAGCGCGGTCTTCGCCGCGTCGAGGAGGGGGATCTCCTCGTCGTACAGGGCCAGCGCGCGCGCGAAGTGCCCCGCCGCGAGGTTGTCCACGGCGGCCCAGTCGAGCGCGAGTAGCTTGTGGGGAGCAAGCGCGGGGTTCCGGCCGATCATCTCGAGCGCCGCTTCGCCAGCCGCGGTTGCGTCCCCTTCGCGCCCCACGTGGAGGAGTGCCTGCGCCTTCGAGAGGAGAACGTCGAGCCCCTCGGAGTTGTCCGTGTAAGGGAGCTTGTCGCGCTCGAGGAGGTAGCCGAGCGCGATCCGGTAGTTTCCGACGTCGGTGTGCAGGAGCCCGAGCTCTCCGAGGATCATCGCGCGAAAGCGGGGGTTGTCGCCCACGAGCTCGAGGGCGATGAGGTAGTGCACGTTGGCCCGCTCGGCGGTCGCGAGCTCTCCGGTCTGGAGGTACTCCTCGTGGAGGAGAGAGCCGAAGAGCGCCTGGGCGATCCGCTCCTCTTTCAGCTCCTCCCACGAGGCGTCGAGCGCGGCGAGCGCCGCCGCCGCGGCCTTCGCGTGGGCCTCGCCGTCGAGCTTCGGGAGCTGCCGGGCGATCAGATAGGCCTTGGCGAAGTGAACGTAAGCCGGAGGGGTGCCGCGCTTGGCGGACCGCGCCTCGATCGCCGCCGGGCGCTCTTTGAGCTTCATTCCCATGTCGATCGCCCCCACCACGGCCTCGAGCGATCCCGTCTGCTCGGCGACGGATTCGAAATCGGCGCGCGCGTCGGCGTAGTGCTTCGCCGCGGCGCGCTCGTACCCCTGCGCGAGGATCAACCGCTCGTAGACATCTTCCGCCTCGCCCCGCTCGTGCGTCCCCCGCCTCACGTCATGGATGTCCCGCTCGACGAGCGCGCCGAGGACGTCGTCGGCATCCACGTCGTCGGCCCGCTGCACGGCATCGACGATGAGCACCCTGCGGCGGCCCGGGCGGGTCTGCGCGGCGTAGAGGGCGAGGAGCGCGTCGCCGACCGACTGGGGGGCGTGCGCGTCGCGGATCGCGAGCACGTCCCGGGCGAGGTCGATCGCGAAGACGAGCTCGGACTCCGCTGCGGTGGCGCCGGCTCGTTCGCGCGTGAGGCGTGCGTCGGCGTCCGCGTACGGGAGGCCTCGCACCATCGAGCGGACGGCGGCGCGCGCATAGCGGAGCTGCTCGTCGGGGCGCAGCGCGCTGTTGGCGGCGAGCTGACGGCACGCTTTGATGAGCGCCTCGCGATCGTCGAGCTGGCGGTAGAAAGCGTCGGCGTGCTGGTAGTACGCCTCGACGACCGGCGCCGGGGTCGTCTCGTCGACCGTGACCGCTTCGAGCTCCGACCGCGCCTTCGCCTTGTCGCCGAGGGAGTCGAAGATCTGGCTACGGGCGAGGTGCGTCAGATCCTCGGCCATCGGGCTCTCGGCCTTGTCGGGGTGAAGCTTGTCGAGGCGCTCCTCCGCTTCCTTGCGAAACCCTTCCATCAGACGCCCTTGCTCGCGACGGCGCTCGGCGCGCCGCTGCTCGACGAGCATCCGGAGAGGGAGCGAGATCCCCGCGGTCGCGTCGTCGCGAAGCGTGTCGACGAGCTCCGCGTAGTACTCGGCGGCCCGGAACTCCTCCCGCTCGAGGTGCACGAGCACCAGCGAGAGCATTGCGCGCCGCCGGCCGGACGGGGTGGTCTCCCGCGCGAGACGGCGGCTCGTGAGGAGTTGCTCTTCGACGAGCGTATCGGCGTCGTCGATCGCGTTCTCGAGCATCGGCATCGTCCACTCGGCCGGGACTTCGCCGTCGAGAGGCAACGAGTACACGTCGAGACTCGCGTCCTGCGAGCAGGTCGCGATCAGGCGATCGACGAAAGGCGCCGGGTACTCGCAGTTCCACGACGTCTCGGTCAGCTGCTCGGGAGGTCCCGCGACCGGCGCCCCCGCTACGCCCGTGAACGAGATCGGCACGCGGAAAAGGACGCCGTGGTCGCTCGCGTCGATCGCGCCGTCGTGGTTCGTGTCGGTGAAGAACTGCACGACGTAGAGCGAGTGGCCGTCTCTCGCGAACACCGGCTGCCCGGTCTGCCCAGGGAGCTGGAGGGCGATCTTTGCGGGGGGGGTCGCGGGGGCGGCCATCGGGATCGCTTCGAGCGTCTGGGCCGCATGCGCCGCGAAGGCTGGGCCGACACTCTCCACCGTCCGCGCGACCGGCACGTACACGAGCCAGTGCCCGTCGGGAGAGACAGCCGGGCTCGTCATGTTCCGATCGAGGAGCGGCCGCGCCGTGAGCGTCGAGCCGATCGTCACATCGAGGATGCGGAGATCCCCCTTGATCGACTCGCGGCTCACGAGCGCGATCCGGTCGTGGTCGATCCACTCCGCCTGGAGCGCCGCCGACGTATTCTTGAGACACTTGCGTCCATCCCCCTCCGGCAGGTGACGGACGCACAGCTGCCCCGAAGCGCTCTCGCGAAACGAGATGTAAAGGAGCGATCGGCCGTCCTGGCTGACGCGCGGCCAGGTCACGTCCGCGCCGTCGTCGAAGAGCGCCTGCGCGCGTCCGTCGACCATGCTCTGCGCGAAGAGCTGGTTGGTCGTGTCGCGGTTCGAGACGAAGTAAAGGGTCTTGCCGTCGGGGCCGAGCTGGCCGAGCAGGTCGTCGGCGACCCCTACCGTCAGGCGCAGCGGCCTCCGGAGGTCGTCGTCGTCGACGTTGTCGGCCGACGCGCGCCCGGCGACGAGAAGCGCGGCCAGCGCGAGACCTGCGGCCCGCCTCAGCACGACTTCCCCAGCCACTTCCCGTCGGCGCCCTCGATCCATCCGCCGCAGACGACGTTCTTCAGATGGTTCTCGCGCCACGTGCGCCGAAGATCTGCTTCGGGAACGTCGGTGCGCTGCTCGTGCATCCAGCGCCACAGCTGGCGCCGGGCGCGGTTCACGCGCTCGAGCAAGGTCTGGACCTCTTCGGCGTCAGCTCCTCCTTTGCACGCCTCGCGCGTCTCGACGATCAGACCGTCTTTGCCTTCGCCGACGCAGTGCTGCGCGAGGAGCCCGTCGAGTCGATCGGCGTCGGTGAGGTCGCTCTCGTCGACGAGCGGCGCGGGGCGAATGCCGAGCGCTTCGAGCTGCTCGGGCGTGAGGGGGACGGGGCGCGGCTCGATCGCGGCGCGGTCGAGCGTCCGCTCGAGGTCGTCGAACGAGCCGGCTGCTTGCTGCTCGAGGGCCGTCGCGCGATCGACCATGACGATCTCCGGCGGCTTGAAGCACCCCGCGAGGCCCGCCACGCCGAAGAGGGCGGCGACCGCGGCGAGGGCGAAGACTCGTTTCATGGCGTCTCCTTCGTATCGGTCCCGTCGAGTATGGGCGCGAGCATCTGGTCGACAATGGGTCCCATCGGAATACCGCGGAGCTCGCCGATGCTGACGAGCCGCGCGATCCCCCCGAGCTCGAGGTGGGCGCTGGCGAAGCCGTGGTCGAAGACCAGGCGCAGGCTTTCAGGGTAGCCGAACGCGAGCGCGCCGCGGATGCGGTTGATCGCCGGGTCGACATGCAGCGGGTCCTGCAGGTCGAGAAGATCGAGGAGGTGGCGCTCGCCGATACGGAGGATCTCAGCGCGCCCCTCGACGGTGCGGTCCGCGGCGGAGATGGCGACCGCGATGTTCCCGTCGAACGGCTCGCCGTGGGACGACTGCACGCCGCTCGCGCGCACGTGGAGCTCGAGGGTCGACCTCGGGCCGTCCCACTCGATGCCGCACTGCCCGGTGATGGTCCCCTTGTGAACCCCCATCTCGAACTGCCGGAGCGAGATCACGTTTTGCTCGATCTCGAGGTTGCCGACCAGCGGTGCGATCGTCACGAAGGGGGTCTTCAGGCTGGCGATCGAGAGGAAGCCGCTGCGACTGAGGAGCGGGTGCTGGTCGGCAAAGCGTAGCATCGAGTACGGGCTTCTCTTCTCGCTGCGGGAGAGCGCCACGCCGTTGGTACCGACCTCGAGCGCAACGGTGATCGGCACCTCGCCGTTCGCGGTGTCGAGGTCGATCCCGGCGCGCGGGAGCGTGACCGTCACGTCCTCCCCTTTCACCGCGGCGCGGACCTTGTAATGCGCGAGATCCGGGGACGTGACGTTCGCCTCTACGGCTAGCTTTCCCCTCCCCTTGAAGCGATCGGGGATCGTCGACAGGCGCGCCAGATCCTGCGTCAGCGACGTCGTGACCGAGATGGTGCGCCGCCCTTCACCGAGGTCGACGTTGCCCGTCACCGCGAGCGTCGTCCCTCCGACGCCGTTCGCGATCTTGAGGTCCGTGAGGTGGATCACCCCCTCGCGACCGCGCTCGGCCGTGAGCGAGAAGTCGAAGTCGCCGAGGGGATACTCGGGGACGAAGTCCTGCGCGATGGCGTGGACGGCGAGGCGCTGGGTGAGCTCGATCTCCGGGTCGAGCAGGTTGCCGATGAAGGAGGCGCTGGCAACATCGCTGATCCCGTTCAGGTCGACGTCGTGGCTCCCAAGATCGAGGTGCATCGAGCCGACGTCGATCCGACTCTCGACCGTGCGGCGTTCCCCCGCGGCGTGCATCTCGCCGTGCCACGCCAGCGACGGCGTGAGGACCGCGTTGTCCCCTTTGCTCCAGTGGACGTGGTCGAGCCGCAGGTCCACCTTTCCTTCGACCGCGGCGGTGCGCGCGGGGCTCGGCTCGAGCTTGATAGCCCCGTCGCCCGTGACTCCGGCGAGGACGCCGAGGATCGCTCCGTGGGCGGATAGGTCGACCTCGAGCTGCGACAGATCCATGGAGTCGAGCCCGGCCTTCGCGGCGAAGGGGGTCAGGGGGGCGAGGCCGGCGAGGTGCCCGTCGATTCCGAACGCGAGGGCGCGCCGCGACGGATCGAACGACAGCGAAGCCGCGAGCTTCGTGGTCGCGCGCCCCTCGGTGGCGAGCTTCACCTCGACGGACGGGCGCTCGCGGTCGACGGTCGCGGAGAGCGTGACGTGATCGTCGCTCGGGCTTCCGCCGTTGACCGTGAGCCCTGGCGCGCGCAGGTCCAGGTCGGCCTGATGCTGCATCGCCGTCCCCTGCGACTTGAGGGTCAGCGAGATCGACCGGGCCGAGATGGCGTCGAACGCGGGGTTCTCCACGTCGAGCTCGGTCGTGTGGCGGATCGCGAGCCCCGCTCCGGTGAGATGATCGACGTGGCCGCTCGATCGCAGCTTGACCGCCATTCGATCCCAGGGGGCCTGCGCGATCAGCTGGGGAGTCAGGAACGGACGGACCGCCCTGAGGCTCTTCGTATCTGTGCCGAACGTATAATCGACGGCGTCGACCGCTTTCGTCGCGTCGAGCGAGACGTGCACATCGCCGAGGTCGACGGCAGCTTTGACGATGGCGCTACTCGCCTCCGGATGCACGAGGTTTGGCTGGACGTCGTGAACGCGGACTTCGATGCGCGCCGGTGCGTCCACGAGGAGCTTGCCGCGGGGGTCGATCACGCGAAGCCGGGACATGGGGGCCTCGATCTCCGCGGCATAGGGAGCGTGCCCATCGAGCAGGGTGTGCGCGTGCAGCGCGAGACCGTCGACGATCGCGTGAGCCGCGGGGGAGCGGACGTCGAGCGAGGCCAGCTCCACTGCCAGAGAGACATCGCCTCGTGTCGCGAGCGGGTCGTCGGCGTTGGGGTGTAGCCCCTGGATGCGGAGCTCGACGTGACCGCCGGCCGCGACCACCGGGAGGACGCTCACCTGCTCGGCGCGCGCGAAGCGGACTCCGAGGCTTCCACCGAGCGCACCGTCGGCCACCTGCTGGCCGTCGACCTCTAGGGCGAGGTCGTCGGCGCTGATCCGATCTTCCCCCGATGCGAACGTCGTCCCCGTGAGCATCACGGTCCCGCGCGCGGCGATCCCACCCCCCTGTGCAGGCTGGGCGTGCAGCGAGAGGCTCACTCCGCCGATCTTGAGCAGCCCCGTCGGGGCGGTGAACGCGAAGTTCGACAGGTCCGTGTCGAGCGAAGCGGCTCCCCCTTCGGCGAGCCGCACCGGTGATCCAACGACGAGAGAGGCAACCTCGTAACGCACGCGCGCACGCTCCGCCGTCGCGGGGACCATGCCGGCGGGGAGCCATCGAAGAATGCGCGCGACATCGATGTCACCGTGGGCGCGACGCACGACCGGGTCCCCCGTGTCGGGGAGGTCGATCGACGCTTCGGCTGTCGCGGCCCCGTCGCCCGCCTCGACCTTGTCGAGGATGATCTCGGTCTTCTTCGCGGCCGGGTCGAATCGGATGTTGGCCTCGGCGTGCAGCCAGTGCTCGGCCGAGACGCTCGCGGCGAACGCTTGCTCGAGCATGCGCAGGTCGAGGGCTGCGGTGACCGCCGAGGAGGTCGCCTGGACCGTGAGCCACAGCTTCGCCCGCGCAGCCGCCGCTTTCGCACCGCGAGGGGTGCGCGTGAGCACGAGATCCAGAGGGGCCGCAGGCGACCCGAGCCCAGCGCCGACACGCCACCCTCGCGCAGCCGGCTCCGCGGAGCCCGTCGAGAGCGTGAGCCCGACGCCGGTCAGCGCCGAGCGCTCGATGACCTCGCCGTGGTCGGTGCGGACGAGCGCGACCGCGACGTGGTCGATGTCGACGCGGCCCACAGGGAGAGGAGCACCGAGGAACTTCGCGGCAAGGCTGGAGAGCGGGACGGCCGGGGCGGTGGGGGGCGTCGGTGGGGGGGGTGGGGACGGAGAGAGCGCGTCGAAGGAGGTCCGCCCGTCCTGGTCGACGACCACGTTCAGCGCGACGTCCGACACTGCGACGCGCGTGAGCATCGGGGGGCGCCCGCGAACGAGCGATCCGACCGACCAGCGCGCCTCCACGCGGCCGATGCGAACGAGCTCGGGGGCGAAAGGGCGGACCTCGGTTGGCGATTGCACCACCACCCCCTCGAGGACGATTCCCGAGAGGAGGTCGAGCTGGACGGCGCGGTAGTCGATGTCGAGACCGGCAGAGCTGCGCGCGATCCCCTGCACCCGCCGCTTGAGCCACGGCCGATCGAGTGAGTGGAGCACGAACACAACGGCGACGACGGCGAGCGCGACCACTCCCGCCAGGAGCGCGAGCGAGCGGAGCACCCACCGCTGCCAGCGAGCACGTCGCGGCGGTTCATCGCTCGAGCCGGCGAGGCGCGGGGAACGAAGAAAGCGCATGGCGAGGTGGGTCAGCTCAAAGAGTTCCTCTCTTTTTTATACTCCCGTCCGAGGGGGCTCGGATCGCGATCCAACGGGACGCCTAGCGCAACCTTTTGGTTGCATTTCGTCCAACGGCGCCGTAGACCATACGCAACCAAGAGGTTGCACATGACATCGAGCACTGACCGCATCGAAAAGAAGACCCTCCTTCGCGCCCCTCGTTCACGCGTCTGGCGCGCCATCGCAGACGCGCGCGAGTTCGGCGCGTGGTTTGGGGTGAGCCTCGAAGGCTCGTTCACGCCTGGGGCGCACGTGCGCGGCAAGCTCACGAACAAGGCGTACGAGCACATCACGATGGAGATCTGGGTCGAGAAGGTCGAGGCGGAGCGCCTTTTCTCATACCGGTGGCACCCCTTCGCGATCGATCCCAAGGTCGACTACTCGAGCGAGAAGACCACCCTCGTGGAGTTCTCCCTCGCCGACGCCGACGGGGGAACGCTCTTGACGATCACCGAGTCGGGCTTCGATGCCGTGCCGGCGGCACGCCGCGCGAAGGCGTTCGAGATGAACTCGGGCGGTTGGGCGGCTCAGATCACGCAGATCGAGAAGTTCCTCGCCGATGCGAAGTAGCGCGGCCGCGAAGGCCGACATCTTCCATGCGCTCGGAGACGAGACGCGGCTCCGCCTGGTCGGGCGGCTCTCTGCCGGAGAGAGTCGGTCGATCGCGGAGCTCACCGACGGAACGGACGTCACGCGGCAAGCGATCACGAAGCACCTCCGCGTGCTCGAGGACGCCGGCCTGGTGAAGAACCTGCGCGACGGGCGCGAGAGCAAGTGGCAGCTGCAGCCGCGCCCGCTCGACGAAGCGAGGCAGTACCTCGACCGCGTCAGCGCGCAGTGGGACGCGGCGATCGGGCGGCTCAAGGCGTTCGTCGAGGACTGAAGCGAGGACTAAAAGAACAAAACATGGGATAGTCGCCGCCCCGAACTCGGAGGCAATCCCATGGCCAAGACGACGATCGCCGAAAAGTACCTTCCGATCCTCACCGAAAAGAAGTCGTTCGCCCACCTCGCGACGCTCATGCCCGACGGCTCGCCGCAGGTGACCCCCGTCTGGTTCTTCTACAGGGACGGGAAGTTCATCGTGAACACGGCGCGCGGTCGCATCAAGGACCGCAACATGCAGAAGAACGCCCTCGTCGCGCTTTCGATCAGCGACCCGGACAATGCCTATTCGCACGTCTCGATCCGCGGCAAGATCGTCAAGACGACCGAGGAAGGGGCCGACGCCAGCATCGACGCCATGGCCATGAAGTACATGGGCAAGGAGAAGTACCCCTTCCGGCAGCCCGGCGAAGTGCGGGTGATCTACGAGATCGAGCCCACGTCCGTCTCGACGATGGGCTGAGCGTTGAGCGTGGTGGCGGGAGTGATCGATCGCGCGTCGTCGCAGGCGCGTGCGCCGCTCTCGGACGAAGAGGCGCTCGCGATCGCCGACGTGACGGGCGATCGGGCGGCCTCCGTCCGGGAAGCGGCCGGCTCCGTGCGCGATGCGCTCTTCGGGCGTGTCGTCACGTATTCGCCGAAGGTCTTCCTCCCGCTCACGAACCTCTGCAGAAATCACTGCGACTACTGCTCGTTCCGCCGCTCGCCGGGCGATCCCGGGGAGTGGACGATGACCCCCGCCGAGATCGAAGAGCAGCTCGTCCGCGCGCGCGAGCTCGGGTGCGCGGAGGCGCTCTTCTGCCTCGGCGACAAACCGGAGAAGGCGTTCTCCGCGTATCGCCGCACGCTGGCGACGCTCGGACAGACGAGCACCGTGGAGTACCTGCACTGGGCAGGGAAGAAGGCGCTCGCGCATGGGCTCTTGCCGCATACGAACGCGGGGCTGCTGACGGACGACGACATGACGCGCCTCAAGGGGGTGAACGTCAGCCTCGGGCTCATGCTCGAGTGTGTGAGCCCGCGTCTATGCGAGCCGGGAATGCCTCACCATCGCGCGCCTGACAAGCGGCCGGACAAGCGCCTGGCGATGATCGACGCGGCAGGAAGACTGCAGATCCCGTTCACGACCGGCATCCTCGTCGGGATCGGCGAGACGCGGCGCGAGCGGGTCGAGAGTTTGCTCGCGATCAGGAACGCGCACCGGAAGCACGGGCACATCCAGGAAGTGATCGTTCAGAACTTCCGCGCGGTCCCCGGGGTGCCGATGGAGCACGCCCCCGAGCCGGAGGACGAGGAGGTGACGCTCGCGGTGGCGATGGCCCGCTTGATCCTCGATCACGACGTCTCGCTGCAGGCGCCGCCGAACCTGAACCCCGCATCCGCGGAGGCACTCCTGGCGTCGGGGTTGAACGACTTCGGGGGGATCTCGCCCGTGACGCCCGACTACATCAACCCGCGCCACCCGTGGCCGCACCTCGACGCGCTCGGCGACGCGTGCGCGCGCGCCGGGTTCACGTTGCGGCCGCGCGCGTCGGTTTATGACCGCTACGTCGAGCGGGCGGGCTTCGTCGATCCCCGGCTCCTCGCGCCGACGCGCGATGTGCAGGCGCGGCTCGCCACGCAAGGGAGCCCGACATGAGCCTCGAGCGCGTGTTCGGCGACGTGACAGGCGATGTGCGGCGAGCGCTCGATCGGGCCGTCGAGGGGCGCGACCTCTCCGTGGACGACGCGGTGATCCTCTGCGGGGCGCGCGGCGCTTCGCTGCATGCGCTCGTCGCGGTGGCCGATCACGTGCGACGCGCGCAGGTGGGGGACGAGGTCGGCTATGTCGTAAACCGGAACGTCAATTTCACGAACGTGTGCGTGAAGGCGTGTCGCTTCTGCGCGTTCTCGCGGACGCGGCGGAGCGAAGAGGGGTACTTCCTCCCGACCGAGGAGATCGTGCGACGCGCGCTCGAAGCGCAGGCGTACGGCGCGACGGAGATTTGCATCCAGGCAGGGCTCGCGCCGGGGGTCGACGCGCGATTTTACATCGAGCTGGTTCGCGCGCTGAAGCGGGCGGCGCCTACGCTCCACGTGCACGCGCTGTCGCCGGAAGAGGTGAAGTTCGCGGCGGCCGAGAGCGGCTGGTCGATCCGCCGGGTGCTCGAGGAAATGAAGGAGGCGGGGCTCGGGTCGCTCCCCGGTACGTCGGCCGAGGTGCTCGACGACCGCGTGCGGGCGCGGATCGCCCCCGGGCGCATCACGACCGCCGAGTGGATCGACGTGGTGACGACCGCGCACGCGATCGGCCTTCAGACGACGGCGACGATCATGTACGGGCACGTGGAGACAGACGTGGAGCGGATGCGGCACCTCGAGCTGCTCCGCTCGATCCAGCGCGAAACCGGCGGCTTCACCGAGTTCGTGCCGCTGTCGTTCGTGCACGAGGAAGCGCCGATGACGCTGCGGCAGCAGCTCCCCGAGCTTCGCCCGGGACCGACGGGGGACGACGTCATCCGCCTGTACGCGATCTCCCGCTTGATGCTCGGGAGCACGATCCGCAATCTCCAGGTGTCCTGGGTGAAGGACGGGATGCGCCAGGCGCAGTGGCTCCTGTCGTGCGGGGCCAACGACTTCGGAGGGACGCTCATCAACGAGAGCATCTCGACGGCGGCCGGCGCGAGCCACGGGCAGCTGCAGGCTCCCTCTGCGCTACGGCGCGCGATCCGGGACGCGGGGCGGGTCCCCGTGGAGCGGAGCACGCGCTACGACGTGATCCGCACGTTCTCTCGTGAGCCAGCCCCCGAGGAGCACGATCGGCTCGACGAGGTGAGCGACCCCGACGCGATCTTCGGCAGCTACGACCGGCTCACGCGGGACGAGCGCTTCAGGTTTCGACTGCCGGTCGCCGCGCCGTGAGCCGCTCGTGATCGGCCGGGACGTCCACGTCGAACGCGATGTGGTCGTTCTCGACGACGGCGACGCGTAGACCGGCGGCGTGCGCGGCGGCGGAGTGGGCGGCGAAGCTGTCGTCGCGACCGAAGCTTGTCGCCATCGCCGTGGGGGGGGAGATGGCGAGCGCGTTCGTGTGGTGGCCGAGGTGGTCGCGCACGAGAGCGACGTCGTGGTCGTCGAGAGCGGCGAGGAGCGCGCGAATGTCTTCGGCGTCGATCCGGGGGAGGTCGGCCATGAGGACGAGGGCGGTGGCGGCGCCGCGTGAAGCCACCTCGGCGAGGGCGCGGTCGACGATGGCTGCGAGCGATCCTCCTCCGTTGTTCGCATCCCAGAGGACGTGGGCGCCGCTCGCGACGGCCAGTGACGCGACGTCGTCTCCCCCGGTCGCGACGAGCAATCCGTCGAGCGCGCACGCGCCGAGGACGCCGAGCACGTGCTCGAGGAGCCCCTTCGCGAAAAGGGCGCGGTCGTCGTCGCCGAGCGCGGGACGCAGGCGGGATTTCCCGTGGAGCCACGACTTGGCGGGGACGATCGCCCAGACCGGCCGCTTCATCGCGTCACCTTCGCGGAGAAGGCGAGGATCTCACGCGCAAGCTGGAGACGATCGTCGCGCGAGCGCATCACGGTCGACGTGCCGAGGACCGGGATCGAGGACACGGTCGCCTCGTCGCCCTTTTCGACCACCATCGCGGTGACGAGCCCGCGGTAGTGCCTGGCGACGGCGCCAGCGGAAGGAGCTTCTCCGGTGAGGTCGCGGATCATCGTCGCGAGGGGGCCCTTGATCGCTGCGCCGCCGACGATCGGGCTGAGCGCGACCACCGGCTTGCGCGCGATCGCGTCGCGTACACCGTCGAGGCAGAGGATCGGGTCGACCGAGACGTACGGGTTCGACGGTCCGAGGATGACGACGTCGCACGCGCCGATGGCGGCAATGACCCCCGGGGCAGGCGTCCGTCCGCCGTCGAAGCGGACCGCGCGGACCTTTGGCTCGGCGCGGCGACGGACGAACCACTGCTGGAAGGGGAGCGTTCCGTCCTCGGTCGTCTCGATCATCGTTTGCACGAGCGCGTCGCTCATCGGCAATATCGGGTGCTCGATCCCGAGGGCACCGCACAGGCGCGCGGTGATCGCCGAGAGCGGCTCGCCGGCTCGCAGGGCCTCGGTGCGGAGGAGGTGCGTCGCCAGGTCGCGGTCACCGAGCGCGAACCAGTCGGGGCCGCCGTAGCGCTTGACCATCGCGAGGCCGGAGAACGACTCCTCGGCCAGACCCCAGCCGCGCTCTTCGTTCGCGAGGCCGGAGAGCGTGTACATCACAGTGTCGAGGTCGGGGGACACGCTCATCCCGAGGTGGACGAAGTCGTCGCCCGTGTTGACGATCGCCGTCATCGACCCACGCGGCAGAGCGCGCGCGAGCCCGTCGAGGAGGCGCGCGCCGCCGACGCCACCGGAGAGAGCGACGACCTTCATGCGTAGAGATCCTCTTTCGCAGAGCGCAGGAGCGCGCTCGCACCTTCTTCCGATGGATCGAACGAGAGGCCGCGGACGAGCGTGACGGGGCGGCGCTCCGCGGCTTGACCGGCCACGAGATCGGCAACGGCCGCGACCTGGTCGGCGAGCGCGGTGATCGTCGTCTCGAGCGCGCGTCCGAACAGGTCCGGCTCGCCGCGCCGGTCCCACACCGGGGGGAGCCCCGAGACGCCGATCGCCACGCCGACCGTCCCGACGCGAAACGGCCGCCCGAACGAGTCGGTGATCACGACGCCGATCTTCGCCCCGGAGTCCGCTTGGACGCGCGCGCGGATGGCGGCCGCGGAGGCGTCGGGGGCCTCGGGGAGGAGCAGCACCCAGGGGCCGCTGTGCGGTGGGGCGCCGGGGGGGACGGAGTTGCTCGCGTCGATCCCCGCGTTGGCGACGACGAACCCGAGGCGGTGACGAACGACGAGCACTCCCGGCGCCTTCCGCGAGACGGCGGTCGACTCACGCAAGATGAGCTCGACCGCGCGTGGGTCTTTCCCCACCTCGCGTCCCAGCTCAATCGCGCGCGGCGACGGCTCGACGCGAGGGAGCTCCACGAAGCGCCCCTCTGCTCGAGAGAGGAGCTTCGACGTCACGACGAGCACGTCCCCGTCGGCGAGCTTCAGCCCCGCGTCGGACAGCGCGCGCGCAACGAGCGCGGGGACGTCGTCGCCGCGGCCGACGAGCGGCAGGCCCGGCACGGAGAGAACCTCGAGGCGATGGCTGCACGTGATCATGCTACGGAGGGGTTGTTGGACTGGAGGTTCGAGGGCGATGCGGATCGGGATTGTAGGGGGAACGGGGAAGCAGGGAAGCGGCTTGGCGGTGCGCTGGGCGCTCGCCGGGCACTCGATCGCGATCGGCTCGCGGGACCCGGCGAAAGCGCGCGCTCACGCGGCCGATCTGGCTGGGAAAGGGCACGCGGTGGAGGGGGGGGACAACGCATGGGCCGCCCGCGAGGGGGAGGTCGTCGTCCTCACGGTCCCCTACGAAGCTCACGCGGAGACGATCCGCGGCATCGCGGAAGCCGCCGCCGGGAAGGTGTTCGTGGAGATGACCGTGCCATTGAAGCCGCCCAAGGTGAGCCGTGTGCAGCTGCCGGCCGGGCAGGCGGCAGCGCTCGAGGCTCAGGCGCTCCTCGGCGCGAAGACGCCCGTGGTCGCCACGCTTCACCATGTCAGCTCGACGCACCTGGCCGATCCGTCTCACGTGATCGACTGCGACGTGCTCGTCGCCGCGGACGACGCGCCGGCCAAGGCCACCGTGATCGGCCTCTTGCGTGACCTCAAGTTGCGGGGGCTCGACGCCGGGCCGCTCGTCAACGCCATCGCGCTCGAGTCGCTCACGCCGGTGCTCATTCATATGAACCGCATCTACAAGAGCCAGGGGGCGGGGATCGTGTTCACCGATCTCCCCGGGGCCGAGAAGCGTTAGCACAGGTAAGAGGGGTCGCGACGGATCACGCCTCCTTCAGGAGGACGACGGGGATCTCGCGCCCCTGCGCGTTCTTCTTGTACTCGGTGAAGCGCGGCTGAGTCCGTGTGACCAGGTCCCAGATGCGCGTGCGCTGCTCCCCCGTCACGACCTCGGCGCGTGCGGTGAAGCGACGCCCCTTCTCTTCGATGGTCACGTTCGGGTCCCCTTGGATGTTCTTGAACCACGCCGGATTCGCGGGGCTCCCGCCTGCCGAGGCGATGAGGAACGACGAGCCGCCGTCTTCGAAGACCATGAGGGGCACCGTTCGTTCTTTGCCGCTCTTGTTCCCCTTCGTGGTGAGGAGCACGACCTTCTGGCCCCCCATCGAGCTGCCCATCTTGCCGCCGGTGGAGCGGAAGAGGAACACGTGCGTGGCGATGAAGGCCTTCTGGATCGGGTTCATGAGGACGGGAGCATACTCGAGGCCATGGTGGCTGGCGCTCGGTCGTCGAATCGCCGACCATCCGAGAGACCCATGAGCCAAGCGAGCCTCGTGAGTTTGCTGAAGAAGGACGCGGTCCCCTTCGAGACGCTGCACGCGCAGTACGGCGGCCTGCTCGAGCTCGTCCGCACGTTGATCGGCGTCGTGCCGAATTGCGATCCGTATCTCGAGATCTGGCCCCCGGCGTTCCGGACGTACAACGTGCTCGTCCCGAATTTCTTGAACCTGCCGTTCCTGGTCTGGGGGATGGGCGCACCGAAGGAGGTGCTGGGGCTCGCGATCTACGCGTCGAGCCGGGCCGCCGGGTGCGCGTACTGCTCGGCGCATACGTGCTCGTTCGCGGTGCGGCGAGGGACTGCGGCGGACAAGGTGGCGGGGGCGGTCGGCGAAGATCTCGCGCGGTACACGCCGGCCGAGCGCGCGGCGATCGCGATGGCTCGCGCGGTCTCACGCGTACCTGCGGAGGTCACGGCGGCGCATCGCCAGGAGCTCCTCGCGAGCTTCTCGAAGGGGGACGCCGAGTGGATGGTCCTCGGCGTCGCGATGATGGGGTTCCTCAACAAGTTCATGGACGCCCTCGGCGTGGAGCTCGAGGAGGCGACCGCCGCGGAGGTGGGGGGCATCCTCTCGCCGTCCGGGTGGGCGCCGGGGAAGCACCTCGATGCGGCGAGCGTCCCCGCGGGAGGCGCGCCGCCGCAGCCGGACACGCTGATGACGAAGGTCGGCGTCGTTCGGCATGCACCGTCGGCGCTGTCGCTCGACAAGAAGTGGACGGCAGGGGTTCCCGATCGGTGGCCGGCCGTCGGCGACTACCTGCGGACGCATGCGGGGCACGACTTTCCGATCCTGTCGCGCCTCACGCACAAGCGCGCCGTGCGGGCGCTCGCGACGATGCTTCGCGACAACCTCGACGCGAGCACGAGCGTCATCGGGATCCCGCGCAAGCTCGCCGCGGGTGTCCTGTTCGCGCAAGGGGTCGGGGATGCGGCGCTCGAGGCGCAGCTCCGCGGGCTCGGGACGATCGAGATGGACCCGCGGGTCGAGGCGCTCGGTCGCGCGATCGCGTCGAGCCCGGCGATGGTCGATGACGTCACGATGGAGCGCTGCCGGGTTCTGCCGGCGGCGGCGATCGTGGAGGTGGTCACGTTCGTGTCGGTGATGCAGCTCCTGCACCGGCTCGAGGCGTTTTACCCGGGGTAGCACGCGCTAGCGCCCAGAGCGCGCGAATCTCGATCAACCCATCCCCCGGCCCCTTCCCTGCAGGCAGGGAAGGGGTGTCACGCGTCGCCAGGGTTCTCCCCTCCCTGCTTGCAGGGAGGGGCTGGGGGTGGGTTGATCGAGGATCGCGATCGGTCATCTAGCGCCCAGAGCGCCCGTACCGAAGGACCAGCTTCACGGACGCGCGGCCGATCTCCCGGAGCGATCCGCCGAGCGTCGTCTCGGGAGCCGTGAACGCCCCGAGCGCCGCCGCGGCTCCGGCGAGGTCGTCGAGCTCCCTCGCGAGCTCCTCCGGGACGGGGCGCACGTCGTCGCCGAGGAGGACGTCGTCGAGCGCGCCGAAGACCCACGCATAGAACGCGCGCAGCGTGTCTCCGAGGACCGCTTCGAACGTTCGCCCGCCCGACGGGATCGGCTCGGCGTGCGTCGCGGCGACGGCGAGTGCGACGCGGAGCGCTCTTCCGATCGCCAGGAGCTCGAGGTCGCGGTGCACCGCGGAGATCATCTCGAGCCGGAGGAGACGCACGGCGAAGAACTTGTCGAGCTCGACGAGCGGGAGGGTGCGCGCCGTCGTCGGCTGGCTCGACGGGGCACGGATGGTGATGTCGCTCTCCTCGCTCGACGTGCGCTCCGTATCGGGCCCCTGCACGTCGTCCGGCAGAGCGCCGTCGAAGAACCATGTGAAGGGGCTGGAAGATCCCGGCGCGGGGCTCGTAAAACGCATGGGGGGATGCAGAGCACGCGCCATACCAGTAGTCATGTCGCGCAAATGGGCGTCAGTGGCTCCCGGTCAGAGCGCTAGCTGCGCGCGAAGTGAACGGGATGCACATCGGATGCACAACGCTCCGCGGTCTTCGCCGCGAACGCTCGCAATGCGCCGGGCAGACCGCGACCGAGCACACAGCCGACCCCTTCCGCCAGGAGCGGCACTCGGCTGGAGAGATCGACGGTCCAGCGCACCTCGACGCCGCCGTCCACTTCGGAGAGGGTCACCGTCCCGAGGTGCTTCACCGGGAGCCCCTTGATGATCGTGTAGTCGTAGCGGTGCGGAGGGTCGAAGCGGACGACTTCCTCGTCGAGCGTGACCCCTCCAGCTTTGATGCGGCGGACGGCGCCGACGCCGTTGCGCGGAGACCCCTCGGCGATGAGCTCGCACGACGAGATGCCGGGCCACTCGGCCATCGCTTCGTGGTCGGTGATTCGGTCGAAGACCTCGGCGATGGGGGCGCGGACGAAGGTGCGGCACTCAACGTGATCTTGGCCCATGGGGGGTTGGATGCGGGAGGAGGGGGTGGCGTTTCGACGTTCATGTCCCCGGCTTGTGCTACCGTGTGTACTACCATGGGGAAGCGCGCAGGTCGGACCGTGAAGCTGAGCATCTCGATCGATCAGGATGACCTCGCACTTCTGAAGAGGCGGGCGAAGCGCGTCTCGGGCGGCAACATCTCGGCGGCGATCGCAGAGACGATCCGCATCGCGCAGGAGTGGGAAGGGCGCAGAGCGCTGGAGGCGTGGCTCGGGGCGGGGCGCGAGGCGCCCAGCGCGGAGACGATGGACTCGATCCGAGCGGAGTGGCGCGGGAGCGGAGGTCGGAAGCGGCGCACGAAGGCCGCATGACGGCTCCGCAAGCCGGGCGACCCGCACGAGCCTCGCGCCTTGGGCTTACGTTCGACACCGGTGCGCTGATCGCCCTCGAACGACGAACACAGCGGGTCTGGGAGATCTATCGGACCGCGATGCTCGACGGCGTTCCGATCACGGTCCCGGCTGCAGTCGTCATCGAGTGGTGGCGCGGGCGGACCGATGTTCGCGAACGGATCTTGGCGGGCGTTCGCGTCGAGCCGCTTCACTCCGCGTTGGCGCAGGCCGCCGGGGAGGCCTTGGCGTCGGTGAAGTCGGCGAGCCCCATCGATGCGGTCGTGATGGCGTCTGCGGCGTCGCGGGGGGACGTCGTGTACACGTCCGACACCGGGGACCTCGAGAAGCTGCGCAGGTATTTTCCGGGGGTTCGCGTGCTGGCTGTGTAGGCGCGATGGGGCGGTTGACACTCCTCGCCGGCGCGTTGACGATCGCCGCACATGACGTACCGCACCCTCTCCCTCGCTCCGTTCGTTTTCCTCGCGGCCTGCACGAGCAACACCTCGAGCGGCGGCAACAACAACAACAACAACAACAACAACACGACCAGCTTCAACGGCGTGTACAGCGCGACGTTCTCCGGCACGTACCAGAACACGTCGCCGAACAACGACACGGGGAGCACCACGTCGAGCGCCACGATCACGGTCACCACCGTTTCTGCCTCGGAGATCGAGCTCTCGTGGCAGATCGCGCCGAACCCGCCGAGCGGCACGGCCATCTTCGCCATGTCGGGGTCGAGCGGCGCGCTCGTCGACGCCGGGGCTCCCGTGGTGTCGGAGGACGCGGGGACGATCGTCGGCGGGTCGTGCTTCACCGGCACCGTCAACGGCAACACGCAGACGAACTGCTGCACCAACTGCACGGTCTCGTTCAGCGGGAGCACGTTCACGCAGCCCAACTCCGGGACGTACGCCGGGAGGACGCCGCAAGGGGTGGCGTATACGGGGACGTACTCGGGGACGTGGACGGGGACGCTGCAGTAGGCTCCTCGGCGGCGCTCTCTACATCGTCAGCGGGTCCTTCTGCGGCTCGCCCTCTTCCCATTGCACCTGCGCGAGAGCCTCCGCGATGTCCTTTTGCACCGAGGACTCGTCTGGACCGACGACTCCCGCGGTCGTCTGGATCCCGCTCATCACGACGACCTTCACCAGCGTCCTCGTCGGCCCCTCGGGCAGGAACCAGACGCCGACCTGGTCGCGATCGCCCGGCGGCGGTCCCCAGTCAGGGTCATACGTGACGATGAACGGCTCGAACGGGGCATCGTAGAGGTGGTCCTCGGGGGTACCGTTGTGCTCCCAGCGGAGCGCCCTGTGCGCAGCCATCCACGCATCCTCGAGGGTCGCGTCGTAGACCTTGACCGTACCGCGACCGGCGCGATGGGCAGCGATCGCGGTTGGCGGATCGACTCCGCACCCTGCAGTGAGCGCGAGCAGGACGAAAACGGAGGAGAACAGTGCAGCGACGATTCGCATGGTGGCACCACCTTCCGGTCTCTCAGCCGATGTCAGCGAGTGCTACGGCTCGCGGCGTTCGCAGAGTCCACCGACACACCAGAGACCGCAGCAGTCCTCGTTCCGAGCGCACGAAGACTGGCTCCGTCCACACGTGGTCGGGCCTGTGCTGACGGTGCCCGACGTCGTCGTCGTCATGCCGACCTCTTCCCCTGCGCACGCGGGGGTCACGGCCGCGGCCAACACGAACGCGAAGAGTAGGCTGCGAGCCATAGCGTTCTCCTCTCTGAGCCTTTGATCGCTCGCAATCGCGTAAGGCATAATTTCGGCCAACGTCAGTAGGTGCGGAAGAGATGGGAGCGCGTCGTGGATCGCGCGAACCTCATTGCGGAGAAGCTCGTCGGTGGCGATGCGGAGGTGCTCAACGCATGGGTTGAGTTGAGGCACAAAGGCGCGCGTGTATCGGAATGGCCGGGTAGACTCGCCAGCGCTACGGACATCTCAGCGCTAGCTTGGCGTGAGAGTGTAGAGGCAGGGACATGAGTGCGAAGCGAGCTCTGATCACGGGGGCGACGTCTGGAATCGGGCGCGCGGCGGCGTCGCAGATGGCGGCGCAGGGGGCGTCTCTCATTCTCACGGCGCGCGACATGGCCAAGGGGGAGTCCGTCGCCGCGGAGATCGCGCGCGAGACAGGCGGTGAGCGCCCTTCGGTCGTCGTCTGCGATACGTCGCGACCGCAATCGATCCGGGACTGCGCCGCGGCTGTTCGGGAGAAGACGAAGTACCTCGACGTCCTCGTGAACAACGCGGGGATCCAGCGGCTCACGCGGACAGAAACGCCGGATGGGATCGAAGAGGTCTTCGCGACCAACGTGCTCGGCTACTACCAACTTACGCAGGAGCTCCTCCCGCTCTTGAAGGCGGCCGAGCGGGCGCGGATCGTCGTCGTGGCGTCGACGTACGCCGGTGAGCTCGACTTCGACGACCTCGAGTTCAAGCGCCGGCCTTGGGACAACATCAAGTCGTACAAGCAGTCGAAGCAGGCCAATCGGCTCTGGACGTGGGCGCTCGCGCGCAGGCTGCAGGGGACGTCGGTCGTGGCGAATGCGATGAGCCCCGGCCTCGTGGACACAGGGCTCTACCGCGAGATGAAAGGCGTGCGCCGCGTGTTCATGACGGTCCTGGCGAAGCTATTCGGTCGAACCGTCGCGAACGGGGCGGACACGGTCAGCTGGCTGGCGCTGAGCGCCGAGGTCGAAGGAATGACGAATCGCTTCTGGGTGGACCGCAAAGAGAAGACTTGCGAGTTCCGGAACGAGAAGGACGAAGAGCGGCTGTGGGCGATCTGCGAAGGGTATGTCGCGAGGAGTGGGGGGAAGGGGTAAGGCCCGACGCCCCGCTTCTCCTCCCTCGCGAAGACGCCCCTTCCGCCCGAAAGACGCAGTGAACCCCAGCATCCTTCACACCGAGACCTGGCTCTCCTTCTTCGGCTCGATCGCCCAAGTCAGCGGCGGCCTCGTCGGCCTCGTGTTCGTCGCGCTCACGTTCAAGCCAGACATGTTCGGCGCGGCGGGCGACGTCGGGATGCGCAGGCTCGCGGGGCAGATCTTTTCCGACTTCCTCAACGTCCTCCTGGTGTCGCTGGTCATGCAGGTCCCGTCACCCGGTATCTGGGTCGCGGGGTTCCTGGGGATCGTCGGCGCGCTGGGATCCGTGCGCGTGGTGCGCAGCTTGATCGAGATCCGCCGCGCGAAGTCAGGGCCGGTTTCGCACGGGCCGATCAGGCAGCGGATGATCATGTCGCTCAACGGGAACCTCGCGCTGCTGCTCGCTTGTGGAGTGGCGATGCTCGGGCGTCGGGAGGATTTGTTCTGGTGGCTGGTCGTGGGGGGCGTGATCACGCTCGTGCTGTCGGGGAGTAGGAGCGCGTGGCTGCTGGTGACGCATGGGGCGGAGTGAGCTGTTTCAGCCGTGCTCGTAGCAAATTGCGCGCGAGACACGGCCTCTTGCATGGCCACTCGCGAGTGACACATTGAGCAGCGATGGCGCTGGCGCGCGAACGCCCTACTCTCCCGATCGCCCTCATGCGTCCGCTCGCACTTGCGATCGCGATCACCGTATTCGGGTGTTCGTCGCAGGAGGCGGCTCCCCCTGCAATTCGCTGCACCTCCCCCCTCTCGTCAGTATGCGACGCAGGCCCCGGTCAGTACGGCTCCAACTGCCCTCCCGAATTTCCGAGCGAGCTCCCGGGGCCGTGGTGCGCGTCGAATCTCGCGGGACCGGTCCTTGGTTCCTGCGGCGGATACGTCACGCTGCCCGTCGGGGACGGGGTCGATGTTGAGGTCCTGTACATGTACCCGGCCGACGGAGGCCCGCTCGCCGCGGCCATACTCGCGGTTGACGGCGACTTTGCGGGCGCCCCTTCGTGCCTCGGCGGATCGCCGGACTTCGCGCTCCCCGCGTCGTGCTTCCCGACCGCCAACGACGACACGACGATCTACTTCGACGGCCCGGGCGCCCTCCCCGGTTGCTCCACGTTCGACGCGGGCCTTGATGCTGCGGACGCCAGTGACTGAGTTGCCCCGCCCGACCTACCCCCTCCCCGTCCCAAACACCGCCGCGTCATTCACATCCACCTCCCTCGTACACACCCCAAAGAACTCACACAGCTGCCCCCACCCCTTGCACGCATCCGGATTCCGCGGATGCCGCAGCGCCAGATCCGCTTCGCGAATGTCCCTCGCCGTGTTCCACGTATCGAGCGCCGCCTCCGTCTCCTCTTCCTCCGCGCGCGGAGCGATCGCACGCGCGTAGTACCGCTCTGCGTTCTCCGCGATGCTCGCGTCGAGGCGCGCGCGGTACTCGTACGGTGTCTCGTCCGTCTCGCGCTGGCCGGCGTAGAGGCGGCCGTCCTTCTTCGTGTACTGGCGCTTCTCCGGCGGGGTCGCCTCGAGCGGAGAGAGCCGCGGCTTGGCGATCACGTCGTAGTAGCAACCGGCGACGTCGTACCCGAGCGCTCGCGCCCCCAGGATGTCGTCGGACACCTGGGAGTCGAGCCGCAGCCTTTGCCAGTACTCCGAGCCCTCGTCGATGCTCTCCGTCGTCGTCCGGTGATCGACGACGTAGACCTTTCCATCCGCGAGCCGCGCGATCGCCGCGACCGTCCCGCCGAGCGCGTACGTGCGTGACTCCTTCCCCGTGTCGGGGTTCACGATCGGCGACGTGAACTCCACCTCGACGGCGAGGACCTCGATCGCGACGGCGCTCCAGCGCGCGTCGTAGCCGGTCATCAGCGCTTCGGCCTTCGCGAGGTCGAACGGGTCCATCGGGTCGGTTGCCTGGTCATCGCGAAGCGCCGCGAGCGCACACGCGAGACGATCGTCTCCACGCTGCGCGGCATGCCACCACGCGTGGACGCCTCGGTAGAGCGCGCCGCTGAACCGGAGCGACTCGGGCGCATGGAGCGCGCGCTTCAAGAGCCGGTAGCGGATGTAGTGCTTCCGCTTGCAGCTCTGGAAGCAGCGCCGCTCCGAGCTCGTGAGCACGGGGAGCGAGACGCGGGCGCGGACGGGGGACTCGTGGACGGGCGAGGACGGTTGGGCGAGGGTCATGCCCAGCTCTCTACACCACGTGGTGTAGAGGTCAAGCCCTCCGTGTCGTTTTTTTCGATCGCCGTATCAGCGCGCGGAGGACCGCTTCGTTCCCGTCGTCGCGGGGGCGGGCTTCGTCGGCGAGTCGCCGCGCAGGGAGTCGTGGATGTTTCGGAGCGCGCGCTGCTCGGAGCGCTTCCGCCGCGTGACGAGGCGCTGCTGGCGCTGCGGGATGAGGATCCGGCGCTGTACCTCGCGAAGTAGGGTCTCGAGCCACTCGATCGGCTGCGCGCTCTGGAGGATGGCGTCGTACTCCGCCGCGATCGTCCGGATGTCCTTCTCCGACGCGCCGGGGGCGAAGCGGGCGGCAGTCATGATCGCCTCCTCTTTCGGCGTCATCGTCCGCGGCGCGGGGGGGCCGGCGGGGGCGTGGGCGGGGTCGCCGTAGCGGCGCAGGAGCTCGGCCAGGTCCATCTCGAGGTACCCGAGGAGGAGGCGCATCACGCTCGGCCCCACCTTCGTGTAGAGGAGCGCCTTGTTGACGGCGTTCTGGGAGACGCCGAGCTTTTCGCCTGCGGCAGCCTGGCTCCCGTAGCGCTGCACGAGCTGCTCGATGGCGGCGCGGGCCGCCTGGCGCTCGTGGAGGGGGAGCAAATCGCGGTCTGTAGACATGGCCCACAACATACGCTTGTGCACTCACAACACAAGGCGCTTTCGTATTGACACTACACCACGTGGTGTTTATGAGTGGCGCCCATGGCACCCAAGACCTCCCCGTTTCGTGGCTCGTCCCTCCTCCGCAAGGCCCTCGCTTGCCCCACCGAACCTCTGAACCAGGCGGCGCTCGCGCTCCAGCTCGGGGTCAGCCAGCAGGCGGTGTCGAACTGGATCAACGGGCGGTCGCGCCCGTCGGCGGAGTCGATGCTCGAGCTCGAGCGGCTCTTCGCGATCGACCCGCGCGAGTGGCTGTACCGCCGCACGCTCGGGGCACTCGGGAGCGCGGTGAAGGAGGTGGCGTGATGCTTCGGGTCTACCTCGCCGCGCCATTTCTAGACGCGCCGGTCGTGCGCGACCTCGGCGCGACGCTCGAAGCGCTGGGGATCGGCGTCACCTCGACGTGGGCTCGCCACGCGAGCGGACCCGAGGCGCTCGGCGCGATGCCGGTCGACGAAGTCCGCCGGATCGCGCTGGCGAACGATCGCGATCTCCTCGCAGCGCACCTCGTCGTCGCGCTCGCGCGTGAAGGGGGGGGCGCGGAGATGTTCGCCGAAGTACGGCTCGCGCTCGCGCATCGCATCCCGGTCGTCTGGATCGGGACGCGGCGTCCGCTGAGCGCGTACCGCGAGGGGGTGCTGCGGGTCGCGTCGCTGGCGGAGGGGGTGAAGTTCCTCTCGGAGTTCGGAGAGATCCTCGGCGAGCTGGCGCCGTTCGAGAAGCGGAAGGGGCGGGAGACGCTGTGGGAGGTGGTCGAGCCTCTGTCGTCCTCGTGATGCAAGCCGTCGATCTGCGCGACGACCCCTCCCCCCCTCACGACCTGGTCGCCGAGGCCGCGCTCCTCTCGTGCGTCCTCGTCGACCCGCTCGCGCTCCCTCGCGCGCGCGCGCTGGTCGCGCCGGAGCACTTCTACTCCGAGGCGCATCGGCAGGTGTTCCGGGCGGCGCTCGCCGTGGCCGCGGCGGGGTCGCCGGTTGATTCGGTGACGGTCGGGGCGCGGTTGCGGGATACGTCGCGGCTCGCGCAGGTGGGGGGGCTGTCGTATCTCGCGGAGCTGCTGGTCAAGGCTCCGGCGATGGCGAACGTGCTCGCGTACGCCGAACGCGTTCGTGAGATGTCGGCACGGCGGCGGGTCATCCTCGCGTGCCGGAACGTCTCGGCGCGCGGCTATGTCGGCGAGGAAGATACCGCCAAGCTCCTCGAGTTATTGCGCGAGTCGGTCGCCCGGCTCACCGAGGAGAACGGCGCCGGCGGTCTCGTCTCGACGCTCAGCGCGCTTGATCTCGCCGAGCCGCTCCCGCCGATTCCGTATCTCGTCCCCGCGCTCGGACTCTCGCCGGGCCCCGTCTCGCTCGTCGCCGGCTACGGCTTCTCGGGCAAGACGCTCGCGATGCAAGATCTGGCGCTGGCCGTCGCGACCGGAACGCACGTGTGGGGCGTCTATGCGTGCAAGCAGGGGGCCGTCCTTCACCTCGACTACGAACAGGGGCGGTACCTGACCCAAGAGCGTTACCAACGGCTCGCGCGCGGACGCGCCAGCGACCTCGGCCACCTCGCGCCCGATGCGCTGCGCGTCGCGTGCATGCCGCACGTGTACCTCGATCAGGACGGCGGCGCGGACACGCTCTCGCGCATGTTCGAGGGGAAGACTCTGGTCCTGGTCGACAGCCTGCGCGCCGCGGCCCCCTCCGCCGACGAGAACAGCTCCGAGATCCGTCGCCACATCGACGTGCTCAACCGCGCCTCCGAGCGGACGGGGGCCACGGTTGTCGTGATCCATCACGCGCGCAAGCCTTCGAAGGAGCACACTGACGGGGCGAAGTTCGCGATCCGCGGCTCGTCGGCGATGTTCGACGCGGCGGCGAGCGTGCTCGTGTTCGAGGGGATCAAGGGCGAGCCGACGACTGTCCACCACGAGAAGGACCGCATCCGCGGAGATTGTCTCCCCCCCTTCGCGCTCGAGATGGAGGACGTCGTCGGCCCCTGCGGCGAGCCCCGGTGGGGCCTGCGCGTCCGACACGTCGAGGTCGAGGAGACGCGCAGTACATCGATCAGCTCTCGAGGTCTCGACCGCCGGCTCGAGAAGCTTCGCGCGTTCCTCAGCCGGAGCTCCCCCTTCCAAGGCTCTCGCGTCGCGCTCTGCGAGGCCGTCGGAATGCGTCGAAACGACTTCTTCGCCGCGCTCTCCATACTGGAGAGTCAGCACGAGGTGGTCATAACGGAATCGAAGGGAATCAAGGAGATACGGTGGGGGTCGGGTCCCTCGGTATCAATGTAGTGTGCAGATACCGTACAGGAGGTCGGTATCAAAGAAGATGAATCATTCTCGCCGGTACACCCAGTATTCATGTCGGTATCAATCGGCCAGGGTACCGGTATCAGTATCACCCCCCTTAAGGGGGTGACTACCTGATACCGATACCGCGATACCGACCTTTGCCAACTCGGAGGTCGTCCCATGACACACGATTCCTTCAATCGCTCTCCCGCCGTTCACCGCGCCATGGTCGCCTGGGGCCTCGCCGGACGCGCAGCCCACGTGCTGAAGCGCCTCGACGATCCGTGCCCGTCCTATCCGAAGCTCGACGTTCTCCCCGAGGACCACGCGCGCGTCGTCGCGGCGTACGATCGCCGGTGTGTGTACTGCGGGGCGGACGCGGGGGACGGCGTCGCGATCGATCTGATCGTGCCCGAGCGCCGCGGGGGGACGACGCAGCCGGACAACCTCGTCGCCGCGTGCGAGCGCTGCAAAGTGGCTCGCCGCGGGAGGCACCTGGATGCGTTCCTCGTGCGGCGCTTGGATCTCGATCGGCGCGCCGTCTACGCGCGGATCGCGCGCGCGACGGCGAGCCTGCGCGCGGCGGCGACCCGCGACCGGAGCGGGGCGTGAAGGGGCGGCATCGGGGGGACCTGGTCTGGCGCTTTCATATGGCCGAGGAGGAGATCGGGCGGGTGCGCGGCGACCTCGGCGAGCTGCTCGAGGCGCGCGATCGCGTGAAGCAGATCGACGCGAGGCTGAAGACCCTCCGGACCAGGCCGATCAGCCTCGCGCGCGTGCTCTCCCGGCACTACGGGGCTGCCGAGGCTCCGGCGCAGATCCGCCGCGTCCTTCACGTGCACGCGGCGATCGCGACGATGACCGACGAAGCCGCGGCGTGCTTTGCGCGCACGGTGGGGGAGGCCCCTCGCCCGCGAGCGATCGCCGTCCGGCGCTGGCTCATGGCGCTCTGCCGGCGAATCGAAGCGCGCGAGGCAAGCGGCGAGGACACCGTGGCGATCGACGAGGTTCGCCGTGGGGCCGAGCGGCTCCTGATCGAAGCGGAGAGCGCGTACGAGGCGGCCGCGGAGGTCGCGCTTGCGGGATGACGCGCGGGGGGCCGTGACGCCGAGAGCGCTGAAGCCGTTCTACACGGTCCGCGAGCTCGCCCGAGCCCTCGGGGTCAGCCGCTGGACGGTGCGACGATGGCTCGACGCGAACCGGATCCCATGCGAGAGACGGGTTCGCCCGGGGGGAAAGCGTGTCGGGCGGATCGTGGTCCTGCTTTCGGAGCTGAGGACGTACGCGCCCGCGTACTTCGCGAGCATGCGGGGGGAGCTGGAGCGGGACGACTAGAGCGAAGGGGGGAGAGCCGTGGACGAGATCCGCGATCTCCTCGTCGAGACGGCGAGTGTCGTCGAAGAGATGCCGCACCTCGTGAAGGAGACCCGCGGTCTCGTGCGACGGCATCGCGCGTCTCTTCGACGAGGTCGCGCATCTCCTCGAGGAGATCGCGCATCTCGTGGACGAAGGGGCGGATCTCGTGGACGAGATGGCGCACCTCGTGAACGAGACGGCGCATCTCGTGGACGGCACTCCGGGTCGCGTGGCAGGAGATGGCGGATCTCGTGGAGGACACGGCGGGTCTCGTGGAGGAGGTGGCGGATCACGTGCGCGCCACTTAGGAGCGCGAGAACTCGCCCCCACGAGAGCACGTGGCTCCGCAGGCCTAGACGGAATCTAGTATGTTATTATAGTGGTAATTTCTAGCGTGGGCGCGCGGATTATTTGTCGCTAAACTAACAAATATTCGCCTCATGCCCCCCGACCGCTGCACTCTCGAGATCTACGTTGCCGACGCTTGGCGCGTCGCCGGCACGGTCTCAGTCGAGGAGCCCGAGCGCGGCATCTCGTCGCCGGGAGCGTTCGAATACGACTTCGACTACCTCGACACGGTGGCGGATGCGCTCGGTGCGCGCGACGCACGCGCGGTCTCGTGCCGCTACCCTGTCGCCTACGGCGCACCCGAGGAGCCTGCATGGCCGCCGTTCCTTCTCGACATCATGCCCGCCGGCGCGGCGAGGCGTCACTGGGAGGGGATCCTCGAGCTCCCGAACAACGCCTCTTCGGACTGGTCAGTGCTCGTCCGCGGCGCGGGGAATCCGCCGGGCAACGTGCGTGTGCGGGAGGCCGTCGACCGCACGGACATTCCAGCGCACCCGGGGTTTGCACGGAGTGATGTCCTCGAGCGACGCGAGCGGTTCGTCGAGTACGCACGAGCGAACGGCGCCCCGGTGTCGGGCTCGACGGGCGCGGGGGGAGACTCGCCGAAGTTTCTTCTGCGCGAGGATCTCAAGGGGCGCTGGCACGCCGACGGCGCGCTCCCCGACAGTCGGGCGCGGCGCTGCTGGCTGGTGAAGTTCCCGCGAACGCGCGAGAAGAGCGACCGGCTGATCCTCGAAGCAGAGGCGGGCTACCACACCGTCGCCAAGAAGATGGGCGTGCGAACGGGCGGAGACGTGACCTGGGAGTCGGATTGCCTCTTCATGCCGCGGTTCGATCGCGTCGTTCGAAAGGGGTCCGTCGGCCGGCTCGGTCTCGAGAGTCTCTACTCGCTCGCCGGCGTGGCCGACTTTGGAACGCCGCTCCGGAAGGAGCGCCAGGTCGACGCGGTCGTGCGCTACGCAACCGAGCCTGAGAAAGAAGTGCGCGAGCTCTTACTCCGCGACGTGCTCGACGTCGCAATGGGGAACACCGACAACCACGCGCGGAATACGTCGGTCCTCAAGTGGCCCGATGGACGCGTGGAGCTCTCGCCGGTTTACGACTTCGCCCCGATGTTCCTCGACCAGAGAATGATCGCGCGCGTGAGCCGCTGGGATGGGGATCGCGACTTTCCCGAGTGGGGGCGTGTGGCGGACGCGCTCGAGAAGACGCTCGACCCGGGAAAGACCAGGCGGTGGCTCCGGGAGCTCGCCGACGCCGTGGGGGAGCTTCCCGTGACGATGAAGGCATGCGGGGTACCGCGCGTCGTGACTACGCGGTGTGAAGAGCGGATTCAGCGCGTGGCGCGCGAGCTTGCTTCGGTCCGCGCGTGAGTGTTTGAGAACGGAAGGAGCCCACCGTGAAGAAGGAGGAACGCATCGCGCTTCGCACCCAGCTTTACGACCGCGCGAAGCGAGCAGACCTTGGGCTCGTCGAAGCCGTCCGCATGATGCGCAAGATCGCCGGGAAGACGCAGGCCGAGTACGCGACGCTCGTCGGCGTGAGCCCACGCGTGCTCATCGACTTCGAGCGCGGAGTGGGGAATCCCACGGTGAAGACGCTGGAGAAGATCCTCGCGCCGTTCAACTTGGAGATCACGGTGAGGCGCAGACCTGCGGAGGCGGACAGGTGAAGCGCACTCGGACCTGTCCCCGGTTCGGGAGTACGCTCCGCCCATGAACGCCTACCCTCCTGTCGGTCCGCCCGGTCCGCCCGGTCCGCCCGGTGCGCCCCCCGCCGCCCCCAAGACGGGCCTCCCCACCTGGATCATCGTCTTCATCGTCATGGGCGGCCTCGTCGTCATCGTCCTTCCGATCTTCGCGACGCTCGCCATCTACGGCGTCCGCAAATACCTCGCGAACGCCAAGACCGCCGAAGCGCGCAACGCCCTCGGCCAGATCGCGAAGGACGCCGCGGCCGCCTACGAGCGGAACCACGCCCTGTGCCCGTCCGCGTCGAGGCCCGTGCCGTCGAGCATCGCGTCGGTTCGCGGCTCGAAGTACCAGTCAGCGGCGGAAGAGTGGGAGGTCGACCGCGCGAGGAATGCGGGTTTCGCGTGCCTCCAGTTCTCGCTCGATATGCCGCAGTACTACCAGTACTCGTACACCGCTTCGCGCGCCGGGCAGTTCCAGGCCACCGCGCATGGAGACCTGAACGGCGACGGGAAGGTGTCGACGTTCATCGTGCGCGGACAGGTGAACGGCGGGACGCTGATGATCGCGCCGAATATCGAGGAGACGGATCCGGAGGAGTGAGGGGTTACGGCCGGTTCACGCGGCCCGACTTTTGCGCACGGCCGAGCGCCCTCCTACGCGACTTCCATGCCGACATGCGCCCCCTCCCGCCATGGTTACCTTCGACGTCGTCCGATGCTCAACTCCACCCGTTTCCCCATCAAATTCGAGGCGGCCTACGCGGCCGTCTCGTCGGCTCTCCTCCTCTCACCCTCCGACTCGTACGTCGAGATTGAAGGGAACACCGTCTCGGTGCGAATGGCCTGGGGCTTCCGCGCGACGTTCGATCGCTCGTGCGTCGCGAAGACAGCGCCGCTCGGAAAGCGAGTCCCGCTCACCCGCGGCGTTCACGGGTGGGCCGGGCGCTGGCTCGTGAACGGCGCGGGGGACGGCATTCTCACGATCGATCTCGAGCCGAAGCAGCGCGGGTACGTCATGGGCTTCCCCGTGAAGTTGCGGCAGCTCCAGGTGAGCGTCGAAGACCCGGCCGCGCTGGCAGCGGCTCTCTCGCCATCGCGCTGACGCTTGCTCTACATCACGTTCGGCAACGCCTTCCCCTCCCGCCCCACGTACGAAACGATCACGATCGGCCCCCCGTTCACCGGCCCGTCGTTCAACGGCGTCGAGAACGTCCCCGCGTTCCACACCTCCGTCGACGGATCCATGAACGCGGCCCGCGCGAACGCCTGGTAGCGCGCCATGCTCGCGTGGCTCGTCTCGATCCGGCACATCGACTCGCGGCAGTCGATCGACCGAAGCTGGGAGCCTTCCGGCAGCACCGCGGTGATCTTGTCGTGCGCTTGACGCGCGGCGGGGGCAGACCACGAGGGGTCGGCGTGGTCGTCTTCGAACGCGATCTCGAAGTTGTCGCGAATCTCGGCGGGCGCAGGAGCCGGCGGGCGCGCCTCGGCCGGAGCGCTCGAAGCCGACGCGATCGGAGGGGGCGCCGCGGCGACCGGTTGCCCGGCAGCCGGCGCGAACGGAAGGACCACGCGGGCAGGCTCGCTCGGATCGCGCTCCGCGGCGGACGCAGCGGACTCCGACAGCGCGGCCACCTTCTTGCGAAGGTCGCGCACGTCGGCGTCGCGATGATTTCGATCGATGACGAGCCCAGTGACGACGGCGCAGACGACGACGGCGCTGGTCGCCAGCAAGTGATGCGATGTTCTCATGAGTGCACCTTCCTCCGTAGTCGGAGGCGCGAGGGACACCGCGGCAGCGCAGCGCCCCCCGAGCCGCCGCGACGAAAATCAGTAGTTGACCGTGTACCACTCGGCGCCGTCGCCGATGTAGCAGGCCGTGAACAGATACCCCGAGTTGGGAACCCAGACGCTGTAGTTGAGCGTCGCGGGCCCGTCCGAGGCGGTCTGCTGCGGCGCGGACCAGATGCTCGAGCGATCGTTCGACACGCCGACCGCGCCGCACGTGATCGAGCCCGTGAGCCCACCGTAGACGTGGAGCGACGGGGTCCATGTCGAGCCCGGCGAGTTCACCGGCATGACGACCTCCCACCCCGGCTTGCTCGCGCACGAGCCGACCACGCTCCCCCAGTTCTCGGAGAAGCAGTTGTCGTTGCCGGCGACCTGCGGGCGCCCGCCGTAGCCCCCCATCCCGTTCGCGCTGCTCGCGCTTACCTCGGGGACCGCGGCCAGGAGGCCAATCGCAGCGAGCCCGATGCTGAGTCCAAACTTGTGTGCCGTCATCATGGTAGTCGTCTCCCTACTTGGTTTGGTGTCTTCTTGGTTCTTGTCTAACTGCCATTCAGTCGAGGCCGCCTACTTTTCAATAGGCCTCTCGCCGAGGCGCTAACCTGGAGCGCGGTGTCTATTCCCGCAATGCGCGCACGGGAGTACCTCGCGGCGGCTACTCGACGGCGAGTAGGCCTCGCCGCGCTCGAGCACTTCGCGAAGCAGGCGCGCCGCGGCGGCCTGGAGCGACTCGTCGAGCGTCCGCCGCAGCATGTTCGAGGCGTGCTTCTGCAGCGTGAGCATCGACGTCCCGCGCGCGGCGACGATCGCCTCTCGGCTCTCCCCGAGCGCGCACCGTCGAAGGACGTCCCCCTCCGAGTCGGTCAGCCCGTACCGCTCAGCCCACACCGCGACCACGGGCGCGACACGCGCGTCGAGCGGACATGCGTCTTCGGTGATCGACGGACACGGCTCCGACCGCGGGAGACAGTGCTCACCGGATTGGCTCAGCGCGCGGGCTCGCATGAGCAGCATCCTTACGCCGTTCGCGCGCGGAGACCTGTCCTGCGAACGGGCGACCCTCCCCGAATTGGAGCAAACGGGTGCAAACGGGTGCACGAAATGGGCATCCATCGTGAAGGCTGCGAGATCGCTCGCACCCATCCACAAGGAGACCCGACCATGTCCACCCGAGCCAAAGCCACGAAGTCCGTCTCGCACAGCACCGCCAGCACCAAGGCCGCGCACGCCGTCGCCGCAACCGCCGCCCCGGTTCCCGCAAACCCCGCCCCCGTCCCGTCCACTCCGTTCATCGCGCCGCCCCCCGCGAGCGCCAACATTCCCTCCCCCCCGAGCGGCTTCGTCCCCACGAACGGCGCGAACTACAAGGGAATGCAACCGCAGAAGGCCGAGCTCGTCGCGCTCCCTCTCGCGATCACCGACCTGGGGAACTTCACGAGCTACACGACCACCCTCGGCTCCACCGCGCCGCCGATCGCCGATGTCCTCCAGACGCTCGACGTGACGAGCGACTGGTCGACGATGCGCAACGCGGCCGCTGCGTGGGATGCGTACTGCCGCGATCAGGAAGGGATCTGCTGGACGACCATGCGGACCTTGATGGACCGACTCACGCCGTCCTTCCAGCTCGCAGTGAAGGGGAATCCGTCCCTCGCCACGACGTACGCGGGCCTGGCGACGCTGCTGGGCGCCAAGGCGGTCAGCGCGAAGAAGTCGGTCGCGACGAGGACGAAGAACAAGGCCGAGGTCGCCGCGGGGAACGCACCGACGCACGGTCTGGTCGGCAAGGCGCACCAGAAGGCCGCGGCGAAGGCGGCGCTCGCGGCGCAGAACGCGCAGAAGGCGCCGGGGACGACGGAGCCGAGCGCGCCGGTGAGCGCGCCGGTCATCGCGTCGCCGGTCGTCGAGGCACCGGTCGTCTCGGCACCGGCGACGCAACCGGCGGTCGCCGCCCCCGCGAACGGCGTCCCGGTCGCTTCGAACGGGGCGTCGCACTCGTGATGGACACCCGTCTGTCACGCTGGCTCGCCTTCGCCTTCGACGCGACGATCATCGCCTCGATCACGACGCTCGCCGTCTCACGCGTCGTGCCGGTGACGGTCTTCGTCGCGCTCGTCGGCCCGCTGATCGGCTCCCGCCTCGCGCTCCGCTACATGCGCGACGGCGGGGGACCGCCAGACCACGGCGCGGGGGGGAGCGCGACGCTGTCGTTCGGCGTGGCGCTGTTGTCCCTGGCGCGGCGGCCGTTCGGGATGGGCTGAGTCGAGGGTAACGTGGGCCCCGCCGCCTCCGGAGAGGGGGGCGGCGGGGCGTCCGGCGTTGAGGAGGCAACCGTGGCCGGGAGAGCGTTGCTTGACGATGCGAAGCCATGCATTACCATGGGTAATGAGATGACCTCTGCCACCTCACGAGTAACCTCCCAGAATCAGATCTCAATCCCTGCCGAGGTGCGGAGACGCTTCCGGATAGCTCCAGGAACGGAGCTCGTCTGGGAGGAGAGGGACGGTGCTCTCTTCGTCCGCCCGAAGAGGTTCACCATCGACGACTTGCGCGCGCTCTGCGCGGACAGGCCGGTCCGGCGTCGGTCCCTTGCGGCGATCCGCGAGGCGCGGGACAGCGCGCTACGAGCGAAGTATGGCCGCGGCTGACACGAACGTCCTGCTCCGTTTGCTTATCGAGGACGACGAAGAGCAGGCACGCGCGGCGCGGACCTTCCAGCGGACCCACTCGCCGCTGTTCGTTTCCCACGTCGTGCTCGCGGAGCTCGCCTGGGTCCTCGTGAGCGCCTACGGCTTCTCTCGCGAGCGCGTGCGCACGCTCGTGGAGATGCTGATCGACACTGACGGCATCGCTCTGCAGGAGCCGAACGTGGTCCGCGCGGCGCTCGAAGGTTTCGGGGCCTCGCGCGCGGACTTCTCCGACTGCCTGATCCTCGCCATTGCCCAGGGCGCAGGCGCGGCCCCCCTCGCTACGTTCGACAAGAGGCTCGGACGAATGCCGGGGGCCCGCAAGATTGGGCCCAGGTAGGCGGCGGGGCGTTCCGCCGCGACCCCCCCAATCCACCCCCCCCTTGAAATAACCCGCTCCCCGTTGACGAAGAGCGCCGCACGGGCAAAGGAACAATTCATCGCTTCTGGAGGCTGCACCGCCATGCACGAACTCTCGACCTCAACCCGCCCCGCGGCCCTGCTCCGCATCTCGGGCGCGACCCTCGCGTTCGCGCTCGCCGCCACGCTCCCCCGCGCCGCCGCCGCGCAGCCCCCGGACCCGGCGCTGATCGCGCGGATCGGCCATCAGATCGACGCCCTCGACGACCTCGGGAAGCGCGCGAGCTTCCACGAGGAGTCGCTGATCGAAGAGGTCGACAGCGACGGCAAGGTCGCGAGCACCGAGACCCGCGTCTCCCACGTCGATGCCGACGGAAAGAATGCGCACGAGACCCTCGAGAAGTGCATCCGGGACGGAAAAGACGTAACCGCAGAGGAGCGCGCGAAGGCCGAGAAAGAGGCGAAGAAAGAGGAGAAGGAGAAAGCGGAGAAGAAGGGCGAGGTCAGCCTGAACATCGACGCGCCGTTCTCCTCGACCTCGGACAACTACGTGTACGACCAGATCGGCACCGACCCGGCCGATCCGACGCACGTGGAGATCTCCTTCACCCCGAAGAAGCCGAGCAGCAAGACCGTCGAGGGGAAGGCGTGGGTCGACACGGTGAGCGGCACGATCCTCACGGCCGGCGCGAAGCTCAGCAAACCCCCGACGTTCGTGGACTGGATTCACTTCACCGTCGAGTTCAACGCGAAGACACCGCTCGGCCCGGCGATGTCGAAGCTGGGCTTCGAGGCGAAGGGGGGCTTCCTGTTTCTGATCCGGAAGCACTTCCGCGGTGAGGTGAAGATGACGGACTACCGGATCACGCCGTAGGGGCCCCTCCTTCTCAGTCGCGCGCGCGCGTATCGGCCGCTCTCGCCGATTGTTGCTCGCGATCGGACGCGCCGTTGGCCGCGCGCACCATTTTGGCGAGACCCGTTCGCGCGCGCGTTTGGATGGAGTAGAGCACCCGCCCATGACGCCTCGCTCTTCCGCCAACGTCGAGATCTGCTTCGGTCCCGCTCTCATCTCGGTGAAGCTCTACTCCGTCGCCTCCGAGCGATCGGTCCCGCTCTCGCTCGTGCACGCGAAGTGCGGCAAGAAGGTCGAGCAGCTCTACTCCTGCACTTACTGCACGGGGGACGAGGCGATCGTTCCGCGACCGGCGATCGCGAAGCAATACGTGCTACCGGACGGCAAAGCCGCAGTGCTCACCGTCGAGGAGCTCAAGACGGCCGCGTCGGATCGAGCGGGAACGATCGAGATCGTCGAGTGCGTCCCCGCGGGGAGCGTCGATCCGATCTACCTCGGCAAGGCGATGTTCGTCGGGCCCCAGGAGGGAACCGTCGACGGCTACGCCGCGCTCGTCGACGCGCTCGAGGAGACCCGCACGTCGGCCGTTGGAGTCCTCTACAGCGAGGCGGCGCGCGACCAGCTGGTCCTCATCGAGCGCTACCGAGAGCGGGGGCTCCTCATGCGCGAGCTGTTCTACGCGAACGAGCTCCGGTCGCTGGACAAGATCGAGCTCCCCGTGAGCGCCCCGGCGAAGCTACCGGGGGCAGCCAAGCAGTGGACGGACACGGTCGGGCAATTCCGGAAAGACGCGTTCGACCCCAGCGCCTACAAGGACGGGTACCCCGACCGGCTCCTTCACACGGCGGAGAGCAAGGCGCGGGCGGCGAAGGACCCGGCGACGGCGTCTGCCCCGACCAGCTTGGTGAAGGAGGCGCGGAAGCGGGTGACGAGGGGCGAACTGCGCTGATCACGCGCTGTCCGGCCATCGCCGGCCTAGGTCGGCACCTCTCACCTCTTCACGTGCGCCATGGCCACCTTCAGCTTCTCGCGAGCGACCTTCGCCGCCGGGACGTTCGGCTCGAGCTTGAGGAACGTCTCGTACTCGGCCGCCGCGCCCGTCCAGTCGCTGGACTCGGCGAGGACGCGCGCGAGATAGAAGTGCGCCGGCGCATACTGCCCTTCGATGGCGGTCTCGAGATCGGCCTTGGCCCCCGCGGTGTCCTTCGCCCCGAGCTTGCACACCGCTCTGTACGTGTGGAGCTCCGGGGCGTCCTTCAGCGCGATTGCCTGATCGAACGTCGGGACGCAGTCCGAGAACGCGCCGAGCGCCTTTAGCTCCTCGCCGATCGCCGCGAGCACGCCCGGCTCCTTCGTGAGCGGGCGCGCGGCGCGGAGCTTCGTCAGCGCCAGGTCGTTCTGCTTCCAGAGGCGGAGCCAGTGGCCGTAGGTGACGAGGAGCATCGGATCGCTCGGGGCGGCGCGCGTCGCCTGGTCGAACTCGGCAGCGGCGCCCGCCTGATCGCCTTGCGCGGCGAGCGCGGCTCCTGCGTTGGCGTGCAGCGCGGCGCTCGCGGGGGCCTTCGCCAACCCGTGGCGTGCCGCAGCGAGCGCATCGTCCGTGCGCCGTTCATCGAGGAAGAGCGCGCTCAGATTGACGTACGCCGCCTCGAGATCGGGACGAAGCTCGATCGCGCGCTTGTACGCCTTCTCGGCGATCTCCTTGTTCCCCTGTTTTTCGCGGATGAGCCCGAGGAGAACGAGCCCCGCGGCGTCCTTCGGGTCGCGGTCGTGGATCCGCTTGCACGCGGCCTCCGCGCCGTCGATGTCGCCGTTGCCGAGCGCTGCGACCCCTTCGTCGTAGTCGGCTGTGCTCAAGGCCCCTTCGACGTTCTCGACGGGGATTTCGCCGTTCGACTGGGAGTAGCTGAAAGGAGACTTCGGCTGCGTCGGGTCTCCCTTCTGCGCTCCCCCACACGCGGCCGTCGCGCCCATCGCCATGGTCGCCCAGATCGAAAGCCAGCTCTTGCACGACATGAACATTGGCTCCTCCCCTAAGACGCCCGCCTGGCTCACCTCTCCGACAATCGCGCGTCGTAGGCAGCACGGCGGTCGGGTGCCGACAACGTCGCGTAGGCTTCCTCAACCCGCGCCCTGATGTCCTCGAGCATTCGCCCGTAGCGCCCCATGAGCGTCCGCGCGAACCGACTCGGGTGAAACGCAGACACGAGCGCCTCTCGCGCGCGGCGGAGCTCGGAGAGCTCGACATCACATGTCACGCCGAGGAGCTCGTAGTGGCTCAGCGTCGGGAGACTCGCGTGCATCGCGTCGATTGCCTGGCGCAGCGTGACGGACAGCACTTCGCCGCGCGGAGCGAGCGCAGTGTCTGCCGGGTCTCCCGACGCTGGCGGTGTCGAGCGCACGGCGCTAGCGGGCGGCGCAGAGACACGCCGCGTCCGCGCCTCCGGAAGAATGCTGTAGGTCGTGCTCTGCAACGGTGGACGCGCGCGCCAGCTCGGTCGCACATTCGACGCACAGCCCGGTTGCGTGTCGCTCTCTTCCGGCCAGAGGCTATGGCGACGAGACGGCTCCATCGTTGATGGAAAGTTCCAGCAAAGATCGTGCAACGCCTACCCGGAGTGCAACGGAAGGAGATTCAATCGATTGCGCGGTGTGTGAGGTGTAGCCGCGAGTCCGCACCGGTCACGAGGTCGACCAGTAGTTGATGGACGCGCGCCGCAACCGGTCGGTTCGTAATCGGATGTCCCACAAGCCGCCTACTGAGTGGGACACTGCGAGCTAGTCGGAGCGCTCGAGCAGATCGTCCCCTGAACGTGCCCCCCACCGTTTTCTTTGGCGCAGCAGTAAAGACCGACTGCGCAGTTGCACTCGTTGCAAATCGAACATGCTGGGCCAATGCAGGGCGTTCCATTCGCGCAGCACAGGGTTCCCGCTGGAGCTCCGGCGGGAGGACACGCGGGGCCCGAGTCCGACGGCGGCGGCCCAGCATCCGATGGAGGTGCAGAGTCCGTCTCCCCAGACGAGTCGGGCAGCGCCGAGGCCTCTCCTAGCGTCGCGTCGGACGGAGGCGCTGCGCTGTCGACTGACGTTGCGCCATCACCACTCGACGCATCGTCCGAAACGAACGTCACGCTAGGGAGCGCCGTGCACGCCAATGAACTGGCGGCGAGCGCGATAGCGAGGAGGGCGCGCGCGGTCACTCCTTCCAGCGTAGCAGCGCGGCACATGTCCGTGTGTGAGTGGCCCGAGGTGTGGCGACTGTCTCTTGCCCCGAGGGCATGCTTGTTGCGCTCACGTTGGGGGTGATGTCGTCGAACCACTCGGACCGCCCGCATCTCGCGCCATTGGGAGTCTTGCGCCGCGCTCGCCTGCTGCTCTGGGCTAGAGTGCACCGGCACGTGCTCAGTCCCGATCAAGTGAGGCGCGCGATCGCCATCGCCCTTGCGCCATGGTCCACGATCCGCCCCCTCTTCGCGGTCGCGCTGTGCGTCGTGGGGCTAATGCCGGCCGCCGCGCACGCCGACGACACGATCCGGCGCCCGCGCGACCACCCGGGAACTTCTACGTGGCGCGCCACTTCAGCGTCTTCGTCGAGCCCGGCGTCTACGTCTACCATGGCATCTACAACTCGAATTACCCATGCAACGGTCCCGGCCTGCCCGCGTGCGGCGCGTACGACAACGGCTACGCGCCCGACACCGGCGTCGGCCCTGCCTTCTGGGTCGGCGGGCGCCATCACGTGAGCGAGACGGTGGCGCTCACCTTCCGCCTCGGCTACCCGGACCTCCTCACCCTCGGCGTCTCGTTCATGCCGTGACCCCGGCGCGTCCGCTTCAGCGAAACCAACGGCTCGGCGGAGGAATGTAGATCCCTCCGGGCCCCGTTCGTCGCTTGCGCGGAGTCGCGCTCGGCGGGGGACTCGGTGTCGCGCTCGGCGGCGGGTTCGGCGTCCCGCTCGCGCTGGGCGAGGCCCCCTCCTCCGCATGCGCGCTCGTGCTCGGAGCTCCCGCGTTGACTGGCATCGCTCCGCTCGTCGTCCCCTTCGTCTCGGCAACGCGCCCGCTGCTGCTCCGGAGCCCTACCGCCGTCACCACGACCACTGCAAGCACCCCTACGAACAGAGCTCGCGCGCGCGTTCGCGGCTCTCTCATCACGTGCTGCGCCGACGACACCGCCCATCCGCGCAACGAGGGAGACTCCGCGCTCACCGGCACGACCGGATCCGGCGCGCGTCGAGGTGTCGTGGCTTGCGCCATCTCCAGGAACGCCTTGTCGATCGTAGCGACCAGCTCCGTCGCGCTCTCGAAGCGCGCCCCCGGATCCTTTTGCATCAAGCGCGCGGCCATCCCGCGCAGCGACTCCGGCAGTCGCAGCGCGACCTCCGGAGGGAGCGGCGGCGGGACTTCGTTCAGGACGTGCTGCCGAAGGAGCGTGGCCGCTCCCCCACGGAACGGGCACTCGCCTGTGAGCATTTCGAAGAGCATCACGCCGAGGGCATAGAGGTCGGCGCGATGGTCGACGTTCCCTCCCAGAACCTGCTCCGGCGCCATGTAGTCGGGCGTTCCGAGGACCTCGCCCGCGCTCGTCAGCACTTGGCCATTCGCCGCCGCGCACCCCTCGACGCGCGCAATCCCGAAGTCGACCACCTTCACGAAATAGGGATCGCCGTCTCGCTCGACGAGCATCACGTTCTCCGGCTTGAGGTCGCGATGCACGATCCCCTTCGCGTGCGCTGCCCCCACGCCGAGCGCGACGCCGCGTGCGATCTCGAGCGCGCGAGCCGGAGGGATCGCTCCCCCTTCGAGCTCCGACCGCAGAGTTCGCCCTTCGAGATACTCGAGGACGAGGAAGAACGAGCCGTCCGCGAGCCGCCCGAAGTCCGTCGCGGCCGCGACGTTGGGATGCTCGATGGCCCCCGCCGCCACCGACTCGCGCTCGAACCGCGCCACGACTTCGGGCGTGGTCGCCCACTGGGGCAAGAGCACCTTGATCGCGACGCGCTTGCGAATGTGCACGTGCTCGGCGAGGTAGACGATCCCCATGCCCCCTTCGCCGAGGATCGCTTCCACGCGGTACCGTTCGGCGATGATCGTTCCCGGCTCGACTTGGTGCGCCTCCGCGACGAGTGGCTCGCTCTGCGAGGGCATCGCGACAGAATAGCGGACGGCGCGCGGCCCACCCACGCCGCGGCTCCCACGGAACTCAGTTTGGTGCGACCGGAGACCTGAGGCACATACGACCTCGGTATTGGCGTACGTCCACCGTCATCGAGCACGCCGCGCTTGCTCACTTCTTCGAAAATGTTAGAAGTAACTTCATGCCCTCGAAGCTGGAGCGCCACGCAGAACAGCTGGGTGCGCTCGGCCACCCCGTGCGCCTCGCGATCCTGCGCTTCGTCGTTCAAGCGGGCGATGAGGGTGCCGCGGCGGGCGAGATCCAGACTCACGTCGATCTCCCGGCCTCCACGCTCAGCCACCACCTGAAGCGTCTCCTCGACGCCGGCGTCGTCCGCACGCGGGGCGAGGGAACGTTCCACTACTACAGCGCCGACTACGACGCCCTCCGCGCCCTCACGGCGTACGTCTGGGAAGACTGCTGCAAGCGCGGCGCGAAGGCCGCGTGCTGCTGAGTTTTTTTGACCTAGTTGTTCGACATTTCTGGAAGAAAGAGCGCGAGACCATGAACATTCTCAAACCCCACGTTTCGTTGAATGTCTCGAACATCGACGCCTCGGTCGCGTTCTACGAGAAGGCCTTCGGCGTCACCGCCACGAAGCGCCGGCCCGGGTACGCGAAGTTCGACCTCTCGGCCCCCTCCCTCAACCTGACGATGCAGGAGGCAGCCCGCACCGGCGTGAACGCGAGCCACTTCGGCGTGCAGGTGCTCAGCACGGAGGACGTCGCGGCCGCGTGGTCGAGGTTCAAGGCAGCAGGCCTGAAGACCTTCACGGAAGAAAACACGTCGTGCTGCTACGCGCTCCAAGACAAGGTCTGGGTCGAGGACCCCGACGGCAACATGTGGGAGGTCTTCGTCGTGAAAGGCGACGTCGAGGCAATGCACGACGATCCCTCGAAGACGTCGGCTGCCTGTTGCGCCCCCATCGCGCTGCCGTCCGAGGACAAGCCGCTGCAGCTCGGCAAGAAGACCGGATGCTGCTGAAGAAGCTCGTCGCCGAAGCGCTGGGAACCGCTCTCCTCCTCGCGACCGTCGTCGGATCGGGGATCATGGGCGAGCGGCTCGCGGGGGGGAACGTCGCGATCGCGCTCCTCGCGAACACGATGGCGACCGGCGCCGGTCTGGTCGCGCTCATCTTCACGTTCGGGCCGGTCTCCGGCGCGCACTTCAATCCGGCCGTCACGATCGCCGACGCGAGCCAGGGAGGACTGCCGTGGCGGGAGGTCCCCGCGTACATCCTCTCTCAGATCGTGGGTGCGTTCGGCGGAGTAGCGACGGCGCACGTGATGTTCAAAGAGCCCGCGCTGTTCTTCGCGTCGCAGCACGAGCGATCGGGCATCGCACAGCTGACGAGCGAGTTCGTGGCGACGTTCGGGCTGCTCGCGGTGATCTGGGGCTGCGCGCGCCGGCGGCCGGACGTCGTCCCGTTCGCCGTGGGGGCCTACATCACCGCGGCGTACTGGTTCACTTCGTCTACTTCGTTCGCGAACCCCGCCGTGACGCTCGCGCGCTCGGCCAGCGACACGTTCGCCGGCATCCGCCCCGCCGACGCTCCGGGTTTCATCGTCGCGCAGCTCGCGGGGGCCGCCGCCGCGACGTTGCTCTTCCGCTGGCTCGTCCCGGCGCTCCCCAAAGTGGCTGGTCGCGTCTTGCAGCGAGGAGACGAGCCCACATGACCACGTGGCCCGCATGAACAAGGTCATCTTCGCGTGCGTTCACAACGCGGGTCGCTCTCAGATGGCGGCGGCCTGGTTCAACGCGCTGGCCGACGCCACGAAGGCGCGCGCCCTCTCCGCGGGGACCGAGCCGGGCACGCGCGTGCATCCGGAGGTGCTCGAAGCGATGCGCGAGGTCGGGATCGACCTATCCGGGGCCGCACCGCAGAAGCTCACCGACGATCTCGCGCAGGGGGCCCAGCTCCTCGTGACGATGGGCTGCGGCGAAGCGTGCCCCGTCGTCCCCGGACTGAAGCGCGACGACTGGCCGCTCGAAGACCCGAAGGGGAAGTCGCTCGAGCGCGTTCGGGAGATCAGGGACGACGTCCGGCGGCGTGTGGAAGCGCTCATCACCGAACGAGGCTGGAGGCTCCCATGACCGCCGTTCGCGTCGCACGCCCCGGAGATCGCGCCAAGATCGAGGCGCTGCTCCGGGGAGAGAGTCTCCCTCTCGACGGCATCGAGGACCACTTCGCGCGTTTCGTCGTCGCCGAAGAGGCGGGCGAGGTCCTCGGCGCGGCGGGACTGGAGGTCCACGGAGACTACGGTCTGCTTCGTTCCGTCGTCGTGGCCCGGAGCGCGAAGGGGCGCGGGATCGGCCGCGCTGTCACCGATCGCGTGCTCGAGGATGCGAAGGCCCGCGGACTGCGCGCGGTGTACCTGCTCACGACGATCGCGGCGAACTACTTCGAGCTCTTGGGATTCGTGCGCGTTGCACGTGAGGAGGTTCCGGTCTCGCTCGAGGGCTCGAGGGAGCTCCAGGGGGCCTGCCCGGCATCGGCGATCGTCATGCGACGGGCGTAGCCACGCCTCCCGTGGGAAAGTGAAGACATGCGCCCGTCCGTCCGAGTCTCGCGAGGCATCTTGGGCGTCCTTGCATGTCTCGCCTTCGCCGCAGTCGCGGTGCTCGTCGACTGTTCCTCGCCCGACCCCTCCGTGAGCTTCCCGACCACGACGCAGAACACGGTCGTGGATAGCGGCACCATCGCGGACACCGGCGCGATCGCGCCACCGGCGGACTCCGGGGTGAGCGACGACGCGACCGTTGCCGACGCCGGATCGCCCGATGCCGACGCCGCCGGTGGCTCCGACGCCTCCGACGACGGTGGGTAGCGATCGTCGGATCGCTCGCGCTCCCGAGCGCGAGCTAGGATGGCCGCGGGCCCCCGCGAATGCGCCGCAAGCTCCTCTTCGCCTCCTTCGTGCTCGTCGCTTGCGGCAGCCGCACCGATCTCCTCTCCGCGGCAGGTGGGCCCCAGGGGAGCAACGCGTCGTGCGCGAACGCCGACCGCCCGTGGCTCCTCTTCGAGCTCGACAGCCTCGACGGCGCGCAAGTCTACGCCATGCGCTCCGACGGAACCGACGGCCACACTCTCCCGCTCGCGCACAAAGGCCCCATCTTCGCCTCGATCTCCGGCGACGGCACGAAGCTCCTCTACGTCAGCTTCGAAGGGGACACCGACGGCGGAGACGAAGGGACTCTCTACATCGACGACCTCGCCTCGGGGACGACGACGCCCATCCTGAGCGGGCAGTCGCCGAGCTATTCGTCCCTCTCGGCCGACGGCACGAGCGTGGCCTACACGCTCGGATACGACCTGCATATCGTCGACGTCGACGGCACGAACGACCGCATCCTCCTCCAGCAACCACCGAACATCGGGTGGGGATACGGCCATCCGGTGTTCCTCGGAACCTCGAGCACGATCCTCTACGGCTTCGGCGGAGCCTTCGGGAGCATCAACGCCGACGGCTCCAACTCGCAGACGCTCGTCGTCGAAGGGCTCGGCGATCTCGACTACCCGAACCCCTCCCCCTCTCCAGACCTCGCGAGCGTCGCCGCCGTCACCGAGTGCTCCGACGACACGCAGTGGTGGCTTCGCGTCTATTCCTATGCCTCCCTCCCGTCGTCGTGCGACTCGGGGACGAAAGTGACCGCGACCGAGGGCTTCTCTTCCGCCCCCAACGAGTCGGCCAATCCCGCCTGGGGGCCGACGGGGCTCATCGCGTACGGAGACGGCACGGACGTCTACGTCGTCGATCCGAGCAATGCGAGCAATGGAAGCGCAGTGCCCAAGAACATGACGTCGAGTCTGACGGGAGCTTCGGGCACGGCGTTCGATCCACTGTGGGCATCGGGGTGCGCGCCGATGCCGTGACGCGCGGCCGATGGCCATGTGCTACGAGAAAGCCTCGTCGAGCACGAGGAGGTGCCGTTTTGGTAGTCATGCGGGGCGTGCTCGCGGGAATCGGGGTCGCCCTCGCCGGGTGGCCACTAGGGGTTTCGCTCCCCGTGCGATTCGCAGCACCAACGTCTGCCTCGGCAGCGACGGCGACCGCCCCAGACCCGGCTCGCGCGCGGGCACTCGTCGAGCGGGCGAAGGCCGCCAAGAAGATGGCCTCCGACGCGCTCGATGTCGACGGCACGGAGACCGCCGCGAGGGGATTGGATCAAGTGCTCTCGTGCAGGTTGCCCAAGCTCGAGTGCAACTCCATGGCGCTCGCGATCAGCGACCCCAACGCACGAGTCGGCGCGCTCGTGGCGCGAACCGTTCAACTCGCGAACGAGGTGCTGCAGCCGAACATCTCCGCCGCGAAGATCGTCTCGCTCGAGCCCCGGGTGGTAGACGCGGAGCGCTACGCGCACCAAGCCTACGACCAGGCCAAGAAGAACGGCGCCGACAGGGCGGAGCGTCAAAGGAAGATGGACGCGGAAGCTCAGTCAGTCGCGGCCGCCACCCTCGCCTGCGGTTCCAACGAGGGGGCGTGCAGCGCCCGCTGCGACAAAGGGGAGGCCGCCATGTGCCTCGCGTACGCCGTCCGCCTCCGGAACGCGAAGCCACCGAAGCTCGACGACGCGCGGAAGTACCTGGACAAGGGGTGCGCGCTGCAGTCGCTGCACGCCTGCGCGGAGATCAACGGCATCGACGAGCAGATCAAGCGCGAGGACGAAAAGAACCGGGCATGGAACGACGTCCGCGCGATCGGCGACGACCTCGCGAAGAACGACTACCACCACACGTTCGGCCTCAGGAACGCGATGAGCGAGAGCAGCGCGATGGCCATGCTGCAGATGGGCATGTACGTGCGCGCGCTCGCCGCAGAGCAGTACTGTCCAGCGAAAGCCGAGTTCCTCGCTCGCGCGAGCGAGGCGGAGTTCGAGCAGCGCGCAGCGGACCATTGCGCGGACGATCCGCCGACGAGCAACGCCATCACCGGCGTGACCGTGACGCTGACGGAGCAGTGCAAGGCCGCGTTCGCGATCCCCTGCGCCGATCCCCCCCACGACCCCCGCCAATAGCGGGACAGCGGGGCAACTCTGGCGTTGATCCCGCCCGGCGGCGCTCTGTCAGATTGTCAACGTTGGAGCCGCGCGAGCCGCGGCCCCGCCAGGTTGACCCCGCAGACGCCCCCGGGGTAACAGAACAAGCGACGAAAGGTACCTAAACGGCCACGAACCGCGCACGTCCGGGGTGGCACGCGCGGTGCTGCCGTCACTCCCGATGCGGTGCGTCTCCTCGCCCTTCCCCTACCTCGCGATCGTGTGTGCCTTCGCCCTCACGTCCCGCGAGGCATGGGCGCAGACCTCGTATGAGGCGTCGCCGTCCGTCGGAGGGAGCGAAGCGCTCGAGACGAGACATCACGCCGCGAGCGTGCAGAACTTCGCGGTCGAGCTGCGCTTCGCCCTGTACCAGCCGCAGGTAGACTCCGATCCGGCGCTCGGCGGGAACACCCCCTTCGCGAACACGTTCAGCGGGCAGACGGGCTACGAGGGGGGGATCGAGTTCGACTGGCAGGCGCTCCACATCCCGAACATCGGCTCGCTCGGACCCGGGCTCGGGGTCGGCTACTACACGATCTCCGGGCAGGCGAACGTCGCGAGCACCGGGATACCTTCGTCCGAATCGACGACCCTGGAGATTCTCCCGATCTACCTGGTCGGCGTCTTTCGGCTCGACGTGCTCTGGCGACGGTTCGGGATCCCGGTGGTTCCGTACGCGAAGGCCGGCCTGGGCTACGCCCTCTGGCGGGCGTCGAACAGCGTCGGCGTATCGGTCTCGCGCGAAGGGGTCGTCGGCGAAGGGCACACGTGGGGGAGCCAGCTCGCGGCGGGCCTCGCGTTCAACCTCGGCGTGTTCGACCCCACGACCGTGAAGAACCTCGACGACCTGACCGGAATCAACGGGACGTACATCTTCGCCGAATACATGGCGAGCACCCTCGACGGGATCGCGCAGAAGGACCCGCTCCGCGTGGGGACGGACTGCTTCGTCTTCGGGCTTGCGTTCGAGTTCTGATCGCCGCCTCCGGCAGGTGACGAAAAAGACGCTCCGCTCGTTGAACATTCGCGAGAAGAACGGAGAAGAGTCAGCATGAACCCCCAAGTCTCCACGCAGCCCTCGAGGTCGCTTCGTACGCGAGTCGTCTCGCTTCTCGCCGCCACAGCCGGAGCACTCCTGAGCCTTTCGGTCCCCACGGTCGCCCTCGCGGACGATGCCGGCTTCGACGCGAGCGCATCGGCAGGCACGATCAAGGTCGTCGCGCACGCCGGCTTTCACATCAACAAGGAGTACCCCTGGAAAGTTACCGTCGGCGACAAGAAGGTCGGCAAGGACGGCTTCAAGTTCGAAGGGGCGAACGCAGTCGTGAGCGGGCTGCCGAAGGGTCACGCTGTGCTCAAGGGCGCCGTGTGCAAAGGACCAGAAGGAAACAGCTCGGAGTGCCTGCCGTTCTCGAAGGAGCTCGATCTCTAGTCAGCGCGATCGGTGCGGCGCGCGTTCGCGACGCGAAGCTCTGATCCGCCCCACCGCTCGGAGGAAGACTATGGAAACCAAGCTGACTAGGCGCGAGGTCCTGGCGAAGTCGACCGTTCTGCTGCTCGTGCCCATCGCTGGCGCGACCGTGGGGTGTAGCTCGAGCGGCAACCCCTCCTCATCGTCCGTCATCAATGCGTCGGAAGACGCCTCCGCGTGCAATGGGATCTTCGAGATCTCGACGATCACGAACAATCACGACCACAGCCTGTGCGTGCTGACGTCGGATCTCACCGCGCCCCCCGCCGCCGGGGTGACTTACACGACGTCGATCAACGACGGTCACGATCACTCCGTCTCTCTCACGCAGGCGCAGCTCCAAGCGATCGAAGCCGGTACCGCGGTCACGGTGACGACGTCGTCCCCATTTCCGCACAACTTCACGATCGCGAAGGCGTAGCCACCTGCTGGCGCGCCGCGCGGTCGACAGGAGAACGAAGAGTGAAAGCCCGCACGAATCGCACTCTGTGGTGCTCGGCCGTATTCGCGACCGTCCTTCTAGCGCCGGTCGTTGCGTTCGCGGACGGAGGTGCGGGCGACGCCGCCGACAAGTTCTCCGCAGCGCTCGCGAGTAGCGGACCGATCGTGGCCGCCGGAATCGCGTTTGCGAGCGGCCTGGCAACGAGCGCGACGCCGTGTGTCTGGCCGATGATCGGGATCACCGTCAGCGTCTTCGGCGCGCAGGAAGCGAAGTCGCGCGCGCAGGGGGCGGCGCTGTCCGCTGTCTTCGTTCTCGGAATGGCCGTCCTCTTCACGGTCCTCGGCGTCGGTGCGGCGAAGTCGGGCGCGCTCTTCGGCAGCCTCCTCTCGAACAAGTACGTCGTCGGGTTCATCGCAGCGGTCCTCCTCGGTCTGGCCGCGTCGATGTTCGGCGCGTACGAGCTGGCACTTCCGTCGAGCCTGAACAATCGCCTCGCGACGGTCGGCGGCATCGGCTACGGCGGCGCTTTCACCCTCGGGCTCGTGACGTCGCTCATCGCGGCGCCGTGCACGGGGCCGGTGATGAGCGCGCTCCTCATCTACATCGCGACCACGGGCAACGTGTTCCTCGGGTCGGCGATGATGTTCACGTTCGCGCTCGGCCTGGGCGTTCCGTTCTTCCTCGTGGGGACGTTCGCCGTGAACCTACCGAAGGGGGGCTCGTGGATGCTGGGCGTCAAGTGGTTCTTCGGCGTGATGCTGACCGTGCTCGCGCTCTACTTCCTACGCACCGCGGTCCCGTCGCTGGCGAGCTTCGTTCGCCGCGACACCACGTTCCTAGGGATGAGCCTGGCGCTCCTCGCCGTCGGCGTCGTGCTCGCCGGCGTGCACGTGGCGGCCGAGCGCCGCAAGTCGCCGATCGCGCACTTCTCAAAGCCGATGAAGCTCACCTCCGCGCCGCTCGCGATCGTGGGGGGGTTCGTGCTCGTCGCGTGGTTTCTTACCCCCAAGGCTCAGCTGAAATGGCTGGACTCGGAAGAGCTCGGCGTCCAGACCGCGCAAACGAGCCACCGCCCGATGATCGTGGATTTCGGCGCGTCCTGGTGCGGAGCGTGCAACGAGCTCGCGACGCATACGTTCGCCGACGAGCAAGTCCGCGAAGAGGCCGGACGCTTCGTGGCCGTACGCGTCGACGCAACGGACGACGACAACCCGCAGGTGACCAAGATCAAGGACAAGTACCGAGTCGTCGGACTGCCAACGGTCGTCGTTCTCGACAGCAGCGGCCAGGAGAAGGTGCGGTTCAACGAGTTCGTGCCCGCCGAGCGGTTCCTGACGGCAATCAAGGCAGTGAACTAAGATTGGTTCATGCCGTGGGAAGTGCTCGCGCGCTCGCCGTTTCCATCTTCCCGGCGCTCATCCTCGTCGCGCGGAACGCCGCGGCGGTCGACCCTGCGAACGCCCCTGGCTCACCCGGACTCGAGCTGCACGTGAACCGGGTCTTCTCGGGCTTGACGAGCCCGTTCGCTTTGTACTTCGTGTTGAGCTCCTGCAGCTTGGGGAAGGATTTCTTGCAGGGCTCGCACCAGGTTGCCCAGAAGTCGACGATGGCGACCTTTCCGCGAAGCGCGTTTCGTGGGTCGCCGCACCGGCGGCCCAAACGAGTCTCACGAGCTACAGCTTCCGGTGGAGCAACGCGGCGGCCTCCACGAGCGCACGCTCAATCTCAGCCGGCTCCGCGGATGGAGCGATTGCTTGGGCGCTCCGACCCAATGCACCGACCGACACGAGGACCGTCCCCTCCTCACAAAGCGTCGTGATGAACGCGCCTCCGAGCGCGTCGAGCCACTCGAGTGCTCCCGGGTACGTAGCAGGCGGTCCCCGCGGCGGGCCTAGCGTTTTCGGGCTCCGGTTATAGACGTGCTCATCTGGCCACTCTTGCCCGGTTCGTGGCGAGATGTTCACGCAAATCGCACCGACGCAGTCGTTCCCGCCAACGACGCAGTCGTCCTCCCCCGCGACGCAATCGTTCTCGTCCTCAATGAAGTCGTTCCTCCCCACGACGCGCTCGTTCCCACCCTCGACGACGTCGTTCCCTCCCACGACGCGATCGTTCTCGTCCTCGATGAAGTCGTTCCCCCTCGCGACGACGTCGTCATCGGTCATGACGGTTTCGTAATGCCTCATGACGACTTCGTCGTCGCGTAGAACGACCATCGTCGTCGCCACGAACGATTTCATCGCGAGCAGGAACGATTGCGTCGGTGGGAGGAACGAGCGCGTCATCGACGAGAACGAGCTCGTAGCCCCTGAGAACGAAACGTCGGTGGGAGGAACGAAGTCGTCGGCACCGATGGCGAGCGCGTCATCGTCGATCACGCAGTCGTCATGACGACGAACGATCGAGCTCACTTGCATCGCAATTGGTGCAAACGGGTGCAAACGGGTGCACGGAAACCCCATTGAGTAAGCGGGAAGTAACCGCGACGTATCTCCGCATCGAGTCAGGCTCAACCCAACGAAAGGCGAATCCCCATGTCTTCCAAGCCCACCCAGTCCACGCACGTCACGAAACCCGCGATGAAGGCCTCGAAGAAGTCCGCCGCTCAACCCGCTCCCGGGACCGCGGAGGCCGCTCAGGCGGTAGCCGCTGCCCCGACTCCCACGGTCGCTTCGACGCCCGCGCCCGTCGTTCCCGCGCTCCCCATGCTCCCGGCGCCTCCGCCGAGTGCGACCATTCCGTCCCCGCCGTCGGGCGCTGACGCCCCTGGCGGTCAGAACTACCGCGGCGTCGTTCCTCGAAAGATCGAGCTCGCAGCGCTCCCCGGCGCGGTGTCCGATCTCCAGCGGTGCACGAGCTTCTCCCAGATCTTCGGCGCAACGGGCCTCCCGTACGCGCAGGTGCTCCAGGCGTTCGAGATCTCGAACGATTGGTCCACGATGCGCAACGCGACCGACGCCTGGGATACGTACTGCCAAACCCAGGAAGGGATCTGCTGGGGCGTCCTGCGGGTCATCATGGACACCCTGAAACCCGCATTCGACGTCGCGATCGCCGGCAATCCGGGGCTCGCTACGACGCTGCCGAGCTTCGCGACGCTCTTCAACGCGAAGAACGTAATCGCGCAGAAGTCGGCTTCCACGCGGCGCCTCAACAAAGCCGCCGTCGCGAAGGGAGAGGCGCCCACGCACGGGGCCGTCGGCAAGCAACGGCAGCGCGCGGCGGAGAAGGCTGCGCTCGCCGCGACGAAGGCCTCGGGCGGAGCGGCAGTCGCTCCCGCGCCTGCGGTGTCGCCGATGCCGTCAGTCGCACCGGCGGAGGTTCCGGCAGCTGCGCCGACGGCAGGGACGAACGGAGCCGCGCACTCGTAGAAAACGACTGCGTGACTCTCGGAGGCCCGCTCGTGGTTTCGACCGCGGGCGGGCCTTCCGGCTGTCCTAGGCTCCGGCGCGCCTCAGTTCCAGCCGCAGCGTCGCTCTACGGCTCGGTTTGATTTCTACGGCAACTGGCCGACATCCATTCGTGGTGCGGGCTCACTTCTCGACACAGAACGCCTTCACCTCGGGGACTCGCTAACGAAGGTCTCTTCCTTGGAGCTCGCCATGCGCACCGTCAATTCCTCTGCCCCGATGGCCCGAATCATCACGCTCGGAAGGCTGAGCGCGGCGCTCGCGATGCTGTTCGTCCTCCCACTGGGCTGCGGCGGGAGCTCAGTGACTTTCGGGGCGACCTGCGGCACCCAAGCCGGGTGCGACGGCGGTGGGATAGGCCCCGTGGACTCGAGCGTGGGCGGCTCGAACGACAGTGGGGGGGCGCTCGACGGCACATCCGCGCCCGACGCCGGTGGAGAAGCCGGTGCAAGCTGCCCCCTAGCCCCGATCCATTGCAGCAATCCGAGCGACTGCCCGGAGTGCACGGGCGGTCAATGGGTCTGCATCGCCTGCAGCTCGGAGCCCGACGCCTCTTCGGACGCATCCGACGGAGCCCCCTGCCCCGCGGCGGGCTGTGGCGCCGGGCAGGTCTGCGTGAACACCACATCGTGTCGGCCCGTCTGCCTCGCCGACGCGGGTTTCTCCTGTCCGGCGGGAGCGACCCAAAACGGTTGTTGTTGCGAGCAGTCGGTGTGCGAAACCCTGCCGGCCGCCTGCGACGGCACGCTCACATGCGCGTGTGCGAGCTCGTTGTGCACGAGCGGCTACATGTGCGGCGTGGATTCGCAGAACGCAGACACCCTCGACTGCTCGTTCCTACCTCCGTAGGATCAGCCTCGAACGACCAGCTACCGGGTGATACGCCAAGCACGATGCTGCGCGTGCTCGCCGCCGTCTGGCTCGTCGCGATGGCGCCCGCCGGCTGCTCTCGAACCGCGCCGTCCCCACCGCCTCCGGCGCCGCCGCCTCACGGCCTCTCGTTCGCGATGTACCACTTCGACGCCGCTCGCACCGGGTGGAGCGACGCAGAGTCGACGCTCATTCCTTCGCGAGTCTCGGCCGGGCTCCAGCGAGCGTGGGCGACCGCGCCGCTCGACGTCGCCACTCTGACCTACCAGGACGCGAGCGGTGCGACGCAGACGACGACGTTCCCGGCGCGCCTCTTCGCCTCACCGCTCTATATGGATGATCTGACGACGACGGCAGGGCCGCTCGCGGGCGTCTCGACGAGCGTTCTCTTCGCAGCGACCACCAACGACTGGCTCTACGCGATCGCGGCCGTGGACACGGCGACACCCACCGGGGCCGTCGTCCACGCGGGGTCGATCCTGTGGCAGACGCGCCTCGGGACGCCGGCCTACGTCCCGTCACTCGACAGCGGCACACCCCTTGGCGTCCTCGGAACGCCGATCGTCGACATGAGCACGCGCCCGCCGACGCTCTACGTGGCGTCAATCGACGCGGCAGCCGGGTGGGAGGTCTCCGCCGTCGACGTCACGAGCGGCGCCGTCCTGCCTGGCTGGCCCGTGCCGATCGCTCAGGCCACCGTCGCCGCAGTGAACAACAACGTAACCCCCGACGCGGGCCCGAGCGCAACGATGTCGGCTCCGATCGTGCAGTCCCAACGCGCAGCGCTCGCCCTTGCCGGCGGAACGCTCTACGTGGCGTTCGGCGCCTACTACGACGGCGGCATCGGCTGGATGGTCGCGGTCAACGTCGCCGCGAAGCAGGTCGTCCACTCCTTCTCCGGGGCCCGCACGAACCCTGCACCCACTCCGAGCGACCCGAGCAACGCCGCGAGCGGCGGAATGTGGGGCGCGGGCGGCCCTGCGATCGCGAGCGACGGGCGGCTCTTCGTGACGACCGGGAACAGCCCCGGGACCTCGACCACGACGCCCGGCGTCTGGGGGAACTCCGTCCTCGCGTGGAACCCGGACCTGACGCTCAGTGCGACCTACTCCCCCTTCAACTACTGTCTCATGGACGAGGGGGACACCGACCTCGCGGGGAGCTCGCCGCTCGTGTTCGACGTTGACCCGTCGCTCACCTCGACCCCGCACCTCGCGAGCTTCGGAGGCAAACAAGGGGTGGTCTATCTCGTCGATCGCGATCACCTCGGTGGCTCGCTCGTCTCGCGCCCGAGCTGCGATCTGAACGTCGCGAACGACGTCCCATCGAGCGACCTATCGCTCTACCCCCCGACTCCCCTGCCCCAGTACAACCCGCCGAGCCCGGGCCCGCTGAGCGTCTTCGGGCCGTACTCGGACGCGGTCGGCGCCAACGAGGTCGACAAGGCCAAGATGCGCACGACGCCCGCGCTCTTCAGGCCGTCGTCGGGAAGCATCTTCCTCTACTTCGCGGGTACGTCGCGCGATCCCGCGAACCTGAGCAACGTCGTCCCTCCGTGTCTCGCGCGCCTGCGCGTTCGCCTCGCCGCCGGCGCACCCGCGTACCTCGAGACGGAGGCCACGAACATGGTGACGACGTTCGGCAACCCCGGATCGCCCATCGTGACGAGCCACGACGGCGGGCAGGACGCGATGATCTGGGTGCTCGACCAGAACGCGACCCGCACGGATCCGGTGCTCCCGAAACCTGGTTTCAACCCGGCGGGAGCGATCCTGTACGCCTTCGACGGTACGACGATGGCGAACCTTTGGCAGAGCGCGCCGGGAGACCTGGGCCCAAGCGGCAAGTACGGCCACGCAATCGTGGCTCACGGCGTCGTCTACGTAGCAACCGATCGAATCGCGGCGTTCACGCCGAAGTGACCTACGCTCGGGCGCGCCTCAGTTGCAGCCGCAGCCGCTCTCGGCGACGGAGCCGCCGCCGATCGCCCCTTCGTGCACCGCGTGTACGTGACCGGCCGCCGGCCCGTCCAGCGCTGCAGCCGCCATCGTCGGGTGCGCGAGCGCGCCTCGCTCGTACGGCGCGACGTGCGTGCAGGCAGCGGAAAGAAGGCCGATCAGGCTCAGGAGCAGGAGGCTTGCGCGCATCTTGGACTCAATGTGTACGCTCCGGATCACGGCGTGCCCAGGTAGTCGAGCGTCCCAATGGCGTCGCGTTCCGCCAAGTTTGATCTATTCCACCGTAGCCGGGCGCTAGCGTCGGTGGGCCGCAACGGTGGAGGAGTCAGGCGACGTGGCTCGAAGCCTCCGCCGCCGGTACCGCGATCGTCGAGCCGCACGACGTGCAGTTGCGTAGCTCCATCTGCTCCCCGCGAGCCCCCGTCATCGCTCCGATGAACGGAAGGTCGGACCATTGTTCGCGCGTGAAGACCTCCCCACACGCACACCGCTTCATTACGGCCGACGCATGGCGCACGCGAGCAATCGATCCAAGCATCGCCACGTCGTCGAGCACCCCGACGACGACCTGAGCATCGTTCACGAGAGGCACGCACCGCGCGCGGCTCGACGTCATCGTCGACGCGGCGCTCACTAGGTCACTCCGCTCGTTCACGGCGGGCAGGTGCTCGAGCGCGTCCTCCGCCGTGTCCGTGTCGCCGGGAAAGCCGTGCGTCGCGTTTCGGGACGCTGACGGGCGACTCGAGTGCCCCTGGACGAGGGCACCGACGTACCGATCGGCTTCGTCGACGACCGGGATCATGCGCGAGCGCCGTTCGTCGTTTTCGAGCGCGTCGATCGGCGTCCGGCGCCGCACGCAGATCACGACGGGTCGCCCGAGGGCACCAACATGCTCTTCGCGGGTGGCCTCTGTCACGAGACGGCAGGCTACCGACGGACGGTCACCGCCGCGCACGTCGAGGCCCGCGAGGTGCGGGCAGCGCTCGCAAGCGTCGACCGAGAGCGTCGCGGCGCGTTTTGGGCAGAACACGGTGAGCCTGACCGAGCACAAGCCCTCCGCGCCGACCACACAGCGCGTGCGGATCGGCAAGGTGGTTCCGGTTCGCATCATGACCTCCAAAGCGACAGCGTTGTCGTTGCGTCGTTGCCCCTGCCCGCGACGCGGCGCGGGGCCGCGGGCGCGCTGGGCCCCAACTCTATTGCCCGTTCCCCTGGCGACCGTTCGAGACACGGCCCTTTTCCGTCACGCTCGGGCTCTAACGGCAAAGCCCGAATGTGAGGTCGGGTGGGAAGCAGTTCCCTTGCGGGTACTCCGGTGCCCACGCCATACAGGTTGTCCCCGACGGGCACTGCCCAGACTGCGTGACATCACAGACCTGCGCGCAGAACGGCGGCCCCGTCGGAGCGTCCCCACACGCCTCGTAGGTATTTCCGAGGCAGAGGCTCCCGACGCTGCAGAGCGCATCGGGTTGATCGCGCGTCGCTCCGACCGTGCAGGACCCGCTGGCGACACCGGACGCGATACAGACGCCAAACGCCGTCCCATAGTTGTCGTTTTGGTACACCACCTGGCACGTGCCGCTCGTGCCGCCCGCGTCGCACGGCTGGCCGAAGGTGCCCGGTGCTGCCTGACCCCCAAGGGCCTGGGCGCAGAAGTCGAGCGTGCAGGAGCCGTTGCTGCAGACCGTCGTGGGATCGGAGCAGTCGGAGGAGGTGCTGCATCCTTGCTCGCACGCCCCTCCCGCGCCGTCGAACTCGGCGAAGACCGGATCGCTCACGCACTCGAGCTCGCAGCCGCAGTCGGAGGAGGTGCTGCAGGGGGCGAACTCGCTCGAAAAGGGGGGCGGCGGGAGTGAGCGCGCGAACGGCCAGCCTTCCTGTGTCGACGATAGCGACGTGCTGCCGCACGGCTCCGTTCCCCCGGCTACGTCGGAGGCGACCCGGCCGCCACAGGCCGGTGTCGTCACGCAGACGAGGAAGGCGAGCCCGCAGAGCAGGTCGAAAAAATCAGACGCAGGAGAATCCACTCGACGTCTCTGGTTCATGTGATGTGAGTCACTCTCGGCGAGCGAGCCCATACTCCGTACACCACCTCGGCGGAAATGCCCCCTCGGCAAGGAGCTCTCCTGTGCGTCGTCGCCTCATCGCTGCGCTCAGCTTCGTCATCGGTTGCAGCTCTCCGAGCGAGACCCCTCTCGGGGGGCCGTTCGGCGGTGAAGGAACCAGCTCCTCCGGCGGGTCGTCGAGTGGCTCGAGCAGCGGATCATCCAGCGGCTCCAGCAGCGGGTCGTCCAGCGGATCCAACAGCGGGTCATCCAGCGGATCCAGCAGCGGATCGTCGAGCGGCTCCGGGTCATCCAGCGGATCCAGCAGCGGATCGTCGAGCGGCTCCAACAAGGGTTCGTCGTCGAGCGGCGGATCATCCAGCGGCTCCAGCAGCGGGTCCAGCAGCGGGTCATCCAGCGGCTCCAGCGGCGGCTCGTCCAGCGGCTCCGGGTCATCCAGCGGCTCCAGCAGCGGATCCAGCAGCGGGTCATCCAGCGGCTCGAGCAGCGGATCGTCGAGCGGGGGAACGAGCGCGCCGACGTGGACCGAGCTGACCGCGAACTACCTCGCCTCGGGAACCATCGGAGGCTGCGGACGAGGGGGATGCCACAGCGAGTGCTCGAGCGCCTCTGGCTGCTACACGTGGCTCGACGGTAAGGGCTACATCTCCGGCGGCATCAACAACAACGGCCTCTTCACCTGGACGTCCGGCGGATTCATGCCGCCAAGCGGGCCGAGCAGCGAGCCGCAAGCCGTGAGCGACTTCGCGGCGTGGACCGCTGCGGGCTCATTGAACAACTAGCCCGCAGCCCCGCGCGGTTCGGCCTCCTCGGCGGCCTCAACGGCGGTGAAAAAGCGCTCGCCAATCCAGGCAGACGGGGGCAGCGTCCGATTTGCGTGAACGGTTGTCTCGCGAGCGGGCGATGAGAGTGAGGAGCGCCATTCGCATGGGGATGGGTTCGATCGTCCTGGCGTTTGCGGGTGCGAACGCGCTGACGGGTCGCGTCGCGGCAGCGTCCCCTGCCTGCGACGGCGTTCGCGTCCAGGGCGCGCCCGAGCTCGCCCCCGAATGGGCCGATGCCGTTCGCGAGCTAGCCACGCAGCTTCCGCCGGTCGCCGAATCGGCCTGCCCTGCGGTGACCCTCTCGGTCGAGCCCGCCCCGAACGGAGGGGCGCGACTGGCGGCGATGGGAGCAGACGGGCGCTACGCCGAGCGCACCCTGACGCGCCCAGCCACCCTCGCCGCGACGGCGCTCGGGCTCGTGGCGTCCATCCCCCAAGAGCCTCGAGGCGAGGCCGACGCCGGCGCTTCCAGAGGAGACCATGTCCTCCCGATCGCCCCGGCGCCTGCGACACCGACCCCTACCCCTTCGGCGACGGCGACCCCTTCGCGCCCGGTCGCCGTTTGGTTTGGCTTCTCCGTCGGAGCTCGCCTCGGAGAACCGACCCCCGTCGAGATGCTCGACTTCGAAGGGCGCGCAGACGCGATCGTCGCAAGCTGGTTATTGACGCTCTCCTTTCGCTACGCCCCCTCGCTCGAAGTCAACAACAGCGACTTCCTCTACGAGGAGATCGTCATTGGAATCGGCGCCGGACGCCGCATCCGACTCGGCCGCGGAGCCCTCGACGTCAGCATCCTCCCCGCGCTCGCGACCATGAATCTGCAGTGGAACGACGACGACCCAAGTCCAGCGAGCGGCGGGTCCTCCGCGTTTCGGCTCGGTCTATCCGCCCGCTGGTCCACGCCGATCACCGACTCCTGGCACTTCACGATCACCTCGGACGCCGACGTCGCCCCATCCGCTCTCGATCACTCGCCCCCGCGACTCGGCGTGGGAGCCCCCGCCCTGCCCGTATGGACCGCCGGCCTGCGCTTCGGCGTCTCCGGAGTGCTCCTATGACGCGAGCGCGCTCTCGCCCCGAGCCTCGCGGCGCCCCCCGGCCGGACGACGAGCTCCTCCGCGATCTCAAGTCAGGTGATCTGGGCGCTCTAGGCGAGCTGTACGACCGCTACGCGCGAAACGTATGGCGCGCTGTCGATCGGACGCTCGGGAGCAGCTCCGACGTCGAGGACGTCGTCCACAGCCTGTTCCTCAAGCTGCCCGAGCTCGCCCGCTCCTACGACGGGCGGCCGAACGCGGGCCCGTGGCTCGTCGGCATCGCCGTTCGGATGGCGCTTCGCCAGCGCCGCGGAGCAGGACGATTCTTCAAGATGCTCACCTCGTTCGCGCACACTGCTACGGGCCGCGCGCCCGACGACCCCGAGGCGCATTCGAGCCAACGAGAAGAGCTGCAGGAGTTCCAGGTCGCGTTCGCGAATCTCGCGCCGAAGAAGCGCGCCGTCTTTGCGCTCGTCGAGCTCGAAGGGCTGACGACCGAGGAGGCCGCGATCGCGCTCGAGATCCCCGCCGCGACCGTCAGGACACGGCTTCACCACGCGCGCCGCGAGCTGCACGCGGCCCTCGGCCGACGCGGAGGGGCGTGATGCGCACCGACTGCGATCGTCTCTGGGAGATCGACGCGCTCCGCGAGGGGACGCTGAGCGCGAAGGACACCGAGGCCTTCGAACGTCACGCCCGCACGTGCGACGTCTGCGCCGCGACGATCGCGCGCGACTCCAGGCTCCGGAAGCTCGCGATCGATCTCCCGACCCGTGAGCCCAACGATCTCGACATGCGCCGTCTCCGCGCGCGCGTCCTGCACGAGGTCGCGACCGGCGCGCCAGCTCGCCGCACGGCTCATGCACGGCTGGCGGTAGCAATGGCCGTAGGGCTCCTCGCGGTCGTCTCCTGGGCGCTCGTCCGGCCTCGATTGCATCCAACCGAGACGCTGGCATCCAAAGCAACGACGGTCTCTTCGTCGACGGCGCCGCCGGCGAACCCCACCGCGAGCGGGTTCGCCAGCGAGATCCTCCGCGCCGACGGAGCGCGCTGGTCGCGCACCCGCGATGGCCTGGTCGAACGCGTGCGGCTCGTTCACGGAACGCTGAAGATCCACGTGCGCCATCAGACGGGTGCGGAGCGGTTTCTCGTCGACCTCCCGGACGGTGAGCTCGAGGTGCGCGGAACGACGTTCGAAGTGAGCGTCGACGAAACGGCGACCGAACGCGTCTCCGTGGAAGACGGCACCGTCGCGCTCCGGATCGCGGGGCTAACCCAAGTTGAGCTCAACGGCGGAGAGACGTGGACCAAACCGAAAGGGGCGGAGCCCGCGAAAGCGCCTGCTCACGACGCGCCGAGCGTGGCTGCTCCGGATCGAGCGAAGCTCAAGCCCGCCGCGGCGGCTGCTGCGCCGAGCGCCTCCGCGCAGGCATCGACGGACGACGGAGCCGACGCGTACGCGGCCGCGATTGCCCTCCTGCAGGGGGGGAAGCACTCCGCCGCCGCGGACGCATTTCGGGCGTACGTTCTCGCGCACCCGCGGGCGCCGCAGGCGGAGGACGCTTCGTTCCTCGAGGCCGCTGCGCTCGCACGCGCGGGACGCCCCGACGCTGCCGCGCTCGCCGCGGAAGATCATCTGGCGCGCTTCCCGAAGTCGTTTCACCGCCGGGAAGCCGCGATCCTCATCGCGCGTGCGGCGCGTGACCGAGGCGACTGCGAGCAAGCTCGCGCCGTTCTAGCTCCCTGGCTGGGGAACCCGCCGGACGACGAAGCCCGCGCGACGCTCCAGAAGTGCGCCGCGCCGGACGGACCGGACAGAAAATGAACGCCGGGGGGGGTAGCGGAGAAGAGAGAGCGCCCCCTGATGCTAATCGATGTCCTCGCTGGTGACGTCCACCGCATTTCCGGCCGCGACCCAGGCGCTGCCGAGCCCCAACAAGAGAACCGCAAGGACGACGAGCAGTCTGCGCATGGTTGTTCCGTCTGGGTCTTGCCCGCAGAGCAGGCGTTCGTTCATGCGAAGCGCCGTTCGGGCCCGAACGCGCAAGAGCGAGCAGCATGACGACGGAAGAGCGCGCGACCGTGCGGGTCAAGCGGCGCTTCGATGCGCTGGCCATGCGCGTCTACGAGGCATGGGTCGAGCCCCGGAAAGTTCAGCAGTGGATCCTTGCGCTGACGTCGGGCGACGAGGTCGTTCGGCTCGCCATGACCCCGCGCGTAGGGCAAACATTCGCGCTGGTCGTGCGACGCGGTAGCGAGGAGCTCAGCCACTCAGGCGAGTACATCGAGGTCGTTCGGCCGCAGCGTCTCGTCTTCACGTGGGTCGAGCCCGTCGTGTCCAAGGAGACGACGCTCGTGAGAATCGACCTCACTCCCGTGCCGAGCACGTTCGGCGGGACCGATCTCCTGCTGACGCACGAGCGGATCCTCCCCGACGAGACCGGCCCCACCGAAACGCGGTGGAACGGAGCGCTCGATTCGATCGCGGCGATGGTCCGCCCGTGAGGCGCCGGCGCGGCCGGCAAGCGAACGAGACCCCTCGTCGCTCCCTAGTTGTTCGGCGATCCCGCCGTCGTCCACGCGGCGAACGCACTGACGATCGCAGGCTCGCTCGACGGACCGTCCTTCGGCATGAACCCGTCCGAGGTCCACGTGAAGAGGCCGCTGTTGTTGATGCCCCCCGTGATGTACCCCTCCTTGTTGAGCCACGTGTAGCAGCCCGAGGCGCTCCCACAGTCGCTGCTGCCGCTGTGGCACCCGCTCCTCGCGCAGTCCCCGGTGGTGCCGCTCGCGAGATACTCGGTCCAGAGCTGCGTCCACGTGGGAGTGCCGCCGGAGCTACCGCTCGACGAGCCACTCGAAGAACCGCTGCTCGACCCGCTCGACGATCCACTGCTCGAGCCGCTGCTGGATCCGCTCGACGACCCACTGCTCGAGCCGCTCGACGACCCGCTCGACGACCCGCTCGACGACCCGCCACTCGACCCGCTCGACGACCCGCTGCTCGACCCGCTCGACGATCCGCCGCTCGATCCGCTCCCCGAGCTCGACCCGCCGTTCGACCCGCTCGACGACCCGCCGCCCGGCCCGGCGTCGTCAGGCGTCGGCGATCCGGCCTGGGGCGTCGTGCTTGAACCTCCGCCAAACGGGCCACCGAGCGGCACCTCGCTCGGAGAGCTGCACCCGACGACGAGACCGAGAACGACAACCCCCAAGAAGTGCGTGCGCATGGCCAACGACCTCACGGACGGAGACGAGAGCTCTCCGGTGCCTGGAGTCTGTCGCGGATCGGATGGCCTGGCACCCGTGGCGCGCCAGGCAATCAAGCTTCTTGGCGTCTCTTTCCGTCTGACCGCAAATGATTGTTCGCGTCGGATTGCCACCCAAGCGCCCGACGCCTGCCGGCCAAGAAAATGCCAATCCGACTGGGCCCGAACCCCTCTGTCGGGTAGGGTTCGCCCGCTGTCACGCCGGCAGTCGCGATCCGTCAGGAGGAAACAATGCCTGGACCCGGACGGCCCTCCACATCTTTTTTCCACGTGCTCGCTCTCGCCTGCGCAACGTGCGCGGTCGTCGCGGTCGGCTGTGGCGGCACGGATGGTTTCGCGAACGACGCCAGCGGCGAGGCTGGCGCGGCGACTCCGACCAACACCGGCAACGGGAATGGGAGTAGCGGCGGCAGCACGTCCGGTTCGACGGACGACGGCGGAACCCCGCAAGCGGACGACGGCGGCTCGGTCGCTCCCGTCAACCTCGGCGACGGGGGACTGCTCCCCGACGCGGCCTCGTGCACGAACGGCTCGGCCGGCCTCCTCGCGGTGATCCCAGGGGGGACGATGGCCCCCGGAATGGCCTGCGTCTCCTGCCATGCGTCGACCGGCGCCGGAAAGCTGAACGTCGCCGGTACGGTCTACGCCGCGCCCAACGAGCCCAATCTCTGTATCGGCATCTCGGCCGGCGTGCAGGTGATCGTCACGGACGCACAGGGGAACGACCACCCATTGGCCGTCAACGCGTTCGGGAACTTCTACGACAACAGCCTGCTCGGTTTCTCTTTCCCCTATACGGCGAGGGTGATCACCGACGCCGGCACTGCGCCCATGCTGACCGCGCAGACGAACGGCGATTGCAACGCATGCCACACGGCGGCCGGCACACAGGGGGCAGCCGGGCGGATCGTCGGTCCGTAGGCGGGCTCTGCGGGCCCCTGCCGACACGAACCGTTTGCCGCCAATGCAAACGTTCTTGCGCCGAGCCACTCGCCCCTATCGACTAACGAACATCGGCGTCCCCGGCGCGCACTCGTCGTGAGCGGCGTCGCGCACGGTGCGGTACCGGACGACCCTGCAGTCGCGGTCCTTCACGACGTAGCTCGTTTGCACGCACGCCGTGGGGCTCACCACGCAGAAGGGCTTCGCATCGACGATGCGACTCGTCGCGCAATCGGCCCCTTCGGCGACGAGCGCGACGTCCTCGCAGAACCTCGCGTCGTGTATTCCGCCGCAACCGCTCGAGCCGGCTACACAGGTCGTCGGTTGCACCACTGTCGTACAACCGAGCACCAGCGCGGCTGTGGCGATAGTAAACATCGCGGCAATTTTGACTCGCGCGCAGTGCACGTTTTACGGCCCCCGGCCGTCGCCATTCACGGTCGGAAAGAAGGGAAGCATCCGCCATGCCGGCGACCGGCCGGGCCGGCCGCTGGCCGTGTCCCTATCCCTTCGGCAGGATCGCGATCCGGTTATGCCTCCCTGCGGGCACCCAGCAGACGCGCTGCTCCCCCGGATAACGGGTAGTCCGGATCTGCGCCTGCGTCGCCGGAGACAGCAAGTGCGCCTGGAGCGCCTTTGCCCCCTCGGCGTTGACCCCCGGCACCTTCTCCGGCTTCACCACGATCGCGACGAGCAGCCGTTGAAGGAGCGGATCGGCGAGGACGAGCGGCTCGAGCTTCAGTTGGCTCTGGCCGTTCAGCCGGAGGAACGGCGTGAGCCCCCAGAACGAATACGCCCCTATCTCCGACGCGCGCACGATCGCGTCCCCCTTCTTCTTCCCATCGTCCAAAAACCACCCGGAGCGATCGGGTCTCCCCGCGGCGTTCCACAGGATCTCGGTCAGGTACCGAAGGCCCTCGAGGTCATTGACGATGAACTTGCTCTTGCTCGCGGCGATGCGCCGGAACGCCTCGCCCGCGTCCTCGAGCCCGCGGACCCCTGCGGGATCGGCAGGCGGGCCGACGAGCGCCATCTGGTTGCTGAAGATCGTGCGCGGCCACTCGCCGAGCCCCTCGATCACGAACTCCTCGGCGTCGTGATGCCCATAGTGCGAAATGACGAGGTCGACCTTCCCCTCGCGCGCCCACGTATAGATCTCCTCGCCCGACGTGAGCTCGACGCGGTACTTCGCCGCCGCCTCGAAGCCCGCGATGAGCTCCGGCAACACGTTCCCCTCCACGGCCGTCCGCACGCTGCCAACGCGCACCACGTCCGCGTGGGTCGGCCCGACGAGCGCCGCGGGGACCGCCGACCCGACCTGCTTCTTCGAGCAACCCTCGGCGAGGCTACTCGCGAGCATTCCCCCACCGGCAAGCGCGAGAAAAGACCGCCGGTCGAATGGCGTCTTGGAATGATCGTTCGCCATCTTGGTCACCTCAACCCCGAAGGGATTCCCCACTATCCCATGGGGCCAGCAAGCGCGCCCGTGCGCCGCCGGCCGCACGCCCTCCGCCGCTCGTGCTACGCACGTCCCATGACCGAGCTGATGGGGATCTCCTTCTCGCCGTGGAGCGAGAAAGCGCGATGGGCGCTCGACGTCCGGCGCGTTCCATACAACTACCGCCCTTACCAACCGCTCCTCGGAGAGCCGGCGTTGCGGTGGAAGCTGGGCCGTCTGACCGGGCGCGTGACGGTCCCCGTGCTCACGACCGACGACGGCTCGGTGCTCGGCGATTCGGCGGAGATCGCGCGCTGGGCCGACCAGCACGGCGAAGGTCCGCGACTCTTCCCGAGCGAGCACGAGGCGAAGATCGCACACTTCATCGATCTGTCGGAGCGCGGGCTGTCCGCTTGGAGAGCGCTCTCGCTCGGACGCGTACTGAAGGACGACGAAGCGCTCTCCGAGATGGTCCCCGGCCCGATAAGGCGCACGCTGGGCGGCGTCGCCACGAGCATCGGACGAGCCGGCGTAGAGCGAACGCTCCGCAAGTACTACGGCCGCGAGATCGACACCGCAGCGCATCGCGCTACGCTCGCCGCCATCCTCGACGAGATCCGCGCCACCCTTGGCAAGAGCAACCCTTCGTCATCGCCGCGAACTCTCCTCGGAGCGTTCACGTTCGCCGACATCGCGGTCTCGCAGGTGCTCGTCTCCGTCGAGCCGCCGTCGTTCGGTCTGAAGATCGGCGCGGCCAGCCGTCGATGCTTCCCGGACCCCGAGCTCCGCGAGCGCTACGCCGATCTGGTCGCGTGGCGCGACGAGCTTTACGACGTCTTCCGAAGGCCGACGGTCCCCACCCGCTCCGAGAGACCCCGCAGCGCGCGCAGCGCGGCGTCATGAAGCAGCGAGCTTGGGAGACGGCGCGAGGAGCGCGAGACCGATCGCCGCCGCGAACGCGCACGCCGCGCTGACCCAAAACGCGACCGCCACGTGCTCCGCGTAGAGCGCGCCGAAGATCGCGTTCGCGGGGAGCACCGCGATACCGGTGATCGCGTGGAGGGCGCCGTACCCGCGCCCGCGGAGATCTGCCGGCGTCAGGTCGGCGACGAGCGCCTTCTCGCCCCCTTCGGTGAGCCCGTAGTACGCCCCGTAGGCGACGAGCAGGCCCCACGTCAGCGCGACGGAGCGCGTCGCCGGGAAGAGCGCGTACGCAGCCGCGTAGACGATCCACCCCGCGACCTGCGCGCGCCGGCGTCCGAACCGGTCGCTGATCTTCCCGCCCGGGATGTTCAGGAGCGCCTTCGACGCGTTCAACGACATCCACGCGATCGGGATCCACCCCGCGGCGAGCCCAAGGTCGCTGAGCCGGAGCATGAGGAACGAATCGGCCGACGCCCCCAGCGTGAAGAGCGCGACCAGCACGAGATACGCGCGGAGCCTCGCGGGGAGGGCGGTCGACGCGGGACCGGGTTTCGCTGCCGCGGCGCTTGGAACCTCAGCTTCGCGCGGCGCCTCTTTCACCCCCCACACGACGGTCGCGACGGCGAGGAGCCCCGGGAGGATCGTCGCTGCGAACACGACGCGGAGCGGCCACCCGAGGCCGCGGACGAGCGCGAAGGCCACGAGCGGGCCGACGACGGCTCCGATGTTGTCCATCATGTTGTGAAAGCCGAAGGCGTACCCGCGACGCTCGGCCGGGACGGACTGCGCCACGAGCGCGTCACGCGGCGCGGAGCGGATCCCTTTGCCGATGCGATCGGCCGACCGGATCGCGATCACGTGCCACGCGCTCGTCGCCAGCGCGAGGAGCGGCCGCACGAGCGTCGCCAGCGCATATCCGAACAGAACGAACGGCCTTCGCGCCCGCGCGTCGCTCGAGCGACCCGAGAGCCACTTCACGAGCGCGCTCACGCTCTCTGCGGTCCCCTCCATCAGCCCGAGCGCGGCGGCCCCCGCGCCGATCGACTTCAGGAACGCCGGCAGCAACGGATAGGCCATCTCCGTTGCCACGTCGTTGAGCAGCGAGACCCACCCCAGGCTCTTGACTACGCGCGGAAGGCCGTCGAAGAATTCGTCCCTCGTCACTTCGGCGTGGGGACCGGCGTTGTCCCGACCGCGACGGTTCCCCCTGTGGCGTTCCACTGGAAGTTGTCTATCAGCACGGTCGAATCGAATTCCTGGTTTCCGGCGTCCCAGATCGCGAAACGAATCGTGATGATCGATCCAGGCGTCGCGGGCGCCTGCGTCTGGAGCCACCGCGTCGCTCCGTCCGGGCCGACGGAGCTTTGCCATACGTCGAATCCGGTCCCTGCCAGGTCGCCGGTGCCGAGCGGGCAATAGGGGCTCGGCGTGGCGGGGCACGTCGCGCCCGTCGTCGCCTTGCAATGTTGCGCGAAGCGCTGCGGCGTCGTCGGATCGCAGACGTCGAAGTACCCCATGTTGACGCTCACGGGGTGGCCGTTGCTGTCGAACGAGATGTTGCCGCCGGTCGAACCGCTCGGAACGTAGGCGCCCGTCGGAGGCGGCGTGACGAGCGCGATGAACTGGTCGTTGTACCCCTTCGTGTCGCACACCCAGTCGGGGAACTCGAACGAGTAGAACTTGAAGTTGAACGAGTACCCGGTCGCGTTGGTCGGCACGCGAATCTGCAGCTCGAGCGCGACGTCGTCGGCGATCGCGGTCGTCGGCGGGCAGGCCGGGTCGTCTTCGGGGAAGCCCGTCGGCGCCGTGGCGGTCGCGTTGATCTCGCACGAGATGCCGTTGCACGCCCCCGCCTGGCCGACCGACCGCGCGTAGCCGCTCGACATGGCGAGCATGTTGGCGCCGCCCTGCACGTGCACGTTCGACCCCCACGCGGACTGGATGCCGACCTGCAACCCGGGCGCTGCGAACGCGGTCCCGTCGGCGCGCACGTAGGCCGCGGAGATCACGCCGTACGTTCGCTCGGACGTCGTCGTCGTCGCGCAGAGCTCGATCGCTTTCGCCGCGTCGTTCGGATCGACGTCGGCGAGCGTGAGCCCAGTGTCGCACGGCATCGCGTTGTCGCCGGGCTTGCCGCTGCAATCCTCGTTGCCCCAGTACGGCGCGCCGCCGTCGGCCTGGTGGAGAACGTCGATCGCTCCCGGGTTCACGTTCGGGTCGCAGTCGTTGCAGTCACCCTGGTTGGGCGACCAACCGTCCTTGTCCATGTCGGCGTTGGGATCGGTGACGTTGCAGACGACCGTCCCCCCGCCCCCGCTCGAGCTCGCACCGCCGTCCGAATCGCCGCCCAAGATCGGCACCGCGCCGCTGCTCGAGCCCGAGCCGCCACCGGAGCTCGATCCCGCTCCCGACCCCGAGCTCGACCCCGAGCTCCCGGTCCCCGTGAAGCCGGCGGGTGGGCTCCCGCTCGAGCACGCTGCGCCGACCGTCAGAACAACAATGAACCCGAGGGCAAAAGGGATTTTCATCGTCGCCATGTTTCAGAGTGCCCGGCGCCGGTCACTCGACCACGGCGCCGCGCGCCAAGTTCGTGTCTCTTCTCGTGCTGCCGGAAAAGGCGCAGCGGAATGAACCGCCGAACCGGCGAACGCAGCCGGTAGCCCTGAGGGGCGCGCGCGTTCCTAGGTCGTCGGCGCCCCCGTCGGGGTCACGACGAAGTGGAAGCTCGAGTCGGCCGCGCCTGTCTGGTAGTCGATCGCGTCCACCACGATCGCGCCGTCGGAGCGCTGCGAGAAGAGCCCGTACCCGTAGTCGAGCGACCCCGTGAGCGGCGCGCCCCCGTTGCCGAAGAGAACCTCCTTCGCGCTCGGGTGCTCGTACGTGTGCGTGTGGCCGACGATCAGGAGCGTGTACGGGTACGCATCGATGATCGTGTCCGACGGGCTCACGCCGGGGGGACCGCTTGTCCCGGTCGACTCGTGCCGGAGAACGAACGTGTACGTCGTCGGCTGCGCCATGACGCCCGTGAGCCAGCTCGATTGCGCGCTGTCCCAAGCGTTCGCCGCGATGAAGACGAACTTGCTCGTCCACGAGCCGTCGATCGCATTGATGTTGATCGAGTAGTAGGGGGAGGTCTGCTTGATCGGGGCAAGCAACATGTTCAGGAAGTTGGTGTAGTTCGTCGTCACGCCGTCGGTGTTCCCCGACCCGCAGTTCGACGCCGTCGCGCCGGTGCACTCGTGGTTCCCCATGGCGGGGAAGAACACACCGGGGAACTTGGCGCGGGCCGCGAGGTACAGATCGATCTGAGGCGCCGACTGGGTACCCGAGGTGCTCGCGAACTGGTAGTCGCCGGTGGACACCGAGAAGAGCGGCTGCGGGTTCAACGCGGTGATGTCGGAGTAGATCTGATCGATGATCGCCGTCGGGTACGCGCTCGTATCGTCCTCGTTTGCGGGGCGCGTGTCGCCGATGGCGGTGAAGTAGAGACGCGAGACCGTCCCACCGCTCCCGGTGACGGTCCCGGTCACGGGCCCGCCGGCATCAACCGAAATCGGGCCCGTAGTACCGCCGCCGTCGCCGCTGCTCCCTTCGCAACCGCTGGGGGTGGTACTGCAGTTTGTCGGCGGCGCCTGGCACTTGCTCGTGGAGGTGTCGCACCACCAGCCGCCGTAGCACCCGTTCGGCTGGCACGTCTTCGTGGAGGTCGATGTCGTGCAGGACGAACAGCTCGCGGTCGCCGTGGGGCCGACGAGCGAGCCGCATGTCGTCACGGGTCCCGCGTCGCATCCCGCCGGCGCCGGGGGGGGGCCGCTGCTTGTAGGCGCTGGAGTCCCGCACGCGTTGTTGTTCGGGACGCACACACTGACTTGATCGCCGGCGAACGTGGTCTCCGACGTGCACGTCGTCCCCGATCCGCACTCGTCGCCGTTCGGACACGCGAGAGCGCAGAAGGTGTCTCCCTGGAACTGCGCGCAGACCGCGCCTCCGGTGCAGCTGTCGCTCGTCGTGCACTCTTGGCATGCGCCGCTCGAGCCGGACGTCGTGGTCGTGCCCGTTCCCCCGTCGCCATTGCTGGATTCCAAGAACCCGGTGCCCGATCCCGAGCAACCGGTCCACGAGGTCACGCCAACCGCGAGCGCGCCAGCGACCGCGAGCGAGGCGGGGACTGAAAGGGAACGAGCAACCGTCAAACGCATGTCGAGCCTCCGCGTGCGTCGAGACCAGGTCCCCGCCCTGACTTCTCTGAGCCAATGTCGGTGGAGTCACGGCGTGATCACACAATCGACGCGTGGCCTGAGATCGTTTGACCGCCCACCGTTCGCGCGCCGCGCTTCGGCGGGGCACACGGGCGTCCCCTCTTCTGACGCTCAACTATTCCAGTCATTCCCTTAGGATTGGCGCCGTTGCGCCCACGGCCTCCCACCCACACCGTTGACGCCGACCTCGGCTGCCGGATAAGAGCCCGCGCATGAAGCTTCAGAGACTGGTTTGCGTGGTTGGCGGCGCCTTCACATTCGCGCTCTTCGGGGCTGGCATCGTCGCGTGCAGCGGTGACGACACCAACCCGGCGGCGCCCGTCGCCGACTCGGGGCCGGACAGCACCGCGGACTCCGGCCCCGGCGGTCAGGACGGTTCCACGTCGGACGCGAATGGTTCGCAGTCGGACACCGGAACGACCGATGCCGCGGACGCCGGTTGCGACAAGATGCCAACCCTTCACGCGGCCGGCTCGGCTGGACCCTACTGTCCGTTCATCGATGGCGGCGAAGGGTCGAACTGCGCCGCCGATCAGCTCTGCTGCCTCGACGAGACGAACGACCTCCTCAACGGCTCTTGCCAGACCACGACGGCGTGCCCGACCCCGACGGCATTCTTCTTCCAGTGCTCCGGCCCCTCGAACTGCAACATCCCGAGCGCGACCGTGGATGGTGGCGCCGACGGTGGCGACGCCGGTAACGGCGGCGATGCGGCGGCGGACGACGCTAGCGCTCCGCAGATGGTCTGCTGCGGCTTCGGCCCGGCTCCGACCGTCGAAGGAGCCTGCCCGTCTTACGACCTCGAGAGCGATCTCTCGGCGACCGTCTGCGCGAGCACCTGCACCGGGCTCGGCGACGGCGGCTCCAACGCGCTGATCATCTGCGACACCGCGACCGGAGAGTGCCCCGCTGGCCTGACGTGCACGCCGTTCCGCACACACGGCGCGGAGCTCGGCTTCTGCATGTGAGCGAGAGCGCGCGAACGTCGAAAGCGTTCGTGTAGAGTCCGTGCGTGGACCAGTGTCCCCACTGCAAGGGGCGACGCCTCAAGGCGACGCGCGAGGAGCGGGATCATGTGGTCGACGGGGTCCTCTATACGGGCTTCGCGCGCGTGACCCATTGCAAGACCTGCGGCGCCGCCATTCGGGACGCGGCCGAGGACGCTGCGTTTCTGCACGATGTCGAGTTGGTTGCATCGGCGAAAACTCGCGAGGGGGTAGCGCCGCGAAAGATCCGCCGTCGGCGGTCGACACGCGCGTGATGCTCGATCGAGCCCGCGACGTGCGTGCACATCGCGCTCGATCTGTTAGGTTGCCGCGCGCCGAGATGAGAACGACGAGCACGATCGCATGGGCCTGTATCGCCGCCGTCGCACTTGGCGTCGGCTGTGCGCAGGGGACGATGCTCGGCTCCGGCCTCGAGGACAGCGACGCCGCGGCGACCGGTAGCGGCATCGGGTCGGGAGACAGCGACGCTGGCGGCGGCGGCAACGCGAACGCGAATGGGCCCGGCACCGAGGGCGCGGGCGGTTCGGGTTCAGGATCGGGGTCGAGCTCTGGATCGAGCTCAGGGTCTAGCTCCGGCTCAGGCTCAGGATCCAGCTCGGGGTCAAGCTCTGGATCCAGCTCGGGCTCAAGCTCAGGATCCAGCTCGGGGTCAAGCTCGGGCTCAAGCTCAGGATCCAGCTCGGGGTCAAGCTCTGGATCGAGCTCAGGGTCCAGCTCGGGCTCAAGCTCCGGCTCGGGCTCCGGCGGATCCACCGTGCCGACGACGTGCTCTCAAGCGAACACGAAGATCGGATGCTGCGTCGGCAACACCGTCTACTACTGCTCGAGCAGCTCGAGCTCGATCACGAAAAAGACGTGCTCGAGCGGCGACGTCTGCGGCTGGGACAGCACCGATTCGTACTACTACTGCGTCGCGTCCCCCGGGGGCGCCGATCCGAGCGGCAAGTACCCCATCGACTGCGAGTGACCCGGGGCGCGTCGGTGCATTTCCCGCATGTCTCGCGTGCCTAGCGCTCTCGGGTAGCCGGGAGCAGCTTACGCGCTACCCTGGGAGCAGCCGATTTCACCGGCGGTGCGGTTTCCCGGATCAAACTCGTCACCGAGTGACATTCCCATGATTTGTGGCGCTCTGCGTAGGGGCGCCGCTCCCCAGGTAATGAGGTGCCTTTGAAGAAGACGGCAGTTTGGGCGGCCCTGGCCTTGTCGGTCGCGATCGGCTGCGGCGGCGCGAACACCGGGTTCGGCACGGGGAGCGGTGGCAAAGACGGTGGAAGCGGCTCGAGCTCCGGCGGGAGCGGCTCGAGCTCCGGTGGCAGTAGCGGTGGAAGCAGCGGGAGCAGCAGCGGCTCGAGCTCGGGGAGCAGCAGCGGCTCGAGCTCCGGCAGCGACGGGGGGAGCAGCAGCGGGTCGAGCTCGGGGAGCAGCAGCGGCGGCTTCGGCACGTCCACCAACGTCACGATCCTCGTCTACCCGGACGGCGACAACGCGTCACAGCTCATCGCGGCCATCAGCGGCGCAAAGACATCCGTCTACATGACGATGTACGAGATCGACGATTCGGGCGTCATCGACGCCATCGTCTCCCAGAAAAAGGCCGGGCTCGACGTCCAGGTGATCCTCGACGGATCGACGACGACCAAGTCGAACAACACGAGCGCGTACGACTCATTCAACTCGGCGGGCATCCCGGTCGTCTGGTCGAACCCGGTCTTCACGTACACCCACGAAAAGTGCGTGATGATCGACCACAAACAAGCCTGGATCATGACCGCGAACGCCGAGTCGTCGGTCCCCTCGGACAACCGCGAATACCTCGCGATCGACAACGAGCAGGCCGACGTCACGGAGGCCGAGGCCATCTTCACCGCCGACCACGCGATGCAGTCGATCACGCCGACGGGCGATCTCGTCGTCGCGAACAGCAACGCGCGGCCGGATCTCGTCGCCCTCATCAACTCTGCGAAGAAGTCGGTCGACATCGAGGACGAAGAGTTCAGCGACAACGACTCGAGCGGCATCACGGACGCCGTCGTGAGCGCTAGAGGGCGAGGAGTGACGGTCCGAATCATCGTGGCAGGGGGAAACACCGACGCGACCCAGACGACCGCGCTCAACGACGTGACGACCGCGGGGACCACGGTCTACGTGTCAGACGTCTCGAGCGGCGGCGGCTCGGCCTCGGATCCCTACATTCACGCGAAGACGATCCTCGTCGACTGCGCGACGGGCACATGCGTGAGCGGGTTCGTGGGCTCCGAGAACATGACGACCGGCTCGCTCCTCTACAACCGCGAGCTCGGCGTGATCATCACCGACCCGACGCAGCTCGGCATCATCTACACGGCCGTCACGACCGACTTCAACAATCCCAAGGACACCAAGATGTAGACGGCGCACGCCCCGCGTTAGAGGGCGACGACGTCGCGGTCGCGCGGTTTGGCCGCGAGCGCCTCCAAGCACGGCTCGACCACATCCTGAATCCCGCGCTCGCTCGCCGCGCGCGCCTCCTCGCACGTCAACCGTCCGTGCGCATGCCAAGCGTCGAGATCCACGTCGTGCGGACGCAGAGGCATGCGCCGTATCTCCGTGATCGCTCGCTGCGCGGCGCGCTCGACCGCGCGCGCCACGGACGCCCCCCCGCGATCGATCGCCCAGCGGACGAACCTCCACGCGAGCTCGGCGTGGCGCAACTCGTCCGCGACGAGCTTCGTCAGCATACGAACGACTTCAGGGTCGCGTGCGCAGGCGAGCTGCTCCTGCGCAAGCACGGCGCCCAGCGTCTCCCCCACGCACCCCTCCTCCGCAGTGAGAGCCGCGAGCTCCGCGAGTGACAGGGAGCCAAGCGAGTCGTGCACGTCGAGCGGCGCCGGGCCCACGTCCGTGCCGTGATAGCGAGCCGCGAGCGCGAAGCACGCGCGCGCGTGGGCGACCTCGTCGAGCGAAGCCCGCTGCGAACCCACCACGAGCTCCGGAGGTGCCCCTACCGAGAGCATCAACATCGTGAACCTCGCGAACGCGGCGATCGATGCGTGCTCCTCGAGGCCGTCGCGCTGCCAGGCTCGAAAGAGTGCATCGCGCGTCCGCTCGTCGAGCGCGGAGTCGAGCGCCGCGAGCTGTCGGCCCCAGTCATCGCGCGCCGTGGGCTGCGCGGCACGCATCGATCTGCCAACGAGGAACGGCCGTCGAACGCTGAGCGGCGCATCGGCCGTCGCGTCGCTTGCGGAGGAGTCGGGGGCGGCGTCTGCTTCCGGCGTTGCGTCCGACGCGTCGAAGGCGCTCTGTGCCGGGCCCGCATCGGTCGAGGCGTCGGGGGGGGCCACGGTGCCGCTGCTGCCGCAGCCGACGAGGCCGAAGCTGCTGGCTCCAATCGCCGAGAGAATGCGAGCGCGAATCCATAGTGTGCGCATCGGCCTAGGGGAGCGCGATCTGGAGCCGCTGGCAACGATCGCGGCAAAGACCGCAGCGGGCGTACTCTCCGGCAACGACCATGCGCTTCGCCGAACCGACCCTCCCTCCCCCCGCGTTCACCGATCCGCAACGCAAAGAGAAGCTCGTCGCCGTCGTTCCCGCCCTCGACGTCCACTTCGCCGAGCTCGTGACGAGGGCGCGCTTTCCCGGGCTCTCGGTGGGGCTGGTGATCGACGAGGAGCTGGTCTGGTCGAAGGGCTACGGCGTGCGCGATCTCGACTCGAAGGACCCGGTCGACGCGGACACGGTCTTTCGCCTCGCGTCGATCACGAAGAGCTTCACGGCGATGGCCGTCCTCCAGCTACGCGACGCCGGCAAGCTCTCCCTCGAGGATCCCGCATCGGAGTACCTCCCTCAGCTTGCCGGGCTCGTGTACCCAACGCGCGACGCCCGCCCCATCACGCTCCGCGATCTGCTCACGCACGCGGCGGGCTTGCCGCACGACCCACCCGTCCCGATCGACGAGACGCACTCGCCGACGGACGAAGAGGTCCTCGAGAGCATTCAGGGGATGACGCTCGACGCCACGCCCAACGTCCGCTTCGCGTACTCCAACCTGGGCTTCGCGCTCGCCGGGATGATCGTCTCCCGCATCTCCGGCCTTCCGTACCGCGAGTACATCGCATCGCGCATCCTCGGTCCGCTGGGCATGACGGCGACCGGCTTCGAGCCCCCCTCGCAAGGGCTCGCGCTGGGGTACCTCCTCGAGCGCGACGGTCTGAAGCACCCGCAACTGCTCCGGCTCGGGGCGGCGGATCCCTCCGGCGGCCTCTTCGCTTCGTTGCGCGATCTCGCGCGCTACGCTGCCTTCCAGCTCTCGGCGTGGCCGCCTCGCGACGACGCCGACGACGGGCCCCTGCGTCGTAGCTCGTTGCGCGAAGCGCAGCGGGCGTCGACGTGGGTGTCGCTCCGCGTCTTCCCACGTGTCCTCGGTCGGGCGCAACGGGCCAGCGCCGACTCGTATGGCTTCGGCTGGGTCGCGCAGGAGACGTGCGAGTGGGATACCGCGGTCTTCCACAGCGGCGGGCTGTCCGATGGCTACAGCTCGCAGCTGCTCACGCTGCCGGACCGGGGCGTCGCCATCGTCGCGCTGACCAACGTCCACGACGCACCGAGCGCCCTCGAGCAGGCCGTGAGGGACGGGATCCGAATGCTCGACGCCTCGGGAGCGCTCGCGAAGCGGGTCGTTCAGCCGACCGCCGGAATGTTGGCAGCGAGGGACGCCGTCCTCGCACTCCGCGAGCACTGGGACGACGCGCTGGCCGCACGCATCTTCCCTCCTCACGCCGCGGCTTTTCTCCCGGTGCTGCGCGAGAGCTTCGCCCGAGACTGGAAAGAACACGGCGCGTGCCGCGTGGTGTCGACCACGGCGGAGGACCGCACGCAGCTGCGATGGGAGACGGAGTGCGAGCGCGGAGGCCAGACCGTCTGGGTCGTCATGACCCCCGACGGGGAGCGGATCGCGAACATCGTGGGCCGGTCCTCGTTCCCGCCGGACCCGCGCCTCACCGAGGCCGCGACGCGCCTGGTGTCGCTCGTCGAGCGCTGGGACGACGAGGCCTACGACGCGCTGGTGGCGCCGTCGGTCGACCGCCCGCAAGTGAAGGCTGCGTTCGAGGCCACGGCATCGACGCACGGACGCTGTCGGATCGACCGCGCGGGCAAGCTTGGCGACAAGACGCACGCCCGCTTCGCGCTCACGTGCGATCGCGGCGGGCCGCTCGAGCTCCGGGCAACCCTCGACGAGAAGACGGGCAAGCTCAGCGACGTGATGCTTGTCGCCCCTTCGGAGGAGGGGAAGAAGTGTCCTTGAAGACCGCGCCGCCAGCTCCGGAGCTCACCCCTCCGACTTGAGCAGCCGCGCGAGCCTGTTCCGGCTGATCCCGAGCCGGCGCGCGGCCTCCGTCTTGTTCCCCTCGCACGCGTCGAGCGTCGCCTCGACGTAGCGGCGCGAGGCGTCGTCGAGCGTCAGCGCGTGCGGGACGGTAACCGTCTCGGTCGCTCGCGCCTGCGGGACGGTCACCGTCTCGCTCGTTCGCGCCGCAGGCTTCAGCGTGCGCGGCGCGAAGACGCGCGGCGTGGGGAAGTGCTCGGGGCGGATCGTGCCGTCTCTCGAGAGGACGACCGCCGATTCGACCCAGTGCTCGAGCTCTCGCACGTTGCCGGGCCACGGGTGGGCATGGAGCGCCTCGAGGGCGGCCCCGGTGAGGCGGGGGATCGGTCTCGCATAGCGCCTCGCGTACATGACCGCGAAGTGTGCGGCGAGCGCATCGATCTCCTCTGCACCTCGGGCGCGCAGCGGCGGGAGGGACATCTCGACGACGCGAACGCGGTAGTACAGATCTTCGCGAAACGCTCCCGACGCGACGCGAGCCTCGAGGTCACGATGGGTCGCCGCGATGACGCGAACGTCGGCCTCCAGCGTCGCCCGCCCCCCCACTCGTTCGAATGTCCGATCCTGGAGGAAGCGCAGGAGCTTGCCCTGCATGTCGAGCGGCAGGTCGCCGATCTCGTCGAGGAACAACGTGCCCTTCTCGGCGAGCTCGACCCGCCCGGGAATCCGCCGGTCGGCCCCGGTGAACGCGCCGCGCTCGTGCCCAAAGAGCTCGCTCTCCATGAGCTGAGCCGGGAGCGTAGTGCAGTCGACCGTGACGAACGGACCCCTCTGGCGCGCCGAGTTGACGTGAATCGCGCGGGCGAAGATCCCTTTGCCGGTACCCGTCTCGCCGCGAAGAAGGACGCTCGCATCCGTCTCCGACGCGAGAGCGATCTGCTCGTAGACGCGCGTGAGCTCCGGCGAGCGGCCGATGATCCGATTGAACGGGCCGCGCAGCGTGACTCCGGGGACCGCGGCGTCCTCCGCTCGAAGCGTCGTCAGCGAGAGGGCGCGCGCGAGCTGCGACGCCAGCGCGACGAGATACAGCTCGTCGGCTTCGTCGAACGTCCCCTCGCGCCGGTTCAGGAGCTGCACCACGCCGCGTACGGGGGCTTGGTCGTCCTCGCGCAGCGGTACGACGAGCATCGAGTGGGTCGTGAAGCCGGTGACGCGATCGGCCGTCGGGTCGAAGCGTGGGTCCTTCGATGCCTCTTCGATACGGACGGACTCGCCCGTCCGCGCCACGTACCCCGCGATCCCCTTCCCTATCGGCTGCCTCAGCGAGGGGACCTCGGGGAGCACCGCGAAGTGCGTGACGAGCTCGTTGTTGCTGGCGTCGATGAGCCAGATCGTGGCCCGCTCGGACGAGAGCGCAGACGCCAGCCGCTCCCCCGCCGCGACGAGCAGGCTATCGAACCCGACCTCCTGGCCGAGCCTTGAGGCGAGATCGACGAGGAGAGAGAGGCGCGAGGACATGGCGTCGTACGCCCCGTTCCCGGGTCGCACCGCGATCGTATCCTCGCCCCTCCGCAGCGTCACCGAGCGCCTTCTTCGCTCTGCACCGCGGGCCGTGACGCGGCGGGAGGGGGGAGCGAGATCTTCATCCCTTCGCGCGCGGCCGTCGATCGGGCGAAGAGCTCGCGCGCGCGCGTCTCGATGCCGAGCACCCCGGCGTCGGTGCGCCTCGGGTCGTGATGAAAGAGGACGAGCTCACCGACTCCGGCGCGGCGCGCGACCTCGACGCCGACGGCGAACGTGGAGTGTCCCCAGCCCACCTTCGAAGGGCCGACTTCGCCGCGGTACTCCTCGGGGGTGTACTGCGCGTCGTAGATGAGGACGTCGGCCCCCTGGGCAAGCCCGACGAGGACCGGATCGAGGCACTCATAGTGCTCCGTATCGGTCGCGTAGACGACGCTGCGCCCCCCGTGCTCGATGCGGAACGCATGGACGCCCCCCGGGTGATTCAGCTTCGCCGCGCGCACCGTGGCCTCGCCGACCGCGAACGGCTCCCCCGCCCGCACCTCGCGGAGCGTGAGCTGAGAGCGCAGCTCGTCGAGACGGACGGGGAACACTGGCGCACGCATCTGGTGCACCAGCGTGTCCGAGAGAGACATCACGCCGTTGGTCGCCCCGATGACCGTGAGCTTGGTCGACGGGACGTACGCAGGGACGAAGAACGGGAGCCCCTGAATGTGGTCCCAATGGAAGTGGGAGAGGAGCATCGTCGCTTCGAAGGGGGCGCCGCGCAGCTCGGCGAGCCGGCTATCTCCCAGGCTGCGCAGCCCGGTGCCCGCGTCGAGAATGATCTCCGACTTGCCGCAGCGCACCGCGACGCACGACGTGTTGCCCCCCACCGACGCCGTCTCGGGTCCCGGCGAGGCGATGCTGCCGCGAACCCCCCAAAACTCGATCTGCATGACGTGACCTCCGCACTGGGTAATTGCGATTCCGGTGCCATCGGCGAAAGGAGGAGAAAACCGCGAGAATTTCCCTTCCTGCGGGGGAGTCTGGTGCGACGTGGAGCGGCGAGCCGCGAGGAACGCTCCGAGATGAAGCGTCCAAGCTTTCGCCGAAGCCTCTAGAGTTTGGCAGTGGACGATCTCGCGTCTCTCAGCGGCTGGCTCGGCGCCGCCCTCATCGTCGCCGCAGCGCTCGTCCCGCTCGGCCATCGCGCCTTCGTACATCGGCGCGCTCTGCCGACTTCACGCACGATCGGCGGTCACGTCCTCCTGGGGTTTGCCACCACCGCGGTCGCGCTCCTTCACACCTTCGCGGTGATCCCGGCGCTCGGCTCGCCGGCGGCGATCCGTGGTGGAATGGCCGCCCTCGCCCCCGCGACCGCAGCATTCTTTCTGCTCTTCGCGCACGTCGGCGTCGGGCTTCGATTGCGAGATCCGCGCCTCCGCGGTCGCGTGAAGATCCGGCGGTGGCACGTGGCCCTCGCGCTGACGATCGCGGCGACGGTTGCGGCGCACGTCGTCGTGCTCGTCCGGTCGTAACGATGGCCCCCCGCTGGGGCGGCGCGATCCACTAGGATGCGCCGGATGCGAACAGCGCTCCTCACCACCGCCACCACCGCCGCCATCCTCGCTCTCGTAGGCTGCTCCAAAGACGAGAGCGCCCCCGCCCCCGCCCCTTCGGCCAGTGCGTCGGCATCGGCCTCGGCGCCGGCGCCCTCCGCGAGCGCCCCCCCGCCGGCCCCGTCCGTCGCGCCCGAACCGCCGCACGACTGCCCGACCGGCTCCGCGGGACCGGGCTCCTTCACCAAACCGTGCGACGCAAAGGGGAACGCGCGGATGATGGACGTGAAGTGGAAAAAGACGGACGACAAGGGGCCGTCTTTCGCCATCACGAACAAGTCGAAGCTCGTCGTCATCTACGGCAAGATCGGCGTCTACTTCTACGACAAGGCCGGCAAGCAGCTCGACGTGCAGGACGACAGCACCCCGCCGAAGCACCGCCCGTATCACACGTGCGCGGGCAAATTCTTCGGTGGCCCGATGAACCCGTCGGAGAAAGCCGTCCTCACGTTCTCGTGCGTGCCGAAGTCGGTCGTCCCCGACGGAACGGCAAGCATCGAGGCGGAGATGCAGATGGTCGGGTACGCGGACGCGGCGGGAAAGATCGATTTCTACTGGCGGAACACGGACCTCACGCCCGACGCGCGCCCCAAGGGCGGGGTGAAGTAGCGACGCGGAGTCCGCGAGCGCGCGACAAGGCAACCGTTCACCGCGGCGCTTCCCACTTCCCGCCCCAGTCGTGCTGCAACTTGGCGAGGAGCTTTTCCCACTCCTCGCGCGAGCGGGTCTCCGGGAAGGGCGTCGCCTCGACGGGCTTCGGTGCGCTCCAGACCACCTGGACCTTGCCGTCCTGACCGATCTGACCAATCGCGATCGTCTTTACGGCGTGACCGTTCGCCGCGCTCACGCGAAGCTCCCCGAGGGGAGTGCTCACGGTCACGTCCCCCAGCGCCGCCCGCATGGGGGCCAGATCGAGGGACCCGGCGCGACGAACGGCCTCGGCCCAGAGGAGCACTGCGGAGTAGCTCGTTGCCATGGGATCGGTGGCGGGGCGCGGGCCGAAGCGTTCGTGCAGCGTCCGCAAGAACGTCTGATTCTCGGGTGAGTCGTAGGCCTCGAAGTAATTCCAGGCGAGATAGTCCCCCGCGACGAGCGCAGGCTCGAGCCCGCTGTACCCGGTCTG
>JBKQKP010000151.1:0-17244 GCA_052147435.1 Polyangiaceae bacterium | reverse complement strand
CCCGGCGGCAAGACGATCAAGGGGATCATCGACCAGACCGGCGTCGCGATCGACGTCGAGGACGACGGGACCGTCAACATCGCCTCGAGCGATCCGGAGGCGGTCAAGAAGGCCCTCGACATCATCAAGGGGCTCACGGCCGAGCCTGAGGTCGGAGCCATCTACAAGGGCCCGGTCCAGCGGATCACCGACTTCGGCGCGTTCATCGAGCTGATGCCGGGGACCGACGGGCTCCTCCACATCTCGGAGATCGCCCACACGCGCGTCGACCAGGTCACCGACGTGATGAAGGAAGGCGATATCGTCGAGGTGAAGGTCCTCAGCGTCGACCGCGACGGAAAGGTGCGCCTCTCGCGTCGCGAGCTCCTGCCGTTCCCCGAGGGAGAAGAGGGGGAGCGCGCGAAGGAGCGGATGCTCGCAGCGCGCGAGCAAGGGGGCGGCCCGCCGCGCCGTGGACCGGGCGGTCCGGGCGGTGGACGCGGCGGCGATCGCGGTCGCGACCGGGGCCCCCGCCGGAACTGAGCGCGACTAGCGCTTCTTCAGAACCGCGTAGCCCGCGTCGTCTTCCCCGTACGAAGGGAGGGTGGCGCGGGCTTCGTAGTGTCTGGCGATGAGCTCGGAGGCCGCGATGCGCGCTTCCACGTCGCGCCAGTAGACTTTCTCGCCGTTGACCCTTCGCCAGTAGAGGAGGATCACGTCGGGGTCGCGCGCGAGGAGCATCGCCGGATCCACGTGCTTCGACGTGTGACCGCCGGGGAGAGCGGCGATCTCGGGATCGGTGAGCCCCGCGAGGTCGACGATCGCGGCCTCGCTCGCGGCCGTCGGCCATCCCACGTCGAGCGACGCGATGCGCTCGGCCCCCGCGAGCACCGGGCTCGCCGCGCGGACGAGAGCGTCCACGTGAGACATCACGTGGCGCCCGGCGGGAGCCGCCCGAACGAGAACGTAGACGGCAATCGCCGCGGCGAGAGCGACCCGGAGCCTCGCCGCGGCACGCGACATCCCGGGTGAAGCGAGGACGAACGCGTACAGAAGCGAAGGGGCGACCGGCGCTGCCAGACGCGCGTACGGCATCCAGTCTCCCCCTACGGCGGCGACAGCGATGACGTGCGAAGCCCCGGCGAGCGCGATCACCGCGGCGCGGCCTCTCCCTCTCCACAGCGCCAGCGGGGCGAGCACCGCTACGGGACCGAGGGAGACGAGCGCCGCGGCCGCTACGTAGGTCAGACCGTGGGCGATATCCCCGGGCTTTGCCATGACGGCGAGCGGCGCCGCTCGTCCGAACGCGAGGACACGCACGGCGGCGCACACGACGAAGGGGGCGATCGCGAGGAGGACGCGTGGAACAGATAGCCTTCGCGGCCCGATCCCGATGGCGAGCACGATGCTCCAGACGGCCATCTCGGGGCGCAGAGACGCGACCAACCCCGCGAGCAGGCAGCTCGTCCAGGGACTCCCCGCGAGCACGGCAGCCGTCGCGATGGCCATCGCCAGCCCTGTCTCCATTCCGCTCGCGGCATGTGCGGCGACGGGGAGGCACAGCCCAAGGAGACACACAGCCGCGACCTTCACCTCGCTCCTGGCCGTCGCGCGCCCGACGGCGATCCCCCATCCCCCCGCGGCCGCGAGCCACGCGGCGAGCGTGAACGCCTTCGCGCGGGCGAGCACGACGAGCGCGGGAGCGTGGGCGAGCGGGGCAAGCAAGTACGGCCACGGGAGCGGCGTGACGCCGTCGGTGCTCGGCCCCCCCGCGTTGAAGCGGTACCCCTCTCCGTCGGCGAGATGGCGCGCGTACCGAACCGAGATGAGCGCGTCGTCGATCGTGAATCCACGCATCCACAAGGCCAGTCCGAGTCCCGATGCCATCCCGATCGCGCCCCAAACGGCGTCCCTGCGGTACGCGATTGGCGCCGGTACCAGTGCCGCGTCGGCTTGTCCAATGACCGCCAAGGTGATCCGAAAACTACGCGACCATGTCGCGCGCTTCCTAGGATTGCGTGCACGTCGCCGCGAGCTCTCCCAGCCCGCGTGCCTCGCGTACCCCCAAAAATGCGATTCGAAATCGTCGTCGCACCCGAGCCCGACCACGTCTCCCGCGGCGAAGCCCGCGATCTCGAGCCCGCGTCCACCCGCGAGGAGGGGGCCGACCCTCGCCCGCACGGGCCCGCCTCGACCACACGCCGCCGCCTCCCCGCCCGGGAGGTCCTCGACGTCTTCCTCGATGGGGCCAACGTCACAGCGCGCGTCGCCGATCGACACGCGGCGTGCGTCTTGCGCGACCTCGCGGCGGCTCTCGTCGATCTGGCTTGCAAGCCGCGCGGAAAGTCGATTGTCCGCTTCTACGACGATGCCTGGGAGCTATGCGTCGAGCGCTTCGGCGCCGCCGCATCACTCAGCGTGTATCGCACCGGGAGCGAGCCGGAGGTGGCCGTGCTCGACCGGCCCGTTCCGTTCACCGAGGTCGTGGAGGGGGCTCGCGGGGCGATCGCCGCGGTCCTCGCGCGGGGAGCACCGACGAACGCCATCGGGCTCGAGATTCGCGCGCTCGACGAGGCGCTGGCGCTCGCTCGCGCGGACGAGCATTGCACGGCCGAGCCCCCGCCCGCGCCCAGCGTGGTCGTCGTCGATCTCGAGCCTGATGCCTCCGTCGCGTTCGGCGCCGAGTTCTTGCTGCGCCCCGCCCCTGCCGGGCCGGCGGAGCCGAGCGTCGAGCGCGCCGATCTCCACGCGCTCCTCTTCCGCGGCCGCGTCCGCGCGGAGGTCCGCGGGCGTTCGGTCGACTTGGGAGAGGGGCACCCGTTTCTGGCAGCCGAGCGCCTCTTGTCGATCGCGCGCCAGACGCTCGACGCCTGGGAGCGCGGCCAGCCGCTTCTCGTCCGCGTCGAGGCCGGCGGGATGCTCTTCGGCGTGCGCCTCTCGGCCGACGGTCAGCTCGCGCTCTCTCTACGGGGGGCGCGCCCAGCACCCGACGCGCTCGCGTCGTCTCGTTCCCTCCATACGTTCCCCGCGCTCGGCGTCGTCGACGTCGTCGAAGCTGCCCTCGCGTTTGGACGAGCGCTCGTCCGCGCCGTCCTGCGTCGCGATCGCTCCCAGGCGAGCAACCTCCGCCTATCGGCCTTCCGCCGCTCGCTTCGCGAGACCGGCGAGCTTCTTCGAGAGGCGTGCCAGAAGGACGCCAAGGTCAACCCGACCCCCGAGCCCTACAGAGCCTTCGCCATCGCCCGCGCAGCCTCTCGCGCGAGCGAGGCGCCGATGCCCGCAGGGACGAAGCTTCGGTATTCGACCCGCTGGCGCGCCCTGGTCCCCGGCATCGACCTGCGTGCGACGTTTCTCTGCGGCGACCGCATCCTCGTGGGTGCCGCCGCGGAGACCTTCTGCCTCGACCGCGCCACCGGGGAGGTCTTTTGGCGAGCCCCGACGGAGCGCGCTACCTCGGTCGTCACTCCTGGGGGCCTCGCCCGCATCCATCCCGACGGGCTCCTCGCCGTTCACGACTTCGGCAGCGGCGAGGTCACGCTGCGGACCTGGCTCGCGCCCCGCACCGGCGGGCCAGCGGCGGGGGCGGTCGTTCACGTGCAGGGGCTCCCGCGCCTCCTCATCGTGACGGAGGGGGAGCGCCACCTCGTCGCGATCGATCTCACGAGCGGCGAGCCGCGCTGGCGGCACGCCTGGGGCGGTGCGTCTGCGCGAAAGGGAGGCGCCCGGGCGCCCCACGGTGTGCCGCGCATGAAGCGGGCCGGCAAGCTCCTCTACTTCACGAGCGGCGACAGCGCGCTCACCGCGCTCGACGTCCTCACCGGCGCCGCCGTATGGCGCGTCCGCGATCGCCTCCGCTTCCGCATGCCCCCGACGCTCGATCACGACGCCCTCTTCGCAGTCGCAGGGGGATCCAGCTCCGCGGCCCAGCTTCACGCGATCGACCCGTTCTCCGGCAGCGCACGATGGTCACGCACGCTGCGCCCGCTGCCGAACGGAGGGGGAGCGCCGTGTACCGTCGAGGGGGCCGCGCTCGTCGCCGGGGGCGTCGTGGCCCTCCCCGTCCGCGATCGCGAGGGGCTCGCGGTTGTTGCGCACGACCGAGATACCGGGGAGCGGCGCTGGGAGACCGTACCGCGCGTTGCTCCCGCAGGGACCGCGTGGATCGCCGTGGACGATCTCTTCATCGGCAACACCCCCACAGGGGAGGTCGTCGCGATCGAAGCGGCTACCGGAGAGCTCCGGTACCGTCATCTGCTCGGCCGGACCCTCGAGCACGACGTCCCCCGCCGGCTCGAGCCAATCCTTCGATCCGGAGCGCTCTTCGTCCCGCATACGGATGTACGCGTCCTGCGCCCGCGTGACGGCGCCCTCGTAGGGGCAATCTCCCCCTGCGATGCCATCCCGGATCTGCTCCGCGTGGACGAGCGCTGCGACGTCTACGTCGCGGAGGAGAGCGGCCACCTCGTGGCCTTCGGCGCTGGTGCCAGGCTCACGCTCGTTCGGTAAGTAACGTTCGCTCGCGCTCGCTGCGTCATGCCCCGTTTTGTCATGGGTTTGCGGCATAGCCGCAGGCATGCGAACCTTGGGGGTGGCAGGATGCGTGACCGTCAGACCTGCAGCGACTGCGGGAAAATGTCCCCGGAGACCGAGACGAACTACACGCTGATCAGCGCGCAGTTCGGCTGGCGTCTCACGCGAAGCCGCGCCGAAAACGGGGATCTCATCGTCGAGTGGAGATGCGCCGAGTGCTGGCGCGACCACAAGAAGAAGAAGAACCTGAGCGAGGAGCCCTCCTCGTCGCCGCAGCCGAAGCCGAAGACCGTCCCGCGAGTAGGCCCGCCGATTCCTAGAGCTGGGCCGGCCGGGGGGGCTGCGCGTTCGAGCCGCCCCCCGGCGCGCGTGTCGAGCAAGCCTCCGGCGTCCGGCCCGGCGAGCCCGCCCGTGGCCCCGCGCAAGCGCCCATGATCCGGTGCCGCTAACGCCCTGCGGCAACGACGTCTCTTTCCTCCGCCCCCCCTCCCCGGCAAAGGCACTCGTGCTAGGTTCCGCGCCCGCCAGCCGGCCGAAGCACCAGCCCGAGAGCCCACGAGCATGACCACGATGACGACGCCCGCGATCGACGCGCCCGCCTCGAGTGCACCGGAGCGCGACAACAGGATGCCGAACGGGATCCCGTTCATCATCGCCAACGAGTTCGCCGAGCGCTTCTGCTTCTACGGCATCAACGCCATCCTCACCGTCTACATGACGCAGACCCTGCGGATCGGCGACGCGGAAGCGACGACGTTCCACTCGCTCTTCAAGTCGGGCGCGTACTTCTTTCCGCTCGTCGGCGCGATCGTCTCGGACGTCTTCTGGGGCAAGTTCAAGACGATCATCACGTTCTCGCTCGTGTACGCGCTGGGGTGCTCGATTCTCGCGCTCGTGCCGGGAACGACGGGCCTGCTCCTCGGGCTCTTCCTCGTCGCGTTCGGCACAGGCGGCATCAAGCCATGCGTCTCCGCGAACGTCGGCGACCAGTTCACCGACAAGAACCAGCATCTCATCGAGCGAGCGTTCAGCTACTTCTATCTCGCCATCAACGCGGGCTCTTCGATCTCGATCTGGTTCTGCCCCGTCCTCCTGAAGAACTACGGTCCGAAGCTCGCGTTCGGCATGCCTGCCATCGCGATGTTCATCGCGACCCTCGTGTTCTGGATGGGGCGCAAGAGGTTCACGGTGGTCGCCCCCGCGGGGAAGGCCTGGCTGAAGGACGCGCTCTCGCGCGAAGGGCTCAAGACGCTCGGCAGCCTGTCGATCATTTACCTCTTCGTGGCGTGCTTCTGGGCCCTCTGGGACCAGTCGAACGGCCAGACGTGGACGCTCCAGGCGGAGTCGTCGCTCATGGACAAGAACCTGGGCTTCGGTTTCACGATCCTGCCGGCGCAGATCCAGGTGGTGAATGGCTTCTTCATCCTCGGGATGGTTCCGATCTTCACGTTCGGCATCTACCCGCTGATGGGCAAATTCTTCAACGTCACCCCCCTGCGGAAGATCGGCATCGGCTTCTTCCTCACCGCGATGTCGTTCGTCATCGTGTCGTGGATCGAGTCGCGCATCCAGAGCGGTCACAGCGTGAGCGTGTGGTGGCAGATCTGCGCGTACGCCGTTCTCTCGGCGTCCGAGGTGCTCGTGTCGATCACCGGGCTCGAGTTCAGCTACAAGCAGGCACCGCTCCGGATGAAGAGCTTCGTCACGGCGCTGTTTCTCCTGGCCGTGAGCCTAGGCAACATGCTCACGGCGACCGTGAACCACGCGATGGTGAAGCCCGTTCAGGCGATGAGCGCCCAGGTCGGCGCCGAGACGTGGGTCAAGCTCGACGACGCCAGCGCGTTCGTCGTGGGCCAGAAGATCGACCTCAGCGGTACGACCGGCCTCACGATGACGAAGGACGGCAAGAGCGAGCCGCTCGCCGGCACGTTCCTCGTCGCGGAGACGGATCCCGCGGGCAATCGCGTCAAGCTGATGGACAGCGTCGAGCGCCGCCCCGTCGCCAGCGCAGGTGCGCTCGACCCCAAGGCCGAGGTCTCCACGTACAGGCTCGTCGGCCCCCAGTACTTCAACTTCTTCGCGATGCTCATGACCGCGATGGGCGTGCTCTTCATCTTCGTCTCCGCGATGTATCGCGAGAAGACGCATCTCCGCGACGAGTCGAATGCATGAGGGGGCGCCCCCGCCCGACGACATGTCCACGGCGGGGCCGCGCGGCGATCCGCGCGACGACGCCGATGCGCGCGACCTGTCGCGGCTGGGGTACGCGCAGGAGCTCCTCCGGGCGATGGGGGGCTTCTCGAGCTTCGCCCTGTCGTTCTCGATCATCAGCGTCCTCACCGGGATCACGACGACCTACGGCGTAGCGCTGGCTGGAGGGGGGCCCGCGGCGCTCGGGCTCGGGTGGCCGCTCGTCAGCGCGGGGACGCTCGTCGTGGCGCTCGCGATGGGAGAGCTCGCGAGCGCGTTTCCGACGGCGGGGGCCCTCTACCACTGGTCGGCGTGGCTCGGCGGCCCCGGCTGGGGGTGGTTCACGGCGTCGATGAACCTCGTGGGGCAGCTCGCGATCGTCGCGGCCATCGACCTGGGGTGCGCCCAGACGATCGCCGCGACGCTCTCGTGGCCCACGGGGGCGAGCTGGCCGCTTCTCGTGGCGGTGCTCGCGTCCCACGCGGTCCTCAATATCTTCTCGGTGCGGATCGTCGCCGTGCTCAACGACCTCTCCGCGAGCGTTCACATCGTCAGCGTCGCGGTCCTCGTCGGGCTCCTCCTCGCGCTCGGGCGAACGCACCCGCTCTCGTGGCTCGCTCGCACGGGCTTCACGACGCGCGCGGACGGGTCGTACCCGCTCGGCTTCCTCAACGCCCTCATTCTAGGAATGTGGACGTTCACGGGCTTCGACGCCTCGGCGCACGTGAGCGAGGAGACCCATGACCCCGCGCGGCGAGCCCCGTGGGGCATCGTCTGGGCGGTGCTCGTGAGCGCCGTCGCTGGCTACGCGCTCGTCGCGGCGCTGACCCTCGCGATAGGCGATCTGCCGGCTACCGCCGCTGCCGACCAACCGGCCCTCTTCATCCTGCGTCACGCGCTCGGCGAGCAAGCGGGGCGCGCCGCGATGGGGCTCGCGATCCTCGCGATGTGGTTCTGCGGGCTGTCGTCGGTGACGAGCGCTTCGCGGATGCTCTTTGCGTTCGCCCGGGACGAAGGGCTCCCGCTGCACGCGCGCCTAAAGGTCGTGAGCCCGCGCCTGCGGACCCCTCACGTGGCGATCCTCGCGGTGTGCGGCGCGTCGTTCGCGCTCGTCGTGGCGACGGCGTCTCTCAGCGACGCGGCGTTTCTCGCGGTCGCTTCGCTCGCGACGACGGGGCTCTACACGTCGTACGCGACGCCGATCGCGCTCGGGGCGATCGCGCGCGCGCGCGGGCGGTGGACGCGGCTGGGGCCGTGGAACCTCGGGAGGCTCGGGCAAGTCACAGCGTGGGGGGCCACGGCGTGGTCGGCGTTCGTCCTCGTCGTCTGCGCGCTCCCTCCGAACGCCGTCGCCGGGGGGATGATCGCGGGGACGGTCGTGGGCCTCGCGCTCTTCTACCTCCTCGTCGTGCGCGGTCGCTTCCGCGGGCCGTCGCTCGACCTGCGCGCGATCGAGGAGCGCGAGGCCCGGAAGGTCCGGTAGTCGCGCTTGGCGCGCCTACCGCGCGAGCGTCGCGAGGACGCTCTTCAGGTGGGACGACTCGCCGGGCGCGAGCGGGAAGTCGCCCGGCGTCGGAAGGTCCTTCACCTGGGCGAGCTCGACCTTCGCCGCCCTCCCCGCGTCGAAGATCGCGCGGCGGAACTTGGCGGGGGAGATCCCTCGGTGGTTCACGCACGCGAGGAGCTTCCCGCCGGGGCGGATGATCGCGATGGCGAGAGCCGCCAGATCGGCGTAGTCGCTCTCGGCGACGAAGCGGTGCTTCTTCGTCGTCGAGTAGCTCGGGGGATCGAGGATGACCAGATCGTGGCGCTCGCGCCGGCGCGCGGCCGCGGCGAGCCACGCGAAGGCGTCCTCGGCGACGAAGAGGTGCTCGGCGGCGTCCAGCACGCCGGCCGCCCGGAGGTTGTCGCGACCGCGCTCGAGCGCCGCGGCGGAGGCGTCCACGCTGATCGTCCGCCAGGCCCCCCCTCTTGCCGCCGCCGCGCTGAAGGCGCACGTGTACGCGAACAGGTTGACCACGCTGCTCCCGCCGGCGATCTCGCGCACGCGGCGCCGGTTCGCGCGCTGGTCGAGGAACAGCCCCGTCGACAGGCCGTCGCCGAGCCGGACGATCAGCTCGACCCCCTCCTCGCGGACCAGGAGCGGGTCCGCGGCAGGGACCCCTCGAACCGGCTCGCTCGGCGCGAGGTCCGCTCGGCGGGTGTCCACGAGGGTGTTTGCCTGCTTGGGGCGCACCTTCAAGTAGACGCCGTCCACGCCCAGGGCGAGGAGTTGATCGAGTACGCGGGCGCGCCGCGCGGCATCGGCCCAGAGGTCTTCGCCCGCAGCGTCGCTGTAGAGCTGGGCGACGAGGTGATTCCCGTACAGGTCGACCGCGAGCTTCGGGAGCGAGTCCCCCGCTTCGTTCACGACGCGGAAGCAAGTCGTCGCACGCTCCGCATCATGAGCGGAGTGTCCCAGCCCGTAGCGCCGTCGCATCGCGCGCGCGAGCGCTCGTTCCAGGCCGCTCGCGTTGTCGTAGATCCGTTCGCCCGCGTCGCCGTCGCGGAGCCACGCTTCGAGCTCGGGGGGAGCGGGCGCTTCGAACGTGACGTGCGTGCCGCTCGATGGATGCGCGAAGGCGAGGCTCCTCGCATGCAGTAGGAGGCGCGGCGCACGCGGGCCACGGTAGAGCGGATCGCCCGCGATCGGCGCGCCGGCGTGGGCGAGCTGCACGCGCGCCTGGTGTGTCCTCCCCGTCTCGAGGACGAGCTCGAGGAGCGCGCGCCCTTCTTGGCGCGATACGACCCGCACGCGCGTGATGGCTTCCTTCGCTTCCTTCCCGCGTTTGCCCCGCGCGGGGACGACCTGCATCCGCCCGTCTTCACCCGGCGCGAGGTAGTCGCGCAGGACGGCGCTCTCCTTGCCGCGAGGCCACCCTTCGACCGCCGCGAGGTAACGCTTTTCGACCCCCCTCCCCTCGAACTGCGCGCTGAGGCGTGCGTTGGCCTCCTTCCTCCGCGTGAGGACGAGCGCGCCGCTCGTGTCGCGATCGAGGCGCTGGTGAATGCCGTAGTACTCGTGCTTCCCGCGGGCGGCGCGCAGGCGCGTGAGGAGGTCGTCCGGACGCTCGGGGTCCGCGGCCTGCGTCGGGACGCCGTCGGGCTTGTTGACGACGAGGATGTCGTCGTCCTCGTGGAGGATCCACGCCTCCTCGAAGTGCGGCCAGACACGCGCGCGGTCCATCCCGCGGGCTTTACACGTCGCACGCGCTGTCGCGCAACCGGTGTGGCAAGGACCCCACTAGAAGAGGTCGAGCGACTTCTCGTTCGTGTCGGCCCGCTCGAGGCGATCGAGACCGCGCTTGCTGAACACCAGCGTGGCGCGCTCCCCCTGCGAGACCCCGTCGCACCGGACCCGGATGTGCACAGGGAGGCGGTAGCAGCGGGGGGCGGCGGCGAAGCGCACGCGATGGGTTTCGGGGTCGAGGACGGGGACCGGCTTCACTGCGTCGTCGAGCCGCGCGAAGAGAGGAGAGAGGTCGTAGCGGAAGACATGCTTGATCCGGCGGACCCCCTGGCGCGACAGCTCCGCGCGGGGGAAGACGGTCCCCCTGTGGGAATAGCGGATCATCGTCGCCGGGATGCTCGCGCCGCTCTCGGGGTTCAGCGGATCGGGGTGCGACGTCCGCGATTGGCCGCACGACTCGCGCGCGCTGACGATGACGTCGCGCGCGGGGAGCCGCTTCGCGGGGGCGCGATACCGGGCGACGCGCTGGGCGTAAAACCGGTGCACGTTCCCCGAGATCCAGGTCTTTCCGATCTCCTTGACCCGGTCCTTCGACGCATAGACGAGGCCTCCGATGAGGATGACGAGGATGAGCCCGGATCCGAGTCGAGACTCGGTCGTCGACGTTCGGTGCGCGAGGAACATCTGCCACGCGAAGGCCCACGTCGACGCGATCACCGCCGCGACACCCGCCACCCAGTGGTGGAGCCGCTCGGCGACGCGGAACATCTCCGGCTCGAGGAAGAGCACCTCCTGGAAGTGCTTCTTCAGCCTGCTCGCGCGATCGAGGTACTGCTCGAGCGCCTCGGGAGAACCCGCGTCGCCGCAGATCCAGCCGCGCGCGCTCCTTCGCTCGAGCTCCTCGCCGAGGCTCGCCGCGATGCGCTCCTCCGCGATGGCGATTGGCTCCCGCATCGCCTCGACATGCGGGCTCTTCGAGTCTCGTAGCTGCCCGAGCGATCTCTCCGCGGAGGCGAGCGCCTCGAGAAACCGAACGCTGACGTACTCGTCCACCAGGTCACGCTCGCGCACGATACCGTCGTCCGCGACGTCGAGCGCGCTCGCGATCCCCGCCCGCGCTTCGGCCGCCGTGGCGCGCGCCGCTTCCAGCCAAAGGATCAGCCCGTCCGCTAGATCGCGCCTGGGCGCCACGGCGAACAGAGACCCGGCGAGGAGGCAGTGGCGGGAGAAGGCGTCACTCGCGCGGGCGAGCTTGCTGGCGACAGCGAGCGCGTGGCGGCGAAGCCCGTCGATCGTGACCGGGTCGGAGCTGTCCCGCGTAGAGGCTTGAGGGCCGTCGAGCCGGGTGAACGACTGGAGCTGGTCCCACGGGGCGTGCGGCGCGAAGGCGTTCGACGGAATCTCGAGCTCGACGTCGATGGCGTAGGCGAGCGGGCGCCCCTCGGGGAGCGGGATCGAGATGCTCCACTCGAGGCGGGAGGCGTCGTGGACCTCGAGCCTCACGAGGGCGTCCCCTACGGCGGCCTCGTCCAGGACATCGAGGAAGGTGCCGCCCTCTGCGCGGCCTAACTCCGCAACCGCCATCTCTACGTCACTTCCTTGTCACTCTACCTACCTGAACCAATGCGCCATTCAGGACCGGCATGCAACGGGGAAACGTCAAGCGGCACGTGTGCTTCGAGGCAGGCTCTGGAAGGGTGCACCTTGTCCCACATGCACTTCAGCCCACCTCCGCTGGCCGTCCGCGCCCCCCGCGCGCTACCTTCCGGCGCAATGACCGCTGACGAGCTTCGCGCGCGCATCCTGACGGCGCTCCCTGGGGCTCGCGTGGAGATCACCGACCTCACCGGGACATCGGACCACTACGAAGCGCTCGTCGTGGCGCCGCAGTTTGCGGGGCGGTCGCGGATCGAGCAGCACAAGCTCGTCTACGGAGCGCTCGGCGCGGCGGTCGGGAACGAGATCCACGCGCTAGCGCTCAAGACGCTGACGCCTGAATCGCAAGAGACGGAGAGACTGAAATGACAAGCTCGCAAGATCGCATCCGCGACGTCATCGAGAAGAACAAGGTCGTCCTCTTCATGAAAGGGACGAAGGCATTCCCGCAGTGCGGCTTCTCGAGCGCCGTCGTCGAGGTGCTCAAGCGCGAGGGGGTGCCGTTCGAGAGCGTCAACGTGCTCGCCGATCCCGAGATCCGGCAGGGCATCAAAGAGTTCTCGAACTGGCCGACGATCCCGCAGCTGTACATCGCCGGGAAGTTCGTCGGCGGCTGCGACATCGTCACGGAGATGCACGAGAGCGGCGAGCTGTCGAAGGAGCTCGCGGCGGCCGGGGCGAAGCCAGCGAGCTGACGCCCTAGGTCCCCAAGCGCGAATCTCGATCAACCCATCCCCCGGCCCCTTCCCTGCAAGCAGGGAAGGGGTTTCAGCGTCACTAGCGACCCCCCTCCCTGCTTCCAGGGAGGGGCCGGGGGTGGGTTGGCGCGCCGAAACGATGACCCGTTCGAGGATCGCGATCGGTGATTCGGAGGACCTACATCGACAACCCGCCGTCGACGTCGATCGTGCGGCCGTTGAAGTAGTCGCACTCGAGCACGAACTTCACGCCGAGCCAGATGTCCTCGGGGAGGCCGATCCGCCCGACGGGGATCATGGCGACGAGGCCGTCGCGCGCCTTCTGGTTCATCCCCTGGGTCATCGGGGTTTCGATCATTCCGGGGGCGATCGCGCCGACGCGGACGCCGAACGGGGCGAACTCGAGCGACCAGGTCTTCGTGTTCGCGGCGAGGGCAGCCTTCGCGGCGGTGTAGTTCGACTGACCACGGTTGCCGTGGCGGGCGATGCTCGACATGTTCACCACGACCCCCGGACGCTGTCCTTTCTCGGCCATCGTCCGGACGCAGTCGCGGGCGAGGAGGGTGGCGCCGGTGAGGTTCACGGCGATGACCGCGTCCCACTGCTCTTTCGTGAGCGTCTTGATGGCCCCCGTCTCCTTGTCCTTCTTCACGAGGAGGCCGTCGCGGAGAATCCCGGCGTTGTTGATCAGGCCGTTCAGCCCCCCCATCGCCTCGAACGCCCACGAGACGAAGGAGCCGACGTCCGCCTCGTCGGCGACGTTCAGCTTGCGGGCGTGGATCTTCCCGGGGCCCTTTTGGAGGGACACCGTCTCCTTGAGCCCCTCCTCGTTCACATCGCCGATGGCGACCTGCGCGCCGGCCTCGGCCAGACGGAGAGCGAAGTGGCGTCCCATGCCTCCGGCCGCGCCGGAGACGACGATCTTCAACGATTCGAGCTTCATGGGGACCTCTTTACCCGCGAATCACCAGCGAATCCACCCCAGGTGCGTCGCTACCAAGAGCGCGGCGACCGCCAGCGCGAGCTCGAAGGCGATATGCCAGGTCCGACGCGCCACACGCCAAGCAACGACCAAGGTGAGGGCCGCCACGACGACTACCGGAAGCCCGGTGTGCGCCGCCGCCCAGTGCAGGGCGTGCTTCCCCGACGCGAGCGCCGACTCCGCCGACGGGCGTGTCCGGGCCCCGAGCTCGACCAACCATCCCCACCAGGGCGAAGAGGAAGGAGCAAACATACGCAACATGCGGTATCGGGCCACGTCCGCCTCCAGCGGGCCAAGTTTGCCCACGGAGGCTCACATCGCGAGCACGTGAACGCGAGTGCCGCGAGTGATAGTCGCGGCAACACCTCCGGCGAGTGAGACGCACTCGCCCCTTTTGCGCGAGCCCATCGCCGCGCTACGTTTCGAAGACACCAGATGCCCGACGTTTCGGCCGCCGAGCTCGCCCACGCGTCGGAAGTGCTGGTCCACAGCGCACTGCGACTTCGCGAACACCAGAGGTTCGTCGTCGTCGCCGACGCGGAGACGGCGTCGATCGGAGAAGCGCTCGCGCAAGCCGCGACGAAGGCCGGGGCCGTCGTCACCGCCGCGCGGCTCGACCAGCTGAAGAGCGTCTCGACCGGTCACACCGGTGACCGCCCGCACAAGGTCCTCCCGGATCTCGTTCGTCGCGCCATGCTCGCCGCGCAGGCGAGCGCGTTCGTCGCGAGCGCCCCCCACCAGGAGCTGTCGATGCGCGAGCAGCTCCTTCACATCGTCGGCGCGTGCGGAGTGCGCCACGCGCACATGCCCGGGATTACGCCGCGCGCGTTCGCGGCGGGGATGCGGCGCGACTACGATCAGGTTGCGGCGTGGGGGCGCGCGCTCTTCCGTCGGCTCGAGTTCGCGCAGCACGTTCATACGTCGAGCGCCGCGGGGACGGATCTCGAGCTGACCTTCGGCCCCGATCCGCGCTGGGTGCCCCGGCTGGGGACGCTCGCGGCGGGCAAGTGGGTGAACTTCCCGGCCGGAGCCATCTACGCGTCGCCCGTCACCGCGAACGGCGTCCTCGTCGTGAACGCCTCGCTCGGGGAGTTCTTCGGCGCGCGCGAGGGGCTGCTCCTGCACAAGCCCGTCGCGCTGACGTTCGACGACGGGCGCGTCGTGAAGGTCGAAGCTCCGCTTTCGCCCGAGCTCGAGTCGGACATCGGGCAAATGCTCGCGTTCGCGCCGAACTCGGATCGCGTGGGGCTCGTGGCGATCGGAGTGAACGACGGGATCGAGCTCGCGACCGGGGAGGCCGTCGTCGACCAGAACCTCCCGGGGCTGCATCTCTTCCTCGGCGATCCCTCAGGGCGCGCCACGGGGGTGCGCTGGAGCGCGCGGACGTCGTTCGCGGCGTGCCAGGCGGGGAGCAGCGTTACGGTCGACGGGCTCTTGACGATCGACCAGGGGCGGCTCGCGTTCGCATAGTCACCCGCGGCCGTGGCCACGTGAGGCGGCGACGGCGGGTCCACCGCGGGGGGCGGCGAGCGTGGCGGCGGCGAAGAGGGCCGTGGCGTCGATGAGGTAGTAGTAGTTGCAGAACGCCTGCCGGCCGCACAGGTAGAAGAGCCCGAAGACGAGGCACGACCCGAGGAGGAGCGGCCCGAGCTCGCGCGGGACGCGGCGTAGCCAGGCGAAGGGGACGGCCGAGGCGGCGAAGCCAACCCACGGAGGGATCCGGATGCCGGCGTGCGAGAGCGCCGCCGGGATCGCGAGCGCGTCGTCGCGGAAGGGGGTGCTCACAATCGAGACGACCACCCCGCGATAGACGTTGAGCGGCGAGCGGAGGAGCTCCGGCACGAACGTCGCGACCACCACGGCACCGGCGATGAGGACGCCGCTCACCCCCACCCCCGGCGTGAGCATCAAGAACGGGAGGTACAGGACGAAGTTCTGCTTCACCGCGCAGAGCAGACCGAGGCATACGGAGGCGACGACTGGGCGGCGCAGGACCGCTGCGAGGACGAAGCCGCCGAGGAACGGCACGGCGAGCGGTTCTACCCAGGCCTTCTCGAGGACCAGGAGGCCGCGCGGATGGAAGATGAGCGCGATCGCCATCAGATCGGCCCAGGTCCCGGAGGGGAGCGAGGGGGAATCGTCACGGTCGCCTTTGCGCTCCCCTAGCCCGCGTCGCTCCCCCTCCCATCTCCTCGCGCAGCGCTCCGCGACGAGCCAAATGAGGACGCCGCCGGCGAGCTGCGCGGCGAAGTTCGCCCAGCGGATGTCGTGAGTGAAAAAATAGGAGATCGTCGTCAGGTAGGCGCTGAGCGGGGGATACGCGTACGCCCGGATGAGGTACGTGTGCTTGTGCGAGTCGAGGACGTTGATGACGCCGGGCTCGAACATCGATTTGCCTGCGAGCAGCGCCTGCGCCGTCTGCTGATGCTCCGGGAAAAGGTCGATCAGCGGATCCGGAGACGCTTGCAAGAGCCACGCGCCGAGCGCGAGAGCAATGACGACGAGGAGCGCGCGGCGCGCGAGGACCAGCGGGCGTCGCACCGGGGCAAGCCCCATGACGTCGATGGCGTACGTGCCGACGAGGAGAAGCGCCGCCGCCGAGAGCGCGTTGTAGGCGCCGAGACCCCCGCGGACGTGGCTCCCCGGGGCGCGCTCGAAAGAGAGGAAGACCGACCAGAGCGCGACGATCCACGCGACCCCTTCGCGTTCCTTCCGCTCCGCGCGCCCGTCGCGTGCGAACGGGGCCCCGGCGATCGCGCTGACCAGCGCCCCCCACCACGCCAGGACGGCGACGATCACGAGCGTGAGCAGGATCCCCGACCGCACGGAGTCGTTCACGTCCATCGCGCCGTCGTTCCCGAAGATGGCGTACGCCAGCGCGGCGTGGCCGATCATCGTCAGCGTGAATGGAGACCGCGTGAGCTCGAACGTGCGAGCTCTCTCGGCCGTTGCCGTGGCGACTAGGGGGGGGAACTCTCTAAGACTCAAGAACGACCGGCGCGCAGCCTAGCAGCTCTACCGCTAGGCGCATTTTCAAAGACTGGGGTTTCTTGCCGGGTTTGCCCGGCTCAGCTGGGTTACCCCCCTGCTGCTTTTCGTGCTGTGGACCACGTGGCGGCTCCCTTGCAGATGTGGCGCCACCTGATCGCATGCGGTCCCGGAGACGCACGTCCATTTAGCAGCGCCCGGGGCGTACAGGCAGAAATCTCCCGTTCGGCAGTCGGCGTCGTTTCCACAGTCGTCGTTCGGGGTGTGGCAGTAATACGCCACCGTCGTGGAGCAACCTGTCGACGAAGGACTACAGTAGGGCACGGTGGGGCAATCGGCGTCGATCCGGCAGTTGCCGGCGGCGAGGCACGTGTTCGGGGTCGTCGGGACGGTAGTGCCGTCGGTCGCGGTCGCGCAGATGCAGATGCCGCCATCGGGGCAGTCGGTGTCGACCTCGCACGCGTCGTAGTTGCAGAAGCTCGCGCCGGCTTCTTCGTACGGGATGCAGGCGACGTGCGGCGCGGGGGTGCAGTCGGCGGTGGCGTCGCAGGAGCCGCCCGTCGTCAAGGAGCCGAGCGGGGCGCCGAGAGAGCACGCGGGATCGGAGGGGCGGTGGTCGAGAGGGGTGGTGACCGTCGGCTTGCACGCCGTCAGCGCGAGTAGCGCGAAGACGAGAAACGATTGTGCGTCTCCTGCGCGTGATGCGCCGCCCCAGCCCCCCCACGAACCCCACCCCCCCGGGAGCGTGAAGTGAGTGCGAGCGGTGTGGTTGCTCCGCATCCGTCGGTGCGAGCCGCATTTCTTTGCGCGCTGCCTCTGCATTCCCATCTCATTCACGGGGCCCCCATCGGTCACCATCCCCGATTGTCGCGCGCTCTCGCTCACGCTCCCCCCGCCCTGCCTGCGCTGTGCATTCATCGCATCTCTCGGTCGGAGCAGAGAACAAGGGTGCCCGTGTCGCTCGCGAACGAGAGCCCCCCACCCGGCCTCCC
>JBKQKP010000150.1:0-31278 GCA_052147435.1 Polyangiaceae bacterium | reverse complement strand
TCCTGTTCAGTCCTCTCCGGAGAGGAGAGATTTGACAGGAGGATCGGAAGGGCGGAAGCGGAGAGGGTTGGGCGATGTCAGTGCCCGGCCGTCGTCGTCACGGGCGGCGACGCCGCCGTAGCCGCGTCCCCCGCCGAAGGCGGCGGCGCCGACTGCGAGGCGCTCGCGATCGCCGCCGTTCCCCCCGCGGCCGCCGCTTGCGTCGCCGCGGCGAGCTGCGCTTCGGCGTCGAGCACCGCGGCCTGCTTCGCCTTCGCCGAGCTGACCTTTGCGAGCTTCATGTTCTTCGCCGCCCCCTTGAGCTCCTTCTGGGTCACGCTCGTCGCGCGGGTCTTCTTGGCCGACTTCACCATCAGCTTCGCGAGCGCCTTCTGCTGCGTGAGCGCCCCCTTCCCCGTCGGCAGGCGCGCGAGCCCCTTGATCGTCTGGTACAGCGCGAGCGTCTCGGTGGCCCCTTGCCCGTGGAGGTTGAAGATGCTCTTGGACAGGCGCTGCTGAAGCTCCTGCATCTGCGCCGCCACCGGCGCCATCGCTCCCGCGTAGTCCGCAGCCGTACGGACGGTCGAAGCGTCGAAGTCCGCGTAGCGCTCAGGATTCTCTTCCAAGATGTTCGCGGCGGCGATGAGCGCGGGGATGGGCACGCGGTTGGCGGCCCGGGCGGCGATCAAATCCTTCGCCGTCGGATCGTAAAACGTCAGGGACGCCGCGATCTGCTGAAGGCTCGCCGACGCGGCCTGCGCCATCGTCGTGAGATCGCTCGGCGACGTGGCGGGCGTCGCGCTGGGCGCGGCGGCTCGCGTCGATTTCGCCGCGGTTTTCGGCGCCGTCTTCACGGCCGGCGCTGGCGCCGCAGCGGCCGAAACACGAACCTTGGCGGCTGTCTTTTTCTTCGTCGCGGGCGGCTTCGCGGCGCCTGCTGCGCCGTTCGTGGCGCGGCTCGCCGGGGCGCTCTGCTTCTTGGATTTGCGGCTGGGCTTCGAGGCTGACATGGCTTGGCTCCTTGGGGTGGCGGCGCCGCGTGCCCGGTTCGGGTTCTGCGGTGTGCCTTGTCTCTCCTTGGTCACTCGTGACCGCCAGAGGGGCTCGGGGCCGATCGGGGAGGGAGGGAAAGACGAGGGAGATCGCGGGTGTTTCGGAGAAAGTGAAGGGCGCGCGATTTTCTTCTGTCGGGGGGAGCGCTCGTGACACGGGCTTCCCCGGGGCTCGATCTTGCCGGCGCAAAGGATGGCCTTGGCGCCGTCAAAGCGCGAGTTGACGCCCTCAAGCCGCGGCTTGGCGCCGTCAAGGCGCGAGTTGACCGCGTCGATACGCGAGTTGATTTGGTCAAGACGCGAGTCGACCTGGTCAATACGCGAATTGATTTGGTCAAGGCGCGAGTCGGCGCGGTCAAGACGCGGGTTGAGCGCGCCAACGCGCCGACGGTTTCAGCGCACGCCGAGCACGAGCTGCATCGCGCCAGGGAACCGCTCCGCCCAGTACACCTCGCTGTGCTGCGCCCCCGGTTGAATCACGTGGCGGAAGTTCGTTCCAGCGACGTAGCCCAGCGCGAGGTAGGCCGCTGCGAGCAAGTCGGTGTCTGCCTCGTCGTCGACCGTTCCTTGCCCCGAGTCGACGTAGACGATGAGCGGGCGCATCGGCGCCGGGAGCGTCCCCTGCACGTCGGTCACGATGACGTCGCTGTCCCACCACGACGACGGCGAGAGCTCGGCAATCCTCCCGTAGACGTCCGGCCGCTTCAGCCCCGCGTAGGCGGTGACCAGGCCCCCGAGCGAGCTCCCCGCCAGCGTGGTCGAGGTCACGTCGGGGCGGGTGCGGAGGGTGGCGTCAATCTGCGGCTTTAGCTCCTCGATGAGCATCTGGATGTACAGGTCGGCGCCCCCTTGGGGGCCTAGGCCGGCATCGTCCTCGGAGGGATCGACCGTAGGCGTGTAGTCGTAGACGCGGTTCGCGTTGTTCGCGACGCCGATGACGATCGCCTCGGGGAACGTGGCGCACCCTTGCCCCGCGGTGCAGTCGGCGTCGCCCGTGCACGTGGTCGCGGTCCCGCCGAGCGGCTGCGCGCCCCACCCCACGACGCCTCCGGAGGAACATGCCCCTTCTTGCGACGCGGTGTCGAACGCAGTGTCGACGTTCCACGTCGAGGCGAACGCGATCTGCGGCAAGGCGGCCCAGAGGTTTTGGCCGTCGTGCATGTAGACGACGGGGTAGGTCGCGTCCGTGTTCTCGGCGTAGCTCGCGGGGAGGTAGGCGTAGATGGCGCGGTCGTCGTTCAGGATCGTCGAGTGAAAATCGGCGATGAGGGTCTCGACCTGGCCGGTCATCGTCGTGAAGTGCGGCCAGATGTCGAGCGTCTGTCCGGAGGAGACGTGGTAGTTCGGGCCGATCGCCCAGGTAGTGTCGTCGAGGAGGGGCTTCCACTCCATCGTCGCGGTGACCCCGGTGAGCGTGTACGAGAACGCGTCGCCCGACGCGGTGGTGGGCTGTCCCGTGGTCCAGTTGAGCCCACCGGCGCTGCCGCGAACCGTCACGGTGTGTGTCCCGGCCGGGTAGTGGACGCGGAGCAGGGCGGTGCCTGCAGGGAGCGGGGCAGCGGCGTCGTCGCCGCCGTCCAGGGCAACTGGCGCGGGGGACGTACCGGCGTCGCCCGAAGGTGTTACGCCACCGCCGCTGGAGGAGCCCGAGCCGCCGCCCGAGCTAGAGCCTCCGCCGCTGCTGGAACCTGCCCCCGGCGCTCCGGCTCCGCTGTCGGCAATCGGAGTCGCGCCACCGTTTGGATTGGAGCCGCCAGGTGAGCCGTTGTCCTTGCTTCCGGCTCCGGCGGCACATGCCCCCAGGCAAACGAGGGCGAAACCAGTGGCGAGAGCGGTGGCGCGGGGTAATGCGTAACTCACGGCGCAGTGCGTACCACGTCACGCGGGCCGGAGTCACTCGTTTGTGACGATTCCGTGCCACATCGCCGAGTTACGAGCGTGGTGCGGGCCGGGTGATGTGTATCACCCGGCATAGGGTCTCCGAAGGTCGCTTAGGAGAAGAGCGGGAGGAGATAGAGCGCAAAAGTTACGAGCATCCCAGTCGTCCAAACGACGGAGCGCAAGGCCGCGACGTCCGCGACATAGAGGCCGATGTAGATCACGCGGAGGGCGACGAACGCACACGCGAGGAGCGACAGAGTGTGCTCGTTCCCGTGGCCTACCCACGACACGAGGACGCCGATCGCGAAGGGGGCGAACGTCTCGAAGCCGTTCTGGTGCGCCGCGGACGCGCGCTTCGCCCACCCTTGCAGGCGCGCGGCCTGGTCGCGCGGGTAGTGGTTGTCGAAGCCCCCCGCCATCTTGAACCGCTGACTGCCGGCCGCGAAGTGCGGCAGGTAGACGAGGAGGTAGGCGACGGCGATACAGAGGATCGGGATGGTCATTGGCGGCCTCCGCGCCAGCGTATCCCTGCGCGGCTCACGCCGTCGCGAACACCAGCCACTCGACGAACGGCGCGACGTCCTTCGATCCCGCGACGAGCCACTTCACGAGCTTCGGGCTCGCAAGGAGCCCCTTCGGTATCTTCGGGAAGGTCGCGATCAGGCCTTTGTTCTTCAGCAGATTGGCGCGGGGATGCTCCGGATCGATCCCTTTCGGGACGCGCACGAGCGATTCGCGCGCCTCGACGGAGAAGCCTTTCTTCTCGAGCTTGGCGATGATCTTCACGAGCTCTTTGCCGCGCGCGTCGTCGAGCACGGCGGCGCGGTAGCGGGCAAGGTCGTCCCCTTCCATCATGTAGTGTCCGGCGGCGGCGAAAGGCTCCGGGCCGACGTGCACGTAGATCGCGGCGGGGGCATTGGTCGCCTTCCCGGTTCGCTTCGTGGGGAGGTAGCCGCCGATATGCGTCTTGTACGGCGACTTGTCCTTCGAGAAGCGGACGTCGCGGAAGATGCGGAAGACCTTCGGATCGTCGAGATCGCAGTGGGGGTACTGGCCGTCGATGGCGACGCTCAGCTCGGCCATCAGCGCCTTGAGCGGCGCGTTCCACCCTTCCTCGAACTCCCCCTTGTGCGCCTGGAACCATTCCCGCTTTTGGTTCTTGGCGAGCGCGCGGAAGAACTTTCCCTCACCGTCGGCGAAGCCCTCGAATCGGTCCATGTGCGGAGGCTAGCTCGCCTCTATTCTTGCGTCTCGGGAGCCGCCACCGGGACCACCGCCTCCGCGAGCTTTCGTCGCGACTTCAGGAAGTAGTGGTCTGCCCCGGGGAAGACGGTGAGGCGAGCGCCGAGCGCGTTCGCGAGCTCCTCGGCTTCGGCCACGTCGCAGAACTCGTCGTCGTCGCCGACGAAGATTGACAGGCGCCCCTGGAACGTCGCGCCGTCCTCCTTCACGAAGTGGAAAATGCGCACCGCGGGGGCCACGAGCGTGACGCGCTCCACGCCCCCCTCCACGACGGCCGCGCGCAGCCCGACGAACGTCCCGAACGAGTACCCGCACACCGTCGTCTTCGCGCGCGGCGCTCGCTCGCGCAGCGCGCGGATCGCGGCGCGGGCGTCCTCGATCTCGCCGAGCCCCTCGCCGTAGCGCCCTTCGCTCGTCCCGACGCCGCGGTAGTTGAAGCGAAGGTGGGCGACGTTCTCGCCCCCTTTCTCGGCAAGGAGCTTCGCGATCGCGAGGACGACCGCGCTGTGCATCGTGCCGCCGTACAGCGGGTGCGGGTGACAGAGGACGACCGCGCGCTTTGCGGCGGCGGGGGCGCGCACGCGGGCCTCGAGCGAGGGCTCGCCAGGGAGGCCGGGGATGGTGACGAGCTCTTCCCCCGTGACGGTGGCGGGAGGGGAGCGCTCGGGGTTGGCCGGCGGCGGGGGGAGCTCGCGAACCTTCGGCATCGTCGGGACGGCGCTCCTACGCGCCAAGCCCCTGCTTCACCCAGCCGGCGATCCGCTCCGCGGCGCCGCCGAGCGGGACGAGCTCCGACTTCTTCGGATCGGTCTCGGTGCGGGGCTTCAGCTCGACGTTCCCCGTCGCGAGCCCCTTGGCCCCGATCGTGACGCGCATCGGGATCCCGATCAGGTCCGCGTCCTTGAACTTCACGCCGGGTCGTTCGTCGCGGTCGTCCCACAGGACCTCGACGCCGCGCGCCCAGAGATCCGCGTACAGCTTCTCCGCCGCCGTCGCGACCTCCGCCTCCTTCCCGAGCGTGACGAGGTGCACCTGGTACGGCGCGATCGAGAGGGGCCAGCGGATGCCGTTGTCGTCGTGGTGCTGCTCGATCGCCGTCGCCACGAGGCGCGACACGCCGATTCCGTAGCACCCCATGACGAGCGGCTTCTTGTGCTGCGCCTCGTCGAGGTACGTCGCGTTCATCCCCTGCGGCCCGTCGTTCGTGTACCGCGTCCCGAGAATGAAGATGTGTCCCCCTTCGATCCCCTTGTACGACTGAAGCTTCCCCTTCCCGCATTCGGGGCAGGTGTCCCCCGTCGTCGCGAGGCGCACGTCGACGACGTCGGCGGCGAAGTCGCGCACCGGGTTCACGTTCTTCAGGTGGTAGTCGGTCTCGTTCGCGCCGGTCACGCCGTTCTTCACGCCGGCCGCCGTTCGATCGATCAGGATCCGTCCGCTGAAGCCGACGGGCCCCGCGAAGCCGATGTCGGCACTTGTCGCCTTCTTCACGTCCGCCTCGGTCGCGAGGAACACCTCTTCGACGCCGACGGCGCGCGCCACGAGCACGGGGTTCACCTCGTGATCGCCTCGCACGACGACCATGACGACTCCGCTCCCCGCCGCGTACAGGAGCGATTTGAGCATCTTCTTCGGCGTCACTCCGAGGAACTTGGTCACCTCCTCGATCGTCCCGTGCCCGGGGGTGTGCACCTTCTCTCGCGCCGCTTCGGGGTCCGTCTCGGGCGGCGTGGCCATCACGGTCGCCGCCTCGACGTTCGCCGCATACGTGCACGTGTCGCACGCCACGATCGCGTCCTCGCCCGAGTCGACGAGCACCTGGAACTCCGCGCTCGTCTTGCCGCCGATGGCCCCCGAGTCGGCCTGCACCATCCGGTACGAGAGCTTGAGGCGATCGAAGATGCGGCAATAGGCGACCCGCATCTGCTCGTAGCTCTTCTTCGCCCCCTCCTCGTCAGCGTCGAACGAGTAGGCGTCCTTCATGATGAACTCGCGGCACCGCAGGAGCCCCCCGCGCGGACGGGGCTCGTCGCGGAACTTCACCTGCACCTGGTAGAGGCTCTTCGGCAGATCGCGGTAGCTCCGGATCTCGCGGCGAGCGATGTCGGTGACGATCTCCTCGTGCGTCGGGCCGAGGTGGTACTCGCCCCCCTTGCGATCCTTGAGGCGGAAGAGCGTGTCGCCGTAGAGGTCCCAGCGGCCGGTCTCCTTGAAGTACTCGCCGGGGAGGAGCGCGGGCATGAGGATCTCGAGCGCGCCGGCGCGGTCCATCTCCTCGCGGATGATCCGCTCCACCTTCTTCAGCGAGCGGAGGCCGAGCGGCAGGAAGTCGTAGATGCCGGCGCCGACGCGGCGGATGAAGCCGGCGCGGGTGAGCAGGACGTGGCTGGCGTTCGCGGCGTCGGCCGGGGCTTCCTTGACCGTGGGGATGAGGGCTCGGGAGAAACGCATGGTGCCGGGTGGTTAGCACGGCAAGGGCGGGACGTCGCGGACCTAGCGATGAGCCGAGCCGTCGTTCGCGTGTATCCTCGCCGGGGATGTCGGCGCGCGAAGATGGGCTCGAGGCGGTCGGTGCGGTCGACGGCGCATCCGTGCCGAGCTCGCGATTCCGCCTGCTGCGCCGAATCGGCGCTGGCGGGATGGGGGTGGTCTACGAAGCGGAGGACAAGAGGTCCCGGGCGCGCGTGGCGCTGAAGACACTCAAGGTCGCCGACGCGGCCTCGATCTACCGCTTCAAGAACGAGTTTCGCAGCCTCGCCGACGTGGTGCACCCGAACCTCGTCGCGCTCCACGACCTCTTCGCCGACGCGAGCGGCCTGTTCTTCACGATGGAGCTCATCGAAGGGGTCGACTTCCTGCGCTACGTCACGGGGGGCGATCTCACGACGCCGCAGACCCGCGTCGACCCTCTCGCGGAGACGACGCACGACACCGATCGCGAACCGTCTGCCGTCGTCGTCGCGACCGGCCGCGAGGCCGCGCCGACGACTGCGCCCGACGTCCCGGTCGCGGCCCCCACGACCCGACCGCGTTGCGACTACGACCGCCTGCGCCTCTCGCTTCGACAGCTCGCAGCCGGGATCATCGCGCTGCACTCGGCCGGGAAGCTGCACCGGGACATCAAGCCGTCGAACGTGATGGTGACGACCGAGGGGCGGGTCGTGCTCCTCGACTTCGGCCTCGTGAGAAGCCTCTACCCGGGCGGAGATCGAGCTACCGCCGAGCATCAAATCTCCGGCACCGCGGAGTACATGTCGCCCGAGCAAGCCGCGTCGCTCGAGCTGTCCGGTGCGAGCGACTGGTACAGCGTCGGCGTGATGATGTTCCAGTCGCTCACGGGCTCCGTTCCGTTCCGGGGCTCGACGCTCCGCGTGCTCATGGACAAGCAGCACGCCGACGCACGACGCCCCAGCACCCTCGTGCCGGAGATCCCCACGGATCTCGACACCCTCTGTTGGGCGCTGCTTCGCCGGCGACCGGAGGAGCGGCCGAGCGGCGACAGCATCCTCGAGCAGCTGGGGGGGACGAGCTCCTCGTCACACACGCAGCCCTCGACGACCGCGCAGCCGATGTCCCCGTTCGTCGGGCGGGCGGCGCCGATGGCCACGCTCGAGTCGTGCTTCGCCGCGCTCTGCGACGGGCGAACGCAGACGGTCTACGTGCACGGATCTTCGGGGATGGGCAAGAGCGCGCTCGTGCGTCGCTTTCTCGACGGGCTCCCGTCCTCCAAGGCGGCCGTGGTCCTTCGGGGCAGGTGCTACGAGCGAGAGTCCGTTCCGTACAAGGCCGTCGACAGTCTGGTGGACGCGCTCAGCAGCCACCTCCGGCGCCTCCCCGCGGTTGACGCAGGCGCAGCGCTCCCGGTCGATGTCGCGTCGGTCGCGCGACTCTTCCCCGTCCTGCGCCGCGTCGAGGTCGTCGCTCAGGCGCGCTCTCTGCGCAAGGAGGCTGCGGACGAGCAGGAGGTTCGCCGCCGCGGGTTCGCGGGGCTGCGGGAGATGCTCACCCGGATCGGGATCCGCCGGCCGCTCGTCCTATGGATCGACGATTTGCAGTGGGGAGACGTCGACAGCGCCGCGCTGCTCGGCGAGCTGCTTCGCCCCCCGGAGCCTCCGCCGCTCCTGCTGATCGCGAGCTACCGGAGCGAGGAGGCCGCCGACAGCATTCCGCTCGCGGTCCTGCGCGACACGCGGACGCAGCTCGGCGATCGCGTCGACGTCATCGACATCGCGCTCGAGCCTTTGAACGAGGACGAGGCGCGCGCCCTGGCGCTTTCGCTCCTCGGTCCGGACCATCCGCACGGCAGCGACGTCGCCGCATCGATCGCGAAGGAGGCGGCCGGGAGCCCGTTCTTCATCGACGCGCTCGTCCGCAGCCTCCCCGCCGCCGGCTCGCCCTCCGGGTCGGTCACGCCGATTCGGCTCGAAGACTTCGTCATCGGGCGCGTCACGCAGCTCCCCGACGACGCACGGCGGCTCCTCGAGGTCGCCGCGGTAGCCGCCCGGCCGATCCCGCGTGAGCTCGCCGCGCGCGCGGCCGTCATCTCCCCGGAGCGCGAGCAGGCGGCGCTCTCGGCCCTCCGCGCGGCGCAGCTGATCCGAACCGTCGTCGGGCACGGCGAGGAGCAGATCGAGACGTACCACGATCGCATTCGCGAGTTCGTCACGAACCAACTCTCGAGCGAGCGAGCCGCGGACGCGCACGGCCGCCTCGCGAGCCTGCTCGAGGCGTCGCAGGATCCCGATCCGGAAGCTCTCGTCACGCACTTCAGGGCAGCCAACAACTCCGAGCGGGCCGGCTTCTACGCGGTCGCCGCGGCCGCACGCGCGGCCGACGCGCTCGCCTTCAACCGCTCGGCGGAGTGGTATCGCCTCGCCCTCGAGCTCCGGAAGCTCGACGTGGACGAGGCGCGCGGCCTGCGTCGCAAGCTGGGCGACGCGCTCTCGGCCGCTGGACGAGGAGCAGAGGCGGCCGACGCCTACTTCGCGGCCGCCGTCGACGCGCGTGACATCGAGGCGGTGGAGCTCAGACGGATGGCGGCGTCGGAGCTCTTGCGTGGAGGGCACATCGATCGCGGCTTGGCGGCCGTCCGCGACGTCCTCGCGACCTTCGGGATGACGCTCCCCCGGACGCCGCGCGAAGCGCTCTTCTCGATGCTCTGGCGCTCGCTCCTCCTGCGCGCACGCGGGCTACGGTGGAAGGAGCGACAGATCGGCCGGATCCCCCCCGAGGTCCTTGCTCGGGTCGATGTCTGTTGGTCTCTCACGACGGGCTTCGGCGTCGTCGACAACGTGCGCGCGCGGGAGATGCAGACGAAGCATCTTGCGATCGCGCTCGACTCGGGGGAGCAGTTCCGCGTGGCGCGGGCGCTCGCGAGCGAGATCTGGCCCTCCTCCATCGCGGGGCCGAAGGCGGGACCCCGCGTCGCGCGGATTGCTTCGCTCGCTCAGGCAGCCGCCGAGCGGTCGCCGAACCCGCACTCGGTCCCGTTCGTGAAGCTGTGCCTGGGGGTATCGGCGTACCTCATGGGAAAATGGCGGACGTCCGTCGATCTGCTCGAAGCGTCGGCGAAGGAGTTCAGCGACAACCATCGCGGCAGCGCGTGGGAGATCTCGAACGCGAACATCTTCGGCATGTGGTCGATGTGGAATCTCGGCCGGCTGAAGGAGCTCATGCGGCGCGTCCCCGCGCTGCTCAAGGAGGCCCGCGAGCGGGGCGACTTGCTCCTGGAGACTACGGCGCGCATCGGCCGCCTCAACGTCGTGTGGCTCGTCGCCGACGATCCGGACCGCGCCGCCCACGAGGTCGCCGACGCGATGACGCGATGGTCGCAGCAGTACGTCCATCAACAACACTACTACCAGGGTCTCGCCGACGCGCGCGTCGCCCTCTACACCGGCAATCCTGCGCGAGGGCTCGCGCTCGTGGATGCGCTCTGGCCACGCGTCGCGGGGGCGTTCCTCTTGAAGATTCAGTCGCTGCGCGCCGAGCTCACGCACCTGCGGGCGCAGCTGCGCGCCGCTGTGGCGACTGAGAGCAACGACCCGGCGCCGCTCTTGAAGGGGGCCGCGCGGGACGCCCGGAGCCTCGCGGCGGAGCGCACGCCCTGGATCGACGGGCTCGGGCAGCTCATCGAAGCATCGGTCGCGTACGCGCGCGGCGACGAGGCGCTCGCCGTCGACCGCCTGGTGACCGCCGAGCAGTCGTTCGTCGGGGCGGACATGGCGCTCTACGCGATCGCCGCCCGGCACCGGCGCGGGGAGATTCTCGGGGGGGACGTCGGGAGGGAGATGGTCGCGGCCGCGCACCAGAGCTTCGCCGACGAGCAGGTCGTGCGCGTCGATCGAATGCTCGAGATCTTCGTGCCGGGGTTCAATCGACGCCCGGCCGCGCGCCTTCCGGGAGACTCGGCGCCGAAGCGGCTCCCGGCGAAGAGGCCCTGAGCTCGCTCTAGAACTCCTCCGACTCCCCCATGCTTCCGACGAGGCGCGGAGCGGCGTCCTTTGAGCTCTGCGCGCTCGACGGCATCGGGGGAGCCGAATGGTGCATCGCCGGCTTCTTCTTCACGACGGGGAGCGAATCGACCGTGACCGTGGGGATCGGAGCGCGTACCTCGGTCGCGGGTGGCTGCGCCAGAAGGGGGACGGAGTCCGCGGGCGCGTCGCCGATCGTGTTCGTCGCGACCACGACCGTCTGTACCCCCCCAAATCTCGCCGCGACGGGGGGCGCGGGGCTCGCTCCTCGCACGCTCATCCCGAAGAACCCGATCGCCATCACGGCGGCCGACGCGAGCACGGAGCTCACGACGGCGTGGACCGTGCGCCGCCGCGGCGCTCTCGCGGCGTGGACTGGCAGCTCGACGACGTGCTTGCCGCTCCCCTCCACGTCTTCCCTCATACGGAGATGCGCGAGCGACAGCGGGATCATCCCGACCGACGGGGCGGGCGTCACCGTCGCCGCGAAGCCGATGTCGTCCGACACCGACTGCGAGCGCGGCGGAGCGGCTCCGAGGTCCTCGAGGATGGCGATGAGTCGGTCGCGAACCTCGATCATCTCCTGGGGTCGCCCGGCCGGGGTCGGAGCCATCATGTCGGCGCAGAGCTGATCGAGCCCCGGGTGCACGCTCGGGACGAACTCCGAGATCCGCGGGCAAGGGGTCAGCATGATCTGGAGGATCGTCTGTTCGTAGGTCGGGAGCTCCGGGTACGGCGACGTCCCGACGATCGCCTCGAAGAGGACGGCCCCGAGCGAGTAGATGTCCGTCCTGTGATCGAGATCGAGCCCCTGCGCCTGCTCGGGCGACATGTACTGGGGCGTCCCGACGACCATGCCCACCTGCGTCAGCCCCTTCGCCCCTTGTCGGCTCGCGTCGCGAAGGAGCTTCGCGATGCCGAAATCCACCAGCTTCACGAGCGAGCCGCCGTTCTCGCGCGTGCACACGAAGATGTTCCCGGGCTTGAGATCGCGATGCACGATGCCCGCCGAGTGGGCTCGGGCGAGCCCCTGCGCCGCCTGCGCGATGAGCCCCGCGGCGACGATCGGCGAGAGGGCCCGCTCGCGCGCGAGCAGCGCGGACAGATCCTCCCCCTTGAGCAGCTCCATCACGAGGAAGACGCCGAGGTCGGCGTCGTCACCGGCGTCGAACACCTGCACGATGTGCTCGCTCTCGATCGCACCCGCGCTGCGCGCCTCCTGCTTGATGCGCGTGGCCACTTGCGGATCGCGCGCGAGCGACGAATCGACGAGCTTTACGGCGACGCGCCGTCCGAGGTCGAGGTGCTCCGCCTCGAAGACGGAGCCCATCCCCCCTTTGCCTACGAGACGCTTGATCTCGTACCGCCCCTGGATGACGCGCCCGACGGGGTTGGTGTCCAACGCGCTCTGCGCCGCGGGGGCGACGGAGAGGGTGCGGAGGGTGTCGCGGTCGGGGGGGGCGTTGGACTCGGGGTCGGTCAGCTCGACGTCGATCTCGTAGGTGTCCATGCTCTGCAAACCCCTAGAGCACGATTCAAGCCACGTGCGACGCTTCGGACTGTCGCGCACAAGCGCGCTCTCGCGGATCGGGGGTTGGACAGTTCGGCTGGCGGCGCCTTACGAGTTGTCCAAGGGGATGACGAATCGTCCAAACGGGGCCACCTCAGCGCCCGCACCCGCACCGAACCGTCATGCGCCCGCCAGCGCGCGCTCGTAGGCGGCGTCGAGATCGCGGCGGTCGAGCGGGACGAGCCCGGTCGCCGCGTCGCGGATGGCCTCCGCTTGGTCGGCGAGCGCGCGGCGCGCTGCTTCGGGCAACCGCGGCCTCAGGCGCCGGATCACGTCGAGCTGCCGGATGAGCACCGCGGGCGTCGTGGTCGAGGCCTGGCGGATCTGGTCGAACGCGAGCTTGACGAGCCGCTCGATCCGGACCGCCGGCATCCACACGCGGAGCTCTCCAGCGGTGTCGTACCAGTTCCCATCGAGCGGCGGCTTGTCGGCCAGCGTGAGCAGCGCGTCAGCGAGCCAGTCGACGCACGCGACGCCGGTGAAGGTATCGTTCACCGCAGGGCTGAGCGCGCGAATGGCAATCTCGACGACTTGCGCGATCCCGAACTCGCTGTCTTGCGTGAGCGTGCGGTGGCGCCCGATCACGACATGGCGATCGACCGCTGCCTCGAGCCGACCCGCCTCGGACGAGGGCACGACCGACGCCAGCCGCTCGCCGCGCAGGACGAACTGACCGGGGCGGAACCTGAGAACCACCAGCGCGCCGGCCTCGCGCGCCGCCGCGACGAGAGCAGCGTGATCGAGGTGCTGCAGGTAACCGCTTTTCGGGCAGGCGACGACCCCGCCTGTTTCGGCGCGCTCGAGGACCTCAGCGTCGTCCGGTGGCGTGCCCGTCCCTTCGCCGGCGCCGCGCTCGTGCGAGCCGACGACGGAGGGGTAGAGATCGTCGACGACGCGCGCGATCATGTCGGGGTTCTGGATCGACGTGGCAATCCGGTGGCTGTAGTAGACGAGGAACGAGAAGCTGCCGACGACGAGGACCCAGCTCGTGAGCAGCGAGATCTGCGGAACGAAGCGCGAGTCCACGTCCTGGTGGGTGACCAGGAAGCACAGGCAGACGTAGATGAACGCTGCCATGAAGAGGCCGATCGTCACCTGCGTCACCCAGTCCTGCAGGAATCGATACAAGAGGCGCGGCCCGAACAGCGTGGCGACCATCGACAGCACGAGAAGGGCGACGGAGAAGATCAACGCGAGGACGGTCGCGACCGCGCCCATCATCGCCGACAAGATGGCGCGTGCATCGTCGATGCTCCCCATCGTCAGCCACGACGGGATGTGGATGACCCCGTACTTGTCGAGGACGTCGGGTATCATCGTGACGCCAAAGAGGGCGATGGCCCCGAGCGAGACCTGGAGCGGGATGCGCCAGAGGTTGACGTCGCGCTGGGAGGTGAGCTTGACCGGGCGGGGAGCTAGCATGTCTGGTCGTTGTAGCGGGCGCTGGGAAGCGTGTGGGGGCTGAACTCGCTCCACTCCGGGCGGCGGGTGCGCCACCAGTATTCGAGCGTGGGGCCCGACCAGTTGTTCGTCACTTTCCCCGTCTCGTCCTTGTACCAACTCGTGCACCCCGCCGCCCACGCCGTCTTCGCGATGGCGCGCTGCAGTCGCTCGTTCGAGCGTCGCGCCGCATCACGGCGCACGTCGATCCACGAGAGCTGCTTTTCCGCCAGCCTGCGTACGCACGCGAGCGTGTAGCGAACCTGGCACTCGATCATGAAGAGGATCGAGTTGTGCCCGAGGTTCGTGTTCGGGCCGTAGAGAAGGAAGAGGTTCGGAAATCCGGGGACCGTCATCCCGAGGTGCGCTTCCGCCCCCCCGCGCCACGCATCCGCGAGCCGCGCGCCGTCGCGCCCCGTGATCGCGATCGGCGCGAGGAACGACGTCGACTCGAAGCCGGTGCCGAAGATGATCGTGTCCGCGGGGTGGCGCGCGCCGTCCTGGGTGACGAGGGCGTCCTCGGTGACGCGATCGATCGGCGACGTGACGAGCGCGACGTTCGGGCGCTCGAGGGTGGGGTAGTAGTCGTCGGAGATGACGATCCGCTTGCAGCCGACCGGGTAGTCCGGGGTGAGCGCGGCGCGCAGCGCGGGGTTCGCGATCTGCGCGTTCAGGTGGCGTCTCGCCATCCACTCGGTGAAGCGCGACATGAAGCTGTCCTGCACGAGGCTGTAGAATCGCGCCTCGAGGGAGAGGTAAATCCCGCGCCGGTGGAGGCGCTCGATCGCAGGGAGGCGCGCGAAGACCCACCTCTCCACGTCGCGGTAAGCCCGGTCTCCGCGCGGAAAGACCCAGTTCGCCGAGCGCTGGAAGACGCTCAGCTTGCCGGCGAGCGGCGCGATCCGCGGGATGAACTGCGCGGCGCTCGCGCCGGTGCCTATGACCGCGACGTTTCGCCCGCGGAGATCGTGCGCGTGGTTCCAGCGCGCGGAATGAAACGACGTCCCCGCGAACGACGCGAGCCCCGGGATGGCGGGGACTTTCGGACGGTTCAGCTGTCCGCACCCCGCGACGAGCACGTTCGCTTCGAACACGCGGCCGTCGCTCGCCTCCAGGGTCCACGCGCCTCGCGCCTCGTCGAACCGTGCGCCGACGATCTCGGTGTGGAAGCGGACGTGCGGACGAAGGGCGTACTTGTCGGCGCAGTGCTCGAAGTACGCCTCGATCTCCCGCTGCTCGGAGAAGACGTGGCTCCAGTCGGCCTTGGGCTCGAACGAGAAGCTATAGAGGTGCGAAGGGACGTCGCAGCCGGCCCCCGGGTACGTGTTGTCGCGCCACGTGCCGCCGACGCGGTCCGCCTTCTCGTAGACGGTGAAGGACTCGATAGCGGCCCGCTTGAGAGCGATCGCCATGCAGAGCCCCGCGGCGCCGGCGCCGAGGATGGCTATCGAGACGGGTTGGGGAGGCATGGCGACGAGGGCTACTGGCACTCGGGCTTTGGGTGCCGCCGGCCCGCCCAGTCGAAGTAGTACGGGGGCCTGCACCCAGCCTTTCTCCTCGGGGAGGCGGGAGGCTCTGGCGGCGGGGTCGGCGTCGTCGCGGCTGGTGGCTTCGGCGGCGGAGGGAGCTCCGGTGTCTCTTGCGCGGTGGAGATCGGCGTCGCGGTCGAGACTGCAGGGGCCGGCGTCGCAGCGGTGATGACGGCTGGAGGAGGCGCGACGGCGGCGGGCACCGGCTTCTGCGCACCGCGCACGATCGCGGCGACCCCTGCGATCCCGAGCCCGAGCACAGCGACCGCGCCGACGGCGATCAGCGCGACCTTCGAGCGGTCTGCGGGAGTCGGAGCGGCGGTCTGCACGACCCCCGACGCGGTGCTGGCCCGCGGGGGTCCCGACGGATAGGCGCTCGGGCGGACGCTCACGCCCGGCGCCGCTTGTACGGGCTGGCCGGGTTGCGCCGTGAGCGGCACGAACATCGACGTGTGGAGCCCGTACCCGTTCGGCAGGAGCGCCGAGATGGCCCGGAACATCTCCTCGGCGGTCGCGAAGCGTCCGTCCGGGTCCATCGCGAGCGCGCGGTGAACGATCGCCGCGACCTCGGGCCGCACCCACGGCGCCACCTCCTGAATGGGGCGGGGGGGCTGGGAGCAGATGCTCATGACGAGCTCGCCCACGGTCTGGGCGTGGGCGTGCGGCGTCGCTCCGCAGAGGGCCTCGTAGAGAACGGCCCCGAGCGACCACAGGTCGGTGCGGTGGTCGATCGTCTTCTTGGCGAGCGCCTGCTCCGGCGACATGTAGAGCGGCGTTCCGAGCATCGACCCCGTGCGGGTGAGCGCCTTGGCTTCCCCGGCGAGCTCCCCCATCTTCACTTTGGCGATCCCGAAGTCGAGGACCTTGGCGACGATCTCGCCGCCGTCGCGGGCCGTGAGATAGATGTTCGCGGGCTTGATGTCGCGGTGAACGACCTGCGCCTCGTGGGCCTTCTGAAGCCCGAGGCACGCTTGCGCGCAGATGCGCAGCGCGAGCTCCGGGGGGAGCGGGCCGAGTCGCCGGATGGCGTGCTCGAGGTCTTCGCCCGAGAGGAGCTCCATCACCATGTACGGGCTGCCGGTGCCGGGATCGACGCCCGTGTCGATGACGTGCGCGATGTACTGCGACTCGATCGCGCCGCTCGCCATCGCCTCGCGCCGGAAGCGCGCGACGATCTCGCCGCTCCTCGCCAGCGCCTCGCCAGCGATCACCTTGATGGCGACGCGCCCCCCGGTGCCGCGGTTGCGCGCCTCGTAGACGGCTCCCATCCCCCCTTCGCCGAGCTGGCGGACGAGCTGGTACTTGCCGTCGATGATGGGGAGCTGCGAGCCGGGAGCCACGGTTCCAGCCGGCGAGCGTACGATCGGGTCCGAGACCGCGCCAGGCGCTGCGCTTCGTCGGGGCCCTCTCTGCATTGACATTCCTCGCGCATGGCCGTCGCATGCCCGTCATGCGAAAACTCGTCGCGGAGCTGGTCGGTACGTTCGTCCTCGTTTTCGGTGGTTGCGGGAGCGCGGTCTTCTCCGCCGCCTTTCCGGCGGTAGGGATCGGCCTCCTCGGCGTTTCGCTCGCCTTCGGGCTCACGGTCCTCGGCTGCGCGTACGCGGTCGGGCACGTGTCCGGGTGCCACTTGAACCCAGCGGTTACCGTGGGGCTCTGCACCGCGAAGCGATTCGCGTGGAAGGACCTCCCGGGGTACGTCGGCGCGCAGCTCGTGGGGGGGATTCTCGCCGCGGGGGCGCTCGTCGTCCTTCTGAAGGGGCGGCCTGAGGGGTACGACGCGGCCGTGAGCGGACTCGCTGCGAACGGCTTCGGCGATCATTCGCCCGGCCACTACGGGCTAGCCGCCGCGCTCCTCGCCGAGGTGATCCTGACGTTCATCTTTCTCACGGTGATCCTCGGCGCGACGTCGAAGCGCGCCGTGGCGGGGTTCGCCGGGATCCCGATCGGGCTGACGTTGACGCTCGTGCACCTGATCGGCATCCCGATCACGAATTTGTCGGTGAACCCCGCGCGGAGCACGGGGCCCGCGATCTTCGTCGGAGGATGGGCGCTCGAGCAGCTCTGGCTGTTCTGGGTCGCGCCGATCGCGGGGGCCGTCGCGGCGGGGCTGCTCGCCACGTGGCTGCACGAGGACGAAGCGGCGTCCTGAGCTGCCTAGGGACGCGCCGGGGCGCCTCTCCCGGCGCCTAGCTGGACCGCCCCTCGTCGCCTTCGCGTCGCCTTCGTCCGCGCGCGGCTGCACCGGGCGCATCCTCTGTGTCGCGGGCCCGTCCGAGCGCTGACGGGCGCGCGCCATTCGTGCCCATTCGCGCACCGCCACCAAATGGGCGCGCTCGACCCCACGCTGACCTGCGACGGGCGAAGCTCCCCGTTCTTCGTGGGGTGCCACTCCTTCGCGATCGCCGGTGCCCTCTTCGCGAGCGACCGCGCGAGGGTGACCTTCTTGCCCGCGCAGATCGGACATCCGCTCCGGTGCTGTACGCGCGAGGCGATGGCGACGCACCACTCGTGCGACGGGTCGCGGGCGCAGCGCCACCACACTCTGCGCGACGAGCCGGAAGGGACGTCCCATGCGGAGAGAGCGTTGCGCGCTTCGTGCCATTCGGCTGCGATCTCGGGCTCGAGCGCACCTAGCGAGTTCGTTCGGGAGACACGGAGATTCTTGCAGAACGGGCAGCCTGACCGGTCGCGAGTCCGCTCGCGGAGCGAGCTGGCCCAGACGTGCTCGTCGCCGCCCGGGCATTTCCACCACACGATTCGTGTCGAGCCGGCGACGATGCGGTCGGGGGTCAGCGCGCCGTTCCGCGTCGGGTGCCACTCGGAGGCGATCTCCGGGGCGCAGGTCGCGAGGTCGTTCGTCACCGAGACGCGCCTCCCCGCGCAGAACGGGCAGCCGGCGCCAAGCGACGTCCGTCGGTTCGGGGTCGCGACCCATTCGTGGTCTGGCCCCGCCGCGCACTTCCACCAGATGTTCGCGGCCGAACCGTACGAGACCTCGCTGGGCGACAGCTCGCCGTTCCTCGTCGGGTGCCACTCGGCGACGAGGTTCGGATAACCGGACACCCAGTGCGTGCTCATCCGGCCACGGGCGATGACCCCTCCGGGGGGGCCGACGGAGGGAAATAGGAGGGAGGCGGGCTCGTCGAGCCTTCAACACCACCGCCACCCGACGGCGGGCGACGTCGCTCCATCCACTGATGGGCGAGGACCAGGAGCGGCGGCTGGAGGACTCGGGTGAGGATGGCGAGGATCAGCGACCCGCCGATGACGACGATCGCGAGCGGCTTCTGGGTCTGCGCACCGATGCCGTTCGAGAGCGCAGCGGGGAGGAGCCCCAGGGTGGCCACGAGCGTCGTCATGAGCACGGGGCGGAACCGCTTCTCCGCCGCCTCGCGCGCCGCCTGTTCGATCGAGTGCCCTTCCACGTCGTGGAGCCGCTGGAAATACGTCACGACGAGGATCGCGTCTTGGATTGCGATCCCGAAGATGGAGATGAATCCCATCGCTGCCGAAACCGAGAAATGCACGCCGGTGATGAGCAGCGCGAGGACCCCTCCGGTGCACGCGACAGGAATGTCGACGAGGACGATGATCGTGTCGACCCAGTTCTTGACGGCCGTGTACGTGAGAAAGCCGATGAGGAGCAGGGTCAGCGGGATGATGATGATGAGGCGCGCCTCCGCCTCCTTGAGCTCGTTGATCTCGCCGCTCCACTCGAGGTGCGAATCGTACGGGAGCTTCACCTTCTGGGCGATCTTCTGCTGCGCTTCGACGATCGTGCTGTTGAGGTCGCGCCCGCGGACCGAGAATTTCACGGGTACGTAGCGCTGCAGGTCCTCGCGGAAGACCGTGCTCGGGCCCGTCTCCATGGTCACTTTGGCGATCTGACCCAGCGGGATCTGGCTGCCGTCGGGGCTTGCGATCGTGATCTCGCGAATCGCCTCGACCGACGACCGGTACGGGCCGAGCCAGCGGACGGTCAAATCGAAGAACTTCTCCCCTTCGTACACCTCCGTCACGGCCTGTCCGCCGATGGCCCCCGTGATGGTCGCGTCCACGTCTCCCGTGTTGAGGCCGTAGCGCGCGCACGCGGCGCGATCGGGGACGATCTTGATGTCGGGCTGCCCGAGCGAGTGGAAGATGCCGAGGTCCTGCACGCCGGGGACGTCCGACATGATGTCGCTGATGGCCTGCGCGTTCTTCTCGTCGACTTCGATGTCGGGCCCGTAGACCTTGACGGAGTTCTCGCCTTTTACTCCCGAGAGCGCCTCCTCGACGTTGTCGCTGATGTACTGGGAGAAATTGAAGACGACGCCCGGGAACGCTCGCTGGAGATCGCCGTTGACCTGCTCGGTCAGCTTCTCCTTGGTGAGCCCGTGGCGCCACTCGTCGAACGGCTTCAGCGGGACGAAGAACTCGATGTTGAAAAATCCCGTCACGTCGGTGCCGTCGTCGGGGCGGCCGAGCTGAGAGACGACCGTCAATACCTCCGGGTACTTTCGGTTCGCTTGTTGGTCGCACGGGACTTTCGCCGCAGCGTCGCACCCGCGGAGCACGTCGCGCATCCGTCCGACGTACCGCGACGACTGCTCGAGCGAGACCGACATTGGGAGGGTCGCGCGGATCCAGAAGTTCCCTTCCTCGAGCTTCGGCATGAACTCGCGGCCGAGGAGAGGGAAAAGGACGACGCACGCGAGGATCGGGACGAGCCGGACGAACATCGAGCGCACCGGGCTGCGCAGGGCGGCGTCGAAGAAGGGGTTGTAGACCTTGTGGAGGAAGCGCATGAGCGCGTTCTCCTTCTCCTCCATCTGTGCAGGCACGAACGATGCGGCGAGCACCGGCGTCAGCGTGAGCGCGAGGAAGATCGCGCCGCCGATCGCGAAGGCGTATGTGCGCGCCATCGGCGAGAAGATGACGCCGGAGACCCCGGTCATCGTAAAGAGCGGGATGAACGCCACGCCGATGATGAGCGTCGAGAACGTCATCGGCCCGGCGACCTCACGCGCGCCCGAGAGGATGCGCTCGCTCATCGTGCCCCTTCCGTGTGGTCCCAGGTGGCGGAAGATGTTCTCCATCATGATGACCGTCGAGTCGACGACGATTCCGAAGTCGACGGCCCCGAGCGAGATCAGGTTCGCCGACGTGCCGGTCCCGACGAGGCCGCAGAACGCGACGAGGAGCGCGAGCGGGATGTTCAGCGCCGTGATGAGCGCCGCGCGGCCGTGCCCGAGGAACAGGAAGAGGACGACGGCGACGAGGGCCATCCCGAGGAGGAGGTTCTCGAGCACGGTGTGCGTCGTCACGTGCACGAGCGCGCCGCGGTCGTAGTAGGGGACGATCTCCATCCCGGGGGGGAGCAGGTGGTACTGCCGGATGTGGTCCACCCGCTTGTAGATCCCCTCGAGCGTGCTCGGAGTCTCTCCCCCGTAGCGCATGAGGACGATCCCCTGCACCACGTCGGCCTCGTCATCGTGCCCGACGACGCCCAGACGGGGGGCGTGCCCGAGGTCCACGACGGCCACGTCCCGTACTCGGACGGGGACGCCGTGCTGCTCCGCGATGACGATGTTCTCGATGTCGTGCACGTCATGGACGAGGCCGATCCCGCGGATGTCGTACGACTGCTCGCCGATCGTGAGGCGCTCGCCGCCGACGTTCTGGTTGGCGTTCGTGATCGCTTGCTGGACCTGTTGGAGCGTGACCCCCTGGCCGCGCAGTCGATAGGGGTCGACCTCGACGTGGTACTGCTTCGTCTCGCCGCCGTAGCTCGTGACATCGATGACGCCGGGGACCTGGCGCCACTGGCGCTCCATGATCCAATCCTCGGCCGTCTTCAGCTCGGCGAGGGTGTAGCCCTTCCCTTTGAGCGTGTAGCGGAAGACTTCCCCGATGGCGTTCCACGGCGAGAGCGAGGCCTGATTGCCGCTCGGGAGCTGGACGAACTGGATGCGGTTGATGACCTCTTGCCGTGCCGCCCAATAGTCGGTGCCCCACTTGAAGTAGCACTTCACGTCGCTCAGCTCGAAGAGCGACTGCGAGCGAATGTGATCGAGCCCGGGCATGCCGGAGAGGCCGACTTCCAGGGGGATCGTGATGTAGCGCTCGGTCTCCTCGGCGCTCCACCCGTTCGGCTGCGTGATGACCTCGACGAGCGGCGGGACTGGATTCGGGTAGGCCTCGATGTCGAGCCGCGAGTAGGCGGCGAGCCCGACGATGACGAGGATGGTCGCGCCGGAGATCACGAGGAAAGGCATCCGGAGCGCGAAGGCGACGAGTCTTTGGATCATGGGGTTGGTGGGGCGAGAGGAAGCCGCGGGGACAGCAACGTGCGTGCCGCAGCGGTCGCGAAGGAAATCTCGGACTCAGGGACCGCGCGAGCGACTGGGGGGACGAACGTCGGATCCAACGCGCGTCACTTGCCGGGACTGATTGCGGCAGGGAGAGACACTTCGCCGCGACCTCGGATCGGCTCCGACTGGGACAGGCTGCGACGATCCGGGGCGTGGCGCCGTGTCCCGCGGGGCATCTCACGGCAGCGGGTTTGGGTAGCAGGTCATGATGGCTCCGCCCGGTACGCGCGCAGGACGAGGCTCGCGAGCAAGCCCACCAGCTCCTTCGGCTTGTGGACCGTGGCCGGCACCTGGAAGAGGCGAGGCTCGGCCTCGCGCACGATGCGTACGGCGGTAGAGACGTTCGCGGCGATCTGCTTCGGCATTCCGTTGACCGCCAAGAAATTGCGGACCCCGCGCTCGTCTCGGGCGAAGAACGGTTCGGCAAGCGATCCGTCCGGTGCCTCGCGAACGAGAAGCACGTCGGCGCCGATGGGCTCGGACAGGACCCAGAGGGTGTAGGACGTCATCGACTGCGCGTCGCGCCCAAGCAACACGCGGACCAGGTGCTTGCGCCGCACGCGAGGTTGCGCGAGTGTGCCGCCGATGCGGGCGATCATGCTTGTCGCGGTTGTCACGCTCGCCGCGGGCGGGTGCGCGACTGCACCGACGACGGCCGTCGTGCTCGAAAACAGCTACACCCCTTCGTCGACGAGCCCGCTCGTCATCTACGACGCGTTTTGGGAGGCGGTATCGTTCCAGGTGGATGGGGGAATCCCACCCGGCGCCTCTTCGGCCCCGCAGAGCACCGTGGCGTGCTCGGCAAGCACGGCGTACGTCGTCCTCGCGCCCGGCTGGGATCCCACATCCCAGGCGGCGCCCGCGTCCCTCGTCGTCCTGGAGTCGCGCGGCGCCGGCTTCGGCGTCAGCCTCGGCGGCACGCTCGACATCCCAGTCAACGACACGACGTTCGTCGGGAACTGCGCGGCGGGGAGCTTTCTCTCCGAGGAGGAGGCGCAGTTCATCACGCAGGAAGTCTTTCCGAACGACTTTGCAAACCTCCGCTACGACCCCGCGACCTGCGCAGTGACACCGTTGGGCGACGGCGGGGCTACGGATGCGGGCGACAGCGCCGTCCCCTGATCTTCGCGACTCGGGGACGCGAGGCTACGTGCCGTCGCCGTTCGGTTCGGCGGGGCATCCGTTGCTCTTCGGGTCCTTCGTCTTCACGCCTGGAACGTGCGGGCAGGCGTCCTTGCTATCCGTGATGCCGTCCGCGTCGGCATCCCCGCTGTGGTCGAAGAGGGTGACAGCGAAGACGAAGCGCCACTCGGGGGTCCCGAAGCGCGGATCGAGACCGGCGCCGATGCCGAGCTTCGCTTGCAGCTGCCCGCCGTCGTCGCCGGTCCCTTCGATTCGCCCGGTCAGGAGACCTTCGACACCGGTGCCCGTAGAGCCCAGGAAGGACTTGAAGGCCGTCTCGCCATAGACTTCCGGTCCAACGACGACGACCGTGCGTCCCGCAGCGTCGACGGGGAACCGAGGACCCGCCGCGACTCCGAAGAGGAGCTCGCTCCCTTGGGGGCTGCCCGGTGCAGGCGAGTCGTCGAGCGGGCGAACGTGCACTCCAACTTGCGCCGCGTAACTGAAGAGCCCCAGGTTGCCGGCGGCGAGGAGGCGGCCCATACCGCGATAGGTCCCGTCGGTGACGTAGTCGGCGGGGCTGCCTGATTGCACGTAAAGCTGCGCCCCCGCGCCGAGCCGGAAGTGGCCTTTCGGATCGCCGAACAGGCGCGCGTCGAAACCTATGCGCCAGTCCGAGATACTGTCAGGGCGAGTTGAGATGTCGTAGGAGGGGGCCGTGAGCTCATAGTTGCCGACGGTGCCGCTGTCCCCCTTCATGACGATTGGACTGTCGAGGTTGAGGTAAAGGCGGAAGCGGTCGTAGGTCACGGCGAGGGCGATGTCGAAGAACGCATCGTCCGAGATGACGTTCAAGTGCGTCACCCCGTCGGTCACGCGCAGCGGATCGTGCTCGTATCCGCTCGAGAACGAGACCGCGCCACCGAGCCCGCCGTGGAGATCGAGGTCATCCATCACGAGCCAGCCCCCGCCCGGTGCCGAAGGGTAGAAACGCTCGACGGCAAAGCCTTGCACCTGCTGTTGCGCGACGGCGCGCGACGTGTATGTCCCGGCGATTGACAGCGCGATGGCGAGAACGGTCGACTTAGAACTCGGCATGGACCCTCGCGCCGAAGATGTTCACGGGGCCGCGGTCCGAGTTGTACGCGGGGTTCCAGAGGTACTGGTAGTCAGCCGACAGCCAGATCGCCTTGAATAGGTTCAGGCTGTAGAAGACATCCACGACCCCCTCGGCGGCTTGGCTCAGATGCCCGTCTCCGATGAAGTTGTCGACGCCCCCCATCGCCAGGTACTCGGCGTGTATCTGCGAGATCCAGCTCATCGCGAAGCCGACTCCGGCGAGGTCGAACGGGCGGCGCCAGGCAGAGCCCTTGGCCATGGACCCGAAAGAGAGAGAGCGGTCGGCCGCGTTGTACGCGTCGACCTCGGTCTGTCCGTCGGAGTACATGCCGCGAAAGAAGAGCCCGATGTCGTCGGTAATGTATTGCTCGACGTTGATCCCGATGCCCATCTTCACGTTCTGCCTCCGCACCCAGCAGAGGTCCGGGGCCGTCGCGTTTCCGGATCCGAAGTTGTAGAGATTCGCGCTCCCGCAGCCGGCGGCGTTCTCCGCCGGATTGGCCCTGAACGCGGCGATGGCGTCAGCGAAGGCCCCCGAGTAGACGCTGTTTCGATAGCCGAGAAGGCGCACGGCGCCGGGCTTTCCGAAGAGCACGTGATCGTGCTCGAGCTCGATCTGGTCGCCGTAGAACTCCCAGATCCTGAAGTCGACGGCCTCCGAGTTCGGTAGTTGCGGTGGGATAATCCGGCCGTAGCGCAGCGCCCAGTCGTCCCAGTAGAGCTCCGCGACTCCGCCGTACGAATACCCTCGCGCGTCCGCGGGAAAGTCCCACGAGGCGTGCGTCATGAAGGCCATGTTGAGGAACCCGCGGCGCGGATCCCCGGTGACCGAGTTCTTGTCGAACATGTCGAGGATCGTGAAGTTGCCCGCAGTGACGACGAGGCGTCGCTTGTCGACGACGGTCGCGAGCTGCATCGGGTCGGACGTCTTCTCGACCGGGCCTCCGCCGAAACCGATCGTCTGCCGCGCATAGAGCCGTGATCGGTAGACCTGACCAGTCGGGGAGCCGGTCTTCTGGAGCTCGAAGTTCTGGATCGCCCCGCCGATCCCGCGAAGCTGCGAGAAGGGGAGCTCCGAGATGAACTCCGGAACGAAGTAGGCTTCGGCGCCGGGCCAGAGCCGGAGGCCGAGGAACAGTGTCGCGGTCGTCGTGGAGCTCTGCTCCGCGGCGGGGACGAGCGAGTTGGTGCTGCTGTTCGCGTTCGTATAGGCGGCAGAGAACGGCGTGTGCCAGCTGGAGATGTAGGAGAACTGGCCGTAGGCGTTCCACGCCTCATGATCGAGGTCGTGCAGGTCGTGCTGCGACAGGAGGTTCATGATGTCGAACGCCGCGTCCTCGTGAGCGGCCGGAGGCGCCGGCTGAGCGAGGGCGGAGGTCGATGCGAAGACGATGCACGCCGCGAAGCACGCGGCGCCGAGCCACGCGATCGGCCCGGTGGCGGCGCCCACGCGAAACATGTCGAGACCCATACGAGAGGACGGAGCGGGACGGTAGAGGTTAATGGGCGTCTTGCCATCGCTTTTCGGCGACATCGTTGCAGCGTCGACACCTCGCGGCTCCACGCCCGAGTCGTGTGATGATTCGTCAACATGCCTCGCGACGAGGACCCCCCCGTTCTGCCCTGCCACCCGTGCCCGCACTCGAGCGCATGCTGCACCTGGGGCGCTCCGCTGACGGAGGACGAAGCAACGGAGCTCGTGACCCGCTTCGGCACCGCGAGCATCGAGTGGGATCCTGACGATGCCGAGTGGCGAACCACCGTCGTCGACGGCGTCTGCTTCTTCCTCGAGGACAACACGTGCAGCATCCACGGCCACGCGTCGTACCCCTCCGTGTGCGCCGGGTTCCCGTGGAAGCCCGACGGGTCCGAGGTGGACATCTGCCCGGAGCTCCTTACGGGCAAGCACCCCGACCTCGACCCGCTCTTCGACCCGGAGACCAAGCGGCTCCGGGTGGATGCGACGCCGATCGGTGCTAGGCTCTCGTCGCCGTGCGAGGCGGGAAGTCGGTGCAAGTCCGACGCGGAGCCGCCACCGTGACCACTCCCTAAGGAGTGGAAGTCGGGCCACCCTCGCCGGTGCGGTCGCCGTGGCCCGTCGTGCATGTTGCATGAATCCCGCTGGCGGGCGCTCTCTGGTGAGCCGCGCGAGCCTCGCGGCGGGAGCGACGACGATGGATGGAAGGATCATGGCCGCTCTGGCCGCTTGCGTCGCGGCGGCGGTCGGGTGCGGTACGGCCGGGCGAGGCACGAGCAGCGCCGGCCCAGGCGCCGGGGGAGGGGACGAAGGGGGGATCGTCGTCGGCCCCGTCGAGAACCTGCCGGACGCGGGGTGGTCGACGATAGAGCAAGACTCCGGACCGTTCGTTCCGGTCTCTCCCCCCGACGCCGCGGCCAAGCCGCAAGCCGACGCGGGGGGATACCTTCTGTGCGACGGCGGCGTGATGCCCGCGGACCACTTCGTGACCCAGCTCGTGAGCTACGACGCGGGGCCGTGCGCCGGCTTTGGCCAGACGGAGATGCCGGGGATCGTCGAGGGGCCGCCGGTGGGCGGTGGCGCGGGCATGGGGAGCCTCGACGTGCTGTCGCTCGGCAACGGCGGGTCGCTCGTCGTCGCGTTCACGCCGAACCAGATCGTGGACGGGCCGGGGATCGACTTCATCGTCTTCGAGAACCCGTTCGATATCGCCGGCAATCCGAACAACCTCTACGCCGAGCCGGGGGAGGTGAGCGTCAGCAACGACGGCGTCAACTGGACGACGTTCCCGTGCACGTCGACCACGTTTCCGTATGGCGCGTGCGGTGGATGGCACGTCGTCTACTCGAACCCCGCCAACTGCATCTCGCCGTTCGATACGACGAACGCGGGGGGCGACGCGTACGATTTGGCCGACATCGGGGTCACGAGCGCAAAGTACGTGCGCATCGTGGACAAGATCATCGAGGCCTGCCCAGCGACTGCGGCGGACGATCCGAATACGAACGGGTTTGATCTGGACGCGATCGCGATCGTGAACGGCGCGAACGCAGACTGAGGGGAGAGGGCGCCCTCACAACCCGGCGCAAGTTCTGACAGCACCTCAACGACGCGGTATAGGGCAGTGATGGATGGACTCGAAGCGGCCGACATTGCCGTCCAGGCCGCCAGGTCCCTACCGTTCGCGACTCACGCGCTCGCGCTCACGTGCATTCTTTTCGGCACAGCGGCGCTTGCCGGCTGTTCCCGGAAGAGCACGCAGGAGGACGCCTCCTCGTGGGATGCCGCGTCGACCACGCGCGGAGGACTCACCTTCGGACAGGGGGGCTGCGGGGACATCGCCGCGTGCCAAAAGAGGTGTGACGACGGGGATGGCGACCAGTGCCGCCGTCTCGGCGACACGTTCCAATTCGCGCCCGATGGCGGACGAGACGAGGCACGTGCGGTCGTGTACTACGTGCACGCTTGCGAGATGGGGAACGCGGTCGCGTGCCTCTCGGCCGGTCACATGTTCGAGTACCACCACGGAGTTCCGGAAGATGACTCCAGGGCGGCCGGCTACTACAAGAGCGGCTGCGACAAGGGCCACATGCCTAGCTGCGCAAACTACGCGATCATGCTGGAGAACGGTCGCGGCGTCGCCAAGGACGTGGCTTCGGCGATCAAGCTGTACCGCGATGCTTGCAGCGCGGGTGCAGGCCTCGCGTGTGATCGCTCTCGTGCGCTCTCGCGAGAAGCAGGGGCGGAGGCTCCCCCTTGAAGGCAGGTGGGCGAGGTGAAGGTCGCCCATCCCGGATCGTGGGATCGTTCAGCGCTTCGGCCTCGCCGAGTGACGGGGCGGGTCCTCGGGCGTGAGGAGCTTGGCACCCGGAATCTTCTGCCAAGGAAGTTGCCCCGCGTCTTTCGTGTAGAGCTCCGTATATCCACATCGGTAGCAGACATACGCCTGAAGCTTTCCGACCTCGACGTCGTCCTTCCAGTCGAAATGGACGACGTGCGCGCTGAGCGGCTTCACGGCGTCGTCGTCGTCGCGGTCGGCGAGCTGAGGGAGAAAGACGACCTCTTTGTGCGTGCACTTCGGGCAGGTGTGTGTGGTGCGCATGGCGGGGCGAAAAGCTAGCACGCTCCCCCGGTCAAGGCGCCGGGCGAGCCCAGACACCGAGCTTGTACGAGCCGAATCCGGGCCCGTTGACGTCGGCCTCGAGGCGATAGTCGCTCGTCTTGGCGACACAGAACGGGGTCTCGCCGGCAACCGCGATGGGTGCGGTGGTGGTGTCCTCGGCGACGCTCGCACCGTTGCCCGCCCGAACCTGCACGTTGAGATCGACGATGGAACGGTCGCCCGCCGCAAAGACGCGGTAGCAGTATCCGCCCGCGAGCTTGAGTGAATAGGTGTCGATGCGGTCACTCGCGCCGTGCAGGTCTCCCGTGACGGGGTGTGCATATTCGGCGAACCCCGTTGGTGCACCGCAGGCCGCGATGAGCGACGCGTAATCGGCCTCGTGATCGCCCGTGGTTCTGACGCTGCCAAGGCAACCGACGTCCCCCGCTGCCGTCGGCTGGGGGAACATCGACCGCGGGGCGCCTTCGCCGAACAGCGGCTGCATCGTGATCGGCTCGGGCGGCTCGCTGGCTCCTGCGTCCGCGGCCGTCGCCGATGTTGAAGTGAGAGAAGCGCTCGCCGGGGTTGCGGGGGTGGCGGCAGGCGTGGCGGGCGTGGCCGAGCACGCGGCAAGACACGCCCCGAACAACGAAAGCGCAAAGGAACTGGAAGGCCGGGACATCGCGGTTTCCCTTCAGGCGAAATGCTCGTGCGGTATCGCCTCGACGTCGCGCATGTAGGCGACGAACGGCGAGCCGTCGAGCGTCTTCGTGACTCGAGCGAGGACTTGTTCCGCGATTGCCGCGGATGCGAGGACGTCGAACCGCGCGTTGGCTCCGTCCAGGATGCTCCAGCGACGCGGACCGTGAGCCCCAGACCCGTTCACCGTTGCGATAGTGAAGCCGCTCACACCGAGGGCGCGGAGATCCTCGCGCAGATGCGACTCGAACTCGTAGGGCACTACGATCGTCACGAGCTTCACCTTTGCCGTCTGCATCATGGTCCGCGCCCTCCGTTGTCGTTCCTGCGAGTCGTCTATCGTTCCTGCGAGTCGTGTGCCAGTCGGTCGCACGAAGTCTCGCCCCGAAGATGTCGCTTCGGCGCGATGCCCCAGTTGCATTTTGGGACGCGATCGTTTGTCCTACATCTCGTGAGACCGCAGGGATTGCGCCGGGAAATGACCAGGCGCCTCGTTGGTGCGAGGGTTGCTTGCGGCGTTCGACGAATGATCAAGCGTCGTACGCTCCCGGTCGCCTTTCTTGCTCTCGCCGCGTGCACGTCCACGTCCATGGCCACCGGGTGCCATCGGCCGCTCGCGGCTCTGACCCCCGGAGGGGATGCGCCGCCGGGTCAGGCGTGGCTCACGCTGGAGCAGGTGAATGAGGCGCACATCGTCGTCGCCCCCCTCGAAGACCAGGACGTGGACGATACGATTCTCTCGAGCGGCCGCGTCACCTTCGACGACCAGCGCGTCGCGCACGTCTTCTCCCCGGTGACGGGCCGCGTGGCGCGCATCGTGGCCAACCTCGGCGAGCACCTTCACCGGGGACAGCCCCTCGCGGTCATCACCTCGCCGGACATCGGACAGGCCTCGAGCGATCTTGGGAAAGCCGACGCGGATCTGATCGCCGCGGAGCACGACTTCAATCGAAAGAAGGCTCTCTTCGACGCGCACGCCGCCTCCGCAGCCGACTACGAAACGTCGGAGGACAACTACCGCAAAGCGAAGGCCGAGAAGGAGCGCGCCTATCAGAAGGCGTTCCTCCTGCGGACCGGCGCCGTGGACGCCGTCTCCCAGGGCTACACGCTGACGTCCCCCATCGACGGGGAGCTGATCGCCCGCGCCGTGAATCCCGGAATCGAGGTGCAGGGGCAGTACGGCGGGGGAACGGCCGTCGAGCTCTTCACGGTCGGGGAGCTCGACAAGGTCTGGGTGCTGGCCGACGTCTACGAGATGGATATCGCGCGCGTGAAGGTCGGCGCGAAGGTCAACGTGAACGTGGTCGCCTACCCCGGAAGGACGTTCGAGGGGCGCGTTGATTGGGTCTCGGGCGCGCTCGACCCGACCTCGCGCACGGCGAAGATCCGCTGCACTTTCGACAACCCGGACCGCCTGCTCAAGCCGGAGATGTACGCGACCGTGACGATCTCGGTCGAAGAGACGAAGGCGCTGGCGCTCCCGAAGGGGGCGGTGCTGAGGCTCGGCGATCAGACGGTCGTCTTCGTCGAGACGGGGACGACCCCGGACGGGAAGCTGAAGTTCGAGCGTGTGCCCGTGCAGGTCGACGAGGGGGAAGGGAGCCAGTGGCTTCCCGTGCAGCACGGGCTCGACAAGGGGACGAAGGTCGTCACACAGGGAGCCATTCTGCTCGCAGGGATGATCTGAGCGGAATCACATCGCGGCGCTGGAGAGCGCCTGCGCTCCGTGCGTCACCACGCTCGCTCCCAGCTCGAGACCGTGCTCGACCGGGACGAACGCCCCTTCGATCGTGTCGTCGACCATGACGGGGAGGAGCTCGAAGCGCGTGCGCCCGTCTGCGGTTCCCGCCTGCGCGGCGTACACGACGGCCTGCTCGCCGAGGTGCACGACGGCGCTTCGCGGGAGGGCAAGCGCGGTTCGCGGCTGGGACGCAGCGATCCGGACGTTCGCGTACATCTCGGGCTTCAGCAGTCGATCGGGGTTGTCGAACACGCAGCGGACGTGCGCCGTGCGCGTCGCGGGGTCGAGGGCGCCAGAGATCCAGTCGACCGTCCCTTCGAACGTCTTGTCTGCGTATGCGAGCGCCTTGACGGTAACCTTCGCGCCGACGGCCACCCGCCCCAGATCCTGCTCGTAGATGTCACCGAGGACCCAGACTCTGTCCAGCTCCCCTACAGTGAAAAGCTCCACGGGGCTGTTCCCGCTGTCGTATTGCCCTTGCACCTCGATGCCGGGGTTCAGCTGGCGTGCGATGACCTCGCCATCGATCGGGGTCGTCAGCGTGTAGCCCTGGGAGACTGCGCTCGCTCCTGCCCCGCGAAGGAGGTGCGCCTTCTGCTCCGCGCGCTCCTTCTCTGCCTTCGCTTGGTGGTAGGCGTCCTCCGAAGCCTCGTAGTCCGCGCGCGCGACCGCGTTGACCGAGAGGAGGTCCGTCTTGCGCTTGAAGTCGTGCTCGGCCGCGATCAGATCCGCCTCGGCCTTGTTCACGTCGGAGGACCACTGACCGATGCTCGGCGAAACGATCGTCGCGAGCGGCGCTCCCGCCTTCAAGCGCTGGCCGAGGGCCGCATTCACCGACGCGACACGTCCGGTCACCGGCGAATAGATGTGTGCCACACGCTGATCGTCGAACGTCACGCGCCCCGTCGTCGTGACGATCTCGTCGACCGCGTGCTCGGTGACGGGGGCGATCTCGATCTGAGCTGCCTTGACCTGATCGGCGGTCAACCAGGTGAC
>JBKQKP010000149.1:0-7472 GCA_052147435.1 Polyangiaceae bacterium | reverse complement strand
CCCCCCCGTCGCCGCGGCGGGTACGCCCGCGGAGGCGGTCGCGGCTGCGGCGGAGACGCCCGCGGAGGCGGTTGCGGCAGCGGCGGATACGCCTGCGGAGGCGGTTGCGGCTGCGCGGGGGGGAGCGGTTGGAGCGGCTGCGGAGCGTAGCCCTGCGGAGGCGGTTGCTGCTGCGGGTACGGCTGCGCGGGCGGCGGCTGCTGCGGCGGGTATGCCTGCGGCGGCGGCGGTGCAGGTTGTTGCGCGTGCGCCTGCGGAGCGAGAAGCAGGGCCGGGAGCGCGCTGAGAAGCCACGGAGACAAGCGAGTCTTGCTGCGCAAGAACATGTTGGCTCAAGAGTAAGCGAGACGGCGGCGCGGGGCACGCCTTCGACGACGCGAGAAGTGCGGATCCGCCCCGTTGACGAGACTGGGGCTTACCGCCTCACCGCATGCGGCGCGGCTTCCGTCTGGAACTCCGGTCCGAGCTCCCTCGCCATGAGATCGACGACCGCCTGCGCCGCCGGCTTGTCCTCGTAGAGCGCCTTGTAAACCTCGGTCGTGATCGGCATGTCGACGTCGAGCTTGCGCGACAGGTCGTACGCGCTCTTCGCCGTCTTCACCCCTTCGGCCACGTGCCCGAGCCCGGCCAGGATCTCGTCGAGCTTGCGCCCCTTGCCCAGCTCGACCCCGACGGTCCGGTTACGGGACAGCTCCCCCGTGCACGTCAGCACCAGGTCCCCCATCCCGGCGAGCCCCGCGAGGGTCAACGCCGAGCCCCCCCGCGCCATCGAGAGCTTCGCGATCTCGGCGAGCCCCCGCGTGATCAGCGCCGCGCGCGTGTTGTGACCGAAGCCGAGGCCGTCGGCCGTGCCCGCCGCGATCGCGATCACGTTCTTCAGCGCCCCTCCGCACTCGACGCCGACGACGTCGTCGCTCGCGTACGTGCGGAGGTACGGCGTATGGAACGCGTGCATCACCTTCTCGCGGTCCTCGGGCGAGCGGCTCGCGATGACGACGGCCGTCGGCATGCGCACGGCGAGCTCGCGCGCGAAGCTCGGGCCGGAGAGGAACGTGAGGTGCTCGCGGCAGCCGCTCGGGAGCTCTTCCCCGAGCACTTCGTCCATGAACATCAGCGACTGGTTCTCGATCCCCTTCGTCGCGCTCACGATCGGCACCCCGTGCGGCACGTGCGGCGCCGCGGCGCGCGCGACCTCGCGCGTCGCGTGGCTCGGCGCGACGAAGAGGACCATTTCGGCCCCCGAGAGCGTCTGCGCGAGGTCGTGCGTGGCGACGAGGTTCCCGGGGAGCTTGGCCCCGGGAAGGTAGTGCGCGTTCTCGTGCGCTTCGTTGATCTCCTCGGCGAGGTGCGCGCGTCTCGCCCAGAGCTCGACGAAGGCCCCTTTGTCGGCGAGCGCCTTGGCCAGCGCCGTCCCCCACGAGCCGGCGCCGAGGACTGCCACCTTTCCGTCGCTCATCCGCCCGAGGGTATCAGTCTCGGTTATCCGCCGTCGTCCCCCGCATCGACGGCTCCGGAGTCGGTCCCCGCGTCCGCGCCCGGGCCCGCATCCGACGAGGCGTCCGCGCCTGCGTCTCCGCTTCCGGCCGCGTCCCCGTTCCCGGCCGCGTCGCCGCTGCTCCCGTCCGTCCCAACCGCTGCGTCAGCCAGGTTCACGATCCCGCCGTCCACGAGCGATCCGGGGGGATAGCAGCACGTCGATACGGACGCCCCGCCGGTGGACGCGTTGTTGAGCGGCGGTCCGACGTTGGGCACGCACGACGTCGCCATCGATCCGGGGTACTGCGAGCACGGGCTCCCGCACCCGTTCGGCTCGAGCTCGGTGAAGCAGACCGGCGCGCCGGTCGGGTAGCAGCAGTTGACGCTGATCGCCGTCGAGGCGGCATTCACCGTGCATGCCTGGGTGACCGATCCCGCGTACGTCGAGCACTTACCGGGAATCTCGGGCCCGCACGACGGCGCGCAGCCGGCGTCGTCCCCGGCGCACGATTCGGTGATCGCCACGCACTCGGTCCCCGTGGGGACCACGACCGAGTACGCGTCCGCCGATAGGACCATCGTCGTCCCCTCGACCGTCCCGGCGAGATCGTCGAAGGTCGGGTTCGCGAGCTCGGTCCAGGCATTCGTGCTCGAAGCGAAGCCGGAGACGCGGTAGTCGCTCGGATCGTTGAAGCTCGTCCCGGAGATCGCTTCCTCGGTGAAGCTCAGGACGACCGGCGCGCTGAACGTCTGGTTCGGGGTGATCGAGTACGCGGGAGCGACCGCGCCCGAGCCCGGCGTATTCACCGCCGAGATCGTGAAGTTCACGTCGGTCGAAAGAGCACCGGCCGGAATGAGGATCTCGAAGACGTAGTCCGACGACGCCAGCGCTCCCCCTCCTGGGCCGATGACTCCGGAGGCGGGGGGGGTCGTCGGGCCGTTGTTGGTGCACTGCGCGAGGGGCACGACCGCGAGAGCGCAGACGACGAGGGCGATACGGCGAATCACGCGTGTCACTAGGAGTGGCCTTTCCCGTCCGGCCCGGGGCGTTCACGCGGAGGAGCTGGAGTCGGGCCCGCCAGCGGTGGCGGCGGATTGCTCCCGGACGTTGCCTGCGCAGCCTTGAATCGCTGCCAGCACGCGGGGCACCGCCACTCGACCGGAGTCCCCGCGGCCCCGCTAGCCTTGCGGATGCGCCACCCGTACGACGTCGTGAGAGTGTTTTCGCCGTTCGTCTCCGGCGACATACGTCCGCAGCCCACGCATTTCTGACGGCCGAGCATCCGCGCGAGGATACCGCCACAAGCCCGCATTCTCCAGTTCGTCGCGGCCGCCGTCGTCCGGTCCGCCCACGGTTCACATATCGGCGAGGCTCGCTGCGGCCGGTCGGTGCGACGCGCGGACGCGCTGCGCGTTCTTCGCGAGCGCGTCAGCGGCCTCGAGGAGAGTCTCGGCGCGCAGGACGATCGCCCGCGCGCTCTCGTCGAAGACCGAGCGTGAGATCGACGCGAGGATGTGGACCTCGCGCTCGTAGGCCTTCGGGGGCATGAGGAGAAGAAAGACGAGCCGGGCGGGGCGGCCGTCGGGGGCGTCGAAGTCGATCCCCTCGGGGGAGAGGCCCAGCGCGAGCAGCGGCTTGGTGAGCCCCTCGACCGAGGCGTGCGGGATCGCCACTTCGTCCCCGAGGCCGGTGGGGGCGGTCCGCTCGCGCTCGAGCACCGCCTCCCGGGCGTCGCGCTTCACGCCGGCGAGGAGCGAGCCGAGCGACCGGACGAGCTCGTGGATCGCATCGATGCGCGTGGTCGCCTTGAGCGGGGTGATGAACGCGCCGGTGCGCAGGAGGGCGACGACGAGCTCCTCTTCGTGGGTCCCATAGAGCAGGCGCTTCATCGCCGGTCCGCTGAGCAGCGACGTCGCGAGCGCCATGACGACGAGCGCGACGAACACCTGCTCCTTGATGAGGCCCGCTTCGAGCGCGAGGAGCGCCAGGATGATCTCCATCGCCCCGCGCGCGTTCAGCCCGAAGCCGACCGCGGCCGACTGCCTCCACTCGAGCCCCCCGACGCGCGCGCCGATCGCGCACCCGACCACCTTCGCGATCGACGCGATGACGAAGACGAGCGCGCACAGGCGCGCGTCGAAGGCGTGTACGAAATCGACCCTCAGCCCCAGGGAGGCGAAGAAGACCGGCGCGAAGACGTTCATCACGAAGTCCTCGATGACCACGCGCGTCCGCGTCCGTACGCGGTGCGAGCCCCCCACGGCGACGCCGACGAGGAACCCGCCGAAGACGGCGTGGATGCCGATCGCGTGCGTCACCGCCGCGCCGAAGAGCGCGAGGAGGATCACGATCGAGAGGATTCGCCCGGGGGCGTTGGCGCGCTCCCTCTCGGCGCGCCCGAGGAGCCAATCGAGCCCCCCCCGCCCCGCGAAGAGGAGCCCCGCGAAGCCGAGCGTCAGAGAGACGGTCAGGATCGTGTGGACGGCGTTGACCTCTCCCCCTTTCATCGGGCCCGAGAGGATCGAGAAGGCGAGCCACCCGATGACGTCGTTGATCATGGCGGCGGCCATGACGAGCAGGCCAATGTCGCTCTTGAAGAGGCCGAGGTCGTGGAGCGTCTTCGCGATGACAGGGAGCGCCGAGATCGACAGCGCCACGCCGAGGAACGCCGCGAAGAGGCCGCGCTGGTCCGGATGGACCAGGTCGGAGTCGGGGAGAAGAGCCCCGAGGAGCCACCCCCCCGCGAGCGGCATCGCGATCCCGAGCAGCGCCGTGAGCCCGGCGCTGGCGCCGCGCCGCCTCATGATCCCGAGGTCCACCTCGAGCCCCGCCACCACCAGGAGAAGCACCACCGCGAGCGTCGTGTAGGCGCCCAGCATGTTCGCCGGAGTGCCGCTGGCGAAGAGCCATCCGTACGCACGGGGCCACATGCGGCCCAGCGCCGTCGGACCGAGGACGATCCCCGCGAGGATCTCTCCAACGACGAGCGGCATCCCGACCGCGCGCGCGAGCTCGCCGAGAGTGCGGGCGGCAGCGAGGAGGACCGCCAGCGAAAGGAGGAAGGTGAGGACCTCGTGCTCGGACACGGTCCGGGCAGGCTACTCTGTCCTGCGAAGCGCGGTATGCTCGGAGCGCTTTGCGCGCACGCCCCCTTTCCATATTCGTCCTTCTTGTCCCCATCGCCCTTTCCCAGGGGTGCTCGTCGTGCGCCAACACGGCGCAGTCGATCCTCGGGATCATGCCCGGCGTCGTGAACGACCCTTCGAACCGGGCCCTCCGCGCGGCGATCCTCGGTTACGGAATGAAACAGTTCTGCGACCAGATGCAGAAGCACGACGCGCCGCTCGCACTCACGCCGGGGGCGAACTTCATCGGGCGCTTCTATGCATCCCAGTGCGCGACGCAGGAAATGCAGAACGGCGACTGGTTCGTGCAGTTCTCCGGCTTCGGCTACGCGTGGATGCCCCTCTCCAAGAAGATGACGTTCTCGATGAGCGGCGCCGTCGAATACAACGCCGACTTTCAGATGTCGGGCAGCACGATGTACATCTACTTCCGGCCGCGGCAGGTGACGTCGAGCAACTTCGCGTCGCACGTGATCGAGCAGCCCGTCGCGCAGTTTCTGAACTCGCTGTCGACGATCGGGAACACCTTCGGGACGCAGCTCGTGAACGGCCAGCTCCAGGCCGGCTTCACCGTGATTCGCGACCAGAACGGGAGCACCGACTTTTCGATCGGGATCATCGACGTCGGCAAGCGCCCCCTTCACCCGATCGACGTGCACGGGACGGGGCGCGTCACCTGGGAGAACGCCCGCGTCGAGGTCCACGGCAACGAGCGCGATTTCGCGGGACCCATCGAGGTCACCGATGGGGGGCGCGCCATCTGGGTGAGCGGACAGGTCGACGGCGTCTCAGCCGTAGACGTCCTCCTCCTCCGGAAAGACGTGGGCGATGCCTCCCTCCAGCTCTACTACAACTACCCCCAGTCGGGTCCGCTCGCGGGGCCCCCGCTGGCGCAGGCGGTGATGACGCGAGGGCAGCCGTTCAACCAGGCGTTCAAGGTCGATCCCGGCCTCTACTACGTGGTCTTCGACAACACCTCGAGCGCGGGGGCCGTCGCGTCGGCCCCGCCCGTCGCCCCTCTTTCCCCGCTCGCCCTTTTGACCGACAACGCCGCCGTGGTCAGCTACGCCGCTCAGATCGGCGACGCGCCTTGAGCCAGAGCCAGGATCATTCGTTGCCGGAGAAGAAGAGCGAGGCTATAGCCGCGAACGCAGTGGATACGCCGCAACCGCAGGTCGCCTACGCGCCGTCGAGCACCAGCGGGAGCGCACGCCTCCTCTACTGGACGATCTGGTTCGTCCTCGTCCCCCTCCTCTTGGCCTGCGTGACCGTCTGGGGGCTCTCCCCGGCGAGCTCGATCGATCGCCCCGGGCTATTGGGATCCGTCCAGAGCCTCGTGCGGGAGCAGCAGATCCCGGTCGCGATCGTCGCCTTCACGCTCTTCGAAATGGCGCTGTACGCCGCGAGGCAGTTTCTCCCTCTCGCGCGCTACGCCAACCCGCCGCTTCGCGCCGATCTCCCCAAGGAGCTCCGGCAGCCGTTCGAGCGTGCGCGCGGGCTCCTCGACGAGGCCGAGATCATCCTCGCGCGGAACGAGAAGGCGGTCGTACGCGAGCTCTCCGGCCACGAGCGCGAGACCCTCAGGGCGGACCTCGACGCGCTCCGCGACGCGATGGCGAAGACCCCTTTCGACGAGGAGGCCTTCGTCGAGGCGCTCGTCCGCGCCGACGGCGAGGTGGACATCCGGCTCGGCCGGTGGCGCAAGAGCGAAGTCCGCGAGTACACGGAGTCGATCCTCGTCGCCGTCGCCGTGGCCATGGCGCTCCGCGCCTTCGTCGTGGAGGCGTTCAAGATCCCGAGCGGGTCGATGATCCCCACGCTGCAGATCGGCGACCACATCTTCGTGAACAAGTTCATCTATGGCCCGGCGATCCCGTTCACCGACAAGCGCATCTGGACCTCGATGCCCCCGCGCCGCGGCGACGTGATGGTCTTCGCGTTCCCCGAGCACCCCGAGCAGGATTTCATCAAGCGCGTGATCGCGCTCCCGGGGGACAAGCTCGAGGCGAAGAACGGGCACCCTTGGATCAACGGGTGGAAGGTCCCCAACTGCGCGGTGGGCATCTACTCGTACAGCGAGCCGAACAGCTCCGAGGTCCCGTCAAACGAGAGCAACCACGAGGGGATGCTCTACGTCGAGTACCTCGAAGACCAGGAGTACGTGACGCTCTACACCGGCGAGAAAGAGCACGAGGAGGAAAAAGAGAACACGACCTACCCCGACGCGCGAGGCCCCTTCTTCGTGCCCCAGGGGGAGGTCTACGTCATGGGGGACAACCGCAACAACAGCCACGACTCGCGCATGTGGTGGGGCGGGAAGGGGGGCGGCGTCCCCTTCGCGAACATTCGCGGAAGGGCGCTCTTCGTGTGGCTTAGCGCCACCGACAGCGGGATCGATCTGTCGCGCGAGGGGACCAACGTGATGGGGCGCCCGCGTCTCCCCGCCGCGATGAAGGCGCTCGAGCCGCAGCTCGACAAGTGTCTACGGGAGAGGCCGCCTATCGAAAAGACGACCCCGCCGCCGCAAACGTTGATGCGCTGACCCTCGACAGGCAACGGAGGCGATCCCACGATAGGGGCCATGAGGTCGTTCGCACTGCTCGTCCTGCTCGCCGGACTCGCCGCGCCTCTCCTCGGCGCGTGCGCTTCCATGCAGGCGGCTGCCGCGAATGATCCGATGAAGTGCGAGCGCGACCCGAGCTGCAAGAACCACCAGCGCTCGTTCGACTGCAGCACGCAGTGCGCGGACGACTCCGCGTGCGTGGAGCGGTGCAGCGAGATCCAGCAGCAGACCGGGACGAGCGATCCGCATTAGCGTCGCCGGGGACTACACGCGCGCGCAACCCCGCCCCCCTGGCCCCCCCGCAGGC
>JBKQKP010000148.1:0-19082 GCA_052147435.1 Polyangiaceae bacterium | reverse complement strand
GCCGCCAAGATCGACCCCCTCTTCGCCGAGTATGCCAAGCCCGACTCCCCCGGCTGCGCCGTCGGCGTCTACCGCGCCGGCGAGATCCTCTTCGCGCGCGGCTACGGTGCCGCGAACCTCGAGCAGGGGATCCCGATCGCGAAGAACACGTCGTTCGAGATCGGCTCCGTCTCGAAGCAGTTCACCGCGCTGGCGACGCTTCTCCTCGTCGAGGACGGCAAGATCACGCTCGACGACGACATCCGCAAGTACGTCCCCGAGCTTCCCGTCTACGGCAAGCCGATCACGCTCGCCCATCTCCTCCACCACACGAGCGGCCTCCGCGACTACGACGGGCTGATCGTGCTCTCCGGCTTCGACCAGGCCGACGTCACCGACGACCAGGACGGTCTCTACGCGATCGCCCACCAGAAGGCGCTGAACTTCCCCACCGGCACTGAGTGGAGCTACTCGAACACCGGCTACTTCCTCCTCTCGGTCGTCGTGAAGCGCGTCACCGGCAAGACGCTCGCGGTCTTCGCGAAGGAGCGAATCTTCGAGCCGCTCGGGATGAAGAACACGATCTTCCTCGACGACCACACGCGCATCATCCCGCGCCGCGCCACCGGGTACGCGCCGCGCGCCAAGGGGGGCGGCTTCGGCATCAGGATGAGCAATTTCGACCAGACCGGCGACGGCGCCGTGCAGACGACCGTGGAGGACCTCGCCCTCTGGGACGCGAACTTCTACGACCCGAAGGTCGGCACGCGCGCGACGCTCGATCTCATGCGGACCCCGGGCAAGCTCGACGACGGCACCCCGGTCAAGTACGCGATGGGCCTCTTCGAGGGGAGCGCGAACGGCACCCCGGTCGAGGACCACGGCGGCGCGTGGGCCGGCTTCCGCGCGAACATCACACGCTTCCCCACCGAGCGACTCACGGTGGCGTGCCTGTGCAACGTCACGAGCGCGGAACCGGACGATCTGGCGCACGCCGTCGCGGCCACGTTCCTCCCGAAGGTCGCGGAGCCGGCCCCCGCGGCTCCATCCCAGACGGCGTCGGCGCCCGCCGCGCACGGGAGCGCCGGCCCGTCGCTCACGCTCCTCGCGCCCGTCGTCGGCACCTACTACGACCCCGTCTCCTACGAGGTCCGCCGGATCTCGCTCCAGAACGGGGCGATCGTGCTCGACTTCCAGCTCCCGCCGGGAGGCTTCCATCGCGAGCTCGAGGCCCTCGACGCCCACACGTTCGTGGTGCTCGGAGTGCCCCGCGCGTCGGCCACCCGCTACCTCTTCGAGCCGGCCACCGCCAAGACCCCGGCGCACCTCGTCCGAAAGCCGATCGATGGGAAGGCCACAACGCTCGTCCGGTTCGAGCCGGTGTCGCCGGAGGCCTCCGAGCTCGCGGAGTACGCCGGGCGCTACGGGAGCGACGAGATCCTGCACGACGTCCAGGTCGGGGTCTCGGACGACGCGTTCGTGATCGGCGAGTGGGGCCGCACGTTCGCCGCCAAGCTCGCCCCGCTCGCGCGCGACGTCTTCGTCGGAGGCGGCGTCGGCCTCCACTTCGAGCGCGACGCGCGCGGCCACATCAAGGGCTTCACGATGAGCGCGGATCGCATGCTCGGGATCGAGTGGGTGCGGCGTGAAGCGCCGAAGCCGCGTCGCTGAGCTCCGTTCCCCCCAGGTCACGACCTGACTCAGCGCCCGCCGAGGGCGCGGCCGATCGCTTCCCCGATCTCTCCGGCCGCGAAGGGCTTCGCGACCGCCTCGACGAAGCCGAATCGGCGACAGTCCGCCATCACCGGGTCGTCGGAGTAGCCGCTCACCACGATCGCTTTGACCGAAGGGTCCATCGCGCGGAGCCTCACGAGCGTCTCCACCCCTCCAACTCCCGCGCGTACGACGAGATCGAGCACGACCGCGCGGAACGGGTCCCCGGCGGCTCTTGCGCGGTCGAACTCGGTGACCGCCGCGGCCCCGTCCGAGCAGTCCACCACCTCGAAGCCGCTCGACTCGAGCACGCGCTTCGTCATCCGGCGGACGTCTTCGTCGTCGTCCATCAGCAGGATTCGCTCGCGCCCCCTCGCGGCCGCCGCTGGCTCCGCGCGCCCCGGGACGAGCGCCGCGTCGGACGCGGGGAGGAAAACGATGAACGTCGCCCCCTCGCCGAGAGTGCTCTTCACCGTCAGATGACCATCGTGGCGCGTGATGATCGAGTGGGCCGTCGCGAGGCCGAGCCCCGTGCCGGACGACTTGGTCGTGAAATAGGGATCGAAGATCCGATCGATGTGCTTCTGATCGATCCCGGAGCCCTGGTCGATTACCCGTACGCAGACGTATCGGCCCGGCGACAACGGCACTCCGGCGCCACGCTCGAGCGCGATGTTCTCCGCGTCGATGTGGATGCGTCCTCCGCTCGGCATCGCCTGCGCCGCGTTCAGCAGCACGTTGTGGAAGACCTGGTTCATCTGCTCGGCATCGATGTCGACGAGCCAGAGATCGCTCGGAAGAGTCTCTTCGAAGGTTACGTCCCTCGAGACGACGCGCGCACAGAAGCTCACCGCCTCGCGAAGGACGGGCACAATCGAGCCAACGCGTTTCACGGGGGTTCCCCCCTTCGCGAAGGTCACCAGCTGCTTGGCGAGATCGCGCGCGCGGCTCGCGGCCTGCTCTGCCTCGGCGAGCAGCGTCCGCGTGCCCGGTCCGATGTCTTCTTGCCGCCCCGCGAGGGACAGGTTTCCGAGAACGACCGCGAGCACGTTGTTGAAGTCGTGCGCAATGCCCCCAGCGAGGACGCCGAGCGACTCGAGCTTCGCTACACGGAGGAGGTTCTGCTCGACACGTTTCCGCGCCGTCACGTCTTGCACCACGACGACCGCGCTCTGGTTTCCCTGATCGTCGGTGATCGGCGACCACGTCATCTGCCCCCACGCGCTCTCGCCGTCGCCACGCGCGAAGCGCCGCTCGTCGGCCGAGGCGGCGCGATCTCCCTCGTGCATGAAGGAGAAGAGGCTCGCGCCGAGGAGCGACGCCTCGTCCCGGGCGAGGAAGCGGCAGAAAGCGGCGTTGACGCGCGACAGGGTCCCGTTCACCTGCGCCAGCGCCATGGGAACCGTCGTCGTGTCGAAGAGCGCACGAAAGCGTTGCTCGCCGATGCGGAAAGCGTCGTCCTTCGCCGACGGCGCTCCGAGCTTCGTGATGGTCCCCTCGAGGAACACGGGGCGCCCCGCCGCATCGAGGGTCGCCTTCAGGCAGATCTGGGCGTCGAACGGCTCTCGCGTATCGATGCGGACGCGACGCCCCTCGAGGCGGGCGATTCCCGTCCTGCGAAACTCCTCGGTTGCCACGAAGCGAGTCGCGACCTCGTGCCGCTCCTTCGGGTCTTCGTACATGTCGAGCGCGCTGTGCCCGACCGCGTCCTCCGGTTTCGCGAAGCCGTACAGCCTCGCGCACGCCGCGTTGATCCGAACGACCCGCTCGGTGACGTTGTCGATCTGAAAGGCGCCGATGTCGAGCTTGTCGAGGAGCTCCCCGACCCAAGCCTCGTCGTCGTGCTGCGTGCTCATCGAGCAAGCCGTCTTAGTGTCCGGCCAGGCAATCAGCAATGCGATCCGAAGGAGGCGGACACAGCGGGAGGCTGGAGCAGTCCCGCTCGCTACTGGATCGGCTCGCCGGAAAACGTTTCGCCGAGCGCGCATTCTGCGATGAACGCGTCTCGAGTCTGGAAGATCCGCTTCTCTTTGAACGTCCCGCGAGAGAGATGCCGTTCGCGGTACTCGTGAAAGACGCTCGCAGACACGATCTCAGCGCGTGGGGGGCCGTAGAAGGAAGAGCTCCGGAAGCTTCCGTAGTTCGTGTTCTCGTTCCGGAGAGCGTGATCCAGCGCGTCGAGCAAGGCGACGTCGTCTCTGCACGGGAGCACCCAGACGACGCGACACGGGGACCCTTCTTCGAGATAGAGGGCGTAGTCCTCCGCCCCGCGCCCGAGCGGCCCCATCACCGTCGCGTGAGCGGTCGCGGCGTCGCGCGAGGTGATCCGTTCACCCATGATCGTCACCTGATCGTGCTCACGGCGGCTGAACCGGAACGTGAGCGGGCGCCGCGACGTGATCTCGACGACGTCCCTCATCCGGTAGTTCACGAGCCCCCCCTGCGTGGAGACGAACACGTGATAGAGCCCCCCCTCTTCGAGCTCGTGGAGCTGGTAGAACCTCGTGTCGTCCGGGGAGGTCTTGAACTGGTAGAAGCTCTCGAAGGGGCTGAAGACGAGCCCGGGCCAATCCTCGCGGTAGGCATGCCCGAATAGGGTCTCCGTCGAGGAATAGTTCTCCCACGAGCAAAACGGCTTGCTGTCGGAGCCTCGCCATGCCCGTCGGAGGGCGTCTCGGCCGGCCGTACTGAACGACGAGCCGCCGAAGAATACGGCCCGGAGATTGGGCCAGACCTCGGAGAGCGTTCGCACTCCGAAATGCGAGAGCGCGATCTCGGTGAAGCTCCGTAGGCCGGCTGGAAATCCGACCGCCACACGAACGTCGGCATGCCGGGCTTCTTCGAGGAGCCGTCGGATCTTCTTCTCCCAATCGGGCTCCTTCAGGGTCTCGACAGACGGCAGAAAGGCGCGGCGCATGGCCCAAGGCGCGCGCTCGAAGAGGATGCCGGACATCCAGCCGCACGGGAGGCCGCAGGGCGCAGTCTCGAGATACGGGGAGTTCGCCAAGAAGATGCGTCTGCCGCCGAGGAAGTGTTCATACGCCCCCGACGTCTCGAGGAGCGCCGCGTTCATCGTGAGCATCGATCGCCGGTACGCCGCGAGCCAGGCGGCGGTCACCGGGAAGCGCTTCGGCGCGCCGCTCGTGCCCGAGGACATCGCGAACGCAAGTGGAGCGCTCCTCCCGAACACCGCGCCTGCGGACCGGCCGTGTGCGTACACGCGGTCGCTTGCGTCGCGGATCGAGTCGTAATCCGTCGGCGCGAGCGAACGCATGTCATCTACGGAGCGCACTCGGTCGAGGCCGAAGCGAGCTCCGAGCTCACTCGTCGCGCACTCCTGGAGGATCTTGCGTAGGGCCTCTTTCTGAGCGGGGAGGGGGTCGAACGCGGCACGTTCGAACCTCATCACGGTCGGCATGAGCACGGAGCGAACGGCGAGGCTGGCCGAGCGAGCCGCGAGGCGCTGTGTGCGATCGAGCGGACCCCGCCACCCGCGGTGGGCGTGGCTGTGATCGGAGTGCAACATCGACTTGGAACCCGACAGGGTTAGAGTGAAGGCGCGATCACTGCCGGAAACACGTAGGGCACGGGGGGATGGCCGGTCCCGCCTTGATGCTCGTCTTGATCTTCATGGGTTCATCCTCCCGCCGCGCGCCGCGCGACGTCATTCCTCGTACCCCGATCGCCGTCGAACGCATGTCACCCCATCTGGTGACAAGCAGCCGATCCAGGCACGAAAGCAGCGAAATCGCCTCGCCCCGTCACGAAAGGAGCCGCAAGCCATGAAATACATTCTGGCGTTTACGCGGCGGCTTCATCGGCGCGCCATCGGTTGCTCACGCGACGGACGCGCATCTCCGACTGTGGAGCGACGTCGGAGTCAACGGTCGCGAGTATCTCGCGGGAGTAGTCCGTGACGGGCGATTCGATCACGACGAGCGCGCTGCAAGAGTCGGTCTGCGACGGCGCCGATGGGATCCTTGTCGTGCTCCCATCGCGACACCTGCGACGGGGTCACCCCCATCCGCGAGGCGAACATCTCGCCCGACCCTTACCGCATAGGAAGTTCGAGTCTTTCGGCAAGCCGTCCGCCAGCCTCAAACCGCGTCATCGAAACCAAGGCGGCGACCAGAAGAGCGCCGTGATCACCCAGAGGAGGCCGATGAAGAACAGCATCCAGACGACGTCGCCACCCCACCCCCAGGACTCGTGTTTGAACGGGCCGGGAGCACCACTAGCGGCCAGGTCTTGGCTGCGGCGTCGTTGGACGTATCTCGGGTACGGCGGGCCCCAGCCGCGGTAGCCCCAACCGTAGCCGAGCGGCGGGACGAGAAAGAGAAACATGAAGAGTATCCAGATCAACCACCATGAGCTCATCATCGGATCTCCGGACCGTAGGTCGCACGACTCAAGCGTCGCCCGGGAAGGCGCGCAGACGCTCCCCGGCTGTCTGCAAGTTCGTGGCCCGCTCCGCGAAGAGACTACGGATGCGCCGGCGACTCGCGGACGCCACTCCCCATCGCACCGCGTATGCCCGTAGCCGCTCCTGTCGTGGCGTCCGTGCCGCCCGTTCCGGACACAGTGAGGCGCTTTCGACCCCGCAAGAGTCGCCGGGACGCGCGGGATCGATCGCATCATGCCCTCCAAGGGGAGGCTGCGGCGAAGGCCCGCGGCCGCTCTTCACCCGGAAGGGCTCTTGCATGCGCGCCGTCGAACCATCGTTCACAAGCTGACCACCCGCACGGGCGCCGCCAGCTCAGCCCAGCTCAGAGGAGAAGAGACCGATGCTGCGAAGCATGAAGGACCTCGAACACTACGGTGTGACCGCTACCGACGGCGACCTCGGCTCCGTCTCGAACTTCCTCCTCGACGACGAGCGCTGGACGGTCCGGTATCTCGTCGTCGAGCCCAGCCTCTTCCACGACGGGCGCTGCGTCCTCGTCTCGCCGATATTTTTCCGCCAGGCGGAGTGGGCGACCCGCCGCTTCCACCTGGCGCTCACGAAAGACAAGATCAGAAATAGTCCGAGCGTCGATGTCGACAAGCCCGTCTCCCGCCAGCACGAGCGAGACTACTTCCGCTATTATGGCTATCCATACTACTGGGGATACTCGGGCCTCTGGGGCATGGGTAACTATCCCGGCCTCCTCGCGCCATGGAATGAGCCGCCCGCGGACCGCAAGGACGTGTCGGGCGATGTCCACCTCCGGAGCGCCAAGGAGGTCGTCGGATATGACATCCAGGGGAGCGACGGAGCGATCGGCTCCATCGTGGATTTCCTCGTCGATGACGAGACGTGGAGAATTCAATACATGGTGCTCGACACCAACCGCTGGTGGTTCGGCAAGAAGGTGCTGATCGCGCCGGAGTGGGCGAGTCGAATCAGTTGGGAGGAAAGAAAAATTCACGTCGACCTCTCCCGAGAAGCGATCAAGAAGAGCCCAGCGTGGAACCCGGATGCACCCATCAATCGTGAGTACGAAGAACGCCTTTACGACTGTTATGGGCGCCCGGTGTATTGGGGTGAAGGTGGCCGCCGGGAAGAGCCGACGGCGCGGCAACATACAGGAAGCCATCCGGGGCTCCGATGACCAATCTCGCGTGGAACCGCCCTCTTTCGCCACTTGCGGTCCGCACCGAGCTCGCATGCGCGCGCGCGTTGCTCGACGAGCTCGAGGCGCGGCTCGCGTCAGAGAACGCGAAGGGAGGCTCTCGTGAGCTGGCAGCGCAGGCCGCCGAGGAGCTCATGCGCGTCGCTCGCACGATGAAGCAGTGGGCCGCGCTCGCCGAAGCGGACGTCCTTCTGCAAGCTGCGCGATGATCCCGAGAGCCAGAGCCGCCTCTGGCTTTCGGGCGCTCGTGAGCGGGGGGCGCAGACGTGCTCGACGAGCATGAGGCCGGCGGAGGGTGTAGCTTTGGGACACGGCGAAGGATCGGAATTCCGCGTTCACCTCCTTCTGGACGCTTACGGGGAGGGACATGCGCGATGCACCAGATCATCGTTCGGAGGCATCAAGGCAACGACGTCAGCAACGACTTCGTCGTCCGCGGAGTGGACCTGAAGGCGCTCGATCGCCAGCTTCGAGACGTCCTGCGCGAAGCTCAGGCTCGACGGGGAACCGGTATCTGGTCGGAGGCTGATCCCGAGGTTTGGTCCGGCGCCACCCTGGTCGCGCGACTAGGGCGCGATGGTGACATCGCACAGCTCGCGCGCATGGCAACGCTCGCTTGCTCGAAGACCTGAGCCGATCGGATCCGCAGCCGAGCCGTCTGATGACGTGAGGGCACCGCGACGCAAGATTGCGCGACCCGCGCAGGAAATTCGCCGCTCAGAATTCAGATGGCGAAGTCAAGCGTGGAGGCTGGTCGCGGCGTCGAGCATCCGCGATCGAACGAGGTCCCGATGACAGACCGAATCCTCCTCGTTGACGACGATCAGGACCACTGTGAAGTGCTCGCGACGACCCTCAGAGACCTGGGGTACGAAGCCACGTTCACCACCTCGCCCGGCGAGGCCCTCGAGCGCGTCGGGCTCGAGATGTTCGCCGCCGTTCTCACCGACTTGGGGATGTCCGACATGGACGGCCTCGAGCTGTGCGCACGGATCATCGGGACGAGAGGCGACGTTCCGGTCATCGTGTTGACCGGGAATGGGAGCATGGAGACCGCGGTCGCAGCGATGCGTGCTGGGGCCTACGACTTTCTGACGAAGCCGATCGATCCAAAGTTCCTCGGTTTGAGTGTAGCGAGAGCGGTGCAGCACCATCGGTTGCAGGAGGAAGTGAAGAGGCTGCGCGAGGAGTCGCTCGAGCGCTCCGCGGTGGACGAGCTCATCGGGACGAGCCCGGCGATGAAGCGCGTGCACGATCTCGTGGCGCGCGTCGGGGCGAGTGACATCTCGGTCCTCATCGAGGGGGAGACGGGTACGGGCAAGGAGCTCGTAGCGCGGGCGTTTCATGCTGCCGGCCCTCGCAGGAACGGCCCCTTCGTGGCCATCAACTGCGGCGCGGTACCGGCCAACCTCTTCGAGAGCGAGCTCTTTGGCCATGTGCGGGGCGCGTTCACCGGCGCCGACACGTCGAGGGCGGGCCTCCTCGCAGAGGTGTCCGGCGGGACGCTGCTCCTCGACGAGGTCGGGGACATGCCGCTCGAGATGCAGACAAAGCTCCTCCGCGCCATTCAGGAAAGGAGAGTCAGGCCTGTGGGAGCGAACGCGGAGCGCTCGTTCGACGTGCGCATCCTTGCGGCGACCCACCGTGACCTGGAGCTCGAAAATTGTATCGAGCGAGCGGTGGCGCTGGCCCGCTTGGATCACCTCAGCGCGGAAGACCTCCCGGAGAAGATCGCCGCGTACCGCGCGCCATTCGGCGGTCACCCCTCGGAAGAGCCTGGCGAGATCCTGACGCTCGATGAGGTCGACCGCCGTTACGTCGAGCGCACGCTCGTGGCACTCCATGGGAACAAGTCTCTCGCTGCGAATCTGCTCGGCCTCGATCGTCGCACCCTGTACCGCCGGCTCGAGAAGTACGAGTCGGCAGCGCGCGATTCCGATCGGTCGCGGCACGCTTGATGCGTCGAGTTGGGTGAACATGAACTTCTCCCCGCTCGTTTCGTCGGCGTTCGTTCTAGCAGTTTCGTTTGGGATCCTCGCCGTCGTGCCCGCGAGGGCCGACTGGTCCGCCTCCGATGCCCCGAGGGCGGGCGGCGGGTGCAAGTCGACTGCAACCTTCGTCTCGAGCGCCGTTCCGGCGCTCCAGAGGGATGGTTGTGTCGACTGCCACGGTGGTGGCGACCAGCCAGCGACGAAGGCGTTCAACCTTGGAAGTGTCGGAAAGGACAACGCGGCAGCCTGCGCGGAGTCACTGAAGATGGTCAGCACGGCCAACCCGCCGCAGAGCGCGATCATCCAGGCGGCGGCCGGCGCGCAGAAGCACGAAGGTGGCAAGGTCAAGGACGCCGCGGCATTCACGGCAGCGCTCCTCGGGTGGATCGCCCACGAGTAGATGCGCTCGGTCGAGCGCGGCCTCGGCTTCCGGTGCGCGCGCTCCTCTCCCGGCGGCCTCCGACAGCCGGCGCAGGCAATGCGCGAGACCCGCAGGTCGTTCGCGTTGCCATGAGCGCGGCCGACCCGTCTCCCTCTGCCGTCCCGAATGCGCTTTGGCTGCGCGTTTGCAAAGCGAGGCTTCGATGATCGCGCAAGCGGAGATCGACCTCCACGGCCGGCGATTCACCTATCGCCGGGCGGGCGAGGGGCCGCTCATCGTCCTCTTGCACGGAATCGCCGGGAGCTCGGCGACCTGGGACAGCATCATCCCGCGGCTCAGCGCCCATCACACTATCATCGCCCCAGACCTCCTCGGCCATGGCGAGTCCGCCAAGCCCAAGGGCGACTACTCCCTCGGGGCCTATGCGAATTTGATCCGCGATCTCCTCGAGGCGCTCGATGAGCCGCCTGGCACGATCGTGGGCCATTCGCTCGGCGGTGGGGTGGCACTCCAGTTCGCCTATCAGTATCCGGAGCGCTGCGAGCGTCTCGTCCTCGTGTCGAGCGGTGGTCTCGGCCGCGAGGTCCACCCGATTCTCAGAGCCGCGGCGCTGCCGGGCGCGGAGCTCGTTCTCCCTGGGCTCGCAGCGGGGGCGGCGCGCGGCATCGGCGCGATGATGAATGCGATGGGGAAGGTCGGTTTCCGCGCGAGCTCCGATCTTGCCGAGACCTGGCGAAGCTTCGTCTCTCTCGGGCAGGCCGAGGCGCGACGGGCCTTTCTCCACACCGTGAGGAGTGTCATCGATCTCGGAGGCCAGCTCGTGAGCGCGACGGACAAGCTGTACCTGACCAGTGGTCTGCCGACGCTGATCATCTGGGGGGACCGAGATCCGCTCATCCCCGTTCACCAAGGGGTTCGCTGTCACGAGCTAATCACGGACAGCAGGCTCGAGCTCTTCCCCGGCTCTGGCCACTACCCGTACCTCGACGATCCCGAGCGCTTCGCGGGGATCCTGCTCGATTTCATCCGGACGACGAAGCCGCGTCACTTCGACGCGGAAGAGCTGCGCTCCCGCCTTCGTGCCGGTCCGCCGAGGAGCGGCTCCCCCGCGAGTGCCCCCCCCGCGCGCATGCGCGTCTTGCCTCCGACGCGTGACGGCGTTCACGGCGTGTCAATCTTCACTGCCCGCTCTTCCCCTCCGCTGGAAAGGAGGAGATCAGCTCCCCGACGGAGCGCTGGAGGAGTCGGTCATCGATGCTGTCGGGATCGATCCGCGCGCGGTTCGCCCCGTGCCACACCCTGTCCCCTTTTGCCCCGTCGAAGGCGTCGATGACGAGCGTCCCGTCGACGAAGTCCGCGTTCTCGTCGTCCGGCTGCCACTCCGCCCCCATGCTGCTCGCCTCGTGGATCGAGGCGTCGCGCCGGCCGGAGCCGAACATTATGACGATGTCCCCCTTCGCAGACCCAAGCGCAGGCACGTAGCCCCGCTCGCGGAGCGCAGCCGCGATGAGAGGCCTGAGTCGGCGCTGCACTTCTGCGGAGCGCGCGGACGTCTGGTAGCCCGACGGGGGCCCTTCGGGCGGACCGAACGAGAAGGTGCGGTATTGCTCGAACGACGCGGCCGGATTCGCGAAGACGTGAATGTTCGCGCTCGCTCCGGTCGTCGAGAGGGCAGGGGCCGCGTCACGGTCTTGCCCGCCACAGCCGGCAAGCGCGAGGAGTACGAGAGGTAGGAATGGGCGCATGTCCATCTAACCCAGCAACCTGCGTTCCAACCGCGCGACAGACTGGCGGCCTCGCCTCATCCCGTGAAAGCCTGCACCGTCTCGAGCGAGATCCGCTCTTCCCCCGAGAACGCGGGGAGCCCTTCGCCGTCCATCACGGCGACGATCACCGTGATGTTGTCCTCCCCGCCACGGTGGTTCGCGAGCTCGACGAGCCTCGCGCACGCCGCGTCCATCGCAGGCGTAGACAAGAGGATGTCGCGGATCTCGTCGTCCGTGACCTTGCCCGTGAGTCCGTCCGAGCACAGAAGGACCTTGTCGCCCCGGCGGAGCGTGAACCGATTCAGCGCCACGATCACGTGCGGCTTCACCCCGATGGCCTGGAGGACCATGTTCTTGTACTGGAACGTCTCCGCTTCCTCGCGCGTGAGCGCCCCGGCATCGAGCATGAGCTGCGCGCAGCTCTGATCGTGCGTGAGCCGGATGAGGCGGGAGCCGCGCAGAACGTAGGCGCGAGAGTCACCGACCTCCGCGACGTATGCCCGCTTGCCGTGGAGCAGCACCGCCGTCAGCGTTGCGCCCATCCCCTTTTGGCCGGAAGCCGTGCCGGCGTCCCAGACCTTTTGGTTTGCCCGCTCGACGCTCGCCGTGAGGGCCGCTTCGGCACCGCTCGCTTCCACGGTCACCATGCCGCGCCGGAGCGCGTGCAGGGTCAGGGCGCTCGCGACCTCCCCGGCCTGAGCGCCTCCCATGCCGTCCGATACTGCGAGCAGAACCCCACGCGCTCCAACCGAGAGCTCGACCGGCTCCCGCATCGCGTGGGTCCACGTCGGCGCCATCAGGTCGGCGATGACGAAGGCGTCCTCGTTGTTCGCGCGCACCCTGCCGACGTCCGTGCGCCCGTAGACCTCGAGCCCGACGCCATCGGTCGTCATGGCTTGTGCGACCCCATTTGCGCGATGAGATTCAGAAGATCCTCCGCGTGCTCCTCCTCCTTCGCGAGGATCTCCTCGAGGAGCCGGCGCGTCGTGGGGTCTCTGTCGCCGAGATAGTGAATCATCTCGCTGTACGATTCGACCGCGACCCGCTCCGCGACCAGGTCTTCTTTGATCATCTCGAGGATCGTCTTCCCTTCGACGTACTCGGCATGACTGCGCGCGAGCATCCCCTCGGGGCTCAGGTTGGGTGCGCCGCCGAGCTGCGTGATGCGCTCCGCGAGCAGGTCGGCGTGGCCTTGCTCTTCCGTCGAGTGCTCGAGAAACTCTTCCGCGATCCCCTTCGAGCTCGGCCCCTTTGCCATGAAATAATGGCGCCTGTAGCGGAGCATGCAGACGATCTCGGTCGCCAGCGCGGCGTTCAGCAGGCCAACGACCGTCTCGCGATCGGCTCGATACCCTTCCGTGACCGCGCCGTTCTCGATGTGCTGGCGTGCTCGCCGGCGGAGCTCGGTGATGCTGCTGAGCTGAGAGTTTCTTTCCATGGATCGCGCACCTCGATCGCGGTGGATGCACTCGGCGTTCCCGCGTTCCCCCTTCAACCCCACCCCCCCGCCCCGCAGGCAGGGCGGGGGGAGCGTGAGCAACGAGGCGGGGTTCTCCGCTGTGGCGCGCGTGCAGCACGGCAGTCCCCGTGTGGCGCATTCGCGCGACAACCGCGTTTGACCTAGACGATCCTGAGACGCGCGAAGACCGGCACTTTGACGAAGTCCACCACGAACGCGAAGGCCACGGCCCCTGCGAGCGTCGCTCCAAGGACCTCCCAAGGGAGAGACGCCATGGCAAGCCCCCGATTCGCCATCGTCGCCGCGATCAGCACATCGACGGCCGAGGAAAGGACCAGCCAACGGCTCGGGGGAGTCGACCACAGCCGCGGGCGTCCGCGATTCGTGTAAGTCGTCGCCTGATTGCCGAACACGACGGCGACGAACGCGAGCGTTCTCAGCGTGTCGATCCCGAAGCCGAGCGGAAACCTGCCGACGAGCAGAGTCGCCACGCAAAACACGAGCTCCGAGAGCCCCATGAAGATGCCGGCGAGCGTCAGGTTCCCGACGCGCCAGACGCTGGGCAGCGGAGACGGTTTCACGTTGTCGGTCGTCAGAGACATGCCGAGAAAATCGCCGGTGATCATGATGATGACCATCAGCATCGGGGTCAGGATCGATTGCCCGGTGATGAGGAGGCCCACTGCGAGGAAGAAGACCTGCACGATCTTCTTGGTCACCGAGTTCACGGTGTACGTCAGGACGCGCTGGAAGGTGAGGCGCCCCTCTTTGACGGCGGCCACGACCCCCTCCAGGCCGGGCTTCGTCAGCACGATCCCTGCGGCCGACTTCGCTACGTCGGTCGCGGTAGATACGGCGATGCCCATCTGAGCCTGCCGCAGCGCGGGGGCATCGTTGGCGCCGTCACCGCACATTCCAACGGTGTGGCCGCTCTTCTGGAAAGCCTGGACGATGTGGAACTTGTCCTCGGGCATCACGCCGGCGAACACGGCGAAAGCCTCCGGGCTCACGCTCGCCGGGATCGGCCCGGGCGGACAGACGGCCCCCTCGAGGCCCACCTCCCGCGCGATGATCTGCGCCGTGGCGGGTGCGTCGCCGGTGACCATCACGGTGCGCACACCCAAAGCGTGCAGCTCCTTGATGAGCTGCGCGGCGTCAGGGCGCGGCGGATCGCTCAGGGCGATGAGCCCCGCGAGCTTAAGCGTCGTCGCCCCGACGGCCACCGCAAGGACCCGAAAGCCCTTCCCTTCGAGCTCCTCCGCCGTTGCCGCGGCGGTCGGTGACGCCTCGGCAAGCTTGGAGACGACCGCAAAGGCCCCCTTCAGTGCGCGGAGCGCGCCCCCCTTCGCGTCGACGGCGGTCGCCTCGCTCAGCTTTCTCGCCGGATCGAACGGGACAAGCTTGGTCAGCTTCGGCGCGTCGGCGACGGGTTGCTTCGCGGAGGCCGCGCGGATCGCGCCGTCCACGGGATCCTGCCCGCCGTCGGAGCTCGCGAGGGCCGCCATCGCCAGGAGGTGCGCCTCGTCGAAGCCGACCTCGGGGCGAAGCGCGGTGACGGTGAGGGCGTTGAGCGTCAACGTTCCCGTCTTGTCCGAGCAGAGCACGTCGAGAGTGGCGGCTTCGTCCACGGCGGACAAGCGGGTGGGGAGCACCCCCAGGCGCGCCAGTGCCTTCGCGCCGAGCGCCGCGGCGAGGGTGAACGTGGCGGGGAGCGCGACGGGAATCGACGCCAGCACGGCAGTCAGCACGAGATGAATGACGTCGCTGCGCGGCATCTTGCGAAGGAGCGCGTACGTCACGAGGAGCACGATGACGCCGCCGTTGAAGATCGCGAGATTGCGCACGACGCGCACCACGGTCTTCTCCTGGGTGCTCACGACGTGCGCGGTGCGAACCAGCTCGGCTGTGTGGCCAAACTTGGTGCGCGACCCGGTCGCGGTGACGATCGCCGTGGCTTCGCCGCGCCGCACGAGCGCCCCCGCGTACGTCTCGCGTCCAGCCCCCGCCTCGATCGGAACCGATTCGCCCGTGAGCATCGACTGATCGAGCAGGATCGATCCGTCTACCAGCTTGACGTCGGCGGCGACGATGCCGCCGAGCGAGAGCTTCACCGTGTCCCCGGGGACAAGCCCGCTCGCGGGGATGTTCTTCCAAGCGCCGTCGCGCCGCACCGAGGCCGTCAGCGCCAGGCGCGATTTGAGGGCGGCGAGCGTGGCCTGCGCGCGCCCCTCGTGGAAGAAGCCGAGCGCGGCGTTGAAGACGAGGAGCCCCGCGATGACCGCTGCTTCGGTGTACTCGCGAAGCACGAGCTGGAGGACGACCGCGGCTTCGAGCATCCAGGGCACCGGTGCCCAGAACTTGGTGAGCGCCATCCGCCACGGTTGCATCGTGGTATCCGGCATCTCATTCGGACCGGACTTCTCGAGGCGCGCTCGGGCCTCGTCGCTCGAGAGCCCGCCGCCCGGTGACAGGCTGCTCGGTAATCCCATCGCCTACCGAACGCGAAGCCCCCTCTCGGTGATCTCCATGTCGTGGGTACCGAGATCGTGCGCGCTCGCCCGGGACTTGACGACGACGACACTGCGCTTTGCCTTGTCCCTCGCGTCGGCCGACAGGAAAATGATGTTGTCGGCCATGTACGAGAAGCTCCCGCCGAGGTCGTCGAGATCCATCCCCGAATCGGACGCCGTCTTCGTCGTCTCGAACGTCAAAAGGCTCGTGACCCCTTTGACGGTGAAGTGCTGGACGAGAGCATAGAAGTAGTCATGAAGCCGCTGCGCGTCGCTGGCTGCCGTGACGAGATCGCCGACGGCGTCGATGACGACCCGGCGTATCCCCAGCCGTGCGATCTGCTGAAACAGACTGACGATGATCCGGTCGACCTGGAGCTCGACCGGTGACGTGTACATTAGGTGGAGACCGCGCCGCTTGGCGTCCTCGACGTCGACGCGAAGGGCGCGCAGGCAGCGGGCGAGCTGCATCGGGTTCTCTTGAAAGTTGGCGTAGAGGCTCGGTTCGCCGTGGCGTGTCCCCTCGAGCACGAACTGGAGAGCTGCGGTGGTCTTCCCCGCGCCGGTCGACCCGGCGACGATCGTGGTGCTCCCTCGCCAGAGTCCCCCCCCCAAGAGGGGGTCGAGCCCTTCGATGCCCGTGGAAGTCCTCTCTTCGACGATCGTGTAGCTCTCCGGGGCCTTCGGGCTGACGAGCCGCGGGAAGATTTCGAGACCGCCCGATCCGATCCGGAAGGCGTGTTGCCCTTCGAGGTACGCGCTCCCTCGCAGCTTCAGGACACGCAGGAAGCGCTCGTCCCTCGTGCTGAGCGGATTTCGCATGAACTGGAGAATCCCGTCGGCCACGGCGAACTCGGGGAGGCGGCGCGCGTCGTCTTCGGTGTACTCGCCGACGAGGAACACCGTCGTCTCGAACGCGGTGAGGAGGCCCGTCAGCTCGTAGAGAACCCGACGCAGCTCGGGCGGGGACGCCGTGAGATCGTGCAGCGCCCGGAACGAATCGATGACGATGACCTTCGGCCCCGTCGCCTCGATGGCTCTCTCCACGCACTTGAGAAGAGCGGTGATGCCGCCTTTGACGAGCTCGGGTCCGATGTCCTCGTAGACGACCGACGTCCCGAGCTTGTCCGCGTCGAAGAAATCGAAGCGCTGGAGGTATCTCACCATCTTGGCGAGCGGCTCCGACAGCGTCGTCATGTACAGGATCGGCCGCTCGCTCGCGTTGTGGAAGACGAGCTGCTCGGCGAAGATGCTCTTGCCGGTGCCGGGCTGCCCCATCACGATGTTGATCGAGTTCTTCGGGAAGCCCCCCCCGAGGATCTCGTCGGCCTGCGGGTTGCCCGTGCTGATTCGCGCGTTGTCGATCACAGGGCGCCTTGCTCCTGCAGGGGGTGCCCTCGTCGTCCCCGTCGCAGCGTGAGGCCGCTCAGTGACGCGACGAAGCGTGTCCTCTCGAGCGGTTTCTCGAGGAAGGCGTCCGCGCCCGACTGGCGCGCGCGCGCGTCCGCGGCGAGCATGCTGACGACGAGGATCGGCACGTGCTTGGTGGCAGGATCCCCCTTGAGCGCTCGGCAGAGCGCGAAGCCGTCCATTCCCGGGATCATGAGCGCGGTCATGACCGCCGAGGGGGGGGACCTTCGAACGTTCTCGAGCGCGGCGTAGCCGTCATCGAAGCAGTGAACGACGTACGTTTCGCCGACGAACTTCTCGACCAGCCGGCGAACGTGCGGGTCCCGCTCCACGACGCAGAGCGTCCCCGGTTCGCGTTCGACGAGATCCGTGGCGATCGCGGTCAAGCGCCCCTGCATGTCCTCGGCGAGGGCTCGCAGCCGCTGCATGTCGCCGCTCCGGATCGCGCGCTCCCCCTGGCGCTCGTGCGCGGTCAACGCACCCGCGATGGCGGCGTCGAGGCACAGGCCGAGCGTCTGGAGCTCGCCGGCGGGGATGGACACGCCCATCTCGGCGGCGAGCCCGCTGATGACCTGGCAGAAGTCGCCGTAGGCGTGAACGACCTCCGTGGGAGCTGCCCCTTGGTTGAAGAGATCGAGCCCGTGCCGGCCGGCGCTCGCGTCGAGCTCCCTGTGGTCGCTCGCCTCCGTGGCGGATGCCCGGCGGAGGTCCTCGCGTAGTTGATCCAGGAAAGCATCCAGCTCGCGCGCCGGCTCTCGCGTCGTGTCACACGGGCTCCTTGCCAGGGCCCGCAAGCGCACTCGAGCCAAGATGGGCTCGCGATGGAGCTCTATGAACTCACGAAGCATCGGGTTGCCTCGGCACCTCGACGCCGTTCGTCGGCGGAGGTTGCCTCGGCAGGTCGATGGTGAAGATGCACCCCTCGCCGGGGAGGTCGCGAATGCGAAGCTCGCCCGCCATCATCTTCACCCCCTTCATGCAGATGGCGAGGCCGAGGCCGAGACCCGTTCGGTCGCGACCTCGCTGCACGAAGGGGCGAAGGAGCTCCTCCGCCCCTCCGGGAGGGAGTCCGCCGCACTGGTCCTCGATCTCGATGAGGACGCGAGTCGTCGTTGCGCTGGCTCGGAGCTTCACGGTCGTGCCCGGGAGGGTGAACTTGAACGCGTTGTGGAGCAGATTGGCGACCGCCGCCGCGAGGATCGGCCTGTCAGCCTCGACGACGATCGTGCGATCTACCGCCGTCGCGGTGAAATGAAGTCCCTTCGCCTCGGCTGCGATCATTCCGCCGATCTCGGCCTCTTCGAGGATCTCCCAAACCGCCACGCGCTCCAGGTTCAGCTTCCCGGCGTCGAGGCGCACGTCGGCGAGCGAGCGATCGATGAGCGACTGCAGCCGCATGAGGCTCCGATCGAGCATCGCGCTGGTGCTGCCTCTCGGGGCCACGGTGCCCGTCTTGATGCTGGCGAACGAGAGGATTGCGGCGGATAGAGCGTTGCGCATCTCGTGCGCGAGGATGCCCAGCCTCTCGGTCCCCTCGTCCGAGACGGCTCGCTCCCGCCGGCGGCCATACTGGGTCACGGCGCCAGCGATGGCGTCGTCGAGGCAGAGGTTCAGCGTTTGGAATTCGTTCGCCTCGATCGTGGCGCTCTGTTCGACGACGAGTCCCGTGATGACCTGGCAGAGGTCACCGTAGTCGTGGACGACCTGCGCGACGCTCAGCCCTCGATGAAAGAGGTCGTCGCCGTGTTGTCCGGCTGTCCTCTTGATCTCCGCGTGGTCGACTACCTCGTGCAGGGCAGCCTTGCGCAAGGCTTCACCGAGTTGGTCGAGAAAGACGGGGAGCCCCTCGGTCAGCTCCACTTCGCTCGCGGCGGGAGCGGCGCGCGACGTCACGCGAAGTCGCGCCTTCGCCAGGATCTGGTCTCGATTGAGCACGACGAAGTCGCGAAGCATGCGGGATGACTCTGGACCTTCAGCTACTGAACGCAAGGCGCGCGGGCTCAATGACCGCATGAGCTGTGTGCGAATTGCGCGGGCTGGATGCCGATCGCTACGTGGAGCGCGCGGTGGACGAGAGCCCCCCACCCGACCTCCCCCCGAATCGGGACCGAATCGGGGGGAGGAGAGCACTCGGCGTGATCGACCCGGTACAGACCGGGTCCTTCCTTGACGAAATAGACCGGGTCCTCCCCTGACAGTTGGGGAGGTTCTGGGTGAGTGGCGAGCAGGTCTGCCGTGCGGCTGGCTTGGCGGTGAGGAG
>JBKQKP010000147.1:0-8883 GCA_052147435.1 Polyangiaceae bacterium | reverse complement strand
GTCGCGTCACCGGGCATCGACGCGCGCGCGTCGATCGCCGGGGCGCTCGCGCCGTTCGTCGACGGGGCCGCGGGGAAGAGCGCGGAGGCGATGGTCACGGCGCTGGGCGAGCGCGCGCAGTCGTCGGGGGAGGGGGTGTGCCTGCTCGTCGATCAGCTCGAAGAGCTGGTGACCGTGTCGTCGCCGGAGAGCCGCGACTACGCCGTGCAGCTCCTCGCGCAGCTCGGCGCGCAGGCGATCCCCGGCGTGCGCTGCGTCGTCGCGGCTCGGAGGGACCTGCTCGACCCGCTCCTCGCGCTCGGGGAGCTCGGGCGCGTCCTCACGAAGGGCTCGCTCCTCGTGTCTCCGATGACCGACTCCACGTGGGGCGAGGTCGTCGACCAGGCGCTCGCGGCGTACGGCTACGAGCTCGAGGACGACGCGCTCCGGAGGGAGCTTCTCGCTCAGCTCAAAGGGACCGCGACCGCGATGCCGCTCGTCCAGTTTGCGCTCACGCAGCTCTGGGAGCGGCGCGACAAAGCGAAGAAGAGGATCCCGCGCGAGGCGCTCAAGGCGATCGGCGGAATCGCGGGGGCGCTCGAGATGCACGCCGACGCGACCGTGGCGACGCTCGTTGCGCGCGACTCGCGCGCGAGCTCCGTGGCTCGCCGAGTCCTCCTGGCGATGACGACGCCCCAGGGGACCCGGCGGATCGTCCCGCAAGCCGACCTCGAGAAGCTCGACTCGCTTGCCCCCGCGGTGCTGGAGAAGCTGGCGGAGGCACGGTTGGCGGTCCAAGAGGCCGAGGGGGTCACGCTCGCGCACGAGGCGCTCCTCACGCAATGGGGGAAGCTCAAGGGATGGATCGGCGAGGCGCGCGAGGACCGGCTCCTCGCCGAGGCGATCGAGCGCGACGCGAAGGAGTGGGCGAGCGGACACGAAGCGGAGCGGCTTTGGAAGAAGCGCCGGCTCGTGGCGGCGCAGGACCTCGCGAGGAAAGGGGACACCGAGCTCACGGAGACGTCGCGCGCGTTCATCGGTGCGGCTCGTGCCGCAGAGAGACGCGGGCGACTCGTGCTCGGCGCGATCTCCGTCGCGGTGCTCCTGAGCGCCGCCGGGGGGACGACCGCCTACGTCCTGAAGACGAAGGCGGCGCAACGGGCGGCGCAAGCGGCGCAACAGCAGGCCGAGACGGCGCAGCAAAGGGCGGAGGTGGCGAAGAAGGACGCGGACGGTCAGCGACTCGTCGCCGTGAACAACGCGAACGAGCTCGAGAACGAGAAGACGAAGCTGCAAGCGGAGAAGCAGCGAGCGGACGACGCGCTGGCGGAGCTCAAGGTGCTCGCCGAGCAGGTCGCGAAGGCAAAGACCGCGACGGAGTACGCCGAGGCGCAGGCGCGCTTGAACGCGGCGATCCAGCGAGGAAGTGGTGCCGCGTCGGCCGCGCCGACGGCAACCACGCAAGCGCAGCCCCGCCCCGCGGCGACCGTACCCCCCAGCGCAGTCGAGCGGGTGGGCGAGCCTCCGTAGCCCCTCGAGGGGGCAGGCGCTACGCGCTCTCCGCCTGCGCTCGCCACGTCGAGATGTCTTGCGGCTCGATCTCGACGATTCCCCCCCGCGCGTCCACGACGATCACCCCGTCGGGCGTGAACCCGATCCCGACGAGAGCGGGCAAGTGCTCGGCCCGGCGGTAGTAGACCTTCCAGCTGCCGTCGTTCTCTTCGACGTGCCGCCGCAGGACGGCATGATCCGCGACGAGCCAAGGCACCCCGACGACGTCCAACCCCATCGCGCGCGGCTCGCCGTACGCCTCGGCGCGCTCGACGCTCGCCAGCCCCTTGTCGAACCGAAGGACGATCCCGGAGCCGGCAGCCCAGCACTCTCTTCCGGCGCTCGCGACAGCCACGTGGAGCCGGGGCTTGTCGTTCACGGCGCTCGCAAAGACCGTCGTCTGCTCGTCGAGCCCGAGGAACAGCGCGCGCGCTTTCGTGCCGCGCCGCGATCCCACGACCAGCATCCCGTAGGGCCCGTCGGCGATTGCGTGAGCGTCTCCGCCGAGAGGCAGAACCGTGGGACCCGTCCAGGTCGCGCCGTCGGTCGATCTCCAGAGCTCCGGCCCGCCGTTGCTGTCGTCCGTCTCGGACGTCACGACGCCGAAGACACGGCCGTCTCCGATCACCGCCTGGATCTCGCCCACTTCGCCGCCGCCCGCTCGGGACGGGGTCGGCATGAGCGTCATCGCTCCGCCGCGAATGAGAAGAACGTGCGATGGCCCGATCGCGGCGAACCCGCCGCACGGCCCGCGCACGAGCCATCGGGAGTTGCCCACGGCCTCGCGGAACGCATCGGGGACGCTGACCTTGTGCGGCTCGCCGTCGACGAAGTACACCAGCCGGTCTCCGAATCGCGCGAGCTGCTTCCTGTCGGGTTGGAAGACCAGGTTCCCGGGCTGGATCTCGGAGAGGTCGCTGAACGTGCTGTTCGTCCCCTCGATCGCCGAGCCGGCGCGCTCGCTCACGGTGGCCAGCGTGTGTTGCGAAGTCGGCTCGGCGAGGCCGGTCCGCAGCACCAGCGTCGGCCGAAACGCCGTCGCCGCGCCGTTCTCCTTGGCCGCGCGCGACGTCCACCCCGCGGCCACCCGCTCGAGCCACGGAAGGAGCTGCGACGCGAACGACTCGAGGTCGGCGTAGCGCTCGGGGCCCGCGAACATGAGCGGGTACCTCGCGCGAGCAACCGCGAGCAAGCGATCGGCCCCCTGCTGTTGCCACACCGACGCGGCGACGCGCGGGGCGGCGCCTCGCGACAGGACTTCGTCGAGCTCCGCCAGCAGCGCGGAGTCCATCACGAACCCGGGGTGCAAGCGGGTCGCCGTTCGGAGCGATCGCCGCTCCCCCTCATGCCAGGCCTTGTCTACGTTGCTCGAGCACCACGGCTCACCGCCGAGGATGAACCACACGACGGCCGAGAGCGCGTGCACGTCGGTCCACGGACCGACCAGCGGGTTCGACTGCCCCTGGATGAGCATCGAGAGCGCCTGCTCCGGTCCGCCGTACTCGGGCGTCATCCCGGCGATCGTCACGCCGGGCATTCCTTCGATCCGAGCGATCCCGCAATCGACGAGCTTCGGGGTCTCGTCGTCGATCGGGCCGGCGACGAGGACGTTGTCCGGCTTCAGGTCGCGGTGAAGGATCTTCTCGCCGTGCAGGACGCTGACCCCTTCGATGATCCCGCGCACGAGGCGGAGCGCGCGGACGGGGTCGATGCCGTCGTGCGCTCGGCTCACGCGCTCGGTGAGGGAGGTGCCGGCGAGCCCTCCGTCGACGTGCTCGATCGCCAACCACGGAAGCGCCCGCGGGGGCCCCCCGCCGATGCTCACGAGCGAGCGTCCGCTGCCGTAGAACCCGACGACGAACTCCGTCGGGGGCTTCCGCTCGGCCACGCGCCCGAGCGCGACCGCCTCTTTCACGAAGATCGTGATCGGGTCGATGTTCGCGCGGGAGAGCTCGCGCTCGGTGTCGGCGCGCATGAACTTGATGGCGAGCCGTTTCGGCGTCGCGGGGGAGAGGTCCGCCGAACGCTCTCCTTCGAGCTCGGCGAGGAACACCGCCGACATGCCCCCCCCACCGAGGTAGCGAAGGAGGCGCACCCCCGTCGGGACGCCACGCGCCGCCTCCACGAGCGGGGGAGCCCCCTTGGCCAAGTCCTTGAGCTCGCCGCTCGAGGCCTGCAGGACGGACGCATCGGTCACTGGGCCACCATACCGTTACGGCGTTCGGTCGGGTAGCCGGCCCGTTGGCGGTATTCTCGCGGGCATGGGTCAACCCCGTGCGCTCCTGCTCGCCGTCGTCACCCTGGTGGGCCTGGGGGTGGTCGTCTCGTGCGGTGGAAGCCCGGCACGTCCGCCGGCGCGAGAGCCAGCCAGCGCGGCACCGAGCGCCGCGCATGTCGAGACTCCGTGCGAGAAGGCGCAAGTACAGCGCGGACGTGTGCCGAAGCTCCTCGCGGAGGGGAAGCTCGATCGCACGCTGCGGGTGATCGCGAAGGCGAACGCTCTCTGTGCCGGGGACGCTGCGGCCACATGGGGCGACGAGGTCGAAACGCTCGCCGAGGTGGGGCGGTACTCGGAGGCACGCACGCTCGCCGGTGTGATCGCGAAGAGCGATGCCGCGAGCGCGGAGATGAGAGGGCGGGCGGCGAAGGCGCTGGCGCTCGTCGACAAACGCGACGTGCAATTCGACGCGAGCGACGCGGCGAAGGGGCCGATGCGCGCCCTGTTCACGCAGGCGACGACGCTCCAGCAGCAGGGCGAAGACGCGAACAACGACCACGACACGCTGATGCGCGCGAAAGACGCGTACCTCGCGGCGTGGGACGCCTGGCGGCCGAACGGGCAGGCGCTCTTCGGGGCAGGGCTGTGCGCGAAGGAGGGGGCGAAGACGGACGAGGAGCGGGGGGAAGCGCAGCGGTACCTCGATCGGGCCATTCAAGATCTGACCCGCGTGGCGGGAGCGGACCGCGTGACGCTCGACGCGCCCGAGCCATCGACCGTCTACGCCGTGGCCTGGTCACCGAACGGCAAGCTCCTCGCCGTGGGGCAGGGGCACGACGTCGTGATCTTCGACAAGTACACCTGGCGTCCGAAATACAAGCTCGAAGGGCACACGGCGTTCGTCGACACCGTCGCGTTCTCGCCGGACGGCAAGACGCTCGCGTCGGCGGGGGAGGACCGCACCGTGCGCATCTGGACGCTTGGCTCGAACGACCCGCCGCGCGTGCTCGAGCATCCGCGCGAGGCCCTCTCGGTCGCCTTCTCGCCCGACGGCAGGACCGTCGCGACGACGACGGCCGACAACATCGTCCGTCTGTGGACGCTGGGAACGAGCGATCCCCCCCGCCTTCTCCAGGGGCACACGGCATCCGTCTACTTCGTTGCCTTCTCTCCCGACGGCAAGACGCTCGCGTCGGCCTCGGGAGACAAGACCGTCCGCCTGTGGGCGCCCGATTCGAGTCGGCCGCCGCGCGTGCTCCGCGGTCACACCGACAGGGTGTACGAGGTCGCGTTCTCGCCCGACGGCAAGACGCTCGCGTCGAGCTCGGAGGACAAGACCGTGCGCCTCTGGACTCTCGGCTCGAACGCCCCGCCACGCATTCTCAAGGGGCACACGGCGCGCGTCGGCGCCGTCGCGTTCTCGCCGGACGGCAAGACCGTCGCCTCCGGCGCGCGAGACAACACCGTGCGCCTCTGGACGCTCGGCTCGAGCGCTCCACCCCGCGTCCTCGTGGGACACACGAGCTTCATCGAAGCCGTCGCGTTCTCGCCGGACGGCAAGACGCTCGCTTCAGGCTCCAGGGACATGACGACGCGGATCTGGACGCTCGGCTCGAGCGCCCCTCCGCGCGCGCTCGATGGGCGTGGAACGCAGGTGTGGTCCGTCGCTTTCTCCCCCGACGGAAGGACTCTCGCCTCCGGCCTATGGGACAAGACGATTCGCCTTTGGCCGCTCGGGACGCATGGCTCGCCGGAAGTCCTCGATGGGCACACGGATCAGGTGCAGTCCGTCGCCTTCTCGCCGGACGGGAAGACTCTCGCCTCGGGCTCGGCGGACAAGACCGTGCGCCTCTGGACGCTCGGCTCGAAGGCTCCTCTCCGGGTGCTCGAAGGGCACACCGACGCCGTGCTCAACATCGCCTTCGCCCCCGACGGCAAGACCATCGCCTCCGGATCCGACGACAAGACGGTGCGCCTCTGGACGCTCGACTCGACCGCTTCGCCGCGCGTCCTCGAGGGGCACACGGACAGCGTCACCGGGGTCGCGTTCGCGCCCGATGGCCAGACCCTCGCCTCGAGCTCCGCGGACAACACGGTGCGCCTCTGGTCACTGGCCTCGAGCGACCCACCGCGCGTCCTCGCGCACCCCATGAGAGTGCAGTACGTCGCCTTCGGGCCTGACGACCGGACCCTCGCCTCGGCGTCGGACGACAAAACCGTCCGGATCTGGACCCTCGGCTCGAACGAGCCTCCTCGCCTCCTCGAAGGGCACACGAACCTCGTGGAGTCCGTCGCCATCTCGCCGGACGGCCGGACCGTCGCGGCGGGCGCGGGCGACTCTCCCGTGCGCCTCTGGACGCTCGGCTCGAACGACCCTCCGCGCGTCCTCGAGGGGCACGCGGCGGACGTTCCGTGCGTGACGTTCTCGCCCGACGGAAAGACCCTCGCGTCGTCGTCGGGAGACGGATCCATCCGGCTCTGGTCCCTCTCGACCTTCGCCACAGTCCTCATCTTGCGCGCCGTTGCCGGCACCCATGCCGCCTACGCCTACACGCCCGAGGGGCTCCTCGAGCTCTTCGGCGACGAGGCTCGCCAGTTCCCGCTCTGCCGGATTGGCTCGATGACGTTCCCCCTCGAGCTCTGCGAAGAGCGGCTCGTCGTGCCGGACCTCGTCGCGAAGGTCACGTCGGGAGACCAGTCCTATCGCGACCCGTGAGGATGTGTCGTCAGTTTGGGTGACATGCGCCGTCTCGCGGCGTAGCGCATGACGAACACATCCGGCGCGTGGGCAGCTCGCCGTCCCCGGAAGAACCAAAGACGGAGCACGCCATGAAGACCACGACGAAGGATCCCTCTTCCAGCAAGAAGCTGGTGCTCACGGTGCGCACGGGGCTCAAGGCGGGCAGCGACCCCACCATGGCGATGGTCCAGAACATCAAACAGTAGAGTCGCGCGCCGCGAAAGCTCATCGGCGAGCTTCAGCTCACGTCGATGCTCAGCGTGAAGCTCGTGTCGCCCCCCGGGGCGCGCCCCTTGGCTGTGTTCGTGAGCGGGACCTTGTGCGTCTGCCCTTTGAGCGCGTCCTTGATCTGCCACGTGAATGCGTGGGCCGGAGTCGTTGGGCCCGCGAAGCCGGGGATGGTCTCCTCTTTCGGCTTCCCGAGAGACTTGTCCGGTTGCGTGACCTTCCACGTCGTCCCCGCCCATTCGGGGAGGTAGAGCGCGACGCTTCCGCCGGCGAGCGCCTTTACGGTGCGCTCCGGAGTCTTGGCGGGATCGGGGACGGAGACGACGGTGTCTTTCGTGGGCGCCGACTCGGATGCGGCGGCCGAAGGGGTCGGGGTCGGGGTCGGGGTCGGGGTCGGGGTCGGGGTCGCGGCGGCGCTCGGGGCGGGCTTGTCCGCGGCGGGCTCTGGCTTGTCGCAGTTGGCCGTGGCGAGGAGGAGGAGACCGAGGAGCGGCGCGAGCTTCATCGGGGGGACGCTACCGAATCTGCGCCGCTGCCTCAACGATCGCTCTCGGCGTACGATGACTCGACACGCGCAACAGTACAGCCCATGCCCACCGATCTGCTGGAACACTCGCCTCCCGTCTCCGTCCCGCGGATGAGGACCGATCGGCTCCTTTTGCGGGAGTACCGCATGAGCGACTTCGACGCTTTCGCGGCGAACTTCGCGGACCCGATAGCCACAGCCTTCGTCGGCGGTAACGACCGAAGGAACGCGTGGCGGATCTTCGGCAGCAATACGGGAGGATGGCTCCTTCAAGGGGTCGGGTGGTGGGCTGTCGAGCTGCTCGACTCCGGCACGACCGTGGGAAACGTCGGCGCCTTCTTCCGGGAGACGTGGCCCGAGATCGAGATCGGCTGGAACACGTTCCGCGCATATTGGGGGCGCGGGATCGCGACCGAGGCGGCCTCCGCCGTCGTTCGCTACGTCTTCGACGTCCGTCGCGAGAAGCGCGCGACTGCGCTCATCGACGCGTCGAACACCGCGTCCCTGCGCGTCGCTGCTCACCTGGGCATGTCGTACGAGGCCGAGACGGAGCTCTTCGGCAAGCCGATGGGGCGCTACGTGCGCGCGGCCGGCGGCTGATCGAAACGGAGCCGTTCACCCGAACGTCGTGTTGGACGGCACGCGGAAACGTTGGCCGGGCTTGCACTCGGCCGTCGTGCTCGCGACCACTTCGAGCCACTGCGTCGTCTTGTCGCGAGGGTCGAGGCACAGCTTGAACTGATGCCCGCGCGGGCAGCCGACGTTGTTCATCCCCGTGGCCATCCTGAGCCGAACCACGGTGGGACTGCAGCCAGGACAGTTCATCGCGCTCGTGCCCCTCTCCGCTTCGCCTCGACTTCGGCGTGCGGGCGATAGTATCCGTTCTGTCGGGCAAGTAACTCCCCCCTCCGAGATTCTCGCGCCGTTCGAGGGGCTGTCGCCGAGGGACGTGCGATTCGTGCGGCGCAGGGCCTCGAAACGGGGTACCGATCCAGGGTCGTCAACGCTCGGAGGAAGACTATGGAAACGAAACTGACGAGACGCGAGGTTCTATCGAAGTCGACCGTCCTCTTGCTCGTGCCAATCGCGGGCTCGGCCGTCGCGTGCAGCTCGAGCAACAACTCGTCCTCCTCGTCCGTCATCCAGGCTTCGGAGGACGCTTCCGCGTGCAATGGGATCTTCGAGATCTCGACGGTCACGAACAATCATGACCACAGCCTCTGCGTGTTGACGACGGATCTCACCGACCCCGCCGCCGCCGGGGTGACCTATACGACGTCGTTCAACGACGGTCACGCTCACACGGTCTCGCTCACGCAGGCACAGCTGCAGTCCATCGAAGCGGGGACCGCCGTCACGGTGACGACGTCGTCCCCGTACGCGCACAACTTCACGATCTCGAAGGCGTAGTCGCTCCTTCGCCCGCGGCTCAGCGCGAATCCTTCACGACGACCCCGCCCTTCATCACGAGCTTGACGTGCTCCAGGGCGGCGATGTCCACGAGGGGGTTGCCCTCGACCGCGATGACGTCCGCCAGCTTGCCCGGCTCGATCGTCCCGGGTGGATCGAGCACTCCGTGGAGCTCTGCGGCGCTGACGGGCTCGCTGCGCAGCGCCTCGATCGGCGTGGCGCCGAGCTTCA
>JBKQKP010000146.1:0-15281 GCA_052147435.1 Polyangiaceae bacterium | reverse complement strand
GCGCGAAGGCTGCGCGCGTCGCTTCTTCTCGCTTCCAGTATCCGGCGAAGACACTGGGTCCCCGGATCCACAGCTCGCCGCTCGGCGCTTCCTCTCCCGCTTCGTCGACCACTCGCGTCTCCACCGTCTCGACGGGGAGCCCGACCATCCCAGGCCTCCGCGGCCCGCCGAGGGGGTTCGACATGCCCACCCCGATCTCGGTCATTCCGAATCGCTCCAGCGGGTACGCGCCCGTGATGGCGCGCCAGCGCTCGCCGAGCGTGACGGGCAGCGCGGCGCTTCCGCTCGTCGCGAGGCGGAGGCGGCGCGCGTTCTCGCTCCACCGCGCGCGCGTCGGCTCGTCGGCGGCGTCGAACGCCACGAACAGCTTCGTGTACATCGTGGGGACCCCCATGAAGAGCGTCGCTCCGGCGAGCGATTCCCATATCCGCGCGGCGTCGAAATGCGGCAGGAGGCGCGCCGACGCTCCGCTTCCGAGGAGATTGAGGAGCGCTATCCCGAGCCCGTGGAGGTGGTGAAGCGGGAGGGCATGCACGAGGAGGTCGCTGGGTTGATGGCCCCACGCGCGCGCGATGACGTCCTGCTGAACGGAGAGGTTCGCGTGCGTGAGGATGGCCCCCTTCGGTTTGCCGGTCGTCCCGCTCGTGTAGAGCTGCAGCGCCGCGCTCGCCGCGGCGACGTCGGGTAGCGACCCCGGGCGGTGCGCGCGCAGCTCGTCGGTGGAGAGCAGACGGCGCGACCCGGCGATGCCGTCGAGCCGGGGGGCGAGATCGGCCGAGGCGACCAGCGTGTCGACCTCGGCGTCGTCGCAGAAATAGGAGGTCTCCGCGGCCGGGTGCAGCGGGGAGAGGACCACCGCGCACCCCCCTGCGCGGAGAACTCCGAAGAACGCTTCGACCCACGCCGCTCCCGGCGAGACGAGGATCGCGACGCGACGTCCGCGCAGCGACGGCTCGCCCCCGAGGAGCGCTGCGGCCGCACATCGCGACCGCTCCTCCAGCGCCGAGTATCCGTGGACCCCCTCCTCGTCCAAGATCGCGGTCCGTCGCTCGCGCGCCAGGGCGGCAAAGCGAGCCAACAGAGGGGAGGGGGTGTCCATGAGCGGACCGATAGCACCGGTCGCACCCCCGACGAAATCGACCTAGTGAACGTCTCCAACGAGCAGCGCAAACGCCGGGACGAGCACCTCTTCCGGTGAGGCACCCCCCTGCCTCGCCGTGCCGTCGCGGTCGAAGGTGAAGCCGTGATCGCCGAAGACGAAGAGCAGCGTTCGCGGCTGAAGCGTCTGGGCGTGGCGAACGATGGCATCCGCTGCGGCCCCCGCGATCTCCTCGAGTGCCGGGAGCGCGCGGTCGCCCAGGTCGCGCACGCGAGCCTCGACGACGTCCAGCTTGTACAGGTCGCGCGAGCCGACCTTCACCCGCCGGATCACCTCGGCCGTTCGCCCGCGGAGCGGGTCGAGCTCGCGGTCCCCCTCGGCCGGCGGAACGCGCAGGGCCTCGGGGCCACGCTGCAGCGTTTCGAGCTGGCGCAGCGTCGTCGTGGGGAGGGCGCTCCAGAGAATCAGCTCGTCGGTGAGCGACGCTCTTGCGCCGAGCGCACGCCGAGCGCCGTCCCGAATGTTTGCGCCGACGTCGTAGCGCATCGCATCGACGAGCAGGATTTGCGTGGAGCGCGCGCCGTGGAGTCTCGCGATCCTCGCCGCGACGTCCGGGGCGTCGAGCACCATCCGCGGGCGCTTGCCGGTGACCGCAAAGGCGGGGGACGCGTCGGTGTACGCGCGCGCGAACGTGCGCCTGAAGTCGTCGCAGGCGCTGAGGGCGCGCGGGTCGTCGAGCCCGGCGCAGATCGCGTTCGCGAGAGGCATGTAGTCGCGCGCGAAGAGCCGCTCGAAGGCGGCGAGCGACTGAGGACCCCGCGCCGCGGAGAGCGAGAGCACCCACGAGCGCCATTCGTCGCTGACCGCCGCGACCGAGGCGCCGGACGTGTGCCGCGCCGGCAGAGGCTCTTCGGTGACAGCGGCTGCCGCGGCCGGGGCGAGTGGGGGGGGCGCCGTCACTTCGATGGCCACGGCGACCGCGATCACGTCGGTCGGTGTCGGCTCGAGGGGGGGAGCCTGTTCCTGGTCTTGGTCTTGGTCTTGGCGGTCTTCCCGCTCCAGCTCTTCGGCGTTGCGCAAGGCACGCGCTTCGTCGAGCACGGACGCGAGCGCCACCGGCTCCCCGTACGCTCCCGTCGCGGCGTCGCTCTCGTCGAGAAAGAGCCACACCGGCCGGTCGAGGTTCGCGACCGCCCAGAAACGCAGCGTCGCGCCGTCTTCCGGTTCGATCGCACCGCGCGGCGACGTCGCCGCTCGCAATCGCCCCAGGGCCAGCGCGATCCCCGTTGCCCCGACGCGGCGCGCGCGAAAGAGTTGATCGCTCAGCGCCGCGTCCGCATCGCTCGCAGACCCTATGCCCGGCGGCGCCGCACCGCGCGCGTCGAGCTCGCGCTCGATCGCTTCCTCGATGACCTCGCCGAGGCGCCCGCGCGCGCTCGCACCGATGGCGTCGATGCGAACGACGAGCGCGTGCTCCGCTTCGAGCAGGCGGCAGGCCTCTTCGCGCTGCTCGGCGTCGAGGAACCGGGCGCGCGAGGTCTCTCGAGCGCTCGAGCCTCCGGAGCGGGCCGGAGAAGGCTCGCTCGCGGCCGTCGGTCTCAGAGAGTCGCTCATCCCGCTCATTTACCGAGAGCCCGCGAAGTTGGCCCAGTTCCCTGCGCCAACGAGTGTCTCTGTCAAGCGTTCTGTCGAGTCTTCCGTCGAGGGGGGCAGCGCGTTTGGGCCCTTCTTTTTCCGTGCGCGTTACGTCCGCGCGCCGTTGACCGAGCGCGCGCGGGTGTTAGCTTTTTGGTGTTCCCTCTGCTGGGTGCGTGATTCGTCGGAACCATGATCCCCTACGCTCACGAACCAGGGGGGCGCTGACCACTCCGTGTGCACGCCGGGCCGCTCGCGAAAGCGGCGGATAACTCGGAAGCCTTAAGAGGGGCGCTGCGTCTCCCACCTAGGCACTGCCTAGGGGTTCATGCGGTCCGGCACACGGCCTCGCGGTACGGAACGCTTTTCCGGGCGGGCGCGTCCTTTTTGGGGCGCGTCCGCTCTCTCCTTTTGTGGGCCGGCCGCCCTGTCAGCTGAACTCGACGCACCGCCGCGAGAGCGAGCTGTACTCGAAGCCGCTGACGGGAAACGTGACGACGCGCGATCGGGTGCTCGACGCCCCCCCCGCGACGAGAAGCGGAAGGAAGTGCTCCTCGGTCGGGTGCGCCATGCCGAGCTTCGGCGCGCGCACGCGGAACTGAACGAGGGCGTCGAAGTCCTTACGAAGGAGGACATCCTCGCACCAGGCGTCGAACTCCTTCGCCCACGTCGGCGTCGGCGTCGCCCCGCCGAAGTCGATGCGCCGGAGGTTGTGGACGAGGACCCCGGTGCACAGGAGCAGCACCCCTTCGTCGGCGAGTGGCGCGAGGAGCCGGCCGAGATCGAAGAGATCCTCCGGCTCGCGGCGCGGCAACGAGAGCTGCACGAGGGGGATGTCGGCCTTCGGGTACATGTGCAAGAGCGGTACCCAGGCGCCGTGGTCGAGCTTTCGATCGGGGCTCCGGCCGAGCGTCATCTTCCCGGCGGCGAGCTGCTCGATCCGGAGCGCGAGCTCCGGAGCGGGGGGGGCGGCGTAGGTGATCTTCGAGAGCGCCTCGGGGAAACCCGAGAAGTCGTAGAGAAGCGGCAGCGTCGTCGTGGCGCCGATCGTCGGGTCGCGCGTCTGCCAGTGGGGGCTAAGAACGAGGATCGCGCTCGGACGCGGCATTGCCTCTGCCCAGGCGCGCAGGTCGGCCCCCTTCACCTGGTCGAGCGCGAGGAGCGGCGCGCCGTGCGCGGCAAACGCGATCGGCATGCGCGTGATCGTCACACTCGAGCTCTTGCTCGTCTCGCCAGCCTGGCCGGTCTGGCCCGCTTGCGTTCGCTCACGAGCTGGTGACACGCATCACCTCGTCGACCGTCGTGATGCCTTCGCGCACCTTCTCGAATCCGACCCGACGCAGGGAAGGGACGTGACGATCGCGCATGAGGTTCCGGTACTCGCGCTGCCCCGCCTTTGCCTTGATGAGGTCGCGGAGGTCGTCGTCCACGACGAGCACCTCGAAGAGCCCGACCCGCCCCTTGTATCCGGTGCGATAGCAGGCGCTGCAGCCGCGCGGTCGGATGACGTCGGCCCCGGCGGGGAGGAGAACCTCGTCGCCGTCCCACAGATCGCTCTCGAGCTTCACGGTCTCGCGGCACATCGTGCAGACGACGCGGACGAGGCGCTGGGCGATGATTGCCGAGAGGGCGTTCGCGACCACCCACGGCTCCACCCCCAGGTCGACGAGCCTCACGATCGTCTCGATCGTGCTCGCGGTGTGGAGCGTCGTGAGCACGAGGTGTCCGGTGAGCGCGGCTTGCAGCGCGATCGACGCCGTCTCGGAGTCGCGGATTTCGCCCACGAGGATGACGTCCGGGTCCTGGCGAAGGATTGCGCGGAGCCCCGACGCGAACGTGAAGCCGGCGCGCGTGTGCGTCTGCCCCTGGTTGATCGTGGCGATGTCGACCTCGACGGGGTCTTCGAGCGTCATCACGTTCACGCGCGTCGTGTCGAGGAGCTGCATGAACGAATAGAGGGTCGATGTCTTCCCCGAGCCGGTCGGCCCGCACGTCACGACGAAGCCCTGTGGCCGTCGGACGATCTCGCGAACCCGCTTGCTGACCTCCGGGTGCAGTCCGAGCTGCTCGAAGCCGATGAGCTCTTGCCCGAGGAGGAGGCGGAGCACGATCTTCTCGCCGAAGACGCACGGGAAGCTCGACGCACGCAGGTGGATCCGCGCGTTCGGGGCGGTCTCGACCGTCAGCTGCCCGTCCTGCGGGAGCCGCCGCTCCGCGATATCCATGCGGGCGAGGACCTTCACCCGCGAGACGACCTGCGCCGCGACGTCGGCGGCGAGGGTCCCGTCCTCGACCATCGAGCCGTCGATCCGGAAGCGCACGAGCATCCGGTCGCGCTTCGGCTCGAGGTGGATGTCGCTCGCCCCTTTGATCGTGGCGCGCCTCACGATCTCGTCGAGCAAGACGACGACGTCCTGCTCCCCCCCCGCGTTCGGCGCCGTGCGACCGCTGCTCATCCTGAGTGAGCGTACGCCAGCTCCCCCGCGCTGCACACCGGACGGCTTTGTCCAGGCGTGGTCAACACTTGAAGGCAGCGACGAAGGCGCGGGCGACGTCGAGGGGAGGGGACTCGCCGAGCGCGAGCTCACGCGGGCGATAGCCGCTGCGGACCGAGGTGACGACGATCCGGCCGTCGGTCTCCGCCTTGAACCGCGCTCGCCAGTCTTTCACCGCGAGCTCGAGCTCCCCGGGAGACACGCGCCGGATCCGGCGGTACGCGTTCGGTCTCGGCCCGAGGGCGAGGGCGCGTTCGACGGGTTCCACCAGGTCGACCCCGTGCTCCGCGAGCCACGTCACCTGCGCGCGAGCCTCGTCGCTCCATGCGACGACCGTGGAAGGGATGGGATCCGCGACAGGTTCCAGCCAGCCGGAGCCCGCGTCGGGAAACGCGTCGGCGTAAGGGACGTACGGCTTGATATCGAGCACGGGGGAGCCGTCGAGGATGTCCACGTCGCGGATTCGCAGCGTGAGCCCCTCCACGCCGACCAGGCGGACGGCGCTCAGACCGATCGCGTTCGGCCGGTGCGGCGACCGCGTCGCGAGGACGCCGCGGCGCTTGGTGCTGCGCGGGGGGAGGACCTTCGGCCGCCAACCGCCGGCGCGATGAAAGACGAAGACGATCCACAAGCGCTTCCAGCTCTCGATGTCCTCGAGCGCGTGCTCGAGCCCGCGCCCAGCGAAGAGCTCGATCGTGCCGTCGACGTCCGCCGCCGCGGGAGCTTGACGCGGTGCGCCTGCCTTCTCGGTAAAGGGACTGCGCACAACTCCAATGGGCTCGAAAACGAGCGGGGTAGACACCGACGGAACTCTATCAGCAACGTCACAGGGCTCCGCCTCTCGGCGCCTCCGTGGTAAGCGCGGGGGCATGGCAACGACGTACGAGGGGGGGTGTCATTGCGGGGCGGTTCGCTTCCGCGTCGAGGTCGAGCAGCACGTCGCGCTCGATTGCAACTGCACCATCTGCCGGATGAAGGGGATCCTCCACCTCATCGTGTCGCGCGAGCAGTTCACGCTCCTCAAGGGAGAGGACGCGCTGACGACCTACCGCTTCAACACGGGCGTCGCGAGGCACATGTTCTGTCGCTTCTGCGGGATCCACCCGTTCTACATCCCCAGGTCCCATCCGAACGGCATGGACGTGAACGTCCGCTGCCTCGACGACCAGGAGGCGATGTCGCGCTTTCAGGTCGAGAAGTTCGACGGAAAGCAGTGGGACGAGAACGTGGAGAAGATTCGCTAGGGAACTTCAGAGCCCGCACGTTCACACTTCTTAACGTTCCTCCGCACTCAACTAGAGACACCCCGTCGCAAGCTCTCCTTTCGAGACGGGGCGCGCGCAACGCCGCCCCAGATCCGGAAAGGACGATGATCCCATGCTGGGTGTTCTGATTGGGGCGGTGTGCGTGATTGGCATCTTCAAGGCGGTCCGCAGGGCGCGGCGCTGGGGGTACGGGTACGGACAGTTCGCCGGTCCGTGGGGCTATGGCGGGGGGTGCGGGCATCGCGGCGGATGGCATGGCGGGTACGACGGGTACGACGGGGCGGACGGGTGGCGCGACGATAGCGACCTCGACGACAGCTTCTCTCCTTGGGGAGGGGGCGGACGGGGCGGGCGCGGCCGCGGGTTCTTCGGGCTCCGGGGGCTCTTCGCGCGTCTCGAGACGACTCCGGCGCAGGAGAAGGCGATCAAAGGGGCGCTCGAGGAGCTCCGGACGAAAGGGCGCGCGGTGAAGGACGATGCGCGGGGGATGCGCGGTGACCTCGCGAACGCGCTGCGCGGAGAGTCGCTCGACGCGGAGACGCTCGGCGCGGTCGCTTCGCGCGCCTCGGGGGCAGTCGATGCGCTGCGCGACTCGGCGATCGGCGCGGTGCTCAAGGTGCACGAAGTGCTCGACGAGCGGCAGCGCCGGATCGTGGCCGAGCTCATCGAGTCCGGTCCGCGCTTCGGGCGCGGGTGGGGTGGACGGCGCCGCTAAGCCGGAAACGTGACCGATGCTGCGCGAGGAGGCACGATTTGAGTCGTGGACCCGCTTTCTCGCCCCCTCGCGCAGCGACTCCTTGCCGTCATGGACCAGAAGCACCACTGGGCCTACCCGGCTCTTACTCGCCCTGGCTTGTCCCGCGCGCAGCTCCTCGAGCACTTCCGTCACGAGTACCTCGTCTACGTCCGCGACTTCCCTGTGCTTATTGCCGGAGCGCTCGCGCAGGTCCCGCCGCTCGACGACGTGCGGACGGCGCTCGCCGAGAACCTCTACGAAGAGCAGACCGGTGGACTCTCGAAGACGGCGCCGCACCCCGAGCTGTTTCTGCGGATGATGGAGGGGCTCGGCTTCGGACGAAACGAGCTCGCGGACGAGGCGCAGCTGCATCCGGCGGCGGTCGCCTACCGACGAGAGCTGCGCGAGCGGATCGCAGCGGGGCCGTGGCAGGCGGCGGTGGCGCTCTTGACGGTGTTCGTCGAGGGGAGCGTGAACGAGCGAGCCGAGCTCGCCGGGACGTTCGTGCGAGCACGGGGAGAAGACGCCGTCGCGAAGCACCCTCTGGTCGTGCACTACGGATGTCCGCCGTCGGCGATGGAGCTCACGCGGGCGCACGCTGCTGTCGAAGGGGGGCACCGGGCGGACGCGTGGAGAATCGTGCTCGCGCACGTGGGGGATGAAGGGCCGGTGGCGCGCGCGGTCGAAGAGGCCTGCACACGGGCGCTCTCGGCGTGGCTCGCGTACCGGGACGGCGTTGCCGAGCGGATGGGGATCGCGCGGGGGGAAGCGGCCTAGGGACTCCCATTCGCGGAGGTCGCGAACGTGCTCGCGGAGGTCGCGAAGGCATTCGCGGAGGTCGCGAACGTGCTCGCGGAGGTCGCGAACGGGGCGACCTATTCGAAGGTGAGCACTTTTGCCTCACCCAGCTTCGCGATCTTCGCGTCGACGAACGCGAGCACGCGCTTCCTCCTCGCCTCCGCCTGGGCGATGAGGCGCGCCGAGAGGAGCGGCTCTCCCGGCGCTTCTTCCCCCAGCGCGCTCGCGATGTCGACCGAGCGGAGGGCCGCGACGAACCGCCGAGAGAAGCGATCGACCCCTTCGAAGAGCGTCGTCGGCCACTTCATCTCCTTGACGGGCACGGGGTCGAAGAAGGCGCCGTCGTTGTCGACGAAGAGGAGCATCCCGTGCGCGCGATCGATCCCGATGTTCCCTCCGCTCCAGCGGTCCCAGTTCCCCGTGACCAGGTCGAAGGCGAGGACGTCGCTTATCTGCGCGGCGAGGGGGCGTTGGTCGTCGGGGATGGCGCCGCCGTTCCTTAGCCACCCTCGCCACTTTGGGAGCCACTCGTCGTTCTCGAGCGGGATGAACTCGAGCCCCTTGATCCATGGGATGAGGGCGCCGCGGACGCCGCCGTCGGGCTCCTTCACCACCTCGGCGAAGATCGGCTCCCGGCCGACCGCCGCTTGGAGAGCGCCGTAGTCGAACGTGCGCGGCATCGCGAAGGGGACGTTCTCGAGCGAGAGGGCGCGCCCGAGGCGGTAGGCCGCGACCTCGCCGCGGTAGCGGTGATCGCCGCGCGTCGAGCGGGGCTTGTACGCGATCGTGATCCCCCCCTCGAGCGCGACCTTGAAGACGACCGACGTGTGCCCGACGCTCTTCCCGCTCACCGGAGCTGCGGAAGCGTAGGCGGCGCTCGCGTCGGCGGCGCCGGAATCCAGGCTCGCGTCGGCGGTCGGTGCCGTGGTCGCGACCGGGCCCGCGCTCTTTGCGCCGCCGTCGCCGTCGGTCGATGTCTGCGCACGGTTGCGCGCGCAGGCCGCGACGAGCGCCGCGATCGCGAGGAACGCGGCGAACGCCTTTGCGCTACTTCGCCACACGCGTCTCGAAGAACTCTCGGATGCGACCATCGACGAGCTCCGACTGCTCGAGCGACGCCACGTGCGTCCCTCCGGGCACCATCAGCAGCTGCCCCTGCGGCAGCTCCCGCGCCATTCGCTCCGCGAGGAACGACGGCGTGAACGAGTCGCGCTCCCCCGCGACGACGAGCACCGGGACGTTGACCTCCGGCAACAGATCCTCGGCGCTGTGCTCTCCGGCGGCGCGCAGCATCCGGAGGAACATCGGCAGGTCGACGTGGGTCATGTGCCGCAGGTACGGCATCATGTCGTCGGGGTTGATCCGCTCGGGATCGATCTCCCCCCACCGCAGCGCGAGCTTCAGCGCGACGTCGGGGGGGATGCGCGTCCAGACCGCGCGCGCCACGTTCGGGCGCTTGAGGACGGCGTCGAGGAGCTTCGGCAGCACCCACTGGAGGATCGGGACCCCGTGGAACGTCTCGGTGACCTTGCCGAAGCTCCCGCAGATGAGGACGAGGCCGCGGATCCCTTCCGGGTTCTGCCGGTAGTTCTCGAGGGCGACCTGGCAGCCCATCGAGTGACCGATGAGCACGCACGGCGGATCGCCGACGAAGTGGCGCACCTGAGAAAGATCGTCGGCGTGCGCGGCGATGTCGATCCGATCGGGATCCGCCGGCGCCGCGCTCCGCCCATGCCCGCGGTAGTGCCAGTGGGTGAGCGGCGCCGTCGGGGCTAGATCGTCCCAGAGGTACTTCCAGATGAAGCCGTCGCAGACGATCCCGTCGCACAGGATCGCGCGCACGGAGCCCGCGGGGTGGGCCCCCGTTCGGGAACGGACAAAAAGCTTCGTGCCGTCGCGCGCGACCGCGAAGCCTTGCTCGACGCCGGTCGATCGAGGCTCGCTCCTCGGCGACTCGATGTCAGGGCGAACCGAGCGCGGACGCGACGCAGAAGGGCCCAGCTCGCTTCGCTCGGACCGCGCCGCTCGTAGCCCGGACGAGCTATCGGGGACGTCAGGCACGGTCTTCACGCGCGCTCCCCCCCGCAACAATGACGTGCGCGCGCGCGCAGATGCGCCCGGCTACCCCTCGTCGTCGTCCCCACCCTCGACGTCGTTGACGCTCGGCAGCTTCTTGATCTCCAGCCTGGAGATCTTCCACGCTCGCTGGACGACCCAGGAGAGGGACCGATCGAGACGGGCCGCCTCCTCCTTGATTTCCTGAAGCATCGACTCCGGAAAGTACAGACTCTGCTTACGCTTGTCCGTCTTCGAGCCTTCTGCGCGCAGGTTCGAGATCGACTCCTTGTCACCGGTCGCCAAGGGGAACCTCCTTCTGGTTAGACCACCCCCGAGGCGAACCTCGGATGTGCCGTCCTGAGTATCTGCAAGCGGACCTCGCCCCTTCGACGTGAAGGTGCGGGGGGATGGGCCGCTCTCTTCTCAGAGAGTACCAACGATTCTCATCGGAAGAGTTTGTTTTTTCGTGTGGGTGTTTTGGCGCTCTTTGCGCCCAGCTCCCCTCGGTGCGACGATCCGCGCGTGAAAAAGCATCTTTGTACGTCTCTCGCACGGACCGCCGGATTCGCCCTCGTCGCCTTTGCCGGTGGAGCCGCGACCACGCTCGCCGGCTCCCACCCGGCCGGCGCTGCGTCCCAGGAGGAGAGCCCGTACGCCGCGATGGGGCAGCTCGGCCGTGTGCTCGTGACGGTGGAGAACGAGTACGTCGAGCCGGTGGACCGCGGGAAGATCGTGAACGGGGCGATCGAGGGGATGGTCTCCGGGCTCGATCCGCACTCGAGCTACATGCCGCCGCAGGACTTCGCCCTCTTCCAGAGCGACACGCAGGGGGAGTTCGGCGGGGTCGGCATCGAAGTGGACGCACGAAACGACGTCATCACCGTCATCGCGCCGATCGAGGGGTCGCCGGCGGAGCGTGCGGGGATCCGGAGCGGCGACAAGCTGCTCGCGGTCGACGGCGAGACGTCCGTCGGGATCGGCCTCGAGAAGATGGTCCGCAAGATGCGCGGCAAGCCGGGGACGCACGTGAAGCTCACGCTCCGTCGCGAAGGGGTGAAGGAGCCGATCACGTTCGATCTCACGCGCGAGATCATCAAAGTGCCGAGCGTCGCGTCGCGCATGCTCAAGGGGGACATCGCGTACGTGCGGATCAAGCAGTTCCAGGATCGGACGCACGAAGAGCTCCTCAAGGCCGTGGGGAAGCTTCGGGGCGCGTCGAACGGAAGGCTCGCGGGAATCGTGCTCGACATGCGAAACAACCCCGGCGGTCTCGTGGACGAAGCTGCCGCGGTCGCCGACGAGTTCCTCTCGGGCGGGACGATCTACACGGCGCGCCACCGCGGGCAGGTCGTCGACGAAGTGAGGGCGCATGCCGGCGGAGCGCTCGTGGACACGCCGGCGGTGGTGCTCGTGAGCGCGTACACGGCGAGCGCCGCGGAGCTGGTGACGGGCGCGCTCCAGGACGCGAAGCGGGCGAAGGTGATCGGGTCGCAGACCTTCGGCAAGGGGAGCGTGCAGACGATCTTCGAGCTCCCCGGCGGAGCCGGGATGCGCCTCACGACGGAGCGCTACTACACCCCCGCCGGTCACGCCGTTCAGGCCGACGGCATTCACCCCGATATCGTCGTGAACGCGGACGACACGACGTTTCCGCTCGTGAGAGAGCGTGATCTGGAGGGGCACCTCGCCGGCGAAGCGCCGCAAGGTGCGGAGAACCGCGCCGCTACGAGCAACGCGGTCGTCGTCGACGCGGGGGCGAAGGACCTCGAGGAGGAGGAGCGAGCCGAAGCGGGGGGGGGGAGTGTGGCGAAAGTTCCAGTGGACCCGGACACGGGGAGCGATGCGGTGCTCAAAATCGGCTACGGGGCGCTCGTGCACCCGGCGCTTCCCCGCTAAGCGCGCTAGGAATAGGCCATGAAGCTTAACTCAAACTTGGTTCGTATCTTCGGGGGTGCTCTCGTCGTCGCGGCCGTCGTCCGGTGCTCGGGGGGCTCGTCGCAGAACCCGCCGCAGACGCCGACGTCCACGGTCGTAGGCACGACCGGGGGGACCGCGCAGTCGAGCAACGGCGCGCTCAAGGTGACCATCCCGAGCGGCGCGCTTCCGAGCATCGTCACGATCACGGTGACCCCGACGACCTCTCCCGGTGCAGGGGCGCTCGGCACTGTCTACGCTCTCGGCCCCGCGGGGACGACGTTCGCGCAGCCCGTGACGATGACGTTCAGCTACCAGGGGGTCTCGCTCGGCGGTCAATCGCCGTCCGCGCTCCGCGCCGCGATGTACGTCGGCGGCGCGTGGCAGCTCCTGCCGGGGTACGCACAGAATACGTCGGCGCAGACGGTCTCCGGGACCACGACGACCGTGGGAACGTTCGCCCTCTGGGCTCCTGCGGTGACGAGCTCGAGCAGCAGCAGCAGCGGCGCGGCGGCGTGCGCGACCCTCGATTTCGGGGCCGTGTGCGGGAGCAGCAGCGGCAGCAGCAGCGGCGGCGGCAGTAGCAGCAGCGGCAGCAGCAGCGGAGGGAGCAGCACCGGAGGGAGCAGCAGCGGCACGACGTGCACGTCGCCGACGTGCGCGACGGGCGCCGCGGGGGCGTGCGCCGGGTATCCAGGCTCCGCGCAGTCGTGCAACGACGACGTCGGAGGGGGATTCACGGTCAACTGCTGCTTCGCCTCGGGGTCTCCGATTTGCTTCGGCATGACGGGGGGGGTCATCTGCAGCGGAGGGAGCAGCGGAGGGAGCGGCAGCGGGAGCGGCAGCAGCGGCGGCACCTGTGCCCCCACGACGTGCGCCGAGAACGCCGCGTCGATGTGCACGCAGTACCCGGGCTCGTCGATGACGTCGTGCACCGACGGTACGACCGGCTATCAGGCGTCGTGCTGTTACCCCGTCGGGCAACCGATCTGCGTCCCGGACATCGAGGCGGCCGACTGCGGGGGGAGCAGCGGTAGCAGCAGCAGCAGCGGCGCCGGGAGCGGAAGCGGGAGCAGCAGCGGCGGCATCTCGTGCGGCCCGACGCCGACCTGCGCAGGCTCGAGCCCGAGCCCGTGCAGCGCGTACTCCGGGACGACCGTCCAGTCGTGCACCAACAGCGCGACCGGGTACACCGCAACGTGCTGCTATCCGGCGGGGACGCTCCCGCCGACCGACTTCGCGACCTCCGGGGGGAGCAGCAGCGGCGGGGTACCGCTCAGCGGCTCGAGCAACGGCGGCAGCTCGAGCGGGGGGTAGCGCCGTAACGATTAGGCCCTCGCCTCCTCGCGCCGCCGCTTCTTCTTCCGCGCTTTTTCGAAGCGCTTGATGAGCGAGTCCACCGTCTCGAACAGCAGCTCGTTGCCGTCCTGCCGGTGCTTCGCCACGCGCGCGGCGAAGCGGGCGTGCTCGCGAAGGAAAAGCCGCAGCACGTCGCCGTCGATCGACTCCGCCGCGAGCCCGTACCCGAGCTCCTCGAGGTAGCGCGCGTTCATCACCTGCTCGAACTGGTGCTTCACCGGGACGCTGTAGACCGGCTTCCCCAGGTACACCGCCTCGCCGATGAGCGAGAGCCCGCCGTTCGAGACCACGGCCTTCGCCTGGGCGAGGTCCTCGACGAACCCCTCCTCGCTGAACTCCTTCAGCTGGCAGTTGCCGTGGTGCGCGTTCTTCCTCAGGCCGTACACGATGAAGCGCTCGTCGGTGATCGCGTTCAACGTGGGGATGAGCGTCTTGTCGCTCGTGGACGTCTGGTAGACGAGGACGTGGTTGCCGAACCGCGCGCGCGCTTTCGCCTCCAGCACGGGGAGCCGCAGGATCGGCGGGACGAGCGTCGTGTCCTCCTGGAACTTCTTCTTCACGGGGGGAAAGAAGAACGTCGTGATGATGTAGTGGTCGCAGCCAGGGAGCTTCGCCTTCACGAAGGCTTTGGTGATCTGGTAGTCGAGCTTCGTCCCCTGCTTGATCGACTTGTCGTGCTTGCAGCGGGCGATGATCTGCTGGTTGTCGATCGAGACGATCGGCAGCCCGTGCCGCTTGGCGAAGAACCACGCGAACGAGTCGAAGTCGCTGATGACGGCGTCGGGCTCGAAGTGGACGACGTCCTCGAAGTACCGGCTCGCGTTGGCGTAGAGCATCTGCGGCGCGGCGAAGACGTTTCGGGCGAGCGAGCCGTCGCGGTCCATCGCGTTGTCGACGTAGCGGATACTGAGCCCCTTGATCTCGACGACGTCCGGGAAGCTCCGCGACAGGAAGGCGTGCGCCCTGCCGCTCACGACGATCTTCACTTCGTGGCCGCGTGACTCGAGGTGCTCGCAGACCACCTTGCTCCGCGTCGCGTGTCCCATTCCTTCGCCGGTGACGCCGTAGAGGATGCGCATCGTGAGCGCGAGGCTAGCCGACCTTGCTAGGATTGCCGACCTTCCGGCGCTTTGCCTCAGCTTCGTGGCAGAACGATGGCAGCTTGCACGAGCGGTATCGACAGGAGCGCCGTGATCGTGATGAGCGCCACCGACGTCGGCGTCCAGTTCATCGGGAGCCCCACGCGGACCAAGGACAGCCCCATCACCACCAGCCCGCCGATCGCGTGCTGGCGCGTCGGCTGTCGCCAGAGGAGCGCGGTGGCTCCGGTCCCGAGCAGCGCGGACAGCACTGTGACGAACGACGAGAACCCCCAGGGTTGCTCCTCGCTCATGAACCACGCGGCGAGCGCGAGGACCGTCAGCGCGGTGAACGCGAGCAGCGCGTAGGTCGCGTAGCGCGCCGCGCGCTGTGCGGGGCTCGTCCCTTTCGCCCCTTCGTCCGCGGGTCCGTCCGGCTTCGGCCGTTCGACCTTCACCGTCGGCTTGTTGCGATCCGCGCTCGACGCGGGGGGAGGCGGGGCCGATCCCCCCGGACGTCTCGACGGGGGAGACGCAGGGGGAGGGAGCGGCGGAGGTCGGGAAGACACGTCAGGACGGAGTGTAATCGGCGGGGGGGGACTTGGCCGAATCCGTCGCGCTCGGGCGCAACCTCACCCCTTCGTCGTAATACGCCGCCCCCTCGCGGTACAGACCGGGTCCTTCCTTGTCGTGAGAGACCGGGTCCTCCCCTGACCGTTGGGGAGGTTCTGGGTGAGTGGCGAGCAGGTCTGCCGTGCGGCTGGCTTGGCGGTGAGGAGACCGCCCGTGCCGTGGAAAGAGACCTGCATCGTGGACCAACGACTCGATTTCATCGCGGCCGTG
>JBKQKP010000145.1:0-82581 GCA_052147435.1 Polyangiaceae bacterium | reverse complement strand
ACGACTGCGACGCGATGACGGCCGTCACGCTCGTGCGCAGGCCACGAGGGTCGTACGCGTAGGTGAGCTGCCCCTCGCTCGGCGTCGTCACGCTCGTCAGTCTACGCCGGTTGTCGTAGGCGTAGCTTGTCGTCCCGCGCGCATCGAGGGCGGTCGCGCGCAGGCCGTCCGCCGTGTACGTGAAGGTGACGTTCTCCGTGGTGTCGGCCGGATATGACCGCGTGAGCAGGCGCGAGAGCAGGTCGTAGCCGTAGGTCGTGGTCTTGCCGTTGAAGTCCACCCGCACGGTGTTCTCCCCCGCCGCGTCGAAGGTCAGGGTTTCGACGGAGTTGTCGGGGAGCGTGCGCGTAATCTGCCGCCCCCTCTTGTCGTACGCGAACTTCGTGACGTGGGCGTTCGCGTCCGTTTGCGAGATGCGTTCGCCGATCTGGTCGTACGCGTAGGTCGTGACGTCGCCGAGCACGTCGGTCACCGTGAGCAAGCGCGCATCCGCGTCGTAGCCGAAGGCGGTCGTCCGCCCGAGCTGGTCCGTCTTCGCGATCATCCGGCCCGCGGCGTCGTAGGCCACGGCGTCCGAGGTTCCGTCAGGGTAGGTCGTGCCGACGCGGCGGTTGTCGGCGTCGTAGCGGGTGGTCGTCGTGTGGTGCAGGGGGTCCGTCGATTGCGTCTGGTTTCCTGCGGCGTCGTAGACGTAGCCGGTCGCGTTTCCGAGAGCGTCGCTCTGGCTCGTGACGCGACCGTCCGCGTCGTAGCCCGTCGAGGTGGTGAAGCCTGCCTCGTCGGTGACGGCGATCGCCCGTCCCGAGAGGTCGTACGTCGTCGTCGTGTACGTGCTGTCGGGATGCGTCGTCACCGTGAGCCGGCTGTCGCCGTCGTACTGGTAGCTCGTGGTGAATCCGGCGGGGTCGGTCGAGCTGGTCCGCTCGTTCTCGGCGTCGTAGGTCTGCGAGACGGTGGTGCTGTCGGGGCGCGTGGTCGTGACGAGACGATCGAGGACGTCGTAGGTGTAGCTCGTCGTCCGCCCGAGCTCGTCGACGCTCGTCGCGAGCTTCTCCGTCGCGGTGTACGTGCTCGAACGCACGGTGCCGTCGGGGAAGGTCGTCGAGAGGAGCATGCCGTCCGGGTCGTAGGCGTACGAGGTGAGGAGGGTGTCCGTGCCCGAGCTGTCGGTCCGCGTCTGCGTCATCGAGAGCTTCGAGCCGTTCGAGTTGTAGGTGTAGCTCGTGACGTTGCCGAGCGGGTCGGTCTGGCTCGTCATCTGGCCCGCCGCGTTGTAGGCGTAGGCGGTCAGGTTGCCGAGCGGGTCGGTCATCGACAGGCGGTTGCCGTTGGCGTCGTAGGAGTACGTCGTGACGTTCTTGAGGGCGTCCGTCGTCGTCAGCAGGTTGCCGCTGTTCGGGTCGTAGACGTTCGTCGTGGTGTGGCCCAGCGGGTCCACGGTCGTGAGGTTCTGGCGCCACGAGTCGTAGGTGTACGCGGTCGTGAGGCCGAGCGGGTCCGTCCTCGTGAGGAGGTTGTTCGCGCCGTCGTACGTCGAGGTCGTCGTGTTCCCGAGCGGGTCGACCGAGGTGAGGACGTTGCCGTTGGGATCAATCGTGTAGTTCCAGATCGCCCCCGTGGGGTCGATCTTCTGCGTGATGTCGCCGTACTGGTCGTACGTGTACGTCGTCACGCGCCCGAGACGGTCGGCGATCTGCTGCTGGTTGAGGGCGAGGGTCGTCGTGAAGGTCTGCTCGTGCCCCGCGGCGTCGATCTCGTCGATGAGCCTGCCCGAGTCGTCGTAGTCGCAACGGATCGGCATCTCGCCGAGGGCGTTGGTGATCTGGTTGAGGTAGTGATTCCCCTGGTACGTGATCGTCGTCACGTTCGACGCCCTGTCCGTATACGTCACCAGGTCGCCATTCACGTCGTACTGGTACGTCATCGGCTTGCCGGTCGGGTCGGTGATGGTCGTGATCCTCCCCAGGGCATCCCGCACGAACGGCACGCTCGGTCCGAGCGAGCTGAAGATGCCCTCGGGGGTGATCGAGAGCGTGTTCTTGTTCCGGTCCGTCTCCTGCGTGACGCCGACGCTCTGCGTGATCTGGAATTTCTGCCCGAGCTCGTTCGTGAACGCGAAGGTCGTCGGGTTCCACACGCTGAAGTCGCTCAGGTTCACGAGCTGGCCGCCGGAGACGAGGAGCGACTGCGCGCCGTAGGCGTAGAGCTGGATCGTCGGGTTGTCCGGGTCCGAGGTGCACGTCCAGTAGATGTCCTCCGGATCCGGCGGCTCGAGCCAGGAGCAGGTGGGCGAGGGGGTGAACCGGTACTCTCGCCCGCTTGGGAAGGTGACCGTGACGCTCGCGGACTGCGAGGGCTGGAGGCAGTAGTACGGGAAGAAGGAGTCGTCCGGGGTGTCGTCCTCGACCTGCCAGTACGCGCCGGTCTCTCCCGCCTTCTCGATGCGTACGTTCTCGATGCTGAGGTTCCACCCGAAGCCGAAGTCCCCCACGGTCTTGACGCGGCTGTCGTACGTCCGGATCAGTTGGAGCGGGAGGCCCCCCACGGCGACGTTGAGATCCGTGAAGGCGAGCGTGAAGTTCCCCACCTTCATCCGACCGTCCACGGCGACCGCGACGCTCGCCGTTGCCACGCCCCCCGACGTCGAGACGATGAGCTGCACGGTGTACATCCCGTTCAGGAGCAGCGTCGGGTCGAAGGTGCCGAGGACGCCGTTGTTCATCGCGCCGGTGCCCGACGCGAGCGTCGTGAACTCGGTCGTCACGTCGTCTCTGCCGCCGAGGCGGTACTGGAGCGTCCATAGGGCGTTCGCGAACGTCCCCGTGATCTGGACTGGTTGCGTCACGACGCCGTCGTCGACGATACCTCCGATCACGGGCGTCGACGGTGCCGGCCCCGTGGGTCCTTGCGGCGGCTGCTGCGCCGTTCCGTTCACCGTGATCGTCAGCGACGCGGTGGTCGTCAGCTCCGTGTCGCTCACGGAGAGCTGAATGACGTACACACCCGGGTACGGGAGCGTCACGTTCGTGGTCGGCTGATTCGCGGCGCTGAACGTCGCCGCGGCAGGGCCACTCACCTCGCTCCACGTGTACGAGAGCGGCAGGTTGGGTAGATAGCCTACTGCGGCTCCGGCCACGTTCGTCGTCGTCGGCTGCGGGAGCGTCTGGTTCCCGCTCACGCTGACAACCGGCGCCTCGTCGCCGTTGATCGTCACGGGGATCGAGGCGGAGCTCGCGTACGTGCCGTCGGTCGCGGTCAGAGCAAGGACGTAGTTCCCCGACGCGCTGAACGTCGCCGTCGTCGTGAGTATCCCCGTCGTTCCGTAAGGGACGCTGCCCGTCGGTGTCCCAAACGTCACCGTCCCCGGTCCCGAGACCATGCTCCAGGTTGCGGTGGCCGTCCGCCCAGGGAGCGGCTCGATCACTTGCCCCGCATAGACCGGCGGATTGTTCTCGGCGTCGTACAGGTCCACGGTCGTCGGACCGGACACTTGCACCGTGGGGGGACCGAGCACCGTCACGGTGAGGGTCGCGCTCGCCTCGAGCTCCAGACATGCCGCGGTCAGCGTGAGGACGTAGACGCCCACGGCAGGGAAGCTCACGGTCGTTGCGGCGCTCGCGGGGTTTGCGAAGACGGGCGCCGCGGGGCCGCTCGTCCACGACCAGAGGATCGTGGGCGTGAACGGGCCGCTGTCGGTGACCGTGCCGTTCAAAGGAATGTTGTTCGCCGGGAAGGTGACGCTGAGCGTGTTGCTCGACCCCACGCTCACTACCGGGGTTTGGTTCAGGGGCGACGACGAAGCGCCGATGTCCACCCACCCGTCGCTCGTTTGACCGTCACCGTCGACGGGGACGCTCGGCAGATTCGTGCTCGGCGTCGGCTGGGTCGTCGTGTCCGAGCCGATGACGACGGTGGAACCGCTCTGCGCAACGCTCGATTCGCCCGTCGCTTCGGACGGCTTCTGGAGGCAGACGACCTCTCCTTCCGCGTTCGGGCCGCAGATGGAGTCGAGAACGATCTTCGCGTCGGGGCACGAGCTCTGCGCCAGGCCGTCGACGTCGAAGCTGTTGATCGGGTCGCCGCCCGCATACTGGTAGAAGTTCGCGGTGCCCGACGTCTTCATCGGCTCTTTCGACGTCCAGCGCCCGGTCTGCGGGTCGTAGTCGCGCGCACCGAAGTGGACGAGGTTGGTGTCGGGGTCGAAGATGCCGCCGGCATAGGCGAGCGCCGGGATCCCGGTGCCGGTGGCGGTGATCACGTTCCCGAACGCGTCGTAGTCGAGCGTCTCGACGACGGCTCCGGTCGCGACGTTGACTAGCATCCGCGCGCTCCCAAGGTGATCCGCGACGACGCGGAGGGTCTGCGCCGTCTGTACGATGTACATCGGTCGCGCGACGTTCTCGGCGAGGAGCGGCGTCGCGCGCGACAAGCCGAGGCGCTCGTCGATGCTCTCGAGGACCGACTTGTCGGCGATCCGATTGTCGCTGTAGACGAAGCGGCTCGTCACCGCGCCGGCCGAGTCGAGCTCGGCGACTGGGCGCAAGGAGTCTCGATAGAGCCACTCTTGTTGGATCTGTCCGTTGAGCGTCTTGGCGACGCGCCGCCCCGCCGCGTCCACGACGTACCCGACGATGTCGCCTCCAGGGAGGACGACCCCGATGAGGTTCCCGAGCGCGTCGTACAGGTACGACGTCACGCCGCCATTGGCCGAGTCGGTCCTCGTCGCGAGGTCGCCGTTCGCGTCGTAGGTGTACGTGACCGTCCCGTACGTGAGCAGGCGGTCCTGGGCGTCGTAGGTCGCCGTGGTGGTGGTCGACCCCGTCGTGGTGCTGAGGCGGTTGCCGTTCGCGTCGTAGGCGTACGTCGTCGCCACGCCATCCTTCGTCACCTGCGTGAGGCGCCCGCGCGTGTCGTAGGTGTACGTGTACGAGTGCGTCGTCCCCTGGACCGTCTCGCTCTTCGTCACGATGCGGCCGAGGGCGTCTCGCGTGTAGCTCGTCGAGAAGAGCGCGGTCGTCAGGTACTTCGCCGCGTAGGTCGCGCGCTCGGCGTAGTTGTCGTACGTAATGGCATCCGTGACGTTCCCAATCGTCGACCCGGTGAGGAGACCGCTGGTAGCGCTGGGAACGAGCGTCATGACGCCGGCCTTCGTCATCAGCCCGTCCGCGTCGTACGCGAACGAGATCCCGGTCCCGTTCACGAGCTCGGAGACGGGCTTCATCGACTTGTCGTACGTCCACGCCACCTGTCCGGGGACGGTGCCCGACCAGACCATCTGCGTGGTGAGATTGCCGTCGTAGACGTACGACACCTGCTCGCTACTGGGGCCGGTCGCGATCGCAGGGCGTCCCGTCTTCGGGTCGTACGCGACGGTGAGCTCCCCCGTCGGGATCGACACGGTGCTGGTGCGCCCGGCCGTGTCGTACCCAATCGCGGCGGTCGCACCGTCCGGTCGGGCAAGGAGGGTGAGGCGACCGTCGGCGTCGTACGTGTAGGCCGTCGTGGTCGACGAGACCCCTGGAACGCTCGGGGCGACGTACGACGCGAGGAGGCCGATCGGGGAGTGGGTAAAGAGGTGCGTGTTGTCGGTCGGCGGCGTCATCGACGCGAGCCGTCCGTCGGCGTCGTACGTGAACGACATCGCGGAGCCGTCCGCGAGCGTCTCGCCAAGGACCCGTCCCGCGCCATCGCGTGTGTAGCTCGTCACGTCGAGCGCTGGATCGGTCACCTTCGACAGCATTCCGTTCGTGTCGTAGGCGAATGTCCGCGTGCGCGTACCTTGCGCGAGGGTCGCGAGCCGGCCGTGACTGTCGTACGCGAAGAGGTCCGCGTTCAGACTGTCGCGCTGCGAGCTTGCGAGCCGCCCGAGCGTATCGAGCGTGACCGTGCGCGAGCGCCCGGCGGCGGTGGTGAGCTGCCAGAGCCGCGACGACGCCGTGTACACGTCCGAGTAGCTCAGGTTGTTGACCGGGTCGGTCGTCGTCTGCACCGTCAGGCTGGTCAAAGTCAGCAAATTCGCAGGGTTCGAGAGAGCCGCCGTCTCCGTCGAGTCCTGCGTGAACGTGAGCCCCGCAGGCGAGACCGACGTGAGCGTCGATGCAAACGGCGCGGCGAGGCCGAAGCGCGGATCCTGGCCGACCGTGATCGTCGTCTTCGTGCCGCTCGCGAGCGTCGTGGTGCTCGTTCCGTTGACCCCCGTCACCTGCGTCGCGACGATCCCGCTCGGCAAGGTAGCGGTACGGTTCTCCGCGGTCTGCGTGGTCTGTATGGCGTAGGACGACGTCACGCCGAGCGCGCTCGTCTCCGCTACAGTGTGGAGCATCGACGTCGCGAGCTGCGTCGCGACGGGAGTGTCTGTCGGAGAGAAGGTAAGGGCACCGCCGGCCGCGTTGCTCGTCTGGGTCAGCCGACCCTCCCCGTCGTAAGAGAAGCTCGCGAGGTTTCCGGCGGCGTCCTGGAACGACGTCATGATCCCTGCTTGGTTACCCGAGTACGTCATGGCCACGGTCTCGCCGTTCGGGTTCGAGATCGAGGAGAGGTACCCGTTGACGTCGGTTCCGAGCGTCGTCGTCTGTCCGTACGGAGAGACGATGGCTGTGGGAAGACCATTGCCGTTGTGCTGGATCGTCGTGACGTTTCCGACGGCGTCCGCGATCGTGGAGAGACGATTATTGCTGTCGTAGCCGAACACAAACCGAGTGGCCCCCGTCAGACCGTCGAGCGTATTGAGATGCCGGCCGTTTTCGTCGAACGTGTACACCTCCCGTCCGTCCTGGGATGGAATCTGGAACTGGCTCGGGCCAAGACCCGGGAAGGCCACGGGTTGGATGTGCCGCATGTCCACCGAGGTGGCGTTCTCGAACTCGAGCAACGGCTCGGACGTGTAGATCGACAGATCCGGCGCCAGAGAGAAGTTCATGGCGTTCAGCGTCACTTGCTGCGCCGGCGCCCCGAGGCTTGCGTTGTACGCTGTCAGCGAGCCACCCCCCGCGACCGTGTGAAGGAGATTCCCCCCCGGAGCGAGGGAGAAGATCTGATTCTTGTCGTAGTACGACCGCACGAGCATATAGAGCGTGCCGTCGGGCGCGATTGCCAGATCCGCGAGCCCCGGATTGACTCCGAAGGATGCAAGGAGTGCAGGTGTCCCGTCGACCGGGATGGTGGCCCCGCCAGATTGGTTGCCGGCGATCGTCGTGATGGTCCCGTTGGGCAGGAGCGCGCGTAGGCGGGCCCCTCCGTAGAGGTCCGCGTAATAGAGGGTCCCATCGGAGCCGACCACCATGGCGCCGGGATCGACGAACGTCTCGGCGTCCGGAATACCATCAGCGGTATTGGTCCCAAGGCCCGCAACGATGGACTCAATGCCATTGACGTCGACGCGGAGGATCAGACCGCTGCAGCTACCGCACGGTTGCGTAGTGCCGATGTAGAGGCTCCCATCCGGCGCGACAGCGACGCCGTCGGGATCGTCGAGATCGTACTGTGTGGCAGGAATTCCTTGCGTTTCGTACGCGGCGGTCGAGGGGGCGGCCGCCCCAGTCCCGGCGACCGTATGAATGATGCCGCTGGCGTCCACGTATCTGACGCGACGGTTCTGAATCTCGGTGAAATAGAAGCCGCCATCGCACTCGGGGGCCAGCGCGATGTGATCGAGGACGTACGGATTGATTTCCGCCTGTGTCGCCGGGACTCCGTCGCCGTTGTAGCCTTCGGTACCGGTGCCCGCGACCAGGGTCAGGACACCTGCCGGAGAGATCCGGTAGATCTTCCAACAACCGACGTCGACCACGTAGAGCGTTCCATCGGATGCGACAGCAGTGGGTCCGACGGAACAGAAGTAGGCGCTCGGGATCGTGCCCCCCGTCGCCGCTTGGACGGTCCCGCCAGTGTACTTCGTGATGACATTGGGGATCTGCGTGCCCGCCCGCGTCGTGCCGTCGCCTAGGTACAGATTCCCGCTGGGGTCGTACGCGTGGTGAACGTCGACGTTCCAGCCGCCGAGCCCCACGGGAGTCTCGTCGAACGCGGGGGGCGCCAGCTGTGTGATCCGCGGCAGAGTGACCTGCTGCCGAGTCGGGATCGCCGTAATGTAGGTACCGTTGCCGTAGTGACCGAAGTTGGGAACAGACTCATACGGGCCCGTTCCTACGACTCCGTTGTAGACGAACCCAACCGTGACGGTCATCGGCTGCGCCCCCTGGAGCTGGCGGCCGAAGGCGTCCATCCCGTTCCACTGGTACGCGTAGCTGAGGTTCGGTTCGGGGGGGAACGACTGCGTGAACGTGTTCCCACCAACGGTGACCTGCAGGCTGATGCTCGCGAGGTCTGCGGGGACCGTCGCGCCGCTGAGCGGAATTACGAAACTCTGTGCAGCCGTGCGCCCGTCCACGCGTGCGCTGCTGTAGACGAGATTGTACGGAGTGCCGACGATCGGCTCCGTCTGCGTCGCCGTCTGGCTCACGGCGTCCACGGCACCACCGCTCGTGCTAGGCGTTGCGCACTTGGCGAGGACATCCGTTTCGGGCAGCTGTGGCCCGTTCGGTGTGATCGCGTCATTGGGCGGACTGAAGCCCCAGTTCGAGTCCCAGGCGGAGAAGTGCGGGAGCTCCACGCGCCACAGCTGCTTGCCTGCCGGGTACAGCCCCGCGAGCGTCTGCTGTTCGGCGGCCGTGATGCCGAAGGTCGCCAGAACGCTCGCGGAGGCGGCAACCCCGGTCCCCGTAACGTCGATGCTCGCGGAGCCTCCTGCGACGCTGAGGATGGCGAGGACGATGCCGTTGTTCTGTGGCGTCCACGCGCTGCACGAGCCCGACGTGCATGCGCCAGAGCTCGTGTTGTGCGTGTACGAGCCGAACGGGATCCCCGTTCCAACGGGGTAATTTAGGAAGTTGTCGTTGTAGTAGATGACGGGCTGGTTGAACGTGACGTCGACGGCGCCCATCGCGATCGCTTCGTCCGCGCTCGTCTCGAAGGCGTAGGTGTACGCGCTCGTCGGTGGGAGGGTCGCCGGCATCTGCTCGGGCCCGTTCGGACCGACGGTGTACTCGGTGATCCGAACGCTCATGCTGCTCAGCGGCGTCGTCGTTCCGCAAGGCATCAGCGCAGACGCAGTCGTTCCAGGGGGAAAGAGGACGACGCCCTGGCGCGTCCCGCTCGAGTCGGTCTCGACGCTCCCCATCGCGACCTGAAAGGCGGACGACGGCGCCGCAATCGTCGTCACGTGAGGGTCCGGGGGAACGAGCACGACGGTCGGTACGTGAACGATGTTCTGCCAGGGGCAGGTCACTGTCCGTTGGGTCGTGAAGTAACCCGAAGTCTCGTAGTCGATCGTGACTGCCTCACCGCCGTTGATGACGAGGTTGAAGTTGCCGTCCTGCCGCGACATCGTCTGCCCATACTCCGGGTGCGCGACGACGCTGATGACGGTGCCGGAAGCGGGGGCTCCGTCCTGATCGAGCACTTGCCCGTAGAGCTCGCAGACCCGCGTCTCGCTGATCGTCCCGGGCGCGACGCCCGTCTGGACGAGGAGCGTACCGGTGTAAAGGAACTGGGTCTGGGCGTAGACCGTCGTGACGATCGTTCGATCGAGCGGAGGCGCGATCGTGGCGGGGTCGGGGGGGAGCCCGGGGGGACACGTGGGCTTCAGTGGGTTCGAACATTGCCCTGTGGCCGTGTTGCACGTGCCCGCCGTGTGGCACGCGTCGAGCGGGGTACACGTGACGGTGCTCCCTGCGGTGCACGCGCCCGACTGGCAGGTATCGTTCGAGTCGCAGGCGTTCCCGTCGTTGCAGGCCGTGCCGTTTGGCAGGACCGGGTTCGAGCACTGCCCCGTGCTGGGGTTGCAGGTCCCCGCCGCATGGCACTGATCGGATGCCGTGCATGTGACCGTGCTCCCCGCCGTGCACGTCCCCGAGAGGCACGTGTCGTTGGAATCGCAAGCGCTGCCGTCGTTGCACGAGGTCCCGTCCGCGACGGTTGGGTTGCTGCAAACGCCCGTCGCCGGGTTGCACGTGCCCGCCACGTGGCACTGGTCGGATGCCGTGCACGTGACGCTGCCCGCTGCGGTGCAGAGGCCCGCCTGGCAAGTATCGTTGAGGTCGCAGGCGTTCCCGTCGTTGCACGCCGTGCCATTGGCAATCGTGGGGTTCGTGCACTGGCCCGTGCTTGGGTTGCACGTGCCCGCCACGTGGCACTGGTCGGATGCCGTGCACGTGACCGTGCTTCCGGCGATGCAGGCGCCGGCCTGGCATGTGTCGTTCGAGTCGCACGCGTTTCCGTCACTGCACGCCGTTCCATTGGCAAGCGCCGGGTTCGAGCACTGCCCCGTGCTCGGGTTGCACGTGCCCGCGCCGTGGCACTGGTCGGATGCCGTGCACGTGACGGTGCTTCCTGCCGTGCACGTTCCCGACTGGCATGTGTCGTTCGAGTCGCACGCGTTTCCGTCGTTGCAGGAGGTGCCGTTCGCGACGCTCGTATAGGTCGACGTACTCACCGCAGGTTGGCACGTCGTACACGTGTTGGTGCCGTTGGTGGCGCCGCTCGGGACGCATGCACCGCCGATCGAGCAGAAGCCGGCGTTGAGGGTCGGGGCGGAGCACGTCCCGGTGGCGGAGTTGCACGTGCCGGCCGTGTGGCACGAGTCCGGCGCGGTGCACGTGACGTGGCCTCCCGCCGTGCACGCACCTGCCTGGCAGGTGTCGTTCAAGTCGCACGAGTTGCCGTCGCTGCAGGACGTGCCGTTCGTGACGTTCGTGTACGTGGACGTGCTGATGGCCGGCTGGCACGTCTCGCAGGTGTTGGTGCCGTTGGCGGCGCCGCTCGCGACGCAGGCTCCGCCGATGGAGCAGAAGCCTGCGTTGAGGGTCGGGGCGGAGCACGTCCCGGTCGCCGAGTTGCACGTGCCGGCCGCGTGGCACGAGTCCGGCGCGGTGCAGGTGACGTGGCTCCCCGCCGTGCACGCACCTGCCTGGCAGGTGTCGTTCAAGTCGCACGAGTTGCCGTCGCTGCAGGACGTGCCGTTCGTGACGTTGGTGTACGTGGACGTGCTGATGGCCGGCTGGCACGTCTCGCAGGTGTTGGTGCCGTTGGCGGCGCCGCTTGCGACGCAGGCACCGCCGATGTCGCAATAGCCCGCGTTGAGAGCCGGCGCGGAGCACGTCCCCGTGGACGAGTTGCAGGTGCCTGCCGCATGGCACGAGTCCGGCGCGGTGCACGTGACATGGCTCCCCGCCGTGCACACGCCCGTTTGGCAGGTGTCGTTCAGGTCGCATGCGTTGCCGTCGCTGCAGGATGTGCCGTTGCTGACGTTCGTGTACGCGGAAGTGCTGATGGCCGGCTGGCACGTCATGCACGTGTTGCCGCCGTTGGTGGCGCCGCTGGCGACGCACGCGCCGCCGATGTCGCAATAGCCCGCGTTGAGAGTCGGGGCGGAGCATGCCCCCGTGGACGAGTTGCACGTGCCGGCCGTGTGGCACGAGTCCGGCGCGGTGCACGTAACGTGGCTGCCCGCCGTGCACACGCCTGCCTGGCACGTGTCGTTCAGGTCGCATGAGTTGCCGTCGCTGCAGGATGTGCCGTTGCTGACGTTCGTGTACGCGGAAGTGCTGATGGACGGTTGGCACGTCTCACAAGTATTCGTGCCGTTAGTGGCGCCGCCGGCGACGCACGCGCCGCCGATGTCGCAGTAACCCGCGTTGAGAGTCGGCGCGGAGCACGTCCCCGTGGACGAGTTGCATGTGCCTGCCGTGTGGCACGAGTCCGGCGCGGTGCACGTGACATGGCTCCCCGCCGTGCACACGCCCGTTTGGCAGGTGTCGTTCAGGTCGCATGCGTTGCCGTCGTTGCACGTCGTTCCGTTGCCGATGTTCGAATAGGCCGACGTGCTGATAGTCGGCTGACACGTCATGCACGTGTTGCCGCCATTGGTGGCGCCGCTGGCGACGCACGCGCCGCCGATGTCGCAATAGCCCGCGTTGAGAGTCGGCGCGGAGCACGTCCCCGTGGACGAGTTGCAGGTGCCGGCCGCGTGGCACGAGTCCGGCGCGGCGCACGTGACGTGGCTCCCGGCAGTGCACACGCCCGTTTGGCAGGTGTCGCCCAGATCGCACGCGTTGCCGTCGTTGCACGTCGTGCCATTACTGACGTTCGAGTAGGTCGACGTGCTGATGGAAGGTTGGCAGGTCTCGCAGGTGTTCGCGCCGTTGGTCGTGCCGCTGGCAACGCAAGCACCGCTGATGAAACAGAAGCCGGCGTTGAGCGTCGCCGCGGAGCACACCCCGGTGGCTGCGTTGCACGCACCGGCCGTGTAGCAAGAGGCCGGCGCAGTGCAGGCCACCGTGCTCCCGGCGGTGCAGACTCCCGCTTGGCAGGTGTTGTCGAGATCGCACTCGTCGCTGTTCGTGCACGCCGTGCCGTTCGAGGCCGGCGAGTAGGCCGACGTGCTGACCGCGGGCTGGCAAGTCTCGCAGGTGTTGGTCCCGTTGGCTGCGCCGCCGGCAACGCAGGCGCCGCCGATGTAACAGAAGCCGGCGTTGAGCGTGGCCGCGGAGCACGCTCCCGTCGCCGCGTTGCACGTGCCGGCCGTGTAGCAGGAGGCCGGCGCGGTGCACGTCACCGTGCTCCCCGCAGTGCAGACTCCCGCCTGGCAAGTGTTGTTCAGGTCGCACTCGTTGCTGTTCGCGCACGTCGTGCCGTTGGTGACCGGTGTGTGGGTGCAGGCCCCATCCGTGCAGGCATCGGTCGTGCAGGGGTTCCCGTCGTCGCAGGAGCCCGAGCAGGTGGCGAGCGATCCGAGCCCGTCCTGGCACGTGACCACGGCGCCCGAGTTCATGAGCACTTCGGCCGCGGAGATTGCCCCGTAGAACTTCGACGTGTTGACGATGACCTCGGAGCTCGGCGCGATGATGAGCGCCTGCACGTACGAGTTCGCGTTCAGTGTCACGCTCTGTGACGAGGTGAAGTACATGACGAGCGACTTCGCCGTGAGGCCCGACCCGGACGCCGGCTGCATGTAGGAGCCCGCGTTCATGATCGCCGTGCCGGTAATCGAGACCGTCGTCGCCGCGCTCACGGTGAGCGAGGAGTTACCGTTCAACGTGAACGACGACATCACGTACGTGCCGCCCGTCAGCGCCAGCGTCGCCCCCGCGTTGACGATCACCGTCCCGTACGCACCGGCGCTCAGGGTCTTCGTCCCGGTGCTCACTGTGACCGAGGTCGTCCCGGCCGTGGCCGCCGGGGCGACCGGCGCGGTTGGCATCGCGGGGAAGGGCGAGACGGTCCCGTACGTCGAGCTGCCGTTCGTGGCGAGGTGATTCGTGTCCACCGGGCCGATCGTGGAGCCAGCGTTCAAGTAGACGCTCGCTGCATACAGAGTCTCGCTCGTCGCGATCTCGCTGCCCGAGTTGAGATAGGCGGGAACCCCACCGCCCAAGTAGGGTCCGGTCGCGTACTCGACGCCGACGCTGCACCCCCCCGTCACCAAGGAGCTCGCGTTCAGCAGGATCGACTCAGTGGCGTACACGCCGAACGACCCAAGGCTCGGCGTCGTGCTCGCATCGGCGCCGGAATCCGTTCCCGCGTCATGTCCGGCGTCGCTGCCCGCGTCACTCGAGAGCGCCGCCGACGAGGTCCCGATGTTGCCCTCCGCATTTGTTGGGCCCTCATCGTGTGCCCGGCACCCTGGCATCAGGGAAACGGAGCCGGCCAAGGTCGCCGCCACGAGCCCTCGCATCAGCCGCTTTTCCATCTTCGATTCACCTCGGTGAGTCGCCCGCCCCGAGCGCAGGCAAGTCCTCCCCCTCCACGCCGACTCACGGCATGTGGGCTATGACCTCCCTTGTCGCTCCCCTAGCTGCGGCCCCTTCCGGGCGGCTTCCAACCGCGAACGCCATCGAGCTGGCAGCGCGCGCAACTAATCTCAAGCGTAAGAGCGCGAGCCTGATCCCCTAGCGCGCCCATCCATGGGGGCAACGGAGAGTCCGAATTGAGACTCCATGCGCCGCCACGTCGCGTCCGTGCGCGGCCCGCTCTACACGCCATTCAATCCAAACGATGCGCGCCATGCTGCCCAGCAGCACGATGCACGAGGGGCGCAACCCACGTTGCGGGGCTACGGGTAGACCGCGCTGCCCAGGGGTAGGCGCCTAGTTCCCACTCTCCGGATACGCAATCACATGCACCCCGTGCCCGTCGAACGCCGGATTCGCCGCCCCATCCGGCAGACTCACCGGAGCCGCCGCGTCCGTCGCGTCCCCCACGACGGCGACGAAGTACGCCCCATTCGCGCCGAAGTACGTAAACGGGTCGCTCGCCGGTGACTGAAAGTACTGAATCGACGCCAGCGACTCCGTGAACGCCCCCCCGGAAGACGCGCCGACCGCGAAGTACGCCGCCGTGACCCCCGCCTCGCTGAGCGCCACCGTGACCGGCGCGCCGACTGACGACGCGGGCGCCGTCAGCGCGACGCTCGCGTCGACCGTCGGGTCCACGTACGTCAGCGTCGTCCCTCCCCCCTGCGCAAACGAGGGAGACAGCTGCGCGAGCTGCATCGTCCACGGCCCGGCGTCGTCGGGCGACGCGAGCGTCCCCGCGAGCGCGGTGAGATTCCCGTTCCCCGCGCTGAACGACGCCCCGCACTGCGCGATCGATCCCGTCGCCAGTCCCGTTCCGACCCCGCACCCTTCGATCGCGAGGACGACCGCCCCTCCAAACGTCGGGAGCGTGACGGCGGGGAGCGTGAAGTACTCGACGGCCTGCGGGATGACATCCTCGGGGATCAGCCGGTCGCACGTCGGCTCGCTGCCTGACACGTATCCCTGCGACTGCATGTAATACGCGGGGACGACGTACACGGTGAGCGCGCCGCCCGGCAGCTCGAGCGGAGGGAGGAGCACCGCGCCGCCGACGGGGACGCCGGGGTAGTTCGTCTCCGGCATGGGATGGGACGGATCGTCGGGGTACGCGGGGAAGGGGAGGATGGCCCCCCCGGCGCCGAAGCAGAGACGGAAGTCGTAGAGGTTCGCCGACGCGTGAACGGCGAGGATGCTCGTCGGGGGCGCAGGGGCAGCGGCGTCGCCTGCGCCGCTGCTGCTTCCGCTGCTGCTCCCCCCGCTGCTTCCGCTACTGCTTCCGCTGCTCCCGCTGCCGCCGCTGCTGCCGCCGCTGCTGCTCCCCCCTGCGTCCTCGTTCACCGCTCCTTCGACGGGGGTCGACGAGCTCGCGCCGCAGGCCGAGATGACGTCCACGATCAGCGCTGCAAAGCACGCCAAACGAAGCGCCGCACGCGCTCCCGCGCCGCTCCCCTGCGTCCTGCGCGCCCCCATGCGCCGCTACTCTCCCGTCTCCGGATACGCGATCACGTGCAGCCCGTGGCCGTCGAACGCCGGGTTCGCGGCGCCGTCCGGGAGGCTCACGGGGGCGGCGGCGTCGGTCGCGTCGCCGACGACGGCGACGAAGTACGTCGACGGCGCGCTGAAGTACGTGAACGGATCGCTCGACGGCGCCTGGAAGTACTGCATCGTCGCGAGCGACTCCGTGACCGGCGCTCCGGACACTGGGCTCAGGACGAAGTAGGCGGCCGTGACCCCTGCTTCGCTCAGGGCGACCGTGACGGGGGCCCCCACGTTCGCCGCGTACGCCGTGAGCGCGACGCTCGCGTCGCTCGTCGGGTCCACGTACGTCACCGTCGCCCCCGCCCCTTGATCGAACGAGGGGGAGAGCTGCGTGAGCTGCATGGCCCAGCCCCCGGCGTCGGTCGACGGAGTGAGCGCCGCGGGGAACGCGGTGAGGTTCCCCGTCACGCTGCTGTACGAAGCGCCGCACTGCGCGGTCGACCCCGCCGCCAGCCCCGTCCCGACTCCGCACCCTTCGATCGCGAGCGCGAACGCCCCTCCGGCCGACGCGATCGTGACGGGGGGCAGCGTGAAGTACTCGACGGCCTGCGGGATCAGGTAGTCCGCGATCAGCCGGTCGCACGTCGGCTCGGCCCCGGCGACGTAGCCCTGGGACTGCAGGTAATACGCAGGGATGACGTACGCCGTGAGTGTGAGCGGCCCTCCGCCGATCTGGATCGCAGGGAGCAACGCCGCGCCGCCGACCGGGACGCCCGGGTAGTTCGTCTCCGGCATCGGATGGGACGGATCGTCGGGATACGCCGGAACCGGGAGGACCCCCGCGTCGTCGACGCCGAAGCAGAGCCGGAAGTCGTAGAGGTTTGCGGAGGCGTGCACGGCGAGGAAGCTCGTCGGGCCGGCGTCGGGCGGAACCAGAGGAACGGTGCCGCCGTCGCCGAGCGTCCCTGAGTCGTTGGTCCCCGGCGTACCGCCATCGCTTCCCAACGAGGGGAGGCTACCGTCGCTCGCGCCCGAGTCCTCGAGGACGCCGAACGACGGCGAGTTGGTCGCCGCGGCGCTGCAGGCCGCCAGCGCCGTGAGCAGAGCTCCGCCCGCCCCCAGCGACCCGACCCCGACGACGAAGAGAATCCTCGATCGTTTACGCAAAGCTATGTGCTTGGCGTAGCACGCAGGGGGCTACGGTGCCGTCGCAAACGGACGGGGGGTTGCGACCTGGATCGGCATCGAGCATCCTCATCTCGTCCACGTGTACCCCGCTGAGCCGACCCCCGGAATGCTCGTCAATCCGAAGCTCCGGCTCGTCCGGCAGCTAGGGTCGGGGGGGATGGGGGCCGTGTGGCTCGCCGACCACCTCGCGCTGAGCACGCAGGTCGTCGTGAAGTTCGTGTCGGCGAAGCTCTCGTGGAGCTCCGAGGCTGTCGCGCGCTTCTCGCGCGAGGCGGGGGCCGCGTCGCAGGTGAAGAGCCCGCACGTCGTGCAGATGCTCGATCACGGGGTGACCGACACGGGCATCCCGTACATCGTGATGGAGCTCCTCGAGGGGCACGACCTCGCCGACCACCTCACCCCGGGCGGCCTCCCTCCGCGCGAGGTGGTCCCGATCATCACGCAGCTCTGTCGCGCGCTCGCACGCGCGCACGAGCGCGGGATCGTCCACCGCGACATCAAGCCGAGCAACGTCTTCCTCTGCGAGATGGGAGGCGGGGAGCTCTTCGTGAAGCTCCTCGACTTCGGCGTCGCCAAGCACGAAGCGGGGACGAAGCCGGGTGAAGAGACCCGCACCGGCGCGCTCATCGGCTCGCCGTACTACATGAGCCCCGAGCAGCTGATGGGGGAGAAGGGGGTCGATTTCCGGAGCGACCTCTGGTCCGTCGGCGTCCTCACGTTCGAGATGCTCACCGGCCAGCGCCCGTTCGGGGGCGAGACCGTCGGCGCGCTCACGATGCAGGTGCACGCGCCGACGCTCCCGCGGCCCACGCAGAAGAACCCCGCGCTCCCGCCTGCGATCGACGGCTGGTTCGAGAAGGCGTGCGCGCGCGACGCGGCCGCGCGCTTCACGGGAGCGAAGGAGCTCGCCGATACGCTCGCCGCCGCCCTCGACCAGGCGGCGCCGCGCGGGATCGAGCTCGGCAAGAGCGGATCGCGCGCCGACGCGATGGGGCTCGCGGACACAGCGGAGGTGTCGTCCGGAGAGCTGCCGTCGCGAAGCGGAGCGGGGGGGAGCTTCGGGAGCGGCGCGGGGAGCGGGAGCGGGAGCGGGAGCGGAGCTCGGGTGGCGGTGAGCGCGCCGCCGCAGATCTCGGCGACCGGTGCGGGGCTCTCCACGACGGGGGGCACACGAAAAGACGGCGCCTGGCGCCCGATGCTCGTCGTCGCGGTGCTTGCGCTCGGCGTGGGGCTCGTGGGATCGCGCTTCCTCGGCGGCGGTGGGACGCCCCCCCCGAGCGCGTCGTCGGCTCTGTCCGCGAGCGCGATGCAGGGGGAGCCGAAGAGCGCGGTGAGCGTCGTCGCCGCGTCCGCCGAGCCGAGGGAGATCGACGCAGGGATGGCCGCCGCGCCGCCGAGCGCGTCGTCGAACGTCGTCCATTCGCCGGCCGTCGTTCCGATTCCCAAGCGCCACGGAGGCCCCTCCTCTTCTGCGTCCTCCGCGGCGAGCGCGAGCGCCCACCCCGCCCCTTCTGCCTCTGCGACGCGCCAGCAGGGGAGCGACGATGACATCCGGTAGGCGCTCCGCGTTCCTGCTGTCTGCTGCCTGCGTCGCGTGCGTCGCGTCGTTTGCCGTCACCGCGCGCGCCGAGCCGACGGCCGAGGATCTGGCGACCGCGCGCCAGCTCTTCAAGGAGGGGCGCGCGCTGCGGGAGCAGGGGGACATCCCGAAGGCGCTCGAGAAGCTCCGCGCCGCCCATGCGCTCGGGCAGACGCCGATCACGGGGATCGAGCTCGCGCGCACGTACGTCCTCGCGGGGCGGCTCGTCGAGGCGCACGAGGTGAGCCTCGGCGTTGCGCGGCTCCCGGTCGCGAGCGACGAGACCGAGAAGTCCGATCAGGCGCGCGCCGCCTCGGCGAAGCTCGCCGCGGAGCTCGAGCCGCGCCTCGCGAAGCTGATCGTGTCGGTGAAGGGGCTCGCGCCGGGGAGCGTGCCGAACGTCTCGGTCGACGGAGAGCGCATCCCGCCGGCCGCCGTCGATGAACCGCGAAGCGCGAATCCCGGAGCGCACGTCATCGTCCTCACGTTGCCCGGGGGCGCCGAGGTTCGCGCGCAGGCCGAGATGAAAGAAGGGGAGTCACGCGCGGTCGTCCTCGACGCGACGTCGGCCCCCGCGCCGCAGCCCTCGCCCCCCGTCGCGGTCCCCGCCGTCAACGTGGCTCCGGCGCCGGCGGAGGAGCCCGCGCAGCCCCCGCCCCATCACCACTCGAACTTCGTCGTCGTGACCGGCGCGACGGTCGCGGGGTTGGGGGTCCTGTTCGGAGCGGCGTTCGGGGTGGCGACGTTGAACGCGAAGGGCTCGCTCCAGGTGGACTGCCCCGGCGGCGGCTGCGGTCCGCAGCACTACAACGAGCTGTCGAGCGCGCAGACCGAGGGGAACATCTCGACCGCTTCGTTCATCGTCGCAGGGGTCGGCGCGGTGGCCGTGATCCTCGACCTGGCGCTCCGCCCGAAGGGCGACGTCGCCGCAGATGCTTCGCCTTCTTCGCCGCACGCGTGGCTCGCCCCGGACCTGGGCCCGGGATGGGTGGGGGCGCATGGCTCGTTCTGAGCGGGCCGGGACCCCCCTGGCGCGGGCGCGACGCCTGCACGGCGTGGCGCTTGCTGCGCTCTTCTTCTCGCCGGTCGCCGCGTGCGACGCGATCGCGGGGCTCGGACAGTTTCAGGATGTCCCCTGCGAGCCATGCGAAGCAGGGGGCGCACCGTTCGACGACGCGCCGGAGCTGCCCGACGGCGTCGGTCCGATCGAGGCGTCGGAGGACGCGGGCATCGACGCCTTCGAGGCGGCCGTCGTCGACACGGGGATCGACGTGGTCGACACGGGCACGGGGGTCCTCCCGCCGTCGGAGGCGGGTCCCTATGCCGCGTTCGAGTGGCCGCGATGGATCATGCCGAACGGATCGGAAGCGGGGCTCCCGAACCCCGCGTCGTACTCCCCGCGGAGCGACGGCGGCGTGGACGATCTGATCACCTCGCTCGGCTGGGGGAACGCCCGGACCGGGGTCGGCAGCCTCAGCGCGGCGATGACGGCGTGCGCTCCCCCGTGGCGGCTCCCGACCCGGGTCGAGCTCGTCTCGATCCTCGACACGTCACGGATGCCCGTCCTCGCCAACCCCGCGTTTGGGTCGATCGAGGCGGTCCCCTACTGGACGGCGTCGGTCGCGCCGAGCGGCAGCTCGTGGACGGTCGACTTCGGCACCGGCGCCGTCGGCACATCGGCGACCGGCGCGGCGGTGATCTGCATCTACGTCGGCGACGCGGGGGCGCCATGACGCATCGTCGCCGTCCGCTTCGTCGCGTTCGCGCTGGCCGCGCCCTTCACGGCGTCCTCGCGCTCGCGGCGACCGTCGTCGTCGGTGGAGTCGTGCGTGCTGACGCCCCCCCCGGGCAGTACGCCACGTTCGGGCGCACGAGTCTCTGCATCACCGACAACTTCACGCAGCTCACCTGGCTGCGCACGCCGCTGGCCGACACGCTCTCCTTCAGCGACGCCGCCACGCAGTGCGGGGCGCTCGGGCCCGGCTGGCGCGTCCCGTCCGTGAACGAGCTCGAGACGCTCGTCGACGAGAACCCGCACTACGAGCTCGAGGACGGCGTTCTCCTGCCGAAGGCGATCGACGCGAATGCGTTTCCTGGGACGCCGGTCACGATCCCGTACTGGACCTCTTCGGTGCAAGCCAACGCGACGACGTCGGCATGGGCCGTGTCGTTTCAGGACGGGTCGACGCTCACCGCGCTGCAGACGGAGCCCCAAGAGGTCCGTTGCGTGGTCTTCGCGCCGTCGAGCACGCCGGCGGTCTGCGAGTAGCCGGCCGAAGCCAGCCCTCAGGCGCTCACCAGGGGCCGCCGACGTTCGCCCAGTCGCAGCCCGTCGTGAGAATCGCCATGCCCACGATCGCGATCGCCGCCAGCAGCGCGCGGCCCCACGAGGTCTTCAGCTTCATCATGTTCGTGCCCCTCACCCTCGCGTGGGTCGCGACTCGTTCGCGCCTCTTCCGCGGGAGGCGCATTTCTAGCAGCGGTTTGGCGCTGCGCAAGCTGGTTCGCGCTGTCGCTACTCCCTCTTCTCCGGCACCAGCGCGTACACCCTCTTCCCCTCGCGATCGAAGAGCTCCTTGTCCACCTCGAGCCTGTAGACGGGGAGCCCCGGTCCCAGCGCGTCGATCGCTTCCTTCTCCTCCGCGTCCGTGTGCGCGTGAAACAGCCTCGCGGTCGTCCCGCGCCCCGTGGCGATCGTGTACGGGTACCCCTGGGCCCAGCCGGGCGATCGCCGGTCGAGCCCCGTCCCGAGCGCGACGAGGAAGTCACCGTACGGCGCGCGTCCGATGAGCTCCCACGGCGCTCGAACCTCGTCGCACAGCGCGGCGATCGAGACGAAGTGTATCGGCGCGATCGCGAGCCAGCACACGGCGGCGCCGACGACCGGGATCCACGCGAGCGCGCGCCGCAACACCGCGTCGCCCGCGCGCGCCGCGCAGACGAGGCACCAGTGCCACCCGCGCACCGCGAGCGCGATCAGGATCGGGAAGCAGACGAAGTAGTAGTACGGCCCCGTGTCCCAGGGGCCGGAGCCGTACACGAGGCTCATGAACAACACGAACGAGCCCAAGAGCGTCGCGAGCAGCGCATCGAACGGAGATCGCTCCCCACGGAGCAGGCCCGTGAGCACGAGCAGCATGCTCCCCGGGAACCCGAGCATCCAGAGATCCCAGCGGACGCCGACCGTCACGAGGTTCGCCACTGCGGCGCCGAGCGAGTGATCGTAGGGGATCGACGTGAAGACCCGCGTGAATCCCAGGTTGAAGGGGGTCGTCGCCTGCCAGGGGAGTCGAAACGGGGAGCCGGTGAGCGACTTGTTGTGGAGGAGCAAGATCCAGACGACCGACGCGAACCCGAGGAGCACTCCGCCCATCCGCGCGCGCGCGTTGGGGTGTTTGCGGATCGCCTGGACGACCAGCATCGTCGCCACGGGGGCGCCGAGGGCGACCCCCTCGTAGGGGCGAGTGATCGTGATCCACCCGATCGCGAGCCCCGCGAAGAGGGCGAACCGCACCTTGCCGGTTTCAGCAGACCGCGCGAGCCCCGCGAGGAACGCCGCGCACGCGCACGCCGTCGTTCCGCTCGCGAGCAGTACGCCGTACTGCGCCCACACGAAAGGCGACAACGCGGTGAGCGCCGCCGCCGCGATCGCCTGGCGCTCCCCCCACGCGCTTCGGACGAAGACGAAGACGAAGTAGACGAGCGCCGCGGCGAGCACCGGCCGAACGAACCGCACGTCTCCCAAGCGTGCACCGATCGCCATCACCAGCGAATTGCCTGGCGGGTACTTCGATGCCCACACCGGCGTCGTGAGGAACGTCTGATTGCGGAGCGCGGCCGGCGGCGAGGGGAGTGACGCTAGCCCACGGGAGAAGAGCTTCGCCTGGAACTCGTACGCGCGCTCGTCGTCCTGCATGTGGGCCCCGCGGACGATCGCGAACGCGACGAACGCGGCGCCGGCGGCGGCGGTCGCCGCGGCGATCCACACGACGAGGCCGGCGCGCTTGGCCAGCGCATCCTGAATCCGCGAGAAGTAGCCGTCGTCGGGCGCGCGCGCGAGCGATCGGCACGCGACGAGGATCGCGGGGAGAAGAAAGACGAACGTCGTCGCGGCGAGCACCCCCTCGCTCCGGGCCAGTCCCCGGATCCCCGCCTTCACGAAGTTGCCCGTGACGAAGCCGGGGCCCGAGTACGTGAACGGTCTGTCCAGGAACCAGTCCGCCTCCGCCGCCGTGACCCAGAAGCCGAGGAGACCGACCGAGAGCCCCAGAAGCCCGACTGCGAACGCGACCCGACGATCCCGACTAGAGAGCACCGTGCGCGCTTTCCGTCTCGATCGGCGGCTCCCCCTTTATCCCGAGCACTTCGTACGTCATCACGGGCTGTTTCCGCCCCTTCACGTGGATCTCCTTCACGGGCCGCGCGTCGATCGCGTCCTTCACGAGGAGCCAGGTGTCTTCGCTGATGAGCACGTTCACCCCCAGCTCCTTCGTGCTGCTCTCGAGCCGCGACGCGAGGTTCACGGCGTCGCCGATGACAGTGTACTCCATCCGCCTCTCGCTCCCGATGTTCCCCGCGACCACCTCGCCCGTGTGGATCCCGATCCCGGTGCGCAGCGGCTGGAGCCCCCGCGCCTGGAGCCGCACGTTGAGGCGCACGAGCGACTGGCGCATCCGCACCGCAGCGGTCACGGCGTTCACGGGGTCGCGCGGCGTCGATACCGGCGCGCCGAAGACCGCCATGATCGCGTCGCCGATGTACTTGTCGACGACCCCCTCGGAGTCCATGACGATCCCGACCATCTCCGTGAAGTACTCGTTCAAGAGCCCCACGAGCTCCTGCGCGTTCATCTTCTCGCTGATCGTCGTGAAGCTCCGGATGTCCGTGAACAGAATGGTCACGGTCAGTGTGGCCCCGCCGAGCTGCACCTTGCCGCCGAGGACGTGCGCCATGACGGACGCCGTCATGTACTTGCCCATCGTCGTCTTCAGGTTGTCCCGCTCCTTCAGCCCGTCGACCATCGTGTTGAACCCCGCCGCGAGCGCCTCGAGCTCGTCGCCCGTCTTGAGCGGGTCGACGTGCACGTACTCCTGCTCCGCCAGCTTCCGGATGCCGACGTTCACGCGCATCAGCGCGCGAGACATGATCGACGCGAGGCGCATCCCGACGGTGACCGAGACCGTCCCCGCGAAGAGGAGCACGAGGAGCGCGAAGAAGAGGTTCTTCCGGATGATCTCTTGCACGTCGGTCACGTCGAGCGCGTCGACGACGCGAATCGGGGGTCCCGAGGCGACCTTCAGCTTCGTCGCCTCGAAGCTCCCGAGCGCCCAGGCGCGCGAGCCGATGTCGGCCACCTTCGCGTGCTCGCCGACGGCGTCGACTCCCCCCGTCGGGAAGCCGGGGCTCCGCGCGAAGCGGGCGTCTCCTCGCGCGAGCGCCAGCTCCACGCCGAGCTTCACCGCGGAGTTGGTGACGTAGTCGTCGTCGAGCGGCATGCACACGACCGCCGTGCCGTAGCTCGCGCCCGGGTCGCCGATCGCCGCCGTGAGGACCATCGACGGCGGCGCGCTCACGCCGGTCTCGCAGCCATGCTCGAGCACCCCCGCGAAGCCCCCGAGCCGCAGCCGAGGGTCGCTCCCCAGCTTGGCGACCTGATCGACCGGCGCGTCGCACCCGACCTGCGCGACGAGGCCGGTCTTGTCGAAGAGGAGAACGTCGAGCGGCGGGTAGATGCCGAGGAAGGTCGCCGCCATCTGGCGCGCCTTCTCCGGATCGTGCGCGGCGACGGCGCGGCGTGTCCCTTCGTCTTGCGCCAGTACGCGCGCCGCGAGCGTCAGGTCGGACAGGTCGTCGTCGAGCTCCGTGAGGAACGATTTCTTCGCGTCGACGACGCGGTTGTCGACCTCGTCGAGCATCTGCGTGTGCAAGATCCACGAGAGGATCGGCAGCGCCGCGAGCATCACGACGATCGACAGCGCGACGAGCGCCGTGAGCTTCGCCCTGACGGTGGTTAGGCGCGTGAACATCTCGAGCGCACGAGCCTACTGCAACCGCGTCACTTGTGCGGGTGCGGCGGTCCGGTCAGCCCCGCGTTGGGCACCTGCATCACGTGGAACCCGGGCGGGACGGTGAAGGCCGTGTCGTCGACGGGTCGCTTGGCGACCTTGGTGACCTCCATGCGCGAGATCTCTTTCCCGGCGGGATCGACCTCGACCGAGCGAAGCGGGAACGCGTTGTCGTCGCGGAGCTCGTCCGCCCACGAGTGCCCCCCCGTCGGTCCGGCCGTCGCGGAGAAATCGAAGAACGCGAGCCCCTGGGTCACGCAGGTCGACACGTGGTTCCCAGCTCCCCCTTGCGTCACGATCTCCCAGTCCTCGCAGTCGTAGCCTGCCACGGTCTCGTGCTTCCCCGTTCGCGTGATCGTGGCGGGCTTGGGGGCGTCGCCCGGCGGGGGGGGAGGGAGGGGCATCTCCATCGCGATCTGCTGCGAGTCCATCAAGATCGTGAGCTTCTTGGTCGCAGGGTCGAAGATCGTGTGGGCGGTCCGGCCGTCGGGCACGGGGACGTCGACCCGGAGCTTGCCCCCCTTCGTGATGAAGAGCATGTCGTTGGCGCCGTGTGGCGTCGTTGTGTGCATCACGAGCCCCCCCTCGAAGCCCGATCCGAGCGTGCCCGGCGCATTCGTCGCTGCGGTCACCGCCGGAGTAGACCCGTCGGATGCGCTCGCGCCGGTCCCGGTCCCCGGGGTGCTTCCCGACGCCGAGTCCGACGACTTCGTGCAGCCGGAAGACGCGGCGGCGAGCGGGACAGCGAGCAAGAGCATTGAAAGTAGACGCATGGACGGCGGAGACTCGCACGTCTCGGATGCCGGGTACCAGAGACTACTCGGAGCCCTGCGGCATCCAACTCATGCCTCCAACGCGCCTGACTGACCCCAAAGGAGCTCTTCTTGAAGTCCGCCGCTAGGTTCGTGCTTGGTCCGTCTTTCGTGGTGTTCACCCTCGCGGGGATCTGCGGGAGCGCGAGCGCGCAGAACGCCCCCACCGTTCAGGGGATGCCGCCGGTGTCGTCGCCGAACGCCCCGGCGACGCAGTCGTTCCCGGCGCCGCCAGCGCAGCAAGCGGCCCCCGCTCCGGCCCCGAAGCCCTACACCCCCCAGCCGCTCCCCGCGGCGCCGGTGCTCGCCCCCGTCGCGCCGGTTCCAGGGGGGACCACGACCAGTCAGCTCGGCCCGTCAGCGGGGGGCCCGTTGTCAAACGCCCCCTTGGCCGGCCCCGCGATCCAGGAGCAGCTCACGGCCCTCATCGGAAGGTCCGGCGGACTGACGGCCGATCAGGCGGCCGCGAGGGCGAAGCAAACGAGCTACGACGTCCGCGCGCGAAAGGCAGAGGCGGTCGCCGCGCAGTCGTCGGTCGATCAGGCGACGGCGGCCTATGTCCCGCGCCTCAAGGGGACGGTGAGCTACCAGCGGACGTCTCCGGTGTCGCTCAGCCTCGCGGCGTTCGGTTTTCCGGGATCGTTCGCGTACCCCGAGGACAACTGGAACCTCGAGATCGACGGAGACGTGCCGCTCTCCGATTACGTCCTCAAGATCGCCAAGCAGCACTCGGCCGCGGAGCACTCCGCGAGGGCCGCGCAGCTCACCGCGCGGGCGGCCGAGCTCACGGCGTCGAGCAACGCGCGCATCCAGTACTACGCTTGGGCGCGCGCGCGGCTGCAGGAGGTCGTCGCCGAGGACGCGTACGAGCAAGCCAAAGCACACTTCGGCGACGCGAACGCCGAGTACGCCGCAGGAAAGGCGTCGCAGGCGGATCTTCTCGGTGTCCAGGCCGAGGTCGCCCAGAATCAGCTCCTCGTCGTGCGCGCGAAAGACGCCGTGGGGCTCGAGGAAGATCGCCTCCGTACCACGCTGCATGACGACTCCGTGCGCCCCTACGAGATCGGTGAGGCGCTCCTCGCCGACTTGCCCACGGTCCCGGGCGAAGAGAACCTCGGCGCTCTCTACAAGGAGGCGCTCGATCGTCGCCTCGAGCTCCGGTCGATCACCGAGAGCGCGCGCGGACTGCGGATGCAGGCGAGCGCGAACAAGATGGACATGTTCCCGAAGCTCGACGCGATCGGCACCGCGCAGGACGCGAACCCCAATCCGCGCTACTTCCCGCCGACGCAGGTGTGGCACCAGAGCTGGGGCGTCGGCGGCGCGATTACCTGGAGCGACGTAGACGTGCTCCTCGGCATCACCAACGGTCACGCGAACGAAGCGCGCGCCGAGTCGACCGAGGCCCAGGCGCTCTCCATGCGCGACGGCATCCGCGACGAGGTGATGCAGGCGTTCCAGGCGGTCCACGAGGCCGAGGCCGCCATCGAATCCACGAAGCAGAGCCTGGCCGCCGCCGAGGAGTCGTACCGCGTCCGCCGCGCGCTCTTCCGCGCCGACCGCGCGACCAGCACCGAGCTCTCCGACTCGGAGAACGCGCTCACGCGAGCGCGGTTCGACGTCGTCAACGCGCGGATCGATCTGCGTATCGCGCGTGTACGCCTAGTCCACGCGACGGGTCGGGACGATGTTTCCGGAGCCGATCGCGCGAGCGCCCCCTGAGGTACGAGCATTTTCTACATCAGGCGTAAAGGTGGGGGCTTTTTTCACCAAAAGTGACCCCTTTTGGAGGGGCGGGCACACTCCTCCTACAAGATGGCAAACCCCGTAGGTTCAGGGTCCGCAATCATGATGCCCCTCTCCTCGCGCGTCGGGGGCCTCGCCAGGGAATACTCCGGCTATCCGGACAGCGAGCCGGTGTCCGCGGTTCGGGAGCGCTCGGCCCCGCCGGCGCCTCGGGTAGAGCCCGAGATCAAAGCGCTTCTGGCGCGGATCGTCGCCGCCGTGGACGGCAAAGAGGAAGGGCTCACGGCCGTCGAGCTTCGCGCGCAGCTGAAGGAGCGCCCCGAGCGTCTGCAGCGAGCCCTGGCCGCCGGTCTTCGTGAGCGACGGATCCGCCGCTCCGGCTCTCGCTGCCAGACGCGCTACTTGCTGAACGACTGACGGGCTGTTTCACTTTCGTCATTCTGAGGCCGAAGAAGCTCATCCTCCGCGCCTCGATCCCACTGGCCCTGTTCGGGTCAGTGATCGCCGCCTGCGCGGGCGCGCCGACGAGCGAGCCGGCCGAACGAATCGGGACGGTCTCCGCCGCCGACACGAACGTCTGCACGAGCGGCACGCTCCTGCAGGGGGTCGACACGTCGTCGGGGCAGGGGACGGTCGACTGGAGCTCTGCGAAGAGCGCTGGAGTCGACTGGGTCATCATGAAGGCGACGCAGGGGAACTACGACGACGACTCCGGGTTCCCGTTGAACTGGGCGCCGGCGAAGGCCGCGGGCGTCGTCCGCGGCGCGTACCACTTCTTCGATCCGACGATCGACGGAGTCACCCAGGCGAACTACTTCCTCGCCGCGACGGGGCCCCTCGACGCCGAGGATCTGTCGCCGATGCTCGACGTCGAGTGCCCGACGGGACCGACGGACGACTGCCTCGGCTTCAGCGGAGGCACCGGCGTGGTCGACGCGGCGGACTTTCGCACGCACATGCTCGACTTTCTCGACACCGTCGAGGCGGCGACGGGGCGAAAGCCGATCATCTACACGTATGTGAGCTTCTTCGCGGGCACGGGCGCCGCCGGCACCGGCACCAACGTCGACACGACCGGCTTCGATGCGTACCCGCTCTGGATAGCTGACTACTCGGGGACGGCCTGCTTCACCGCCCCCACTCCGTGGACGCAGGCGGCGATCTGGCAATACGACGACAACGGGACGTTCAACGGGATCTCGGGTCAGGTTGACGTCGACAAGATGGTCGGCTCGATCGACGAGCTGCTCGGTTGGCCCGGAGCGAAGCGCACGAGCCGCGCCGACGTGAACGGCGACGGACTGGCGGACGCTTGCGGACGAGACCCGACGGGGGTGACCTGCGCGCTCTCGACGGGGACCGGCTACGGCGCCCCCTTCGCCGGTCCGGGATGGAGCGACACGAGCTGGCAGCCGGAGGCGTACGCGTCCACCGTGCAGCTCGCGGACGTGAACGGCGACGGGATGTCGGACGTGTGCGGGCGCGCGGCCGCGGGGATCACGTGCGCGCTCTCCGCGGGGACGAGCTTCGGTGCTCCCTTCTCGGGGCCCGCGTGGAGCGACGCCGAAGGGTGGAACGTCCCCGCGTACTACGCGACGATCCAGCTCGCGGACGTGAACGGCGACGGCAAGGCCGACGCGTGCGCTCGCGCGGCCGCGGGGATCACGTGCGCGCTGTCCGCGGGGACCAGCTTCGGTACCCCCTTCTCGGGGCCCGCGTGGAGCGACGCCGCGGGATGGAACACACCGAATCGCTACCGGACGATTCGCTTCCCGGACATCAACGGCGACGGCGAGGCCGACGTGTGCGGTCGCTCGTCGGACGGGATCCACTGCTCGCTCTCCACCGGCACCGGCTTCGGCCCCGACATCGCCGGCCCCGGGTGGAGCGACGCGACCGGGTGGAGCGTCGCGGCGTACGCGTCGACCATCCAGTTTCCCGACGTCAACGGCGACGGCAAGGCCGACGTGTGCGCGCGAGGCGCGGCCGGGATCACGTGCGCGCTCTCGACCGGGAGCGGGTTCGGGGCGCTCTTCACGGGTCCCGCGTGGAGCGACGCGGCCGGGTGGAACGTCCCTGCAGAGTACGCGACGATCGTGTTCCTCGATCTGAACGGAGACGGGAGCGCCGACGTGTGCGGTCGCTCCACGACCGGAGTGCTGTGCGCGCTCTCGACCGGGAGCGGCTTCGGGACGCCGTTCGCGGGCCCGGCGTGGACCGACGCCGGCGGATGGAACCAGGCGCACTACTACGGCACGATCGGCGCGGGGGACGTCAACGGCGACGGGCTCGACGACCTCTGCGCGCGCGGCGCCGCGGGGGTGACCTGCGCCCCCTCCACGGGGAGCGGCTTCGGCGCGGCGATCACCGGGCCCGCCTGGAGCGACGCGGTGTGGGGGGTCGCGCCGTACTGGGAGACGACGAGCATCGTCGGCCTGGCGCGCCACGGCGCGGGGGACGGTGGGGTTGAGGGGGGAACGGGCGATGGCGGGGCGGTCGGCGCGGGCGGGGGCGATGATGGCGGTATTCAGCTTGGGAGCCCAAAGCCCCAAGTGACGATTGCGTCGTCGCCCGCTTGCAGCTGTCGCGCTGCGGGGGATCGCAGCGGGGGGCCAGGTCCCGGCGCGGCGCTCCTCGGTCTGGCGCTCGCGATCGTTCGCCGGCGACGGCGCGGCTAGTCAGCGCGGAGCTCGCCTCACTTCTTCTTCTCGAGCGCCCTGAGCCGCGCGCGCGCCTTTTCCGCGGTGACGGAGCGTGGCTTCGCGCTCCCCCAGCGATCGAGGACCTTCTGGTACGCCGCGCGCGCTCCGGGAAGATCACCGGTCTGCTCTTTGGCGACGCCCAGAGCGTAGGCGTCGTGCGTGAGGTCCATCACCTCTTCGAGCACGTAGCAGCTCGTCTCGGCTCTCTCGAGGTACGAGATGGCTTCCGCTCCGTGGCCGGTGAACGCGTTCATCGCGCCGAGCCCCTGAGAGAAGAACGGGGTGTGGGAAAACTTCGGGTCCACTCCGCCGGCCTTCGTCAGCGCCGCGAGAGCGTCCGCGCCGTCCCCCTCGTCCTCGATGTCGTTCGCGTAGACCCAGCCCCACGTGCGAAACGGATCGGTCTTGCCGCCGCGGTGCTCGTCGGCCTCCTTCTGGTAGCTGAGCAGGCGCTCCTGCTCTTCGTGGAGCTGGTCGCGCGTTATCCCCCCGGCGCGCTGCATCAGCGTGGCGATGCGGGCCTCCATCGCCACATCCCGCTCGCTGAGCCCCGACGCGGCGATCTGCCCGCGCAGCGCTTTCGCGAGAGAGCGCGCGCGGGTGAAGTCCCCCTCCTCGACCACGATGGCGATCTGCCTGCGGGCTGGGTCGATCGCGTCGAGGCTCGGCCGAGACGCCGCGAACGTCACGGCCTCTCCATCGGCCCCCTCGGCCCCCTTCAGGTCCCCCTGCAGGATGGCGATCAGCTCCTTCGTGACGAGCTCACCGAGGCGCCTGGCGTCGGGGTCCGGCGCGTGCGCGTCAGAGCGCTTCATCGCCTCGGCGACCCCCTCGATCGGCTCGCCTAGCGACGCCATCGCATCCGCTAGCTGCGCGTAACCCTCCTGGGACGTCGGATCGATGGCGATCAGGCGTCGTGCGTCCGCCTTCAGATCGGCGCAGCGCCCCTCGTCCTTCGACAGGATCATGCGCTGCTCGAGGCACGAGACCGCGGACGCAGAGATGCTCACGCAGTCGTCGGCGACTTGCCGGGCCCGCGCGCTGTCGCCGAGGTGAGTCAGGATCGATATCTTCGTGTCGAACGCCGGGACGTAGCGCGCATCCAGGTGAAGCGCGCGGTCGACCTGAGCCTCGGCGTCCGCGAGCTGTCCCGAGGCCTCGAGGCTGTCCGCGAGCTGGGTCTGTACACGTACGTCGTTCGGGTACGCCTTCGCGACGTCGATCAGCCGCCGCGTACGTTCCGCGCGGTCCGGGGGCTCGCGGAAGCGGGGCTCCCATGCTTGGAGAATGGCCGCGTCGATCTCGCCGAGCGTCGCGCGGTGATCGAGGGCCTTCTGAAAAGCCGAGTGAGCCTCGAGGTCCCGGTCGCTCGAAAGACGGAGCGCGAGGCGCAGGTGGGCCGCGCCGAGCGACGGGTCGCTCGCGATCGCCGCAGCGAGGCTGTGCTCCACTTCAGGTTGGTTTCCGTCGTGGTCCGCCTGGATCGCCGCTTCGAGGGCCGCTGCGGCCGCCGGAGTTGCCGGGGGACGTCCTGCGCGCGGTCCGGAAGACGCGGCGCTCGCGGCCCCCCCCGGGACCGTAGCCCTGGAAGCGCTCCGCGAAGCGAGCACGCCGAGCGCCCCCGCGACGAGAAGGACGCCCGCGCCGATGAGCCCCCATCTCCCTCGCGATCCGCTCCAGGAGGGGGGCTCTCCGGCGGACGGCTTCGTCCCCGAGACGGCCCCCATGCTCACTCGGACGACCTTCGGCGAGCTCTCGGCGGCGCTGTCCACCGTGGGATCGAAGCCGAGGTTGTGCCCACCGCTGGCGTGGCGCGCGACGTCCGCGTCCGACGCGATCGTCTCTTCGAGCCCCGTGACCTTCTCCGTCTTCGGGAGCGGCGCGACGGGTGCTCCCGTCACCTCGACGCACGCCTGCCGGAGCGCCTCTCGCATCTCCCTCGCGCCGGCCCAGCGGTCGACCTTCTCGAACGCGAGCGCCCGGTCGATGACCGCCCCGACTCTCTTCGGGATCTCCTCTGCCACGCTCGAGATCTCGCGCGCCTTCTTCGTGGCCGCGTTGACGAGCAGATGCGACGGGTTCTCCCCGGGGTGCACGAGCTCTCCCGTCAAGAGCGTGAAGAGGGTCGCCCCGACGGCCCAGAGATCGGTCTGCGCGTCGACTTTGTGCGAGTCCCCCAGCGCCTGCTCCGGCGCCATGTACGCCGGCGTCCCCATCATCGCCCCGGTCGCCGTAGCGCCCGTGCTCGTCTCGTCGTGCAACCGGGCGATCCCGAAATCGAGGACCGCGAGCCGACCGTCGTTCGTGAGGAAGAGGTTCGCCGGCTTGATGTCCCGGTGGACGATCCCCTTCGCGTGCGCCGCCGCGAGCACGTCGAGGAGCGCGTCGCCGCTCGAGAGCGCGAGCGAGAGAGCGACGCGCTTTCCGTCCTCCCCGCCCTCGCCCAAAGCGTCGAGGGCCGAGCCGTCGAGGAGCTCCATCACGACGAACGCCGATCCGTCCTCGGCGACGTCGTCGTCGAGCACGGCGACGGCCCCCGGGTGCTCGACCGAGTTGGCGACGTAGCCCTCGCGGAGGAAACGCGTCCGTATCCCTTCGCGCATCGAGAGCTCCGGGTGGAGCATCTTGATCGCGAAGCGCTTCTTGTTCCGGTGCGTGGCCGCGTAGACGACCGCCATTCCGCCCACGCCGAGGACGCGGTCGAGCCGGTACTTGCCGCGAAGGACGCGGCCTAGCCGCGAGCGCGCCAGGGCTAGTACGTCGTCGTCGGGCATCTTGCCGACCGAAGCCTAGCGTAATCGATGTTCTTCACGCAGCTCGGCGGCGAGTCGCAAGCGCCTACTACGTCAAGCCGTTCGCGCGAACCGGGTACGTGACGGCTGCCGTTCCGCCCCTACTCGGTGCTAGCGCGGACCCACGTAGAGGCCGATTATGCCGCCGTGGAAGCGGCGTTCTCGAGGCGAGCCACTCTTCTTCTCGCGCTTCTCGCGCTTCTCTTTCTCTCTCGGCACGCATTGGCCGTCGAGGCGCCGCTCGGCCTCGTCGCGCTTCAAGCTCCATCGGGGGGGCACGCCGTCGCGCTCCCCGACGGCTGGGTCGCGTGCGCTGCGCCGACGGGGGAATGGACGGCGGAGAGCGATCCGCACCTCATCCGTCCACCGGCTGCGGAGAGCGCGATCGGGCACGTCGCGTCGCTGAAGGTCGCGCCGAGCACGGGCGCTTGCGGGGCGTCGACGACAATGATCGAGCTCATCGCGACGGGGCGGTTCCCCCAGATCGATCTGGCATCGATCACCCTCAGCGTCGACGAAGGGAGGCTCGACCTGCGCGGGCGAGGGCTCCGAGGCGTAGGGATCCACTGGCAAGAGACCGACCACGCCGGCGACGATCGGTGCACGATGCCCGAGACTCCGGCGGGCGGCCCCCTCACGGAGCGGTGCTCGTTCGGAGTCGCGCGCGGGCTCGCCGCGGACGGGAGCGGCGTCACGTTCAGCTGGTTCCCAGCCGGAGGACGCGCCATGGGGGCCGACGTCGCGACGTTCGACGCGACCGGACGACGCGCCCCCCCCGCCGAGGTCGTTCTGCGTCCTGCGCGCTTCCTCCTGTCCACGCTCGTCCCCCCCAACGTCTCGATCGATCTCGTGGGTGACGCCTCGCGCGTCCCGCTGTCCCACCCCGAGGCTGCCGCGTCGGTCGACTGCGGCGCTGCGAACTGCGAGCTCGCGGGGGGCGCGATCGTCGTTCGCTCGGTCAAGAACCTCGGGCAGACGCTCCCCCTCCGCGTCCGCCTCGTGCCGCACGTCTTCTTCGCGAAGGGGGACACGGTGGACGCCGCGCCGAGCTTCCAGATCGGGGTCCTGCCGTGCGCCATGGCGATCGCCTCCGGAGACGCGCTGCGCGCCGTGGACGACTCGAACGTGGTCGTGAAGCTCGACTCCCGATGCGCCGCCGAGGCCCCGTCGCTCCGCTTCGCCGTCGGGACGCAAGCCGCCCGCGTGCTCAAGATCGTCCCCGACGCCCAGGGGGCGTACGTGCTCCTTCGCGTGGGGCGCGTCGAAGGGGACGAGCTCGCGGTCACGGCGCTCCGCGGGGAGATGGACGCTTCGATCGTGGGGGTCGCCCGCGCGCGGACTCGCGCAGCACCGCAGCCGAGGGCGACGCTGGAGCTCGAGAACGGCGGCCCCATCGACTTCATCCCCACCAATCGCAAGGCGATCGTCCGCTTTGCGAGCGCGGAGGACCACGCCAACCTCGTCCTCCTCCCCCTCGACGGCGTCTACGACGTGCTCGCCGCCCCCGACGCTACGGCGATCCGCGGCGTGAAAGGGGCCGCTGGGTTCGTCGCGCTCCGCTTCGCGTACAGGGTCGAGACGCTCCCCGCCGCGCTCGCGACGACCGATCTCGCGGTGCTCACCGAGCCGATCGAGCTGGCGCTCAAGGAGGCGAACGTCCCGGCTCCGATCGGCGCGTCCGCCGCAAGCGACAAGCAGCCGCTCGTCGAGCTTCTGTGCGGCGATGGAGAGGGGGGCACTCGCGTCGTCAAGCCCGGCACGACGACGCACATCCCCTACCGCGCCCGGGATACCTGCCGCCTCATCTTCCACAAGGAGCGGCTCTCGCCCGAGGACGGCGCGCAGAGACTCAACCTCGCAATCGACGTCTCGCGCATCGACGGCGACGCGCGCCCGGACGCGCACGTCTCGCAGCCGATCGTGCTCCGCCCGGGCGGAGAGCCGCGGTATTCGTACATCAAGGGGATCAAAGGGCAGTTCGATCGAGTCACGGTCCGCCTCGCGCAGGACAACGACGAGAGCCATTACGTCGGGACGGGGGAGATCCGGGCCGACGCCCCGGCCGTCCAGTGGTCGATCATCGCCGGCGAAGGGCATGCGCGCATCTACGCGACCACCGCGATCCCCACGGGCCTGTACCGCGTGAGCGACCGCCCGCACTCCGGAATCCTCACGCTGAACTTCGGCGCGCTCGAGCGCCTCACGTGGCTCGACTCCGAAGGGCGCGACGGCTTCGTCGGCCTCGAGGCGGGGGTGATGGCCGTCGGGCTCGCCGGCGACCAGAGCTCGACCGGCCAGCCGCTGACGCAGGTCTCGACGGTGTGGGGCATCGGTCTGAGCGTCCCGATCGCCAACCGCGCGCTCGCCACGGAGACCTCGATAAACCTGCACGCTTGGGCCGAGTACGAGATTTCGCGCGACATCGGGCAGGAGCCAGGAAACCCCTTCGGCTTCGTCTTCGGCCCGAGCATCTCCATCGGGAATATCGGCGCAAACCTCTGATTCTCGCTCGTCTGGTGCTACACCACGCCGATGCTCAGCGACGAAATCAAGAAGCGCGCGAACCTCGCCGCCAAAGCAGGCGACACCCTCACCCGCGACATTCTTCGCGTGGCGCTAGGCGAAATCCAGACGGTGGAGCACCGGGTCAACAAGCCGCTCAGCGACGACGAGGCGATCGCCATCGTCCGGAAGCTCGTGAAGTCGAACGAAGAGACGCTCGCCGCGGTGGGGGAGGGGGACAAGGCGGTCACGCTCCGGCGCGAGAACGAGATCCTCGCCTCGCTCCTCCCGAAGAGCCTCTCCGTCCCCCAAATCGTCGAGGCGCTCGCGACCCAGATCGACGCGATCAAGGGGGCGAAGAACGACGGTCAGGCCACCGGCATCGCGATGAAGCATCTGAAGACGAGCGGCGCCGCGGTCGATGGAACCGAGGTCGCCGCCGCCGTGAAGCAGATTCGAGGCTAGGCCTTAGGTCCGCGGAAACGGCTCGCGCGTCGCCCGCTTCGGGTTCGAGGCGTCCACGCCGCCGGCGAACTCGGTACCCCCCGTCGTCACGGTGAACGGACCCCCGAGCTCCTCGGTCACGCGCTTGTCGCGGAGCTCGTTCCCTTCGTCCTCGCCGCTCGTGACCGTCTCGACGAACTCTTCCCCGAGCTCCTCGCTCAGCTCGTCGGCGGCAAAGGCTCGCTCGTCGTCCTTCTTCGGCTTCGCGCGGAGCCTTTCGCGGAGATCCGCCGCGTACTTCGGGTCGAGGTGACCAGCGCCGTCGCGTCGCTTCACCGCCGCGGGCTTCGCCTTCGCGGATGCGGGCTTCGCCTTCACGGGCTTCTTCGCGGCGAGCTTCCTGACGATGCTCTTCTTCGCGACGGGCTTTTTCTTTGCGCTCTTCGCGATCGCTCTCTTCGCCCCGCCTCGCTTCGCGGCCCCGGCTCTCGCCTTCGCCGCGGTCACTCGCTTCTTCGGCGTCTTCGCCGCCTTCGCCCGTTTCGCACCCTTGCCCGCCGACTTCTTCTTCGCGCTCATGGGCGCGAGCTTACTACCGCTTTCGCGCGCTGGCTCCTCCCGACGTTCAGCTCTGCGCTCTCTGGGCGTTCTGCAGGCGCGAGCGCCGAAAGCCGTAGAAGAAGTAGATGACCAGGCCGACCGCGAGCCAGGCGAAGAACCTCCACCAGGACGTGGGGGGGAGATAGAAAGCGAGCCCAGCCGAGGTCACGACCCCCAATCCGGGGAGAAGCACCGGCCCGAAAGGCACGCGGAACGGCCGCTTCCGGTCAGGATCCTTGAACCGAAGGATCATGATGCCGATGCAGACCAAAATGAACGCGAAGAGCGTCCCGATGTTCGTCAGGTCGACCATCTCGTCGATGTTCACGAACGAGCTCACCCCCCCCACGAGCACCCCCGTCAGGATCGTCGAGACGTGCGGCGTCCCGAGCTTCGGGTGTACCCGGGCGAAGACCGGTGGGAGAAAGCCGTCGCGGGCCATCGCGAACAGGATGCGCGGCTGCCCTAGCTGAAACACGAGGAGCACCGCCGTCTGCGCCACGACCGAGCCCAACGCGACGATCCCGACCATCCAGTTCGGCATGTGCACGTACTGCATCGCGACGGCGAGCGCCTCGGCCCGCTGCCCCTCCGTGAGCTTCGTGAGCTCCGTGTACGGGATCAGCCCCGAGAACACCGCCGACACGACCGCGTAGATCACGGTGCACACGATGAGCGACCCCATGATGCCGATCGGCATGTCGCGCCCGGGGTTTTTGCACTCCTCGGCGCACGTCGAGACGGCGTCGAAGCCGATGTACGCGAAGAAGATGATCGCGGCCCCGGCGCCGATCCCCTGGACGCCGTTCGGCGCGAACGGGTGCCAGTTCTCCGGCTTCACGTAGTGCGTCCCGACGAAGACGAAGAACGCGAGCACGAGCGCCTTGATCCCGACCATGAGCGCGTTGAAGCGCGCCGACTCCTGCACCCCCCACACGAGGATGATCGTGATGAACGTGACGATCCCCATCGCCAGCGCGTTGAACACGATCGGGATCCCGAAAATGTGGGGCGCGTGCGCGATCAAGTCGGGCACCTTCGCCGCGGATCGGTAGTCGGTCGTCATCCACAGAGGCACGTGGACGCCGAACCCCTCGAGGAACGCGGCCATGTAGTTCCCCCACGAGATCGCGACCGCGGTATTGCCGATCGCGTACTCGAGGAGGAGGTCCCACCCGATGATCCACGCCACGAGCTCGCCGAGCGTCGCGTACGCGTACGTGTACGCGCTCCCGGCGATCGGGACCATCGACGCGAACTCCGCGTAACACAGCGCCGTGAACGCGCAGACGACCGCCGTCAGGATGAACGAGATCATCAGCGCCGGGCCGGCCCCGGGGCGATGGGGATCGCCCGCCGACGCGCTCCCGATCGTGGCGAAGATGCCCGTCCCGATGATCGCCCCGACCCCGAGGGTGATCAGGTTGAGCGGCCCGAGGACCTTCTTCAGCCCCCGCCCGGGCTCGTGCGTCTCGGCGATGAGCGCGTCGAGCGACTTCACCCGAAAGAGCTGTCGGAGCATTTTCTCGGACGAGCCTAACCCGAGGCGGGGGGCAGTCGCGCCCCCAACACCACAGGCTCGGCTCTACTGTCCCGCCGGCTGGACGATGATCTCGACGCGGCGGTTGTTCGCTCGCCCCTCGGGGTTCCCGTTCGACGCGATCGGCTTGCTCGAGCCCATCCCCTTGGCGCTGATCCGGTCGGCCGCGATCCCGCGTGAGACGAGGTAATCGCGGACCGATGAAGCCCTCTTGAGCGAGAGCTCGTCGTTGAACGCGGCCTTCCCTTGCGAGTCGGTGTGCCCCTCGACCACGATCCGGCTCTCCGGGCTCGACTTGGTGAGGGCGTCGGCCACGTCGTTCAGCTTCACCATCGCTCCCTGCAGCAGCGACGACTCGCCCGAGGGGAAGAGCACCTCCCCCGAGAGCGTGATGACCATTCCGCGCGACTCCTGCTTCACCGCCGCGATTTTCTGCAGGTCGGCCATCGCCTGCGCGGCCTTCTTCTCGGCGTCCTCGCGCTTCTGTCGCTCGCTCGCCAGCTCCTGCTTCGTCTGCGCGAGCTCGCTCTGCGTCTTGCGCATCGTGTCGAACGTTTGCGACTGCGCCTTCTTCTGCGCGTCTTCCTTCTCTTTGATCGCGATCGTCGTCTGGGCGTCGGCTTCGGCCTCTTCGGCCTTCAGGCCGGCGGCGTAGGCGAGGTCCTTCGTGTTGTCCGATGAGGGGTCCTTCGAGAACGCCCCCTCCGCGGTGTCCAAGGCCTCCTTCGCGTCATGCAGCTCGTCGGGCTTGTACTGCGCGGCCGGGCCGTGCGACGCACGGGCGTACGACTCGCGCGCGGTCACGAGCTCGGACGGCGGGAGCGTCGTTCCGCAGGCGACCACCGCAGACGCGGCCAGACCGAAGGCGAGGGGAAAGGAGCCGAAAGTCAGGTTCTTCATCGTCATCGACCTCACTGGTTCTGGAGCGCTTTGATCTGGTCCTCGGCCTGCTGCGCCTCGACCTTCGCGGTGTTCTCCTTCGCAAGAGACAGCGCCAGCTCCGCATCGGCTTTTGCGCGAATGAGCGTGTACTGGGCACGCTCGTTGTCGTTGTTGATGAGCGCCTTGGCCTTCGCGATCTCTTCGTTCGCGAGCTTCAGATGAAGCGCCGCCTGGGGCGAGCTCTCCGCCCCCACCTCTCGCGCGCTGCGCGCTGCGGCGACGGCGGCCGTGAGCTGATCGTTGGGGGGGGGAGGGCCGCCGCAAGCAGCCGTGGCCAAGAGCAATACGCCGAAGACCTTCATGTTCCGTTCGCTCTCCTTGCTCCGTATGTTCCGCATGGGCCAGAGAATAGGCGCCAAGGCTTGTCGCGTGAAGGGCGAGAGTAGTTCAATCTGGGCCCAGATGCGCGCCGCCGACCACCTCCCCGAGCGATTCAACTCAGCCGACTGGTTCGTGGGGCGCCACGTCCGCGAAGGGCGGGGGGCGAGCGTGGCCATCGTCAGCGACGAAGGGTCGATGACGTATTCCGAGCTCGACGCCGCCGTCCGTGCATTCGCGTCGGCGCTCAAGCGGGCCGGCGTGGGGCGGGACCAGCGGATCGCGCTGGTGCTCCCGGACGGCCCTCTCCACGCCATCGCGTTCTGGGGGGCCATCGCTGCGGGGGCGGTCGCGGTCCCCCTCTCCACGCTCCTGAAGCCTCACGACTACCGCGCCATCGTCGCCGATTGCGGCGCGAGGGTCGTCATCACCGACCCGGCGATCCTGGACCCGCGGGAGCTTGCCGACCTCGACGCCGAGCTCTGGACCCCCGACTACGCGCGCGCGCGCCTCGCGTCGTCGGCGCCGCTCGCCGCCTACGCCTCTACCCACCGCGACGGCTTCGCCTTTTTCCTCTACTCGAGCGGCACCACCGGCGAGCCGAAGGGGGTCGTCCACCTGCAGCACGACATGTGGATCTGCTGCGAGACCTACGGCAAGCACGTCCTCGGCATCAAAGCCGATGATCGCTGCTTCAGCATCGCCAAGCTCTTCTTCGCCTACGGCCTGGGGAACGCCGGCTACTTCCCGTTCCACGTCGGCGCGTGCGCGATCCTCTTCGCCGGTCGCCCTACGCCGGATGCCGTCTTCGCCCAGGTGAAGCGCCACGAGCCGACGCTCTTCTTCGGCGTCCCCACGGCGTACGCGAGCATGCTCGCGGCGCTGGAGTCTCCCCAACAGGATGCGGCCTCCGTCGGAGACTTCTCGTCGGTGCGCGCGTGCGTCAGCGCCGGCGAGTCGCTCCCCGCTCCCATCTTCGAGCGATGGCGGGCGAAGACGGGGAGAGAGATCCTCGACGGGATCGGCTCGACGGAGATCTGCCACATCTTCCTGTCGAACCGCCCGGGAGCGTGCAAACCGGGGTCCACGGGGGTGCCCGTCCCCGGCTACGACCTGCGCCTGGTCGACGAGACGGGGAGCGATACGCCGCGCGGTGACCTCGGCGATCTGCTCGTGCGGGGCGACTCGACCGCCGCGCTCTACTGGAACAAGCACGAGCAGACGAAGCACACGATGCGCGGCGACTGGATCCGCACGGGCGACCGCTACTACCAGGACGAGGATGGATACTTCTTCCACGCGGGGCGTTCGGACGACATGATCAAGGCGGGGGGAATCTGGGTCTCCCCCGTCGAGGTCGAAGCGGTGCTCGTGGCGCACGCGGCGGTGCTCGAGTGTGCCGTCGTCGGAACGGCGGACACCGACGGGCTCGTGAAACCCCACGCGTTCGTCACGGTGCGCGCGCATGTGACGACGGACGCGCACGCCGCGCTCGAGGTCGAGCTGAAGGCATTCGCGAAGGAGAAGCTGGCACCGTACAAGGCACCGCGGTGGATCACGTTCGTGGCGGAGCTCCCGAAGACGGCGACGGGGAAGATCCAGCGGTTTCTCCTCCGTGCGGGAACGCGGTGAGATCGAGCACGTTCCTCGACGCGGCAGGCGCACGGCTCGAAGCTCGCTTCGTGGGCTCCTCGCCCGCCGGTGCCCCCATGCTCGTCTTCTTGCACGAAGGGCTCGGCTCGGTCGGCGGCTGGAAGGACTTCCCCGACCGCGTCTGCGACGCGACCGGTTTGGGTGCGCTGGTCTACAGCCGCCGTGGATACGGGGCGTCGGATCCGGTCGAGGCGCGGGCGCGCCCCGTGCGTTACATGCACGACGAGGCGTACGTCGCGCTCCCTGCGGTCCTGGAGGCAGCGAATCTAGCGGACGTGATCCTCGTCGGTCACAGCGACGGCGCGTCGATCGCGCTCCTGTTTGCGGCCGAGGAGGCAAAGAAGGAGAAGGCGCAGCGCGTGCGAGGCGTCGTGGCCATGGCGCCGCACCTGTTCGTCGAGGACGTCTCCGTGAAGAGCATCGCCGCCATCGCTCAGGCGTGGGAGACGACCGACCTTCGCGGCCGACTCGCGCGCTACCACGGCGCGAACGTGGACGGCGCGTTCCTCGGGTGGAGCGGAGCCTGGCTCGATCCCGAATTCCGCGCCTGGAACATCGAGCGCGAGGTCGCGCGCATCGTCCGGCCGGTGCTCGTGATTCAGGGGGGAGAAGACGAGTACGGCACGCTCGCGCAGGTGGAGTCGTTGAAGCGACTCGCGCGCGGAGGAGTCGAGACGCACGTGCTGGCCGAGTGCGGACACGCCCCTTGGCGCGATCAGGCCGACCAGACGCTGCAGGCGATCACCAGCTTCGTGACGAAGTTGATCGCGTGACAGGACCTCAGGCGACGGCGATCTCGAGCGCCGAGCTGGAGAGCTCGATCGGCTCTTGCGAGTCCCTCTCCTCGTAGGCGGGGAGCGACGGTGCCGGCGCGCGCGGGCTCCTCGGGCTGTCGAGCTCGAAGGGGTCGAACACGCCGCGCAGAAGCGGCGGGAGCGTGAGCACCTTCTCGTGGAGCTCGGCCTTGGTGATGTAGATCTCCTCGCGCCGCCCCGCCCTCACGTCGCGGCGAAGGACGAGCTCCCCGGGTGCGCCCGAGCGCTGCGAGATCTCCCGGACGATCGGCGTCAGGAAGCGGATCAGCCGGGCGGCGATCAGGTTGGGCTCGTCGAACGTCTTGATCGGGTGCCCTTCGAACGTCGCGCCGGTCATGACGTGGCGGCGGCGCCCGAGCTCCTCGGTCGAATCGAGAACGCGCTGCCACAGGCGGAGCACATGAACGGCGTCCTCGCCCGAGAGCTCCTGGACCGGGTCCGGCGTCTCCATCCCGTCCTCGCCCAGGCGAAGCATCAGGACCCGCGTCCGGTCGCCGCTCGCGTCGAAGTCGATCCGGTAGCCCGCTCCCGCCGTAGGCTGGCGGCGAAGCGTGATCGCGCCGCGGACGGCGCCTATGTGGAGCGCGGTCACGAAGAGGCGGTCGAGCTTCACCGGCTGAACGGCGACCTTCTTGAAGAAGAGCCCCGACTCGAGCGGCACGTGGACTTCCGTTCCCGAGTTCAGGTCCCCCACGCGGACGTGATGGCCCCACTCGTGGGCGTCCGGGATCTGCAGCTCGAAGCTCGCCTCGATTCCGAAGGGGGTGGCGACCTGGGCCTGCGCGGTGTAGCGCTCCTCTTCCGCGGTGAGGCGCAGACCGATCTCGCTGCCGGGGAGATCGTGGTGAAGCAGGAACGTCTCGAGCGCGCGTTGCGCTGCGACGCGGGCTTCCTCGGCCGTCCCCCGCGCGCGCCCCATCTCGTTGGCCGCAGAGGTCTCGAGCGCGAGGATCTCCCCTTCGATCGCGATCCGCGTGGCGTCGAGGATGCGCGAGCCGGCGCGGAGGAGTCGCTCCGCGTTCGGCGCCATCTCCCCCGCGAGGGTCCGCTTGAGCGTGGCGCTCATCGACTCGAGGCGCGTCCGCTCGAGATGCCTCGCGCGGTCGATCTCCGCGCCGCGGGCGATCGCGCGGTGGATCGTGTTCTGCGACGCCAGGAGCGCTACGCCGCAGTCCACCGCGTGCCGGATCGTCTCGATGAAGTTCCCCTCGTGCGGGAAGGCCGTCGAGTCGCCGTAGACGCACGCCGCGCGCACTGAGGGGGGGGGCGGGGCGATGCCCGGGGCGCCGGGGACAGGAGTTGGCCGGGGGGTGGACTTGATCGTTGGAGACGAGCTCATTTGAGGATGCGCCTTTCGTCACACATGCACGCCGGTGCGAGGGCGATCCGGCCATGTGATCCGAGGAAAAGGTGCGACACCGTGGAATCTCCCGCTCGCACCCCGAAACCGCGGCCGAACCCGGCCGCAGCGGTAGAGAGAGCAACCGGCGGGCCGGCTCGTTCGACGCCGCCTGTCTGCGTTAGCCGCGACGAGGCGCGCGCGAATGCGACGCACACGCACGCACACGATTCAGGGGCCGGCGTCGAGCACGATCACCGCGTCGTCCGGCGCCTCGGCGTACAGGCGCTCGACCAAGTGCGCCCGACGCGTGAGCACGGCGCGCTGGTTGATGTACCCCTTGTCGGTGATCTCGCCGCCGTCGATCGACGGCGGCTCGTCGACGACGAGCGCGCGCGAGACGCGCGAGCTCGAGCCGGGGTGAGCTTCGTTGTAGGCGCGGAGCGCGCTCGCGAGGCGCGCGCGCAGGTGCGATTCGACTGAGTCGACGGTCGCCGGCGAGAGAAAGACGAGGAGGGCGACGTAGTCGCGGTCGTGCCCCGCGACGACCGCGTCCTGGACGAGCGGAGCGCAGGCGGTGATCGCGCGAACGCGCAGCTCGCCGACGGCGACCCACGTGCCGCTCGTGAGCTTGAAGTTCTCTGCCGTACGTCCGTCGAAGACGACCCCCCGCGCCGGGGCGCCGTCGTCCGCGAGCCGACCCGCGTCGCCCGTCGGAAGGAAGCCCTCGTCGTCGAGCGCGATCGGTCGCACGCTCCCCCCGCGCTCCCAGTAGCCGGGGGTGACGTTCGGGCCGCGCACGCGCATCTCGAGCTTCTCGCCTGCACCGGGCGCCGGCACGAGCTTCAGCTCCACGCCCGGAGCCGGCAGTCCGATGACCCCCGCGCGATCGATCGGGAAGTGCACGGACGTCACGAGCGGCGCGGTCTCGGTCGACCCCCACGCCGACACGAACGGCACCCCCCGTCCGGGCCGGTGGCGCGCTGCGAGGCGTTCCAGACGCTCCCACGTGCTCTGCGGGAGCGCCGCCGCGGCGTAGAAGAGGAGGTCGAGGTCGGCGAAGAAGCGCTGGGCCAGCGAGTCGTCCTCTTCGAGCGCAGCCGCGAGCCGCTCGAAGCCGCGCGGGACGTTGAAGTACAGGGTCGGCGACACCTCTCGCAGGTTCGCGATCGTCTCGTCGAACCGCCCCGGCGCGGGCTTGCCGGCGTCGATGTAGAGCGTTCCGCCGCTCGCCAGCACCATGTTGAAGTTGTGGTTCCCGCCGAACGTGTGGCTCCAGGGGAGCCAGTCGACGACGACGGGGGGGCGCTCCGCGAGGAGAGGCCACACTTGGGCGATCGCCTGCTGGTTCGAGCAGAGCATCCTCTGCGTGTTGACCACCCCCTTGGGTGTTCCGGTCGAGCCCGACGTGAAGAGGATCTTCGCGATCGTGTCCGGTCCGACCGAGGCGCTCGCGCGGTCGAGCGCGATCCCCGGAGAGGCGCTCCCGAGCGCGCTCACTGTTGCGTTCGCGGAGCCCCGGCTCGCGAGGAGGGGGACGCCGGAGAGCGCGGCGGCGAGCGCGTTCGCGTACAGGGCCGGGTCGTCGGCGAAGACGACGCCTGGGCCCACCGTGGCCACGATCTCGCGCAGCTTGGCGAAGTCGCGCGAGACCAGCGAGTACGCGGGGGAGACGGGCGCGGCGGGGATCGCTGCGTGCATCGCGGCGAGCTGGACGAGCGCGTGGTCGACGCCGTTTTCAGACAGGAGAACGACGGGGCGATCGGGCGCCGCGCCGAGGTCGAGCAACCCTTGCGCGATCGCGCGGACGGCCGAAAACGCCTCCGCGTACGTGACGCGGCGCCACCCGCGCGTCGCGTCGCGCTCGGCGAGGAACGTGCGCGCAGGAGCTTCCCCGGCCCACCGCTCGAGCCAGTCGCCCACCCGGCGCGCGAACGGAGCGAGGGGCTGCGGCGACCGGAGGACGAAGCCGCCCCCCTCTCGGGCGCTCAGCGCGACGACGGCCGGTGCGAAGCGCACGTGCGAGGCCCTCGTCAGTAGGCGCGGACCGTCACGTTGTCGAACGTGATCGAGTTCGCCGTCGTGATGGGGAGCACCCCGAGGATGCCGAGGTCGACCTCGAGGTTCTCGTTGCTCGGGGTGATCGCCGTCTGGATATCGAGCTTCGAGACGCCGTCGAGGTAGATCGTGGCCGTCCAGTTCGCCGTCCGACGATCGAGGAGCAGCTCTACTTGGACCCAGGTGCCGGTGGCCACTGCGCCAACCGTCGTCGACGGCGTCTGCTGCCCCCCATCGGTCCCGGTGAAAATCTGGCTGAGCTCGAGCTGACCCCCCTTGAGCACCAGTTGGAGAGAGAACTCGCTCGACGGCGTCGTCTCGCCGACGATCAGCTGCGCGACCCCGATCGGGGGGTTGTCGATGGTGTCGTACGTCTCCACGTACATGTTGAAGACGTAGTCGATACGGCCGGCAATGCTGGTGAACTGGTATCCGAGAGAGGCGATCGTGTAGCCGGAGGAAGCGACGAGCGCCGAGTTGGACGCGGCGAAGCCGTTCGGAGCCGTGAGGTGGTGGGTCGTATCGACCGTCTCGTTCCCCTCCGACGTGATCGGGTCGCTGCTCCACTCCCAAGGGGGAGTCGTCGCGTGGTCGAAGTCGGAGCAGAAGACGACGGTGAGATCCGGCGAGGGGCACGCGAAGCCGCCATCGCCTCCGTCCCCGGTCGCTCCGGCGTCGCCGCTGTCGCCCCCGCTGACGCCGCCGCTGTCGCCACCGCTCGCGTCGCCGGAGCCGGTCTCCACGACCGCGCCGTCGTTCGTGACATTTCCGTCGGTCGTCACCGTCGCATCCACGACCGAGCTATCGCCGCCGAGCCCTGCGTCGTCGGAGCCGGCCGTGACGAACTCCGCGCCGCCGCAGGCCAAGGTGATCAGCGGGATCAACGTGATCAGTGCAAGGCCGAGCGTGGGTCCAATTCGGAGCGCACGCAGACAAGCTCGCATCAAGCCACTTTACACCCTCGGCGCCCTGCAGTTCTCCTCCTAGCCGTCGGCAAGGATGACGCGGTTCCGCCCCGCGGCCTTCGCGCGGTAGAGCGCCCCGTCCGCCCGCAGGAGCCAGTCCTCGCGGTTCGGCTCACGCAGCTCGGCGACCCCGGCGCTTATCGTCAAGACGCCTGACTCCGAAACCGGCGCGTTCGCCAACGAGAGCGCCTGCACGCTGGCCCGGATTCGTTCCATCGCGACCGCGACCTCGCTCAACGTCTGCTCGGGGAACAGGATGAGAAACTCCTCGCCTCCGTAGCGGTAGACGGTGTCGGTCGCGCGCACTCCGTCGCGGAGCGCCGCGGCCACCTGCTGGAGGGCGACGTCGCCTGCGAGGTGGCCGTTTCGGTCGTTGTAGCGTTTGAAGTAGTCGATGTCGCAAATCGCGATGCAGTAGTGACGACCGTAGCGGGCGGCGTCGCTTATGGCGCGAGCGAGGTCCTCGTCCATGCGCAGCCTGTTGGGGATTGCCGTGAGCGCGTCGGTGCGCGCGACGACGAACTCGCGCTCGCTCTCGTAGCGAAGCGTCGCGTTACGTCGCCGGAGAGCCCGCTCGGCGTTGACCGTCCGTGCGGCCGCGATGAGCCGGACCTCGAGCTCCTCGAGATCGACCGGCTTCGAGATGAACTCGTCGGCGCCAGCGCGCAGCGCTTCGAGCAGGCGCGCGCGGCCGTCGAAGCCGGTCATCATGACGACATGAGGCTGGGGCTCGAGACGCTTGAGCGCGACGCAGAGCTCGAGCCCCGTCATTTCAGGCATCGTCCAGTCCGTGAGGACGATCGCCGCCGGTCGACGCTCCCACTCGGCGAGCGCATCGGTCGCGCTACTCGTGACGCGCACCGGGTAGCCGAAGGAGCGGACGGCGCTCGCCAGGGCCTTTCGTGCATCGTCGTCGTCGTCGACGATGAGCACGTCGATCGTCGGGGCTATCTCCGCGGGGCGAGCTCTGCTTCGCTCCGAAGGAGCTCGCGGGATCGCCCGAAGGGGAGTCATGAGATTCCCCGGAGCATCGCGCGTGCCACGGCCAGGGGCGCGCACGGCCTGCGCGGAGTCGCTCAGGAGGTGCGGCCGCGCTCCGGAAGGGCAACCGGCGTTGCGGCAGGATGCAGGACTTGCGCGAACCGTCGACTTCTATTCGCCGGGCTTCTTGGCCGCGGCGTCGGTCGAAGGCTTCGTAGCGACCGCCTTGCCGCGCTCGTCGAAGCTCGTCTCGCCCGTCTTCTTGCCGGCGTCGTCGTAGGTGAAGCGGATCGCGTGTACGCCGCGCTTGTCGTGCGCCGGCTTGTCGCTCGCGTCGAAGAACGTCGTCTCGAGGAGGAGGTTCCGCTCGTCGAACCGGTTCTTGCGGCGGGCGACGCCGTCCTTGTCGCCGCGGAGGGCGCCGTCGGGGCCGTAGCTCGTGACGTCGACGTCGTTGCCGCGCGCGTCGTGGAGCGTGCGGCGGATGGCCCAGCCGTCGGCGCAGAGCGCGGGGGCGTCCTTCGCATCGAGGCAGGACTCCTCGGCCTTGCGCCCCTGCGCGTCGTACTTCGTGTGGCGGCTCGAGCAGCCGTCGGCCCCGGGGTGCGGGGCGCCCGCGGCGTCGACGAAGCGCTCGTCGACCAGACGGCCCGCGCTGTCGTAGCTCGAACGGACCACGAACGCGCCGTCCTTGGACCGCGTGGGGGTGCCCGAGCCGTCGAAGTACGCTGCCTCGGCCGTGCGCCCGTTGGCGTCGCGCTGGTAACGCACGACCGCTGCCCCCTCGGGGCCCCTCACGGGAGTTCCAGCGGGGTCGAAGTACGAGCTTTCGAGGAGATGCTGGCGCGCATCGAATCTGCTGCGAACGGAGGCGTGAGATGCGTCTTTGAGCGCGACGGGCCTGTGCTCACCGTCGTAGAACGACTCCTCGACGACGTTGCCGTTGTCGTCGTACCGGAGCTTCCGGATCGCCCAGCCGTCTTTGCCGAGCGCGAGCTTCCCGTCGGCAGCGAGGAGATCCTCTTCCACCAGCTCGTCGCGTTCGTCGTAGCTGCTCTTCTTCGTCGCGTATCCCGCTTCGCTCCCGAACGGCTTCCCGTCGACTCCGAGCGTCGCCTCCTCGATGACGTTGCCGCGTCCGTCGTACGCCTTCGTGTCCGACGCGCCGTTCCTCGTCGCAACGGGCTTCGCCGCGGCATCGAGGTGGTCGTGACGCACGACAAGTCCGCGATCTTCGTACGCGGTCCGCTCGATCGCCCAGCCGTCGGTCCCCGTCGTCGCAGCACCCTTCACGTCGAAGAGCCTCGTCTCGACGGTAAGGCGATGAAGGTCGTGCGCGATCGTTCTCCGCGCGTATCCGCCGGTCCGCGCCACGGGTTCATCTCTCTTGCCGAAGTAGGCCTCTTCGACGACGTCGCCGTTCCGGTCTCGGACGTACGTGACGCGCGCATATCCGTCTCGCAGCAGCATCGGCTCGCCGTGGGCGTCGAAGTACGCCTCCTCGACGACGAGACCGCGCTCGTCGTTCTTGAGCTTCTTCGTCGCCCACTCCCCTTTGTGAATCGTCGGGGCGCCCGTCGCGTCGAAGTACGAGACGGCGACGAGGTCGTCGTTGTCGTCGTACGCGTGGCGAATGATGCTCGTCCCGTCGTCGTCGACGCATGCGTGACCGTCGGGACCGAAGAAGGCCTTCTCGACCTGGTTCCGGAGCCGGTCGTATTTCATTCGCTTGGTCGCGTAGCCGTGCGTGTTCGCGACCGGATGCCGGTCGGCGTCGAGGTAGCCCTCGGTGACCTGGAGGCCTCGCTCGTCGTAGCCCATCGTCACGATCGCCCCCATGTCGCGTCGTATGCTTGGGCGGCCGGCCGTGTCGAAGTAGCGCCTCTCCACCATGCGTCCATGCTCGTCGAAGAGCGCGACGCGATGGGCCGTTCCGATATCGTTCAGCATGGGCGCCCCGCTGGGGTCGAATGCTTGAATGTCGACCGCGTTGTCATGCTCGTCGTAGGCGAAGCGAGTCGTAGAGGCGCCTGGATGGCGCATCACGTGGTTCCGGTTGGCGTCGAACAACTCGTCGAGGACGAACCGCCCGCGGTCGTCGTAGGTGTTGCGCTCGATCGACGCGGCGTTGCCCTTCCACGGGCGTGGATGCCCCCGCTCGTCGACGGTCGTCTGCTCCTCGACGCGTTTCGCTGCGTCCCAGGTGAAGAGGATCCCGTGCGTCCCGAGATTCATGATCACCGTGGGCTCGTCGTGGAGCCCGAAGTTCATGAAGGCCTTCCACTCGTAGCTATCGTCGAAGTCTTTGTGGAAATGGTGGATGCCGTTTGCGTTGCAGACCGGGCGCCCTTGAATGTCGAGGAAGCGACTGTCTGTCCCTTCGGGCGAGTCGTCGTCGGTGTCCTCCACGATGCTCACCCCGGCGGGATCCGAGCCCGGCTCCCCGTCGCTCGCCAGGTTCTGTTCCCGCGTCGTCCGGCCCGCGCGACCGTTGACGCGGGAGCGGCCGTACGCATCCCAGGCCGGGCGTGGCTTTCCGCTGGCACCCAGGTACGTCTCACGCGCCACGATGCCGCGAGCATCGTACTCGAAGCGGATGGCCGTGACGCGCGACACCGGATCGTCTTCGTCTTCGCCCGAGAGTATGTGCCGCGGTGTCTTGCCGTCGATATCCACGAAGTCGACGCGCCGTCCACCGTCCGACCACTTCTGCCACTCGGCGATGTTTCCGTGTGGGTCGCGGCTGACGATCTCGCGCACGGAGCCGTCCTCGTCTCGAATGATCTCGCGCTCCCAGTCGTGATCGTCGACTCGCGTGCCGGCGAATGTCACGCGCTCGGCGCGCTGAATCCTGCCCCCCTGGCTGGTCACCCGCCAGGCGTGGGCCTTGACGCGCTTCCCGACGGCGCTCTCGGGTAGCGGCGAGACGCACCGAAAGCCGTCGATCGCGGTCTGGATGTCGGCGCAGAACGCCACCTGCGGCCTGCGCGCCATCGCGACGGCGCCCGCACCCGCTGCGATGAGGGCGCACGCCGCCCCCCCCACCGCGACCTTCCGCCACGGAACCACCCGGTGCGCTCGCGCGGGGCTCTCCTTCGTGGCCGCCACGGCCCCACCGGTCGTCCCGCCGTCGCGTGGCGCGCTCGGACGCGCAGCCGGCGCGTCCACAGTGGGATCGAACCCCACGTTGCTCGATGCAGCCGCTCCGGCCCCCGAGTCCAGCTCCGGGCTCGACGCGATCGTCGCCTCGAGCCCGGTCACCCTCGTCGTCTTCGGCAGCGGCGCGATCGGCCCCCCCGTCGCGCTCACGCACGCCTTCGCGAGCGCCTCCCGCATCTCCTTCGCGTTCGCCCACCGGTCGTGCTTGTCGAACGCGAGCGCCTTGTCGATCACCTCCGCGACGGCCGCGGGCACCTCCCCGGCGACGCTCGCGATCCCGCGCGCCTTCTTCGTCGCCGCGGCCACGAGGAGCTGCGACGCGTTCTCCCCCGGGTGCACGAGCTCCCCGGTGAGGAGCGCGAAGAGCGTCGCCCCCACCGCCCAGAGGTCGGTCTGCGCGTCCACTTTGCTCGACTCCGCGAGCGCCTGCTCCGGCGCCATGTACGCGGGCGTCCCGAGCATCGCTCCCGTCTGCGTCGCCTGCGCGCCGCTCGTCTCGTCGTGCAGGCGCGCGATCCCGAAGTCGAGCACCTCGAGCCGCCCGTCGTTCGTCAGGAAGAGGTTCGCGGGCTTGATGTCGCGATGGACGATCCCCTTCGCGTGCGCCGCGACCAACACGTCGAGGAGCGCGTCGCCGATCGACAGGACGAGCGGCAGCGGCACGTGCTTCTCGTACTTCGCCCAGACCTCGTCGACCGCCGCGCCGTCGAGGAGCTCCATGACGACGAACGCAGAGCCGTCCTCGGCCACGTCGTCGTCGAGCACGGCGACGGCGCCGGGGTGCTCGACGGAGTTTGCGACGTAGCCTTCGCGCAGGAATCGCGTCCGGATGTTCTCGCGCATCGAGAGCTCCGCGTGGAGCATCTTGATCGCGAACCGCTTCTTGTTCCGGTGCGTCGCCGCGTAGACGACGGCCATCCCGCCGACGCCGAGCACACGATCGAGGCGGTACTTGCCGCGGAGCACGCGGCCGATCCGGGCCTTGGCGATCGTGAGAATTTCGTCGTCGGCCATCTCGTCGCGCAAATGCTATCCGAGATCTCTGGCGACGCGTGACACCCCTTCCCTGCTTGCAGGGAAGGGGCCGGGGGATGGGTTGATCGAGATTCGCGGCGATCTACCGCCGCTGCTCCCGCCCCCCCTTGAGCACCCCCTGCGGCTCGCGCAGCGTGCGGAGGTCTTCGCCGATGTCGCGGCCGAGGAGCAGCATGTCGGCGGGCTCCCCCGGCGCGAGGGTGCCGTGATGAACGCCGAGGAGCTCCGCCGCGACGGCCGTGGCCGCGTGAAGGGCTTGCTGCGGCGTCATGCCGAGGAGCCGGTGCATCAGCTCGAGCTCGTACGCGTAGTTGTCGTGGAAGTTGAAGGGCGTGCCGGCGTCGGAGCCCCCGGCGATCTTCACCCCCGCCTCGAACGCGCGGCGAAGGTTCCGCTGGAGAGCCTCGTTGACTACCTCCGCTTTCTTCAGCACCCACGCCGGCTGCGTCCCGTCGTGCATGTGCTCGAGGATGCATGCCGGCGCCGCCAGCGTCGGGACGAGATACGCCCCGCGCGCCTTGAAGAGCTCGATCGCCTCGTCGTCGAGCATGTGCCCGTGCTCGATCGAGTCCACGCCGGCGCGGAGCGCGTTCTTTATCCCTTCGGTGCCGATGGCGTGGGAGGCCGTGCGGAGCCCGTGGCGGCGAGCCTCGGAGATCGACGCGTCGAGCTCCTCCGGCAGGAGCTGCGCGTTGCCGGGGACCGCTCCCTTCGTGAGGACGCCGCCTGTCGCGATCACCTTGATGCAGTCGGCCCCGCTGAAGAGCTCCTCGCGCACCGCCTTGCGCGCGTCCCACGGGCCGTCGACCTGTCGCCCGATGAACCAGCCGTGCCCGCCCGTCATGCAGAGCACCCGCCCCGCCGCGCGCATCCGAGGACCAGGGACGGCGCCGCGCTCGATCGCGTCGCGCAGCGCAGGCGCGATCCCGTTCGGGCTCCCCAAGTCGCGCACCGCGGTCACGCCTGCGCGCAGCGACTTGGCCGCGTTCTCGACCGCGGCCAGCATCGCCTGGTTTTGGTCCATCGTCGCGACGGCGACCATCGTGTTCGGCTCGCCGCTGCCGACGAGGTGCACGTGGGCGTTCACGAGCCCCGGCGTGACGCAGGCGGCCGTTCGATCGGGCGCCTTTCCCCCCGTGGCGTCGAGGATCTCGGCGATCCGATCCCCCTCGATGACGACATCGACGTTGCGGCGAGGCGGCGCGAGCGTCCCGTCGTAGAAGACACCTGTCCGGACGATCATCCGGGCAGGATAATCCCTTTCCGCACCTCAGCGGGCGGACGCGCTCGCCATCACTTGGGCGGCGGCGGCGGCGGCGGCGGCGGTGGCACGATGATCGTGACCGTCGAGGTCACGGCCGCCCCTGCCCACCCGTCGGTGAACGAGAACGTCTGCGGAAGCAGCGTCCCTACGCCGCTCGTCGGTGACGTGTTGATCGTCCAGGTCGACGCGGGAACCACGGTGCCGCCGCTCGGGTCCTGGTACTTGGCGAACCCGACGACGTCGGTGCCCACCGCGGCGAGACCGAACATCTCGCCGTGACCGATCCCGTTGCCGAGCGTCGTCGTGCTTCCGCCGTAGATGCCGGCGTTGAGCGACGCCGCTGCCGTTCCGGTCGAGAACGCGGTCGCGAGCGCCGCCATGTCCACGCCCGCGAGATAATCGTTCGTCTTGCTGCACGTCGGCGAGTAGCTCGGGTTCGTCGCGTTCGGGGCGCACGAGCGGATGGTCGCGAGCCCCTGGTAGGACGTGCCCCCGTCAGAGTCCGTGACTTGGTAGAAGACGATGTCGCCCGAGAGCGCCATGAAGTTCCCCGAGACGGTCGGATCGTTGCCGAAGTTCCCGAGGTTGATCGACGCGCCGGTCGCCGGATTGATCGACCAGAGGTTGCCGCTCCCGTCGCCGCCGACGAGGTACTCCGGCGAGCCCGGACCGAGCGCCCCAGGCGGCGTGAACGCGAGCGCGTAGAAGTACGCCCCGTTCGAGCCCGCCGCGGCGGAGATCGCGACGCCGTTCGTGAGCGTCACGTTGCCGGTCCCGCCCGTGGGGAGGACGGCCTGGTACACCTCGGTCTCGGTGTTGATGTAGATGGCGCCGGCCGCGTTCACGGCGATGTCCGTCACCGTGTACTGGGCTCCGCTCGCGTCGGCCACGCCCGGGAACACGAAGTCGCCGATCAGCGTCGCCACGTTCGTCTTCGGATCGACCGAGTAGAGCGCGCTCTCCGTATCGGCGTACATCGTCGTCGAGACGGTGACGCTCGTCTCGCCCGTGTTCGGCGCCTGCGCGTCGTCGTTGATGCTCCCGATGCTGCCGTCGCCGTCGAAGCCGCCGCTGCTGCTTCCGCTCGAGCCACCGCTCGAGCCTCCGCTGCTGCCGCCGGATGAGCCGCCGCCGTCCTCGTTGGTGAAGCCCGGCGGGCTGCTCGAGCTGCACGCCCAGACAGCGCCCGCGATCACGTATCCCCCGAAAACAAGCGTGCGCGCGCGAAAGCGAGACATGAACGACGACCTCCCGACCGGATAAACCTGGCGACGGGGGTTTAGCTGCGGGGAAGGCCCCCCGCAACACGGTCTGAACGGAATTTCGTGCCGGGAGTGATAAAGTTCACCCTGGCCGCGCTAGGCCCGAATGAGACGTCGGCCGAGGTGGACTACCGGTTCGGCGTCGAGAACTGCATCGCCCGGTCTGTTACGGGTGCGTAACGCAGCGCCATCATGTCGAGCGCGTAGTTCTGGTACAGGCGCCACGGGGCGAACTCCCCTTGCTTGGGGAGCGCGTCGAGCGCTCGTTGCACGTAGCCCGAAGAGAAGTCGATGAGCGGCCGCTCGTCCCCCGCCGAGGCGTCTCTTCGCGGGCAGCACTCCGTGTAGCCGTGCGCGTCCATGTAGTTGAGGAGGCGGCAGACGTACTCGGAGGTCAGATCGCATTTGAGCGTCCACGACGCGTTCGTGTAGCCGATCGCGAGCGCGAGGTTCGGGACGTCGCTGCACATCATGCCCTTGTAAGCGAGCGTCCGACTGGGCTCGACGCGTCGCCCGTCGACTTCGATCTCGAGCCCTCCGAGGAACTTGAGCTTGAGACCCGTGGCGGTGACGATCACGTCCGCTTCGAGCTCCGCGCCGGACCGCAAGCGAAGCCCGTTCTCGGTGAACGTCTCGATGTGGTCCGTGACGACGGACACGCGCCCTGACCGGATGGCTTTGAAGAGGTCCCCGTCCGGCACGAAGCAGAGGCGCTGATCCCACGGCTTGTACGCAGGGGTGAAGTTGGACTCCGCCTCCCTCCTCCCCACGGCTTTGCCCACCTGGCCCACGAGGAGCTTCTTGGCGCGCTCCGGAAAGCGCCTGCACGAGTTGTAGACGGCCATCCCGAGGGCCACGTTCTTCCAGCGGGTGATCGCGTAGGCGCGCTTCGGGGGGAGGCGCTCGCGCAGCCAGTCGGCCACGGGGTCGCGCTCCGGGATCGAGAGGACGTACGTCGGCGAGCGCTGAAGCATCGTGACGTGCGCGGCGCGCTTCGCCATCTCCGGCACGACCGTCACCGCGGTCGCGCCGCTGCCGATCACGACGACGCGCTTCCCGCCGTAGTCGATGTCCGGCGTCCACTGCTGCGGGTGTACGATGCGACCGCGAAAGCGATCCATCCCTTCGAAGTCGGGGGTGTAGCCGGCGTCGTAGTCGTAGTAGCCGGAGCACATGAACAGGAACGCGCAGGTGAAATGCACGGTCTGACCTGACGCGACCTCGCGCACGTCCACCGTCCACCGCGCCTCCTTCGTCGACCAGTGTGCGCGTTCGATGCGGTGCCCGTAGCGGACCTTGCGATCGATGCCGTACATCTTCGCCGTCTCCCGCAGGTAGGACAGGATCGCGGGGCCGTCGGCGATCGCCTTCGGGTCCGTCCAGGGGCGGAACGAGAAGCCGAGCGTGTACATGTCCGAGTCGGAGCGGATGCCCGGATACCGGAACAGGTCCCACGTGCCCCCCATTCGCTCGCGGGCTTCGAGGATCGCGAACGTCTTTCTCGGGCAGCGCGTTTGCAAGTGGTAGGCGGCGCTGATGCCGGAGATCCCGGCCCCGACGACGAGGACGTCGAAATGGCGCTGCTGCTGCTCGGAGGGACGGGGCGGCTCGGGCATCTCAGGCCACCTTGACGAGCTGCTTGCCGAGGTTCTCCCCCTTGAGCATCCCGAGGAACGCCTTCGGCGCGCTCCGGATCCCCTCCGCCACGGTCTCCCGGTACTTCAGCTTCCCCTCCGCGACCCAACCGCCGAGCGCCCCGAGTGCCTCCGGCCAGCGCGCCATCCGCTCCGAGACGATGAACCCTTCGAGCTTCACGCGGCTCACGAGGAGCGCGCCGAAGTTCTTCACGCCGTACGGGCTCTTCTCGTTGTACTGCGACACCAGGCCGCAGAGCGGGATGCGCGCGAACGGGTTCAGCCGCTTCAGCACGGCGTCCAACACTTCGCCGCCGACGTTCTCGAAGTTGACGTCGATCCCCTTCGGCGTCGCCGCGCGCAGGTCCTCTTCGAGCTTGCCGGCCTTGTAGTCGATGCACGCGTCGAACCCGAGCTCGCGCGTCACGTACTCGCACTTGTCGCGCCCCCCGGCGATCCCGACCGCGCGGCACCCGCGCATCTTCGCGATCTGCCCCACGACGCTCCCCACGGCGCCCGACGCGGCGCTCACGACGACGGTCTCCCCCTCCTTCGGCGCGCCGATGTCGATGAGCCCGATGTACGCGGTCACTCCCGGCATTCCGACCGGCCCCAGGTACGCCGACAGCGGGACGCGCTTCGGGTCGACCTTCATCAAGCCGGCGCCATTGGAAACCGCGTACTCCTGCCAGCCGAAGATGCCGACCACGAACTCCCCCGCGCGGTAGCCCGGGTTCTTCGACGAGACGACTTCGCCGACCGCGCCGCCCACCATCACGTCGCCGATCTCGACCTTCGAGGCGTACGACTTCGCGTCGTTCATCCGGCCACGCATGTAGGGGTCGAGCGAGAGCCAGTGAACGCGCACGAGGACCTCGCCGTCCTTCGGGTCGGGGACGGGCGACTCCACGATGCGGAAGTTGGCTTCGGTCGGCCACCCTTCGGGGCGGCTCGCGAGGAGGACCTGGGTGTTCGTCATCGCCGGGAAGCCTACCTCGATCGCGGCGCGCTTCGGCGGTCTCTGACCGTTGCGCTCGCCTAAGGCTTCTTCGGCTTCGCGACCTTCACGGCCACCGCTTCCCGCGTGTCCTCGAGCGTCCCCCCGAGGTCGCCGCTCGCCGCGAGGGCGCGGTCGATCACGGCGCGGACGTCGTTCGGCGTCGCGTTCATCGCGTCGGCCGCCGCGAACACGACGGCGTCGAGCGCGGCGCGAAGCTGCTTGGGCTCCGGGCGCGGGCGCGGCGGCGAGACGACCACGGTGGGGGCCGCGTCGTCGTCGCTCTCCTGGGCGCCGTAGAGGGCGTCGCGGTACGGCTTCAGCAGCGGTTCGACGACGGGGTTCGTGCTCACGCCGAGCCCGTCGGCAACTTCGAGGACGACTTCGGGGGGCATGTCGTGCAGCGACAGGACGACGTGGAGCCGCTGCTTGAACGGAGGGAGCCAGTGCCCGTTCTCCCAGTGCGAGAGGGTCCTTTTCGACATGCCGAGCTTGGTGGCGAGGTGGTCCTGCGTCCACCCACGCTCGGTGCGCAAGCGCATGAGCGCGAGCCGGAACTGGTCCGTTTCGCTTCGTCGTCGGCGAGTGGGGGGCGGTCTCTTCATGTGCCTCGATGCGTAATCGTTTCTCCTACTCGAACGGAACGGCTCGGTGGGAGCGTTCTTTCGGGGCCCGGAGGAGCAATTGTTGCTCCTCGTCGAGGCAAGAGGTGTGCTCGTGCAAGCGCGGCGCGCGTAGAACGGCCCCGCGGAGCCCTGCGAAGCGTAATCGTTGCTCTTCGAGCAAACGAGCGAGGCGTCGGGCGCACCAAACTACGCGGAGATGCGAGCGCTCGATTCCGCGAGCGCGCAATCGTTTCTCGTCAAACGGCCTCCGGGGACGCTGTTGCGAAGCGCGAGGTCGCTCGAGGCGAAATGATTGCTCCTCGGGCGACAAAGACCGATGCATCTGGCGCGCCGTCGGGCGCTCCTACGAGGTAACGGGCCCAATCAGGAGCAACGATTGCGCCTCCGAGCCATCGGTGACGCGGACGAGAGATCAGGGAGCTCGACGAAGCATGCCGACGACGAGGGCGAGGCGCCGGGCCGTCTCGCGCGTCTCCGGGTGGTTCGCTCCCAAGGTCGCTCTTTGCAGCGGGAGCGCGCGGCGCAAGGTTCGCTCTGCGCGCGCGTGCTGGCCTCGAAGCGCCTCCAGCGCGCCGAGCCCGCCGAGAGTCAGCCCTACCTCGACGTGCTTTGGCCCCAACGCTCGCGCGAAGGTGCGTAGCGCTCTGCGAAAGAGAACCGCCGCCTCCGCGTTCTTCCCGACTCCTGCGAGGATCGCAGCGAGCGCCGCTTCGTCGGCCGCCACAGCCGGATGGGTTCGGCCGAGCGCGCGTCGTCGCAGCGCGAGCCCCTTGCGTGCCGTGGGCTCGGCCTCGGCGTAGCGACCGCGCTCGTGCTCGATCCCCGCGATGTTGTGCAGCACCGTGGCGTAGGCGATTCGATCCCGCGCGCTCCGCGCAATCTCGGCGGCGAGGCGGTAGTGCCGCAGCCCTTCCGCGAAGCGCCCAGTGTACTTGCAGACGACGCCGAGGCCGTTGAGCGCGGGGAGCGCGAATCGTCTGGGGAGGGGTGGTCGAGCGTGGGCGAGCGCTTCCCGGAACCCGCGCTCTGCCTCCGTGTAGCGCGCGCGGGCGACGAGCACGTCGCCGACCTGGACGAGGGCGTTCACGTACAGAGCACGCGCGTCCAGGCTCTCCCGCATGCGCGGCGCAACGAGGCCCGCTCCCCGCCGAGTCGCGCGCAGAGACGCCCGATAGTCGCCCAGATCCCGCAGCGAGGCGCCGAGCTCGATCAGCGTGTTCGCGTAGTCGAGGCGCATCGCCGGGTCAGCGGCGAAGAAGGTCGCCGCCTGCCGCGCCGCGATCGATGCGGCGCGCGGGCGAGCCGTCTCGCGAAGCCGCACGGCGCGCTCGTGGAGCGCGCAGGCGCGGTTGACGGTGAGAGGACGGGCCACGCGCTCTAGGGTATCGCGCGCCACCCGAGCCCCGGAAACAGCACGCCAAGCAACCGCTCGTCCGGCACGACCCCTCGGCTCAAGAGCGCCTCTTTGGCCCCCCTGACCTGCGCGCTCCCCTCGATCCCGCCGCGCTTCGCCCCGAGCACCCAGCGGGCGAGCTGCCGCGTCGTCCACGCCTCATCGGCCTCGTCCTTCTCCAGGTGCTGCAGGAGCCGCGTCACTTCTTCCGTTTGCCCCTTGAGCGCAGCGATCCCGACGCGGATCGACAAGAGCGCCCAGCGGTTCGTCGGAGTGTCCGCGGCCCGACAGCTCTGCAACGCCCGCTCCGCGTCGCGGACGAGCACGTCGCGGTCGGTCCGGTTCGGATCCGTAGCGGCGCTCAAGGCGGCGCGGGCTCGAAGCGTCATCGCCTCGAGCCGGAGCGGCTCGAGCGAAAGGAGGAGCGAACGCCGGAGCGCGGGCCAGTCGTGGAGCGCCCGCGCGTACGCCGCCCCCCCTTTCCCCTCGTAGATATCGATGTAGGCGTGCCCGACGAGCTGATGGAAGTGGATCAGGTCGAACGCACCCGTCGCCGGCCAGTCGCGTACGGCCTCGGCGAGCTCGCGACGCGACCTCTCCGGGTCGGCGGACATCCACCAGATCCGGTTCAACACGCCGACGCGAAACATCACCGAGGCGTAGGTGTCGCCACGCGCGAGCGCATCCTTCAGCGCCGCCTCTTGCTGGGTGCGCTGCTCGAGGAACCGGCAGGAGTAGTGATAGGCGTTGAAGAGGAAGAAACGAGAGATCGTCACCTCCCACGCAGACCCGGGGACCTGCTCACGAAAGAGCGCGATCCCCGCCTCGATCCGTTCGATGGCGGCCGCGTAGCGGAGGTTGAAGCAATAGGCGCTCCCCTCGAACGCGAGCATCATCGCGCGCGCCTTCGGCGTACCCGCCCTCTCGCTGGCCTCGCGCGCTCGCTCGATCATGCGCTGCGTGCGCGCCCACTTCTTCGAGCCGCTCGCCGCCAGGTAGGTGCACTCGGCCGCGAGCGCGCGCGTGATCCGCGACGCCTCTCCGGCGCGGAGCGCGAGCAAGAGGAAGCGGGTATGGAAGATCGAGCCGCGCAGCGCGTCCGCGTACGCCGCCGTGTCGGAGACCGAGCCGCAGACATCCACCCGCATGAGCTCTTCGGGGGGGATCTGGCTCTCGTCACGCGCGACGTAGTCGAAGCCGCGCACCAGCAGGACGAACCGGTACCAAAGGTACGTGACGATCGCGCCGAACCGCGTGCGCGGCAGTCTCATCCCGACGAGGGCGAGCACCGCCCGCGTTACGGCCATCCCTCGGACCATCTCCCCGGAGCGGAGGAGCTGCGCCGCCGCACGCCGGCGTAGGTCGAGCGCTTCCGCGGTGCTCGCCCCGAGGGCCGCGCGCTCGTACTCGTCCGCCGCGCGCACCCCCTTTCCGGCGTTGGCCAGCGCGTCGCCGAGCTGGCGGCGCAAGACGTCGCGGCGGGGATCCGTCTCGGGGAGGAGCCCGATCGCTTGCTCGTAGAGACGCGCCGCGCGGTCGATCGCGAGCGCCCCCGCGGCCTGCTCCGCCGCGACGACCGCGTACTTCGCTGCCCGCACCGGCTGGCCAGCCCCCGTCCAGTGCGTCGCGAGCACTTCGGGATCAAACGCCTTCGACACCTCGAGCGCAGACCCGATCCGTTCGTGGCACTCGCGCATCACGTCCGGCGCGACATGAGCGACCACGGCCTCACGCACGCGATCGTGGTACGGCTCGATCGCGTCGGAGACGCGCGCCCCGCGTGTCCGGACGAGGTTCGACGTGCGCAGGAGCGCCACCGCGCGCGCGAACTCCCCCATCTCGAGCGCCGCCGCCTGGGCGACTGTCTCCTGAGCTGTGGGGGCGCCGAGGACACATGCGATCTCGAGCACTCGCCGCGCGCTCGGCTCGAGCCTCTCGACGCGCGCGGCGAGCGCGTCGTCGAGGCGGAGCGCGACGGGGTGCTCGCCGCTGCTCGTGAGCGCCGCGTGGCGCACGAGCTCGTCGATGAAGAGCGGGTGCCCTCCTGCTTCGTCGGCGATGGCTCCAGCGTCGGCCGATCCGGGCGCCACCCTCCGAAGGAGCCGCGTCGCGAGCTCGCGCGCGTCGTCGGGGGCCAGGCGCTCGCGCGCCAACACGCGGACGTCTCCAGGAACGGACGCGATCACCCCCGCGCGCGCGTCCGGGACGTTGCGGACGGTGGCCACGAGGAGCATCGCCGGCGCGTCGGGGGGCTGGAGCACCTCCCTGAGGAGCTGCATGCTGTCGGCGTCGGTCCACTGCAGGTCGTCGATCGTGAGGACGAGACGATGACGCCGCGCGAGCCGCGAGAAGAGCTCGCGGACGGCGTCGAACGCGAAGCGACGCCGCTCGTGTGGGTCGAGCCGCTGCGATCTCGCCTGTTGAGCGATGAGCGGCGCGCGCAAGAGCGCGGGGAAGAGCTGCGCGAGATCCGCGACGTGGCTCGGCAGGAGCGAGAGCAGCTCGTCGTCCTCGAGCCGCGCGAGCTTGCGGCTGAGCGAGTCGATGATCTCGTCGAACGCCTTGTACGGGACCGCTTCCCGCTCGTAGCAGCGGCCGCTCAAGACGACCAGATCCGCCCCCTGCGATGGGAGCACCTCGTCGACGAAGCGCTTCACGAGGCAACTCTTGCCGACCCCGGACTCCCCCTGGAGCGCCACCGTGACCGCGCGTCCATTCACCACATCGGCGAACGCGCGCGTGAGCTCGACCAGCTCGCGCGCGCGCCCGACGAACGGCGTCGAGCCCGACTGCGAGAGATTGATCGCGGCGGCGAACTCGGGCGTGTACGCGTCGAGGCGCCGGAGCACCTCCTGCCCTGTCGGGCGCGCTCTCCTGTCGACGCGGAGGAGCTGCGCGCACAGGTCGTCGAGGTCGCCGGGTACTCCTTCGCTGAACGCGCTCGGTGGCAGCGGGTCGCGGACGAGCTTCTCCTGAAGGACGTCGAGCGTCGATCCTTCGAACGGGCGCCGCCCCGTGAGGCACTGGTACATCATCACGCCCATCGCGTACCAGTCGGCCTCGGGCCCGACGGCCTCGCCGGTCACTTGCTCGGGCGACATGTACGCGGGCGTCCCCGCCATCGAGAGATCGGCGGAGCGCTCGTCCGTCTCCGCGACGAGCCCGAAGTCGAGCAGGACCACGCGCCCCTCTTTCGTCACGAGCACGTTCGGAGGCTTCACGTCGCGGTGGACCTTGTTCGCTTCGTGGAGCGCCGACAGCCCCTGCGCGACCTGCCGGAACGCGTCGCGGAGGCGAATCTCGTCGAACGTCGGATCGACGATCGCGATCGCTCGAGCGACGCGCGGCTTCTCGGTCGGGCGGTCGAGGACCCCGGAGGCCGGCGGGTCGAGGAGCGTCGGCTCGGCCACCCGCCGCGCCTCGACGACGGTCTTCGACGTCGTCGCCTCGAGCTCTTTCGACTCGCCCCGCACGTACGTGAGGAGATCGACCCCCTCCACCAGCTCCATCGTGAAGAACACCTCGCCGCCGTCCGCCACGAGCTCCCCGAGGCCCACGAGGTTCGGGTGGTTGATGTCCTGAAGCGCCCGAAACTCGCGCTTGAAGCGGGCGAGCGCGTCAGCGTCATGATGGAGCACCGTCTTGAGGGCGATGCGAACGTCACGCTCGAGGTCCTCTGCCTCGTAGACCATCCCCATACCCCCCTCGCCGATGCGTCGGAGGATCTTGAAGCGCGCCGGGAGAGCGGGGTCGAGGAGCGCCACGAGCGACTACAGGCGGCGGGCGGCTGGGTCGATCTCGGGGAGGGGGAACGCGGGGCGCGCGAACAGATAGCCCTGCACGAGGTGCACGCCGGCTTCGCGAACCGCGCCGAGCTCCTCCGCCGTCTCGATCCCTTCCGCGACTACTTCGGCGCCGAGGTCCTCGCAGAGTCGGACGATCGCGCGCACGAGCTTCTGCTGCCGCGACCCCTTCTTCAGCCCTTCGACGATGCCACGGTCGATCTTGACGACCTTGGGCTCGAGGTCCGCGATGCTCTTCAGGTTCGAGTACCCGGCGCCGAGGTCGTCGACGACGAGATGCATGTGGGCGCGCGAACGGAGCTCGCGCAGCACGTTGTGACAGAGCTCGAAGTGGGTGAAGGGAACCGCTTCGGTGATCTCCACGTAGACGTCGCGGTGGTGGAGGAACATCGGGTCGTCCGGCCGAATGAGCCAGGGCTCCTGAAGCTCCACCGGGTGAACGTTGACGAACACGGGGAAGTCGCCGCACAGCGGCATCGCCACTTCGCGAATCATGCGCCCCAGCCGCCCGGTACAGCCGACCTCGACGGCGCGCTCGAAGAGGACCGTCGGGTTCTTGAGCTCCGGGAGGCGGCACCGGACGAGGGCCTCGTACGCGAAGATCCGGTGAGGATCGAGGCGCACGATCGGCTGGAACACGACGCTCAGGTCCTCGGGGGCGATCAGCGAGTTGATCGCGTGAAAGGACTTGCGCGAGCCGTCTTCCGAGCCGGGATCGCGGAAAGGGGTGTCTGGGAAGCGGTTCGAGCGACGCCGCGCCTCCAGGGGAACTCCCCTCACGGCGGGTCGGGCCGTTTCTTTGTCGCCAGCCTTACCGGCGGCGCTGCTTGTATCTCTCGCCATGCTAGACGCGCGACCCCACTACATCAGTATGCGCCCTCGCCGCTCGCCCGAACAGCGGTTCGGCTCTTCTCTCGCTCTGCCTCCCTCTCGACCTCGCTTTGCGCACACCGGCTCCGCAAGGCCACTTGCGGTGACGTACGAACGGTGGGTAGGGCAAAGACGCGACGCCTCAAGTGAAATCGACGTGCGAGACGACCGGTCGTCCATGGACGTCGGGTTTCGTGCGAGCGATTCTGTAGACGTGGACGGCGCAGCACGACCCGACCAGATCGAGGCAACGCTCCGCATGGCGCTCGGTTTCCTCCGCGCCGCGAGCCCGTCACCTCGCGCGCGCGAGTACAAAGCGAGGGCCGAGAGCTATCGCCTCACGATCGAGAGATGGAAGATGAGCCCACCGACCGACGGCCAGCGGGTTGCCCTCGGTGAGCTCGTGACGGAGCTTCACGAGGCGGTGCTCGCATCGGCGCGGCGTGGGTCCATCCGCGCGCTCGCGAAGTCGGGGGACAGCTCGCAGTGAGGCAGTGACTACGCGCCGCGCGTCAGCGCGCGGTACCGCAGATACATGACGACGCGCCACGGGAGGAGCATCCCGAACGCGAGGAGGAAGAAGAGGGATCCGGTCTGCACCGTGTCGATGTATCGCTCGACATAGCTCCGGGCGGCGATCCGGATCGCGACGAGCGCGAGGAGGATGACGAGGAACGCCCGCGATCTCTTCAGGAGGACGGCGTCGCCGCTGCGCGTGAGCGTCGACGTGTGAACGAGGGGGTAGGAGAGGAAGAACGCACCCGCGAGGAACGCTGCTAGGCCCCAGGTGAACGGAATGCGCGTCTGAGGCACGAGGAACATGGAGAAGCCGGTGGCCATCCCCAGCGGAGGGATCAGGATCTTCTTCGCGGTCACCGGCCGCTGCGTCTCGCGGATGCGCCAGACGAGCACGGCGGCGCTCCCCGCGAGGGTGGCGATGATCGTCGAGGTTTGCATGCCCGGGGAACCCTAGCACTGCGCGAGCGCGCGCTCGTTCAAGCTCGGCGGCGCACGTTGAACGCGATCGAGATCCGCTCGACGTCCTCCTCGAGCGGAGTGACCTCGTGCTCGAGCCACGCGGGGAAGATGAGCGTCCGCCCGGTTCGCACGTCGATCGTGAACGAGTCGTGGTTCCAGGGGAACGTGAAGCTCTGGACGAAGGCTCCGTGCATGATCGTCTTCGGGCCGCGAGGGTCCCACACCACGAACTGCGCCGTTCGCATCCTCGGCGGCACCTTCAGGTAGTACGCGCCCGATAGGAACGCGTTCGGGTGAACGTGGCGACTGTTCGAGGCGCCGTGCTCGTTCACGTTGATCCAGGCGTCGAGACCGAACTCGAAGCGCCGTCGCCGGCGCTTGGAGAGCAGACCGAGAAACGAGCTCACGTGGACCCGGATCGCCTTCTCGAGCTCGGGCACCACGGCGTCTTCCTCGTCGAGGAGGTTGCCGTGGGAGTGCCATCCCCGCAGGTTCGACCTCTTCGCCCCCTCGGGATCGCGTCGCTGAAGTGCGCGCGTCAGGCGGAGGAGCCTCGGCCGCAATTCAGCGAGCCCGGCGTCCGATACGTAGATCGGAGTCTCGAAGAGGGGCACGACCCGTGGGGCGTGTTTCGCGGCTCGATGCGGCATGACGACTCGGCGCGTCCAGGTTCATCACACCTCGCCCACCCGGCGCAAGCGATCCAAGCGCTACAGCCCGGTAAGCGTCGTGGTCGCGAAGTCCGTGGGCAGGCTCGATTCGAGCGCGTCGATGGCCTGCTCGAGCAACGCGAACAGCTGGGCGCGCTGGCCGGCGCTGCTCAGATCGAGCGTCGCGCTGCCGGAGAGTCCGGAGGTCGCGAGCGCGGCGTCGAAGGCCTGGGTCGCTTGCGCCTGCGAGATGTAGGCATAGGCCGAAGAGGCGTCGACGTAGGCCAGGGTTTCGAAGCAGCTCGCGAAGATTCCCCCGAGCCAGCCGACGCCGAAGACGACGTGGTTGTTCGGGACGGCCCCGGTGACCGGCGCGGGGTTGTCGTAGAGCTGGTCGAGGTAATAGCGAACTTGGTACGGGTACTGTTGGTAGGTGTCGTTGACGCCCAACACGGACGCGTAGCTGTCGACCGTCGCCACCGTCGCCGCCGTCGCAGTGGCCCCTTCCGCGCTGTAGCTCGTCACGAGCGGGCCGTAGTAGCCCTGGTTGTAGGCAACGTTCAGGAGGACATCGAGGAAGTTTTCCGGGAGCTTCTCGAAGTTGGTAAGGGCGTTGTCGTACGACGGCTCCCACTGCGGAGTGTAGCCGCCCACGGGTCCTATCTTCTGGAGCGCCACGTAGTCGTTGAAGTGGAAATAGGCCGTCAACATCGGCCCGTAATACTTGTCGTTGAAAGAGGGGGGCGTCGCCTGCGTGTACTGCGTCGCCGCCGACGCGAACGCGAAGCCGATGTTCTTCTGTACAGCGACGTAGTTGATGAGCGAATAACCCTGCGGGCTGTAGGTCCCGTAGACCATGTCCGCGGCGTAGTTGTTGATCTGATAAGGCCCCCCCTGCCCGGTGCCCATGACGGCCTGCTGAAGCGGCGAAGGGTCGATGAGATCCGAGCTCTGTGAATAGAGCTCCGTATCGAGGTTCTCTTGCAGGAGCTGACCGAAGATGGACCCGTACAGGTAGTCTTTGTCGAAGAGCATTCCCGGCGAGGACTTCTCGATCAGGTGCCCGTACATCACCCCCGCGACGTAGTTCGAGGCGATGAGGTCCGTGTAGTTGTCGCCGGCGAGGCTCAGCGTGTCTCCCGGGGTATCCGAGCCGCTCACGCCGAGGAGCAGGTGAAAGTCGATCGTCCCGCTGCTGGCGTCGGCCGCTGGGCCAGCGTCGGCCGGAGCGAACGGGCCCGGCCCGCCGTCGCTGTCTACGCTGCTCCCCGGTTCGACCCCGGGCGCCGCGCCCGCGTCGGCCGCGTTGTCTGGCGTCTCGGCTGCTGGGGGATCGTCGCCGACGCTCGCGCCCACCACGGCCGCAGCCGGACCGTTCCCACACGCGACCACCAAAGAAATGCAGGCGATCAGGGACACATACCGGTGCATTCAGCCCTCTTCCTTCCCGTGTGCAGTCGCACGCCAGGGCGAAAGCGGCTCATGCTTTTTTGGGGGGGGTGAGAGCTCTCACTTGCCCGCGAGCCAGTCCGCCACGGCGATCGCGAAGCGCTCCATTCCGTTTGCCGCGCGCAGATCGACCAGCGCCTGCGTCGCCAGCCCTTTCGCTCTATCTGGGTCGCGCTTCCCGGCACGGAGCGCCTTTGCCATCGCGAAGCGCGTGAGCGCCAGGTCTGTCGGCGTGTCGCGCTTCGTCAGCGTGAGCCCGCGCTCGAGGTGCGCGAGCGCTTCGTCGATCCGCCCCAGGGACGTCTCTGCCTCACCGAGGCACGTCAGCGCGTCGTCGGCGTACACCTTCTCCGGCGCGACGAGCTCCTGCTTCTCCTCCACCTCCAGCGCGCGCCCGCACGCTGCGCGCGCTGACGCCGCGTCCCCCTTCGCCAGGAACGCGCGCCCCCGCTCCACGAGGAGAGATGGCACGAACCGCACCCCGTTCTCCCCCGTCGCCTCCACGATCGCGAGCCCCTGCGCGGTCTCGGCGAGCGCGTCGTCCGCGCGTCCGACGCGGTTGTCGAGCACAGCGATCGTCGCCAGCGTCACCACGGCGTTCGCGTCGTGCACGTCGATCGGCTCGACGAGCTTGCGCGACCGTTCAAGCGCGGCCCGCGCCTCGACGTAGCGTCCGAGGAGGGTGAGCGACGCACCGAGGTTGTTCCAGTCGGAGGCGAGCGTCGGCGTGTCCGGCCCGTAGAGCTCCTCCTGCATCGCGATGCTCCGCCGAAACTCGGAGACGGCATCCTCCTGGCGGCCGAGCGAGTACAGGTCGCACGCCTCGTTGTTGATCGCGGCCGCAACGCGCGGGTGCTTCGGTCCGTACATCCGGATCAACAGCGCGAGGAGGCGGTCGCGCAGCGCTATCGTCTGCTCCGGGTGCCCCTCGGCAGAGACGACGGCGAGCTCGCTCTCGAGCAGCTCGGCTTCCGCCCGCTCGTCTGCCCCCCCCTCGCGCTCGAAAATGCCGCGCGCGAGCGCGAGCCATCGCCTCGCCTCGCGCGGTTTTTCCATCACGTCGCCTAGCTCGAAGGCGACCTTCGCCGCGAGCGCGGCCGACAGCGAGTCGTCCCCTGCGGCCTCGGACGCCGCGAGGGCGTCTTGCCACGTCGCGGTCGCGAGCTCTGGATCGCCGAGCTGCCGCTGTGCATCCCCCAAGGCCACGAGGAGCTGCGCTTCCGAGCGGCGGTGCGGGATCGCGCGCGCCTCCGCGAGCGCGGGCGTCGCGACGGCGATGGCTTCGTCGTACTTCGTCGCGGCGTCGAGCTCCTTCACTTCGGCCACCTTGCGGCGCAGGGCGAGCACCCGGGTGCGCGCGGTGGGGTCGTCGGGGAGGCCGACGCTGGCGCTCGTGACGTTCCGGCCGAGGCACGCGCGCGGCCGGGGGAGGTCGTACGCCGCGGAGACCGCGTGCTTCGCAACCGCATCGTCGGCGCGCGAGAGGATCGCGACGAGCGAGGTCATCTCTTCGCGCGCCGCCTCGAGGCACGCGACGCGATCGGTCATGACCGCGACGCTCTGCTCGCCGCGCAGCCGTGTCGCCTCGAGCGCCTCCCGATGCGCCTGCGCCCAGTCGCTGGACCACTGATCGAGCACGCGCATCGTTCGCGCCGCGATGTCGCTGGCCTGTGCGACGTGCACGCCTCGGAGCGTCGCTTCGACGTTCGCGCGGACCGCGGGATTGAAGGAGTCGGCGATGATCTTTTCGCCCGCGCGGCACTCGTCGCGGACGACGCGCTGATGGTGAACGGTCGCGGCCCCCCCCACGGCGGCGAGCACCACCGCGCTCGCGCCGAGGACCCAGGCGCGCCGTCGTCGCGTCGGATCGCGCTCGAGCGCCGCCAGGAGGTCGGTCATCGACCCGAAGCGCTCGCTCGCGTCGTACGACAGTGCGCGCCGCACGACGTCGTGAATCCACGAGGGGACCTGCGTGCCCGCGGGGGGCGGGCGCGGCGGATCGAGCAGCGCCTTCAGGTACGACTGCAGGCTGGAGTAAACGAAAGGAGGCTGACCGTAGAGGGCTCGATAGAGGGTCACGCCGAAGCTGAACTGGTCGGTTCGCGCGTCGTCGCGCCCCTCGAATGCGCGCTCGGGCGCCATGTACCCGACTGTGCCGATCATGGCGCCCGTCTCCGTGAGCGGCGTCTCCAGCGGGGCGGAGACCGGCTGGAGCGACTCGCCGGTCCTTGCCTCCGCCACGGAGCCGGGCTCGCCTGACACCGCGGGAGGCGGACCCGAGGGGGGACCGCTCCCGTTCCCGGGGAGACTGCCGTCCCCGCTGGCGGAGGGCCCCAGCGCCCGCGCGATTCCGAAGTCCGCGACGACGACCCGCCCGTCGCGCCCGATGAGGACGTTCTCGGGCTTGAAGTCGCGGTGCACGATCCCGGCCGCATGCGCCGCGGCGAGCCCGCGCCCCGACTCCTTGAGGGCGGCGAGCGCCTCCCTCCACGGGTGCCCTTCGCGCAGCCACGCCCGCAGGTTCTGCCCGTCGATGAACTCCATCGCGATGAACACGCCGTTTCCGAACGTGCCGACGTCGTGCACCGTGAGGACGTTCGGGTGGGTGAGGCGCGCCATCGCCTGGGCCTCGCGCAGGAGGCGCGCCTGCGCGTCCACCATCGACGCTTCGGCGCGCAGGACCTTGATCGCCACGCGGCGCGCGAGCTGCGTGTCGTAGGCGGCGTACACCGTCCCCATTCCCCCCGCGCCGACGCGGTCGACGACCACGTAGCGCCCGATCAGCGTACCGGTCGCGAGGGTGAACGCCGCCTCGGGGGGGCGCGGCTCGGTTTGGCCCCACGCCGCCCCCGAGGCTTCCGTCAGCGTCGCCGTCGGATCGTCAGTCGAGGCCATCCCGTCGGTCGAGCGTAGCGCAGCGATCAGGGCCCGGTCTGGTCGTCTCGCTCCGCGTTCTTCGACCAGCGGGGAATTGCCGCGTGCGGTATGACGCCCCATGAGCAAGATCGATCAGCTGCGGCGCCAGCGCGAGGAGCAGCACGAGCGCCAGGAGCAACAAGCGGGGACACCCGCCGCGAAGAGCGCTCGGATCGTGACCTCTGCGCCCGTGCTGGCGGCGCGGCACGTGAAGTCCGCGGGGGACGACCTCGAGGGGAAGTGCTCGGTGTGTGGCAAGGTCCGCGCGCTGCAGAACGGTCTCGTCACGAGCCACCAGAAAGGGCTGGGCAAGATGTGTCCGGGCTCGCGAAAGGAGCCAGCGCCGGGATAGGGGACGGGATAGGGGACTAGACCGGCATCTCGAGCAGAGGCCCGATGGCTTCCGTCGCCCTCTCGATCGCTTCATCGAGGAGCGCGGCAAGCGCCCCCTTCTTCGCGGCCGGCATCGGCTCGAACCCGAGTCTCCCCCGAATTCCGTCCAACCTCTCCGCCACGATCTCCCCTCGCGCGTACCCCTCGATCCATCGCCCCCTCCCGAGCTCGCTCAGCATTCGCGCCATGCGATCCTCGAAGCCACCCGGGAGCGACGCCCCCTTTCTTGCCGCGTGGTGAAGCCGTGCCGCCGCCTGTGCGGCGGACTCCTTGTCCGCAAGCTCGAGCGCTCGGTCGATCCCCTCGCCCACTTCCGACACGAGCTTCGCCCCCTCGCGCCTCACGAGCGCGCCGTCGAGGCACAGCTCCCACGCGATGTGACCGAAGAGGGAGAGGCGCATCGCGTCGACATCTGCGAGGCGCGCGAGGGCTCTCGTCGTTGCCTTCTCCCCCTCGTGAAACGCGACGCTTGCATGAAACGCCGCGTCGGCGCGGCCATGATGCGCCACCCCGGCAAGCACCTCTGCGACGCGGGGCGAGACTCCCCCATCGATGGTCCCTGGCGCCGGTCGCACATGACGATGCGCCATGCGCCAGAGGTCGGGGAGCATCGCACCGACTCCGGCAGCGGGGGCCCCGAGGTCGCGCCGCGCGAGACGGAAGTGGAGGGTGAAGTTGATGGTGCAATCCTTTCGCGTTGGGCCGCATGTGGCGGCCGTCGTTCACGCTCTCGTCGGGACGCGGAGCACCGCGTGCGTTACACCGATGCAGTTGTCCATCACGACCGCGAGGCCCCCTGCCCGAGCGCGCGCGGCCGCCTCTTCGTTCACGACCCCGAGCTGCAGCCACAGGGCTCTTGCGCCGATCGCGACCGCCTCGTCGGCGATCGGGGGCGTCTCTTCCGCTCTCCGGAACACGTCGACGATGTCTATCTTCTCCGGGACGTCGGCGAGCCTCGCGTAGGCGGTCTGCCCCAAGACCGACGTCTCGCGCGGATTCACCGGGACGACGTGGTACCCGAGCGAGAGCAGCTTCTGCATGATCCCGTGCGACGGTCTCGCCGGGTTCGACGACGCCCCGACGATCGCGATCGTGCGCGCCCGCGTGAGCAGACTTCGTAGCTCTTCGTCAGACGGATTCTGCTGTGCCATCGAGAGCCTCCGCGATCGGAACGTCCCCTCGCTGAGGACCGCGCGCACCGCCGAACTCTACTCGCCGGGGCGGGGAGGCGCACGCGAACGCACGGTCGTCACGTAGCATGCGAGCGTGCTCGCCCCCGCCGCCGCGCCTCCCCGTGTCGATCGACTCGTGTGGGCCATCGCCGCGGCGCTCTTCGTCGCACACGTCGTTGCCTCGATCGCTGGACCCTACGGATACTTCCGCGACGAGCTCTACTTCATCGATTGCGGCCGTCACCCCGCCTTCGGCTACGTGGACCAGCCGCCCCTCGTGCCGCTCCTGGCGGCCGCCTCACAGCTTGCTGGGAGGCACCTCCTCGTGCTTCGCGCCCTCCCCGCGCTTGCGCACGCTGCGACGGTGATTGTGACCGCGTCGCTCGCCGGGATCGTGGCGGAGAACCTGGTCGTGAACATCCCGCAGTCGCGCGCTCTCGCCGCTGCAGCCGTCGCTCTCGCCCCGATGTATCTGGGTCTTCACTCGACCCTCAACACCACCTGCTTCGAGCCGCTCGCCTGGACCGCGATCGCGTACGCGGCGGCGCGCGCCGCCCTGCGCGACGAACGACGATGGTTGATCTGGCTCGGCGTCATCGCGGGGCTCTCATTGGAGGCCAAGTACGCCTCCCCGTTCTTTCTTGCGCCGCTGATTCTCGGGCTCGCCATCGGTCCGTCGCGCCGGATCCTCGCCACGAAAGAGGCCGTGCTGGGCGCCGCCGCGGCGCTCGTGATCGCGCTGCCGAGCTTCCTCTGGCAGGCCGCGCACGGCTTTCCCTTCCGCGAGCTCATGTACGCCGCCTCCCACGGGAAGAACACCGTCGTCGCGCCGATCCCGTTCGCCGTGAATCAGGTGATGGTCATGAACCCGCTCCTCGCGCCCCTGTGGATCGGCGGCGTCGGTTGGGCGCTCGTCTCCAGAAAGCTCGTCCCCGTCCGCTTCCTCGCCGTCGCGTTCGCCGGCGTCTTCGCGGAGATGCTCCTCCTCCACGGCAAGGACTACTACGTGGCCCCCGCGTACGGCGTCGCGTTTGCCCTCGGCGCCGTAGGCGCCGCACGCGTCGTGCGCTCGCGCGCGGCGCGCGCCGGGTACCTCGCCCTCGCCGGTTGCATCACCCTCGTCGCGCTCCCGACGTCGATGCCAGTGCTCCCCCCCGCCGTGCTCGCCCGCTTCGTCGTCCTCACGCACACGCAGCCGCAAGAGCAAGAGAACAGTCAGAAGGGGGCGGTCCTCCCGCAGCTGATGGCGGACATGCTGGGCTGGAAGGAGCTCGAGGCGCGCGTCGCAGAAGTGTGGCGCGCGCTCTCGCCCGAAGAGCGTGCGCGCACTGCGATCATCGCGAGCAACTACGGCGAGGCGGGGGCGATCAACCTGTACGGCCCCGACGACGGGCTCCCGAGAGCCGTCAGCGGTCACAACCAGTACTACTTGTGGGGACCCGGTGAGGAGGACCCGCTCGTCGTCCTTCGGGTCAACGGCTCGATCGAGATCTGGACTGGCCGATGCGAAGAGCTGACCGTCCCCGCGAGGTTCGGCGGCGACTACGTCATGCCCTACGAGCACGACCGACCCATCCTCGAGTGCATCAAGATGAAACACTCGCTCCGCGCCGAGTGGCCCGACTTCAAGGTTTACGAGTGACGCTGGCCTCGCGCGGCGTCAGGGTGGCGCGACACCGGCTATGCTCCGTCCCGCCGATGCCCCGCCCACGCACCAAGCTCCTCGGAACGGCTCTTCTCGCCGCATTCTTCACGCTCTCCTGCGCTGGTCCCCAAACCGCCGCGCGCAGGACGACGATCGGCGTCGCCCGCAGCGACGATCCGTGGCTCCTCGGCGACCGCTGCACGCCGGAAACCCCGACCGAGCCCGCGCCTCGAATCGAGGTGCTGGCCGCCGGGAGCGGTGATCCGATCGGCCCCGGGACGACCGTCCGCGTCCACTACGTCGCCAGCCTCCCCGGCGGCGCGACCGTGCACGATACCCACGACACGAACATCGCCAGCGAGATCATCCTCGGCAGCACGAAGACGATCTGCGGCTTCGAGCGCGCGATCACCGGCATGCGTCCCGGCGAGCAGCGCCGCGTCGTCGTCCCTTGGTCCCTCGCGTTCGGCGAGGAGGGGCGCCCTCCCGAGGTGCCGCCGCGGGCCGACCTCGTCTTCGTGATCGATCTCTACCTCCCCGCCGATGTCGTCATCGAAAACGGCTCGCGCCCCTTGAATCCTGCGGGGGGACGGCGGCGCTGAGCCGTCGGCGTCAGCGCTGCCGCGCGCGAATGCGCTGAAAGTGACGTCGGGCGATCCCCGAAGACGCTGCCGCCGCGGCGACGTTCCCGCCGCTGTCGGCCAGTGCCTTCTCGAGATACGCGCGTTCGAACTCTTCGAGCACTCGTTGTCTGGCCTCGGAATAGGCGAGGTTCCCGGCGAGGACCCGCTCGAGGACGCCCCCCGTTTCCCCTTCCTTCGGCTCCGGAAGATCCGGGCGCGCCACGTGACGATGTGTTCGCGTCACGAGGAGCGACACCTTGTCGCCCAGCGCGAGGAAGCGCTCGATCGCGCGCTCCAGCTCTCGCACGTTCCCCGGCCAGTCGTACGCCTCGAACCGCTCGAGGAATTCGTCCGGGAGGAGGCCCTTGCCTCCAAGCTCCGTCCAGAGCTCGCCGGCGAGGAGCGGAATGTCCTCGCGCCTGCGCCGGAGCGGCGGGAGCTCGATCCGCGCGCCGGCGAGCCGGTAGTAGAGATCCTCACGAAACTTTCGCTCCTCGACGAGCTTGTCGAGGTCGTGCGACGTGACGACGATGACCCGCGCATCGACCTTCACCGGCTGCGTGTCGCCGAGGCGGACGATGACCCCTTTGTCGAGGGCACGCAGGAGCTTCGCCTGCACGTCGAGATCGAGATCGCCCGGTTCGTCCACCAGAAGCGTTCCGCCGTTGGCGAGCTCGAAGATCCCGGGGCGCGAGCTCCCGTCGGCGCGGAGCTCGCCGAACAGGTGAGCCTCCACCAGGCCTCGCGGCGTCGTTCGGCAGTCGAGGACGACGAACGGCTCCTGTGCGCGCGGGCTAGCTTCGTGGATGCACTCGGCGAGGAGCTCCTTGCCGGTACCGGTCTCTCCTTCGAGGACGATCGATACGTCGGTGGCGGCGAGCTTCTCGCAGAGCGACAGGACGTTCATCATGCGCGGGCTGGTGGACGCCATTCGTCCGAGCGATCCTGCGCGGCGCATCTTCGTGGGCTCCGCCGCGGCGTCGCGCGCCTCGATCGTCGTCGAGCCCAGACGGAGCGGAACGCCGGGTGAGAGATAGGCGGAGACGAACCGCCCGCCGCCGAGGAAGGAGCCGTTGGTCGAGCCCAGATCGGAAACGAGGAGGCCCAGGTCGGTCAGCTCGATCGAGGCGTGGCGTCGCGACACGGTCGGGTCTGTGAGGCGGAGCTCGCACAGCGGTCCGGTCCCGATCAGGAGCTTCCCGGAGGCGGCGTCCAGGATCGCGTGCGCTCCTTCGTCCCGCCCCTCGGCCACGACCACCTCGAAGCGCTTCGTCGCGACAGGGACGCTCGTCGCCTGGCGGCGTGTCTCGCCATCTCCGGGCGGGTCGCGCGACGGCATGCATCGATCTGTACCACGCCGATAGCGTCTCGCGTCGCGGGCTCCGAATCAGTACGAGAACCGGAGCGAGGTCAGGGCCCCCCCTGCGAGCGGGAGGAGCTCGATTCGCGCGGTCGAGCCGCCCGGCGCCGCGTGCGACGGAAAGGCGAGCCCCCAGACGAGAGCCCCGGCCACCGCGACCGCTCCGGCGCCGAGGAAAACGTCGAAGAGGAGCGCGTCGGTTCGTCCTGGTTGCGTTGCTGCGTCGCTGCAGTGAGGTGAGCACGTCGCGTTCAGACCATTGAGGTCGTTGTTCGCGGCGACGGCGAAGTAGGTCGCCCCCCCCAGCGCGAGGATGCCGGCACCCCCGAGGACCCAGGCTCCGAGAGGGACATGGTGAGCCGTGTCTTTCGGAGACGAGGGAGTGGTGGTCGACCTAGCGCCCGTCGAAGGGGCGAAGCGGAGCGTGACCCGCCGCGACGTCTCCCCTTCGACCAGGAGTAAGCGCTCCTCTTTGCGCGCGCCGCCATCGCTTTCGATCGCCACGGCGTGCTGCCCGGGATCGAGCCTCACCGGCTGGCCGTCCAGCTTTCCCGGGTGGCCGTCGATCGAGACGCGCGCCCCTATCGAGTCGGCGCCGCTGGCATCCTCCGCCCGGACGACGATGCTCGGAATGGCCGCCTCGACCTCCGACAGCCAGCGCGCGCAGTGCGAGCGTACGATCGGCGGGCAGGCGTCGCGGGCGCAGGCGATGAGCTGCTCGCGCGCGTCGAGGAGCTTCCCTTGCTTGCGGAGCGTCTGCGCGTCGGTGGACGCCGCGATGCACACGCGGACCGTGTCTTGTCCATTCGCGGGGGGCGCGAGCGCGAGGAGAACGACGAGAGCCGCGAGTGAAGCCGCCTTCATCGAGGCAGACACATTACATGGATGCCGAGCGTCACATGCACTCGGGTTTGAAGATCTGCCTCCCTTCGGAGTCGATCGAGTACGGGGGATTGCACGCGCCCCGCTTCGGGCGGTTCGATCGCGGAGGGGAGACGGTCCGAGGCAGCGGGTGTGTGGCTGGGGGGGGCGCCGAAGCGCTCGGCTTGGCGGTCACATCGGGCACCGGTGCGCTCGGGGGCGGGATTGCGACCGGAGGGGTCGACGCCGCGGGCTCGGGTGCGCTCGCGACGAGCGTTCCGGTGCTCGGGGCCGAAGGAGCGACGACGGGGGCTCTTCGTGTCGCGACGAACGTTGCAGCGCCCGCTCCGATCGCCGCCAGGATCAGCGTGGCCACCAGCGCCGTCTTTCGTGAGCGCGTCGGCGCGTGAGTCTCCCCGCGCTCGATCTCCGCCAGCACCTCCGCGCGTGCTGCGAGCGCATCGCCGGCGATCTCCTCCACCCAGGCGCCAACCTCCGACGGTCGGACTGCCTGCACACACGCTTCGATGTCGAGCGCGAGCTCGCGCGCCGTTTGGTAGCGCTTCGAGGGCTCGCGCGAGAGCGCCTTCCTCAGGATCTCGTCCATCTTCGCCGGGAGATCGGGAGCGAACAGGCTCGGCGGCTGCACTCGCCCGACGAGGCACCTGTGGATCGTCTCCGCTTCGGTCTTCCCCGCAAACAGTCGCTCCCCCGTGAGGAGCTCCCAGAACACGATCGCTGCAGCGTACGTATCGGTCAGGCGGCTCACCGCCTCCCCGCGCGCCTGCTCCGGCGCCATGTAGCCGTATTTACCCTTCACCGAGCTGTCGCGCGTCGAGTGGAGCCTCCCGGCGGCTTTGGCGATTCCGAAGTCGACCAGGCGCGTCACCCCGTCGGCGCCGACCAGGATGTTCTGCGGCGACACGTCGCGGTGCACGATCCCGAGCGGCGCCCCGCGTTCGTCGGTCGCCTCGTGTGCCGCGTGCAAGCCGTGGAGGGTGTCGACGAGGATCGACGCGGCAATCTCTACGGGCACCCGCTCGTTCCTGTCCTTCAGAGCACGTACGAGCTTCCACAGCGACTCGCCGTGCACGTAGTCCATGACGAGGACGAGATCGTCGGGCGTGCTCAGGACGTCGATCGTCGAGACGACGTTGGGGTGCCGGATCCTCGACGCGACGCGCGCCTCATCGAGGAACATGAGGGCGAAGTCGGGTTCCCGCGCGAGGTGTGGGTGTGCCCGCTTGACCGCGACCGTTCGGGCGAAGCCGGACGGGCCGACCAGGCGCGCGAAGTGCACGGAGGCCATCCCACCCGAAGCGATCTCTCCGTAGATGGCGTAGCGCCCGACGATCCGAGGCTCCGCGCGCGACACGAAGAAGAACGTTAGCATGGGCCCCCGGCGCGGCTCCTTCACCCCGCCCCCGGACCCGGTGGCCCTGGTCCATCGGCCCGGACCGATCGCGTCACCCCCGCGACCGCACACGTCGCGGCGACAGGGTGGGAGAACGCAGGGGCGATCGCGATCGCCCGACTGGACCGCTGCTGCGCGCGCGCACGCCGGCCGCGTTCGGCCACGGGGCGGTTGGCACCGGGGTTGCGAAGCCCGCTCTCATGAGAACCCACCTCGCTCCATGCGCCTTCGGCCTCGCCACCCTCGTTGCAATCGCGTGCGGCTCGTCCACCAACGACGTCGTCGGTAACAGCGGCGAGGCGGTATCGGCCGGACAGACCTTCAACTTCGGTGCGCTCGCCCACCCCGGCTCGTGCATGGACGCGCGGGGGGCCGGCACCACCGACGGGACGCAGATCCAGGAGTGGGATTGCAACGGCACGGGCGCACAGTCGTTCGAGCTACAGAGCGCCGGCGGCGGCGCGTTCGCCATCGTCAACACGAACGCGAACAAGTGCGTCGACGTCCAGGGGCGCGGCACCGCCGACGGGACCAAGATCCAGCTCTACGACTGCAACCAGACCTCGGCGCAGAGCTTCGTCGTGCAAGACGCCGGGGGTGGGTTCGTCTCGTTCGTGAATACGAACAGCGGCAAGTGCCTCGACGTCGCCGGCGACAGCCCTGCAGACGGCACCGTCGTCCAGCTCTACGACTGCAACGGCACGAACGCGCAGCGCTGGAACCCCACGGTCATCGGCGGCGCCCCATCGGGGGGGACCACCGCGATCGCGCCGTGCGACGCCGCGCAGCTCGCCGCCTGCAATTGCCCCAGCACGTTCTCGTGCTGTCCGACCGACGGTAGCTGCTTCCAGTCGGAGGCCCAGATTGTCTACACGATGTGCAAGAGCGATCCGTCGAGCGCCTGTTCGATGAGCGGGGCTGCGCCGACACCGACGCCAACCCCGACCCCTACGCCAACCCCGACCCCCACGCCAACCCCGACCCCCACGCCCGATCCGAACGGAACACGCACGTTCACGTTCGTGAACCAGTGCAGCTACGACGTGTGGGTCGGCGGGGAAGGGAACCCGATCTCGCCAGCGACGCCGTGTAGCGCGGGCTGCCCCGCGGGCAGCGTCTGCAACACCGCGAATCAGCTCTGCACGTTCGAGGTACCGAGCGCGAGCGATTGGCAGCTCGCCGGGGGCCAATCGATGGCGCTCACGCTCCCGCCATCATGGGGCGGGCGCTTCTGGCCGCGCACCGAGTGCACCACGGCGAACGGGCAGACCACCTGCGCAACAGGCGATTGCGGCGGCAACCTCGTCTGCCCGGTCGGCGTGGGGGGAGCGCCTCCGGCGACGCTCGCGGAGTTCACGGTGATGCCTCCGTCGAGCGGGAGCGACTTTTACGACGTCAGCAACGTCGACGGTTCGAACGTGCCGCTCGCCATCGCCCCGACGCCGGGCACGTTCAATCCGACCCCTCCTCCTGGTGCGAACGGCCCCTACTATTGCGGAAGCCCCGGCTGCACGACCAACTGCGGAGCGCTCCCCGCATGCTCATGGGACCTCGCCACGAGCTGCCCGGCGGAGCTGCAGGACCAAGATCCCGGTCATTACGTCGGCTGCCGGAGCGCGAACCAGGTCTGCGCCGTAGATCCCTCGAACCCAACGCTCGATTGCGCGAACGAGGACGACCTCTACGGATGCACGGGCGGAGGACCCAACGGCGTCAGCGGTTCTTGCTACAGCGCGGGGGCGAGCTCCACTTGCTGCGGCTGCCCGAGCTGGTCGCCCGCCGGGGCGTGCCAGGGCACGAACCCACGGTGGACTCCCCCTTCTCTCCCGGGGACCTACGCGCAGGTGTTCAAGAATGCCTGTCCGACCGCGTACAGCTTTCCGTACGACGACCTGACGAGCACGTTCACGTGCCTCGGGTCCTCGAGCGCGAACACCGGATACACGATCACCTTCTGCCCTTAGCTCGCACGCGGGCCGAGGGCTGGGTGATGCTGGCGTGCTAGCGTGTCGAGAGATGCATCCGAGTCTCCGGATGATCGCCTCGGGGCTCGCGGCCGCGCTCCTTGGCGGGTGCTTCGACTTCGATGCCACGATGGCTGGCGGACCGCTTACCGACTCGGGCTCCGACGTGCCCCCGGAAGACGCGAGCTTCACCGACGCGACGCTTCCGAGCGACGCCGGCGACGCCGGCGACGCAAAAGAAGAGATCTCGGACGGGAGCGTCACGGATGCGGTGAGCGTTCCGGACAGCGGGAGCCCGTATTGCGCGTCGTTGGCGCTCGCGCAACCCGACGGCGGACTCTTCTTCTGCGACGACTTCGACGAATCCGCCTCGCTGGGGATCTGGCAGTCGTACGACGAGACCGCGGGGACGATTGTCGTCACTGACGCGAGCGCTGTGTCCCCCCCGAACTCGGTCGTAGAGACCACGACGGCGGTGGCCGACGGGACGGCGGTCAATGTGGCCCTCCGCACTCCCGAGCCGCTCCCCACGTTGCCGGCAACGATGATCCTCGCGTTCTGGCTCGAGCCCGTGCAAATCGACACGACGGCAAACGCCGCGATCGTCCTCGGCGCGGTCGACTTCCTCGACAGCGCGGGAGACCGCTACACGGTCGGGCTCGCGATCAACGTCGTGAACGGGCAGCCGGCGCTGGCGCTCGGAGAACAGTCGGGCCTCGCGAGTGGCGGCAACTTCCCGGACGGAGCGCCCCCGGTCTACGTGAACCACCCGCTCCCGCAGACGGAGCTACTCCCGATGAACGACTGGTCGGACCTCGTCATCGAGATCGACTGGACGGCGTCGAGCCTCGAGGGGAAAGTCACCGTCAACGGAGGCCCGCAGTTCGACGTGCCACTCACGATGACCGTCGTGCCGTCGTCGCTGCAGATCGGGATCGGGACGAGCTTCGTGACGGAGTACGAGGGGGGACTCTCGCCGGTCTGGGAGCTCCGGTACGACAACGTCCTCTTCACCGCGAACTGAGCAGCTCAGGGCTGAACCGAGAAGCTCAGCGTGATGACGGCGATGGGTAGCCGATTCTGCGGTGCCTGCCCGGTGAACTGCGCGGAGCGCGCCGCGGTGGCGACGCAGCTCACGAGACTCGGAGAGAGTCCGGCGCTGTCGTCGACTTTGACCGAGGCGACGTCCCCCTCGGGATGAACCTCGAGTCGGAGGACCACCTGCCCGCGGGTGGGGCGCTCCCGCTCGAACGACTCCGTGTAGCAGGCACTCGCCCGACGCCGCAGGCTGTCCTTTGCCGACGCTTCGGCGTTCGCGACGTCACCCGATACGCTCGTCACCGAGACGTCGCCGTGCAGCTCAGTCGCGTTTGGAGGATCGGGCGGCGCTTCCGACGGGCGCGAGGCGTTGTAGCGCGGATCAATCGTTATCGGCCGAGGAGCGCATCCGGTCAGGTCGCGGGCAGGCACGAGCAGCGTTCCGTACCTGGCGGGGACGAACGCTCCGCCAGTCGCGGTCGCAAGGGAGACGCTCGCGACGCTTGGCTCGCGCGCGACGACGCGCATGGTGGACCGCGGTGCGATCGTCCCGACCCACGTGCGCCTGCCGAGCAGATCTGCGATGAGACGCACCTCGCCTGGGCATTTCAGCTCCTCCGTCGCGGCGACGCTCGGCGGCGTGAAAGGCCCGCGTGGCCACGTCACGCGCTGGGGCAGGAAGTTGAGGCTCGCCCCCATGACCACCCCCGCCTCCCGATTGACCATCTCTTGGCTCAACGCCGTCCGCTGCGCGAGCACTGCGTCCGTGACGTAGTGGAGTGCGCTGGTGGGGACCCAGCCGTTGTAGATCCCGTCGTCGTTCGCGACTTCGATGTGTGAGCGGTCCCCCCGCCGCTCGATCATGCGCACATTCGAGACGACGCCAAGCTGCGCAACAGGTGGCCCGTTGGGCTGCGCCGAAATCGGGATCGAGCCGTCCCCTGCAGTCTCCCACACACCTCTTGAGACCTTCTCAGGCACGTTCGGAGTTTCGAACGAAGCCTCGGCAAGCGTGAGATCCGAGCAGGTGACCTTGCCCGTCGGCCCCTTGTCCGCATCTTTCGGCGCTGCTCTCAGTGAACCGTCCGCCTCCGTGGTGACGTGGAGCGCGGTCAGCGCCGTCGAGGTGAAGACACCACCCAACTTGATCGGATGCGCGCTGTAGACGAGCGCGTCCTTCGCGTCGACATAACCCCGAGTGCGCACGCCCCCCGTTTGCGCTTCGACGAACAAGCCTCCGGACTCCAGGGGCGTCGCTCGGATCTCGTGCGCGCGGAGTGTCGCAAAAGGGGCGGCGCCGGGGCGTGGCCTGAGGACGATCACGCTGGGGAGCTCCGTCGCCGTGAGGGCGCACGTGGTGTGAGCTGCGGGCGCGTCGATGGCGAGGACTCCCTCGACTTCGGGCGGAGGGCCGGAGGGGGCCGCGGGTTGGGAGACCGGCGCCGGAGCGGCGGCCGCTGCCAGCGGGGAGGGAGATGAAGACGGTGACGCGGACGGAGACGCAGGTGCGGGCGACGCCGGAGTGCCAGCCGGAGCCGCTGCGCAGCCCGCGATCATCGACGCGGCGACGGGGACGAGAAGGGGGCGAAAGCAGAGCATCCGGCCATGATACCGGAGGGCGACTCAGCGACGCAGCCTCGCGCCGACTCGAGGTAGAGCACGCTACGGAACGATCAATCTCACAGCCTGTTTCGCCACGTCGATCTCCACCCGTTCCGACGCCACCCACTCCTCTCCGTCGATCTGAGCTGCGTGCGCGACGTCTTTCGGGAGCGTGAACGCGATCGACATCTTCGAGGCACGGAACCCCCGCGAGTGTTCGACACCCATCGCGGACAAAACGTCGTCCGAGAGCGGGCTCCCGTCGAGGCTGACGATCGCCTTCGACGCCCAGTCCCGCTTCCCTTGGAAAGGCACCACCTCGAAGAGCCCGTCGTCGTGCTTGCTCTCACGGTCGAAGACCCAGGCTCCGGCGTAGATGCGCGTCCCCTTCACCACGAGATCGGTCAGCCCCTTGAGCTCGTGCCGCGAGCCGTCCGCGTCGATCATGGCGTCGAACTTGTCCGACGCGACATACGACTCGAGGAACGTCCGCAGGAAGGCCCCGGCGTAGACGAGCTGATCGCGGTAGATGTCGCGAAGCACGTCGATCTCCTCGACGGCCTTGCGGTCGGCGTTCCTCACGGCCAGCACGCGCGCGCTGATCCCCCATCCAGCCGAGTCGAAGAACGCCGTCTCGGCGACGAGCTCTCCGCTCGCCCGGAGCGCGCGGATCTTCCCTGCGTCGAGCTTCGTCTCCTTCTGAGCCACGATGACGCCGAGGTTTCTCTCGAGCGCCGCCGGCGTTGCCTCGAGGCCGAAGCTCCTCCCCTGATCATTCGCCGTCCCGGTGGGGAGCATCCCGAGCGCGATCCCGTCGTGTCGCTTGCTCGCGAGGAGCCCGGCAGCGACCTCGCGGAACGTACCGTCTCCCCCCATCGCGATGACGACGCGGTACTCGCCGCGATCGAGCGCGTCGGTCACGGCGCCGATCGTCTTTCCCCCCGGGAGGGTGGGGAGTAAATCGCACGCGACCCCCGCCATCGCGAGCCACGCGCGCGCGACCTCGATGCGCTCGGCGTTCTTGCCGCTCTGCGCGGTGGGGTTGGCTACGAGGAGGTGGAAGGTGGGCTCTGGCATGAGGAAAAACCTACCGCGCTCGGTCGCGGAGCGCAGCGCAGAAGCACGCGCCCAGGAAGAAGACCTGGACCGAGTAGTAGACCCAGAAGACGGCCAGGACGACGGCGCTCGCGCCGCCATAAAGGTCTGCGGTGTGCTTGTGGCGGACGTACGCGGTCACGACGCTGGAGCCGATGGCGAAGAGGCCGGTGCTCACCGCCGCGCCCAGCGCCGCTTGCCGCCAGGGGACCTTCTCTTCGGGGAGGAAACGAAGGAGTAAGAGGAAGAGGACGAACGTGAGGACCACCGACGTGACCAGATCGACGATCGAAAGCAGGAGCGGAGGCTCGCGCGCGCCGACGCTCGCGAGGAAGGCGTACCCGGACTTCACGGCGATGAGCGACGCCACCATGAGAGCGACGACGACCATGAGGGCGAACGCCTGGCCGTAGCGAATGGCGTAGCGATGGGTGCGGCCGCGCGCGCCGTCGATCTCTTCGAGGTCGAGCCCCCAGAGATGATTCAGCGCGCGGCGGAGCGCACGAAAGAGCCGCGTGCTTCCGTAGACGACGAGCGCGGCGTTCACCAGCCCTCCGGTCCGCTCGGCCGTATAGAGACGCTCGGTGATCGCGCGCGCCGTCGCGATCCCCTCGGGCGCCACCCAGTGAGACATTCCCCCCCAGAGCGCGTCCTCCGCGCGCTGTTGGCCGAAGAAGAAGCCCACGAGGCCCAGCACCATGACGAACAGCGGCGCTGCCGACATGAGAGCGTAGAAGGCGACGGCGGCGCCCAGGAAGCGCGCGCCGCGCGCAGAAAAGACGTGCATCGTCTCTTTGAAGAGACCGCGGAGGTCGAGTGGGCGAGGCAAGCCATACTGAGTCTACGCCTCTCGCTCGTCGCGCTCGAACTCCTCACGGAGGGTCGCCTCCGCCTGTTCGATTCGGGCGTCACGCGAGAGCCGTCGGTAGGCGGCTGCGGCCGCCGCCGCGAGGACGACGAACACGATGACCGCGAGGATCAGCCCTGGACGCGCGCGCTCCGTTG
>JBKQKP010000144.1:0-40740 GCA_052147435.1 Polyangiaceae bacterium | reverse complement strand
GCGAGGAAGACGAAGACGGGGTGAGCGGCGGGGGGGGTCGATCGCTGCGAGCCCGACAGCGCAGCGCGTGCTGGGGGTCGAGGTCGATGGTCGGGTCGGGGTCGAAAGGTCGGGGTCGAAAGGTCGGGGTCGAGGTCGGGGTCGGGGTCGGGGTCGAGATCGGGGTCGGGGTCGGGGTCGAGATCGAGGCCAAGGGGACGGGCAAGGTCCTCGGCGTGGTGGACGTTGGCGGCGCGGCTGACACGGGGGCGGCTCGCTTCACCGCACGCGGGACTCCCCACGCTCCCGTCTCGGCTTGGACCTCGAGGTAGGCGCGAAGCGACGCCGCCACGCGGGCGAGCTCCGTTCTCGGATCGTCTGCGGGCATAGCTCTTGGCTCTAGCCTCGGCGTTCGCAGACCGCAACGCGCGCCGTCAGCGCGTGAAGTGCACGTTGATCGCACGCTCGCCAGCGATCGGGTTCCCATCCCTGTCGTAGGCAAGGTTGAACGACGCCGCGCCCTGGCGGAGGACGCACTGCACCGCGGCGCGGGCGAATCCGTACCCTGGGTCCTTGAGAGCGCGCGCGCTCGTCACCTTCCCGGACGCGCTCACGCTCACCTGCGTCGGGACGCTCATCTCGTCGATCTGCTCCGAGTCCGCTTCCGGGGGGAAGTCGCAGTGCCAATCGTTTGTGGCCACGCTCAGAGGGCGCGATCGGTCGGGCGCCGGCGGGGCAGGGGGCGCGGGCTTCGTCCCGGTTCCGCCGGGGACGCCGCCGGCCTGCGCGTTGCGGTCGTAGACCGCCTTCGCGCTCGTCCCGGTCGCTTGCGTCACCCCCCCCGCGTACGTCTCGGCGTTCCCAGTCACGAACGAGTTCGTGAAGTCGACAGGCGTATCGTCCGGCGCCTGCGTGAGGACCGCGCCCGCCTGCGCTGCCGCGGGGGGTGGGGGAGGGGGAGCCTTCTCCTTCGGCGCAGGGGGCGGGGGGGCCTTCTCTTCTTCCTTTTGCGCTTCGGGAGGGGGCGGCGGAGGGGGGGGCTTCTCGACGTCGATGTCGTAGGTGGACGCGAGCTTCTCGTTGATCGCGAGGCGAAGCTCCTGCTGCCACGCCAGGAGCTCCGTGCGGATCATCGCGAGGCGCGCCACTGCCGTTCCGTGCAGGAGGAGCGCGATGAAGATCGCGAGCACCGCGCCCAGCACGTGCCTCTCCAAGCCGAGGTCGAGCACCCGCGCGAGCGGGTCGCGCGACGAAGGGCCGAGGCCTACCTGCGGGGCGTGCCGCAAGCTCGCTTGAATGCGGAGATGGTTGCTCGAGGGGGACGCGTGCATCGGTTCGCTTCGATCGCCCCCCTCATTTCGACGGCGCGGGGCTGGGTGCAGCCGCTCCCCCCCCGACCTGGACGACCGGCGGCACCGGCGTGACTCCGAACGCGATCTTGTTCACGTGCCCCTGCTTGAGCAAGTCGAGGACGTGAATCACCCGTCCGTGCGGCACCGCGCTGTCGGCTTTGATGACAGCGCGCAGGTCGGGCGTCTTCTGCTGAGCCGCCTCGGCGAGAGCCAGGACGGCGTCGTCGTTCGGGATCGGCTTCCCGTCAACCATGGCCGTTCCATCTGCCCCCATCGTCACGCTGAAGACGACCTGGATGTCCGTCCCTTGCGAGGCCTTCGGGAGGTCGAGCGGGAGCGACTGCGAGACGATGATCTTCGCCGTCACCATGAAGATGATGAGAAGGACGAGCGTGATGTCGACGAGCGGGGTGACGTTTATCCCCGTGATCGCGTCATCCGGATCGTCTTGCGAGCCTCCGGCCATCAGCGCGCCCCACCCTCGCCTTCGACCTCGTCACGGCGGCGCACCGCTCCACGCGCCGGCGCCTTCGACGAGCGCTCCGCCTTCGCTGCTGCCCCTTCGACCACCCCTTCGATGTCTCGGTCCCGATCGCCACCGAGCGGCACGGAGCGCAGATGGGCGAGCAGGATGTGGGACAGCGCGTCCGTGTTGGCCAGCGTCGTCTTCACGAGGCGCTGGAACGTGTTGAACGCGAACACGGCCGGGATGGCGACCAGCAAACCGACGGCCGTCGCGACGAGCGCCTCGGCGATGTTGCTCATGACCGCCTGCGGCGCGAGCTGCGACGCGGTGACGGCGGCGGCGCCCGCCCCCGGTACAGGGGTGCCTGCCTTTCCGAGCTCTTCGAACGCGCCGACGATCCCGATGACCGTCCCGAGCAGACCGATGAAGGGGGCGTTGTTTCCGAGCGTCCCCAAGTACGCGAGCCGCCGCTCGAGCTTCAGCCTCTGAAGCGCGCTGGCCCCTGCCATCGCCTCCTCTGCGGCGTCCGCGCCGAGATCGGCTTCGACGACCCCCGCGACGACCACGGCCGCTTCCGCGCTCGGCGAGGCCTCGAGGCGGCGGCGCGCCCCTTCGAGGTCACCGGCACGCAGGAGCCGGCCGAGCTCTCGCATCAGCGCTTCCACGTCATCCCGGAGCGACCAGAACAGCCACGCTCGCTCCAGCATGATGGCGAGCGAGACCACGCTCAGCGCCAGCATCAACCAGAGGACCCAACCGGCCCCCGCGCCCACCATCGCGCTCTTCACTCGCTCGATCATCGGGTGTCTTGACCGCCTCTATCGCGTTTGTACGTTCGTACGTTCGTCAGTCCGAGTCGCCGGAGTCAGTGGAGGCATCCGCTGTCGGCTCTCTCGGGGTCGCGTTCACTTCGTCAGTTGCGCAAGTGTCGATATCTACTGCGGTCGCGAGCACTGTCGTCGCGTACGCACCCTTCGGTAGCACAAAGTAAACCCTCACGCTGGGGCGTTGTTCCCGGCGATCGACCTCGACGCGCAGCTCTCGCACCAGCGTGCGCAGCGGCCGGCGCGCCCCTTCGCCGAGAGAGCGAACGCGGGCGAGATCGAACGATTCGCCGAGCCACGCCGTTGTCACTTCTTTCTCGAGCGCGAGCGGAGCCCCCTCGGGCGCCCGCATCTTGATCCCGACCATGGGGCCAGTGGGGGACACCTCGCCGCGCGCGGAGCGCTCGCGATCCGCCTGAACGTCGGCGCAGAGGAAGAGCCCCCCGGAGTCTTCCTTCTGCAAGACGTCTCCTTCGAGGGGCGTCGCCCAGCTCCCGTCCTCGATGCGCCGGCCGAGGATGTCGTTGAAGATCGCCGACTGGAGCGACGACCAGAGGAAGCGTTTGGCGCGTCCGTCGCGAGGCCCGCTCCACTCGCCGCGGAGCCAGGCGCGCGCGCGCTCCGCGTTGTTCTGGTCGCCCTTGCCCCGCCCGAAGCGCTGCGCGCCGAACGCGTTCGGCGCCCCCTCACGGCCGGCGCGCGCGAGCGCGGCGACCACGTCCGGTATGCGTGCGTCATCGATGTCGCGCACGACGATCGTGAACCGGTTGCCGGCGAGGTGCCCGGTGCGGAGCTTGTTCGTGTGGCGACGGGCTTCGTGAATCGTGACGCCGTCGAGGGCGAGGGCGCGTGCGCGATCCTCGAGAGCGCCTGGGTCGCGACCGAGCGGGACGGAGATCGTCTGGGTCGTGACGCCAACCTTGTCCTTCAGCCCGGCGACGCCGACGTCGCGCGGCTCGACACCGAGCGCGCGCGCGATCGAGCGGACGACGGCGTCGGTCGGGAGGTTGCGCTTCGTGAAGCGAAGGTAGAGGTGGTCCCCTTCTCCCGACGGCGCGTAGAGCGGAATCTCTTCGACGATGAAGTCGTCGGGGGTGGACTTGATGACGCCGCGAGGGGGGCGGGTGAGCACGGCCCCTTCTACTCCAACCTACTGCAACGTCGCTCCTCCGAAACAAAGCGTGTCGCAGTTCGGGTAATCCGTGGCCTCCCCGCAGCAGCAAGTCTTGCACCCACAGGTCGACGAGTGCGCTGCGAGGATGGCGAGCACTTGTGTGTTGAGCGTGACGCCGTCGCCGTCGTCGAGCTCCACGTCGACCCCGATCGAGGCACCTGTCCCGGGCGCCTTGCTGTTGTCCTCGAGCGCGCTCCAGCCGATCGCTGCCTCGACCTGCCAGCCGCCCGACACCACCATCACCGCCGACGTGAAGCTCGGCGGACTGGTCACCGCCTCCATCGACCCGTAGTTCGACGGCCCGTAGTCCACGACGAGGTTGTGCCAATCGACGATGTACTGGTGCGACAGCTTGTCGTAGTCGCCGGTGAGAGGCGAGTCTCCGCTCAGGTAGATTTCGAACGCGTCGTTCACGTACGGCTCCGTCGTGTTCGTCCCCTGGAGCGTGGGAACGACGATGTGCGCGCCGACGTAGACGTTGTTCGCGTCCCAGCGGACGGCGAATTCGCCCGAGATCGTCTGCCCGTCGACGCGCGTGTACGCGGCGTTCGAGTCATTGAGCTCGATCCATGGGCCGCAGCCCCAGTCGGTGAGGTTGCCGTCGATCGTCGGCGGCGCGGCGATCGAGGTGATGACACTGACGGCGGCGTCGTTGGACGGCGAAGGACAGGCGGAGTCCGCGGGCCCCGCGTCGGCGATTGACGCTGCGTCGTCGGGCGTCACGCTCCCGTCGGGAACGTTTGCGTCGCCGGGGAGCGAAGCGTCGGCGGGCGGTCCCGCTTCCGCGACCGTCGCGTCGGGCGCGTCGGTCTTCGAGGACGAGTCCGTGCCCCCTCCGTCAGCGCCGATCTCGAGCAGGCCGTTCTGCGCCAACCCACAGCCGGCGAGGAGCCCGGACGTCGCCATGATCGCGACTGCTCCACGCATGCCGCGAAGTTACCACCCGGCTGCCCGCTACGCCCCGATCTCGTGCGCCATAACGTCGCGGGGGCTCCGAAAGTACTGTTGGGGTGAGTACGACAGAAAATTCGATACGCGGGAGGTGTAAAGGCACGCGTATTCCTCGACCTGGGCGCCAAAGCTCGACTGCTCGGCCCCCTCCTTGAGGAGAGATCCCCAGTACGGGTGGAAGCGCATGTCGATCCGCCGCTCGATCACGCCGACCTCGGCGTCCAGGTTCCGGAGCCTCCCGCGCACCCGCTCGAGCGCGCGCTTCGCCCGCCCCCGCTCCGCTTCGAGCTCGTTCACTGGCGTACCGTTCGGCTTTTCCTTCGCGTGGTCGATCTGGCGCGTCAGGTCCTTGAAGCGGGCCTGGAGGAAGCGAAGGTCGTCCTCGTACTTCTCGCGCTCCTCTTCGAAGCGCTCGGTCGCGTCGAAGTCGTGCTTTCGCGACTCGTAGGCGTCGACCTCCACCTCGAGCTCCTGGATGATCATCGCCGTCCGCCAGGCGCTCTCCTTCTTCGAGCGGAGGATGTCGCCGTAGATGTGGTCGCCGACGTAGAGGACCTCATCGCCGGTCGTTCCGAGCGCGCGCTCGAGGTCCTGCAGGTTCCCCCCTTCGTAGATTCGGCCGCGCTCGAGCGGGAAGTTCGCGGGCTGGACTCCTGGTGTAGACCGCCCCGCGCGGTGCGCGGATGCGCCGTCCTCTCCATCACGCTCGAGGAGCGGGCGGCGCTCCTGGAAGAACGCCGGCTTCGTGGCGGCGACGATGACGACGTCGAAATAGTTCCGCCACGTCGGGTACTCCGCCATCGCGTGGCCGAGGAGATAACCCATCATCTGGTCGGTGTACGTCCAGCGGGAGTTCGTGAGGAGGAAGAGCTTTTTCCCGGCGCTGCGCAGCTTGTGGAGCGTCGGCGCGAGGTTGTCGTCGCGGTGGACGAAGCGGGGGAGCTCGGAGGTGACCGCGTTGAGGATCGTGCCGTCGCGGTGGGCTTCGTCGATGCTCTCGCGGATGTCGGTGAAGACGCGCGCGTAGTCGACCGCGTACCCCTTCTTCTCGAGGGCGTCGATCATCGCGGCGTAGAGGGTGGCCTCGCTGAGCGCGTAGAGCGTGTCGATCCAGTGGTAGCGCGGCGTCGCGGGGCGGATCTTCTTCGCGTGGTACAGCGTGCGGAGCTCCTCCTTCGAGAGCTCGCGGAAGCCGTGGTACCCCTTCGCCACGTGCTTGTAGCGGTCCATCTTGAGGATGTGGCCGAAGCGCTTGTCGATGAGCAGGCCGCGGACGGCGAAGCTCGTGTCGATCGGGATCGACTGGATGAACTCGGGATACCCGCGCTTCACGAGCTTCTCGACCGTCGCGCGGATCGACAGCTCGTCCATGGCCGGCTGGTCGTAGATCGCCAGCGTGTAGTCCATGTCGAAGCCGACCCAGCTGATCCCCGCCATCCTCAGGTTGCGGTTGCAGAACACGCGGCGGGGACGAGGGATGCCGGGGCCGGCGCCGCGGAGAAAGTCATCCAGCGGGAGGACGAGCTGCTCGTTCACGGGAGGAGACGCCTCCGCGACGGACGGGGCAATTCTGGGGGCGGTCAAAGCGGGAAAACTAGCTTCCCATGGCCGTCTTCGCGCCGCAAATGGGGCGCAAATCGGTCTACAGGGCTTCGACGACGACGTTTCTTCGGTCGGCCGCCTTCTCTGCGGCCTCGATCGAGATCAGGTCGGCGTGCCCCTGGAGATCGCTCCTCCGGAGCCCGACCGTCGCGAGGAGCGCCCGCGACGGCGTGAACCCGAGATCGTCGGCGTGGGTGAACAGGCGCCCGAGGTGCTCCGCGTACGCGCGCGACAGGGTCCGCAGCGGGATGTGGTCGAACCGCTGCGCGCGGCGCCGGCTGGCCGCGGCGGAGGCCATGAGGCTCGCGGTGAGCAAGTGATAGAGCGGTCGGAGGCGCGGGAGGGCGCCGGGCTCGCCGTGCTCGATGATCCGGCGTAGGAAGTGCACGTTCAGCGGGACGTGGAACGACTCGTCGCGCGTGAGGATGGTGAGCATTTGCCGGACCGCGGGGCGCGGCTTCGTCGTTCGGAGGGCGAGGCGGTAGGTCGTCGCGCCGATCGTCTCGAACATCAGGTTCGTGAGCACGATCGTCTCGTGCCGCTCGGCGCGCGCGTACAGCTTGTAGAACGTGCGCGTCGTCGGTCCCATCGGGCGAACTTCGCCGCCGATGTACGCGAGGAACTTCGTGAGGAGCTCGCGGTGCCACCCCTCTTCGTCGCCGTAGAGGCGGAGCGTCTCGGCGAGCTCCGGGTCCCACTTCTCGACGTCTCCGGCGATCTCGTGCGCCTGGCGCAGCCCCGATTCCTCTGCGCGAAACGCCGCGTTGAAGAAAGCGATGGCGGCCTGTTGCTCCTCGGGGCTCTCCCAGACGATGGGCTCGGAGAGATCGAGATCCTCGTCGTACATGCGCTCACGGCGCTGCTTCAGGAGACGTAGCCAGAAGGATGTGGGGCGTTCGTGTACCGCGTTGGCCATAGCAGGTGCGTTATTTATCAAATTCTGCGTCGGAGGCGAGAGTCGATGAGCGGCAAAAGGCGGGCTCGAGCGCGCGACGGTGGGCGCGGGGTAAAGTGAGGTCGTGTCCAAGCCGATCGTCATACTCCGGGCTGGAGACGCGGCTTCCCCCGTCGCTGCGCGAAGAGGACAGTTTCCGGAGTGGATCGTCCGGACGGTGGGACCCGCCTGGGGAGGCTCGTGGGAAGTGCACGATATCCGCGCTGATGCCCCGCTCCCCCTCGTGGGGAGCGCAGCGGCCTTCGTGATGACTGGATCGAGCAGCAGCGTCACCGAACGGGCGCCCTGGATGCTCCGGGCCGAGGCGCACGTCCGAGAGATGGCACGGGAGGGGGTTCCGCTCTTCGGGATCTGCTTCGGGCATCAGCTGGTCGCGCAGGCGCTCGGCGGCGAGGTGGCGAAGAACCCGCGGGGGCGGGAGATCGGCACGGTGCAGGTGCGCCGGCTGGCGGACGACCCCATCTTCGAGGGGATCGGCGAGCGCCTCGACGCCAACGCCACGCACGTGGATACCGTCGCCCGACTCCCGGAGGGGGCGCGGATCCTCGCGGCGTCGGAGCTCGAGCCGACGCAGGCGTTCGCGGTGGGGGCGAGCGTCCGATGCGTGCAGTTTCACCCGGAGATCGACGGGGACGCGATGCGCGGGTACGTCGAGGCGCGGGCGCACTTGATTGCCGCGGAGGGGGGGGACGCCGAGGCGATCCGCGCCCGATCGGTCGATGCCCCCGATGCGGAGGAGATCCTCAGGAACTTCGTCAGGCACTTCGTGAAGCCCTGACGCAGCGGGGTCGAGCCGGGCGTATGCTCGCGCCCATGCGCCCCTCCGCCGCGGTCTCCACACTCCTCTTCTTCGGCTGCGTCCTCGCCGGCGTCGTCGTCGGCATGGTGGGCTTCGCCGGGACGAACCAGCCCGCCGGCCTCGCTGTCCCCGTCGCGGGCGGCGTCATCGTCGGGTCGCTGCTCGCGGCGAGCGTGAAGGTGGTGGCCCAATGGGAGCGGATGATCGTGCTCCGCCTCGGGAGGTTCAAGGTCGCGGCCGAGCCGGGGCTCCGCCTCCTCTTGCCGATCCTCGACACGCCGATGTTCGTGGAGATGCGCGTTCAGACCGTGCCGATCGCGCAGCAGCAGGCGATCACGAAGGACAACGTGCCGGTCGTCGTCAACGGCGTCATCTTCTTCAAGGTCGTCGACGCCGAGCGCGCCGCCCTCACGGTCCAGGACTACCGCTCGGCGATCTGGCGGCTCGCGCAGGCCACGCTCCGCGACGTCGCCGGGAAGCTGACGCTCGACGAGCTGCTCTCTCACCAGGACAGGCTCGAGGCGGAGATCGCCCAGAACATCGCGGCCGCGAGCCAGGGGTGGGGGCTGCACGTCGAGGCGATCAAGCTCGAGGACATCAGCGTCCCCGAAGAGCTGAAGAAGATGATGAGCCGGCAGGCGTCGAGCGAGCGCGAGAAGCGCGCGACGATCATCAAGGCGGACGGCGACCGTCAGGCGGCGGCGGCGCTCGCCGAAGCCGCGGCGACGATGGCCGCGAGCCCGGGCGCGATGCAGCTGCGAACACTCCAGACGCTCGACGGCCTCGGCCCGAGCGCGTCGAACACCGTCGTGATCGCGCTGCCGCTCGAGGTCATCGACGCCATGCGCGCGTACATAGCGAAGAGCGGTCCGCCGAGCTGAGGAAGCCGGGGGCGTTACGCTTTCTTCGCCGCTGCTCCGTACTTGATCACGCGCACCTTCTCGATCGTCACGAGCGCGCCCCCCGTCACCATCTCGTCGAGGATAGGCAGGAGGGCGTCCACGTGCGTCTGGTCGTCGACGACCTCGATGATGATCGGCAGGTCCGCCGACAGTGCGGTCACGTTCGCCGTGTGAATCACGCTCGACGCGCCGAACCCCGCGACGCAGCGGATCACCGTCACCCCGGCGAACCCCTCCTTCCGCAGCCGCTCGAGGAGCGCGCGATCGAGCGGCATGTGGTGCCACTTGTCGGAATCACCGATGAAGATGCGAACGAGAAGCTTGTCGCCGTCGAGGACACGCATGGGGTCTCCAATCAGGGTCCGCCGATTCGCCGCGCGACGGCAAAACCGAGGAGCCCCGCACCGAAGCAGACGAACAGTGTCAGTGCGACGTTGAGGAAGGCGAACGCCCACGCGCGCTCCTGCATGAAGAGCGTCGTGTCGTTGTTGAACGCCGAGTACGTCGTGAGCCCCCCCATGAAGCCGCTCATCAGCGTCGTGCGCATCGTGGGGGACACAAACCCGGTCAGCGCCAGCTGATAGACGAGCGCGATCAGGAAGCAGCCGACGACGTTGACGAAAAAGGTTCCGTACGGGAAGCCCGCGCCGAACGTCCGCCCCGCCCAGAGCCCGACCCCGTAGCGCGCCCCCGTGCCGATCGCGCCGGCGAGGCAGACCAAGAAGAAGAGTCTCATCCTACTGAGCGTCCACCCGGAGATACCCCCGCTTCAAGAACCCGTAGATCTCCGCGACGAGCTTCTCCTCGGAGATCTCCCACTCCCGCATCACGACTTGGTAGAGGAGCTCCTTCAGCGCCCCCAGCGTGAGGTACGCGTACATCCGCGTGTCTCCGGGGGCGACGACGCCGAGCGCCTGCCCGTCGCGGAGCGCCTGCTCGAGCAGGGTCGCCACCTCGTCGTAGAACGACAGGAGCTTCCGGTCGAACGCGGCGTCCACGCCGACGGCGTCGCTCAGCATGATCTTCGTCGTAGGCCGGTCCTCGAGGAGGAGCGCGACGATGCGCCGGATGTTCTCCAGGATCTGCGAGCCGACGTTCCGCGCGGCGTCGTCCGGGTCAACGCGGAGGATCGTCATCCCGAGGCGGGTGAAGACGCGGTCGACGATCTCCTCGAAGATGGCCCGCTTGTCCTCGAAGTACAGATAGAACGTGCCGCGCGCGATCCCCGCGGCCGTCACGATGTCGTCGATCTTCGCGGCGTAGTAGCCGCGCTTGGCGAAGACGTCCCGTGCGTGATTCAGGATTTGTTGGCGGCGCTCGGCCTTGTCCATCGTTGCGCTGTCTGCGTGCGGGGTTGCGTAGCCTCGTCGAAACGACCCCGGCCGTCCATGGCGTTCACGAAACGTCGCCCCGAAACTGACGTTCGTGTCATTCTGCCCCGAGCCGGGCGGGTCCGCGCGGAATAGGCTTGGACTCGCGGGGATTCGAGGATACGAATGTTCGGACTGACACGGCAGTCTAGTAAACTTTCGCACCGGGATTGGCGCAGTTCTTACCAACCCAGAGGGTAATGATGGGGACGAACGGCAGCCCAGGCAGTCTCGCGATAGGGATGGACGTTGGCAGCACGACGGTCAAAGCCGTCGTCGTAGACCCGGCCACCAAGCAAATCCTCTGGAGCGACTACCAGCGGCACCATACGAAGCAGCCCGAGTACGTCCAGTCGATGCTCGAGGCGATTCTTGCCGCCTTCCCCAACCATCCGGCCGGCGGCTGGCGGATGTTCCTCACCGGCTCCGGCTCCGGTCCGCTGTGCACGCCGACGGGGGGGAAGTTCGTCCAGGAGGTCAACGCGGTCACGCTCGCGGTCGAGCACCTGCACCCGGACGTCGGCTCGGTCATCGAGCTCGGCGGGCAGGACGCGAAGATCATCATGTTCAAGACGGACGGCGAGTCTGGCGAAAAGACCGCCAACGCCTCCATGAACGACAAGTGCGCGTCTGGCACCGGCGCCACGATCGACAAGTGCTTCCTGAAGGTGAACGCCCCGCCGGAGATGGTGACGAGCCTCCACTTCGACGACTCGAAGCTTCACCATGTCGCCGCCAAGTGCGGCGTCTTCGCCGAGACGGACATCGTCAACCTGATCAAGAGCGGGATCCCTTCGAAGGAGGTCCTCTGCTCGCTCGCCGACGCGATCGTCCTTCAGAACCTCAGCGTCCTCACGCGCGGGAGCACGCTCAAGCACAAGGTCCTCCTCCTCGGGGGACCGAACACGTACCTGCCGTTCCTCCAGGAGTGCTGGCGCCTCCGGATCCCGCAGACGTGGGACGAGCGCGGCTACGCCTACCCGAAGGACGTGCCGATCGAGGAGACCATCTTCGTCCCCAAGAACGCGCAGTACTACGCGGCGTTCGGCGCGGTGATGTACGGCTTGCACGAAGAAGCGCACGTCGGAAAGCTCGACCCGTCGCTCGCCGGCCTCCACGAGTACATGACGAACGGGCGCAAGGCGCGCCTCGGCGAGTCGGCCGGTCCGCCGCTCTCGAAGAACGAGAACGAGCTCGACGAGTTCAAGCGCATCTACAAGATCCCGAAGTTCGAGCCGGAGCAGTTCACCGAGGGGCAGGTCGTCAAGGCGGTCATCGGGCTCGATGGCGGCTCGACGTCGTCGAAGGCCGTCCTCGTCTCGTGGGACGACGGGAAGATTCTCTCGAAGGCCTACCAGCTCTCGCGCGGGAACCCGATCGCCGACACCAAAGAGCTCCTCGCGAAGCTCCGCAAAGGGGTCGAGGAGCAGGGGGCGAAGCTCGAGGTCATGGGCTTCGGCGCCACCGGATACGCGGCTGACGTCCTCGAAGAGTGCGTTCGCGCCGACGTGAACATCGTCGAGACCGTCGCGCACATGATGAGCGCGGTGCACTTCTTCGGCGACGTCGACGTCATCTGCGACATCGGCGGGCAGGACATCAAGGTCCTGTTCATGAAGAACGGCGACATCGCGAACTTCCGTCTCTCGAACAGCTGCTCGGCCGGCAACGGCATGCTCCTTCAGGCGACGAGCGACTCGTTCGGCGTCCCCGTGACCGAGTTCGCCGACGTCGCGTTCAAGGCGGAGCTCGCGCCGAAGTTCAGCTACGGCTGCGCGGTCTTCCTCGATACCGACCGGGTGAACTTCCAGAAGGAGGGGTTCTCGAAGGAAGAGATGCTCGCGGGGCTCGCGCAGGTCCTCCCGAAGAACGTCTGGCAGTACGTCGTTCAGATCCCGCGCATGGCGGCCCTCGGGACGAAGTTCGTCCTTCAGGGGGGCACCCAGTACAACCTGGCCGCGGTCAAAGCGCAGGTCGATTACATCAAGGAGCGCGTCCCCGGCGCCGAGGTCTTCGTCCACCCGCACACCGGAGAGGCGGGGGCGATCGGCGCCGCGATGGAGACGCTCCGCGTCGTGAAGCGGAAGGGCAAGTCCACGTTCATCGGGATCGATGCCTCGATCGACCTCGAGTACAACTCGAAGAACGACGAAGAGACCGTCTGCCACTTCTGTCCGAACGAGTGCAAGCGCACGTTCATCGACACGAAGCGCCCCGACGGGACGACCAGCCGCTACATCGCCGGCTTCTCTTGCGAGAAGGGCACCGTCGAGTCGAAGGAGGCGATGCTCGAGCTCGTCGCCGAGCGGAAGAAGATCGCCCAGCAGTTTCCGAACTGCGTCTCGTACGAGGCGAACAAGGCCTTCCAGCACTTCTACAAGCCGGTCCCGATGCCCGAGAACGGCGCGCCGATGCGCGACGTCGAGGTGCGCAAGGGGATCTTCGGGATCCGCCGCGTCGAGATCACCCGCCCCTTCAAGCGCTCGTCGCCGGAGTCGTGGGAGGCGCGCCGCCGCGTCCGCATAGGGATGCCGCGCGTCCTCAACATGTACTCCACGGCGCCGTGGTTCCGGACGTACTTCGAGTCGATCGGGATCCCGAAGACGAACGTCGTCTTCAGCGACGAGACCACCGAGGAGATGTGGGTCGCGGGGGGGAAGTACGGGTCGATCGACCCCTGCTACCCGTCGAAGGTCGCGCAGGCGCACATCCATCACCTGCTCTTCGAGCAGCACACCGAGAAGAAGCCGCTCAAGTACATCTTCTTCCCGGTCCTCACGCACGTGAACAACTTCGTCGCCGACACGATGGACAACGCGAGCTGCCCCATCGTCGCCGGAGCGCCGGAGGTCATGAAGGCGGCCTTCACCAAGGAGGTCGACTTCTTCGCGACGCGCGGCATCGAGTACCTCGATCCGGCGCTGTCGTTCGTCGAGCCGACGCTCATGGCGCGGCGCCTCTTCCAGATGTTCGGCCCGCGCCTCGGCATCACCGAGGACGAGAACGACCACGCCTGCAAAGAGGCGTGGGCCGCCTTGCGCGAGTTCGATCGCGACGTCGAGGAGAAAGGCCGGGCGATCCTCGAGACCGTCGAGGCGGAGGACCGGGTCGCCATCCTGATGATCGGCCGCCCGTACCACTCCGATCCGGGGCTCAACCACGGCATCCCGGAGGAGTTCCAGGTGCTCGGGTATCCGATCCTGAGCGTCCGGTCGATCCCGAAGGACCGCGAGTACCTCGATCGCTACTACAGGGACGAGCTGGAGAAAGGCGTCATCAAGACGCCGCTCGAGCTGAACCACGTCTGGCCGGAGAACTACTCGGTCAACAGCGCGCAGAAGGTCTGGGCGGCGGCGTTCGCGGCGCATCACCCGAACGTGGTCGTGCTGGATCTCTCGTCGTTCAAGTGCGGTCACGACGCGCCGGTCTACGGGCTCATCGACTCGATCATCGAGGCGAGCAAGACCCCGTACGCCGCGCTCCACGACATCGACGCGAACAAGCCGAGCGGGTCGATCAAGATCCGCGTGAAGACGTACGCCCACGCGCTCAAGCTCCACGAAGAGCGCCTGCAGGACGCGACGAAGCGTAAAGGGGAGCTCCTCCGCGCGCTCGACCACAAGCGGCTCGAGCTCCTCGAGCTCCGCGCGAAGCAGCTCGCGGCGCGCAGCCAGAAAGATCCGGTCGTCGAGGCTCAGATCAACGAGCTTCGCGCGCGGGTCGCCCAATACGAAGTCGCCCCCGCGCCGCCCGAGTCGGGGCCGGTGATGAAGGGGCTCGTGAAGCTCGGAAAGAAGACCGCGGACGGGCTCGTTCGCCTTGAGGCTTGAGGATCGGAAAGGAACCAGGGTCATGGCGACACTCGATAATTCAGGGCAGAACGGGCTGAACGGTCTCAACGGGTTGAGCCTCAACGCGAAGAAGCGCCTCAACGTCGTCGAGGACATCGACGCCGAGCTCAAGAAGTTCGAGGACGAGGAGCGCGCGCGCCTCGGTCTCGACAAGGAGACCGAGCACTGGGTCGAGGAGATGGCGAACCTCACCTTCACCAAGGCGGAAAAGTCGAAGATCACGATGCTCGTCGGCGGGCTCACCGTCGCGCACGACTACTTCGTCGAGGCGGGCATCCGGGGCAACGGCTACAACGTCCAGATGCTCGAGTGCCCCACGAACGAGGGGCTTCGCTACGGCAAGGAGTTCGGCAACCGCGGGCAGTGCAACCCGACGTACTTCACCGTCGGCACGCTCGTGAAGTACCTGTGCACGCTGCGCGACAAGCACGGCATGTCGGCCAAGGAGATCGTCGAGAAGTACGTCTTCTTCACCGCCGGCGCGTGCGGCCCGTGCCGCTTCGGCATGTACGTCACCGAGTACAGGAAGGCGCTGCGCGACGCCGGCTTCGACGGCTTCCGCGTTTGCCTCTTCCAGCAGACCGGCGGCGTGAAGCAGGCGACCGGCGAGGAGTCGGGGCTCGATCTGAGCCCGGCGTTCTTCTGGGGCATCGTGAAGGCCCTGGTCGCGGGCGACGTTCTGAACGCGCTCGGCTACCGCCTCCGCCCCTACGAGGTGAACCCGGGCGACACCGACCGCGCGATCGAGCAGGCGAAGGAGATCATCCACCACGCCCTCGAGAACCGAACGAACATCATGCTCGCGCTCTGGAAGTGCAAGCCGCTCTTCGAGGCCGTGAAGGTCGATCGGACCATCCCCAAGCCCAAGGTCTCGATCATCGGCGAGTTCTGGGCGATGACGACCGAGGGGGACGGCAACTACCAGCTCCAGCGCTTCCTCGAAGGGGAGGGGGCCGAGGCCGACATCCAGCTCGTCTCCGCGTGGCTCCTCTACAACGTGTGGGAGGCCCGGAACGACACCAAGCAGCGTCGCGACCTTCGCGCGCAGGACAAGGCCAAGTACGGCCTAGGGGACATGGGGCCGTTCGACGTGGCGAAGAAGCTCGCCGGCGTCGGCGCCGCAGACCGGATCATCCGCACGCTCTTCCAGACGTTTGCGCACGCGATGGGCCTGTACGGCTACCACCTGCCGAACATGGACCACATCGCCGAGATCAGCCACGAGTACTACAACAACGACATCCGCGGCGGCGAAGGCCACATGGAAGTCGGCAAGGTGATCATCAACGTCGTCGACTCCAAGTGCCACATGACGCTCAGCGTGAAGCCGTTCGGCTGCATGCCGAGCGCGGGGGTCTCGGACGGCGTGCAGTCGGCGATCACCGAGAAGTTCCCCGGGACGATCTTCTGCGCGGTCGAGACGAGCGGCGACGGGCGGGTGAACTTCTACTCGCGCGTGCAGATGTACCTCTTCAAGGCCAAGCAGGCGGCGATCGCCGAGTACGAGAAGGCGCTCGAGGCGCACGGGGTGACGCGCGAGCAAGTGCGCGCGTTCCTCGAGGCGAATCCGCGCTACGCGAGCTCGCTCCACAAGGCGCCGCACCAGTACGCCGGGAACTGCGCCGACCTCGTCGCCGAGATCGCGCCTCTCATCACGAAGACGCGCGCCGAGCGCCTGCGCGAGCGGCTCATGAGCTTTGGGACGCGCTCCAAGGAGCTAGCCCGGACATCGCCTCACATGATCGTGAGCCTCGTGGAGACGACGGTGAAGTCGGCCCCCGAGGTCGCGCTGCGGCTCAAGGAGGACTGGATTCTCCTGGGCGAGACGCGGCGCGCGGCGAAAGAGAAGAAGGCCGCGGCGTCAGACACGAGCGTCGCCGCGGCCGAGTAGAGCGCGGCGCGCTACACCCACTGAATGCGAAAGCTCACCGAGGCGGGGGCGCGGGGCCCCCGGCTCTCGGCGACGTACGCCTTCTGACAGAAGAGCTCGAACACTGCCGTCGCGAGGCCGCGGACGGCGTGGCGGTAGTAGCGGCACTCGTTGAGCTGGACCTGGACGACGTCCATCCGCGCCTCTTTCGGGCCGAGCTTGGTCACGGAGAGCCCTCCGCCGTCGTATCCGCGCTCCCAGAACCGCTGGAAGTACGGGCAGACGGTCCAGGGGGTTACCCCCGACTCGCGGGCCATGCGAACCATCGTGCCCATGAGGGTGCCGCGCGTCTTGTCGAAGGTGACCCGCCCGTTGGCGACCTGCCGCTCGACCGGGAGGCCCAGCGCTTCGCAGGCCTCGTAGTGTGCGAGCGCGACCTCGATCGGCATCCAGGTCCCGGCGATCGCCGAGAGCAGCGTCTCGCGGTGAACGTGGGGGAGGTGCGCGGTGTACTCGTCGAAGCGGCCCAGCTCGCGGATGCTCGCCATCGACCCGAGGAGGATCGTGCTCCGCGCATGGCGCGCGGGGACGACGGGGCTAGGGAAGGGGACGATCGTCTCTTCCTGCGGCGACACCGCTCCTAGCTTATCGGTTCAGCTCAGGACCTCGCGAGCGATTCGGAGGATCTGGATCTCGTCCGTACCGCCGCCGATCTGGAAGAGCTTGGCGTCGCGCGCCATCATTTCTACGACACTCCCCGTCATGTAGCCGGCCCCCCCCATCAACTGAACCGCTTCGAGGGCGCAGTCGGTCGTGGTGCGGGCGCAGTACAGCTTGGTCGCGCTGGCTTCCTCGGCGGGGAGCGGGGTGCCGGTGCGGTCCGCCTCGAGCTGCCGGAGGAGGAGCGTTTTGACGATCGACCGCGCCGTGTACATCTTCGCGATCTTCTCCTGCACGAGCTGAAAGTCGGCGATCGGTCGCCCCCATTGCTTTCGCTCTTTGGCGTATCTCACCGACTCGTCGAGACAGCGGTCGAGCATGCCGAGGCACATCGGCGTCATCCCGAAGCGCTCGTTCGAGAGCGATGCCTTGGCGGCGCTCCGCGCGTTCGCGGCCTCTTCGCCGCCTAGCAGCTGGTCGCTCGCGACGAAGACGTCGTCCAGGAAGATCTCGCCCGTAGGCGACGCATGCATCCCCATCTTGGCGAACGGCTTGCTCGTCGCGACCCCTTTCGCGGAGCGCTCGACCACGAAGGCACGGACGTCCTCTCTCTCCACTCGGGCATAGACCACGAATACGTCCGCGAACGGCGCGTTCGTGATGAACGTCTTGGCCCCCTTCAGCGCCCACCCCCCCTCGACCTTCCGCGCCGTCGTCGCCATCGAGCCGAACGCGTCGCTCCCCGCGCCGGGCTCGGTCAGCGCCCACGCGCCGATCTTCTCCATCGTCAGGACCGGCAGCGCCCAGCGCTCTTTCTGCTCGAGCGTCCCGCGCGCCATCACCGCTCCGCCGAAGAGGCCGAGCGAGGCGCCGAACGCCATCGCGAAGCCGGGACAGCAGCGGGAGAGCTCCATCATCAGGATCGCCATCATCCCGGCCTGGGCGCCCCCCGCTCGCCCACCCCCCCGTGGTGCTTCTTGCTCCGCCCCAGTCCCGGCGCGCTCGCGCATCTTCGCGAGCTGGGCGCGCGCCATATCCGGGATCCCGAAGGTGCCCGCCATCTCGCGCATCGTCGGGTAGATGGGGAGCTCTCCCGTCTCCATCGCACGGACCTTCGGCTCGAGGTGCTGCGTGCACCAGGAGCGGATGGCGGACTGCGCGAGCTTCTCGTCGTCTGTGAAATCGAGCATGGCGATGGCGAAGGCTACCGCGGCGTCCATGCCGTGGTAAGTCCGAGTGGATGGCCCTGACGGACGACACCGTCCCGCTCGACCGCGTCCCCGCCGACGTGTTCGCCCTCTGCGAACGCCTCCGCGCGCGCGGCAAGCGGGCGTGGATCGTGGGGGGCTGCGTGCGGGACTTGCTCCTCGGGAGGCAAGACGCCAACGACTGGGACATCTGCACCGACGCTCGCCCCAAGGAGCTCCTCGCGATCTTCCCGCGCGCCATCCCCACCGGGATCGAGCACGGCACGGTCACCGTCGTCGCGAACAAGCGCCACTACGAGGTCACCACCCTGCGCGGCGAGTCGGTCTACTCCGACGGCCGCCGCCCGGACGCCGTTCATTTCGTCGACGACATCACCGCCGATCTCGCCCGCCGCGACTTCACGGTGAACGCGATCGCGGTGGACCCGGCCGACGGCAAGGTCATCGACCCGTTCGACGGACGGAAGGACCTGGCGGCTCGCGTCTTGCGCGCCGTGGGCGATCCCGTCGAGCGCTTCTCCGAGGACGGCCTCCGCGTCCTGCGTGCGGCGCGCTTCGTCGCGACGCTCGAGATGGAGCTCGACCCTGCGACCGAGGCGGCGATCCTTCCGACGCTGGACACCTTCCGCAAGGTGTCGCTCGAGCGTGTGCGCGACGAGTGGGTGAAGACCATGAAAGCGCGGGCTCCGTCACGAGCCTTCGACGTCATGCGCAAGACCGGCATCCTCGGCGTGACCTGCCCGGAGCTCCTCGGCGGAGTGGGGATGGAGCAGAACAAGTGGCACGCGTTCGACGTCTGGCGGCACGGGATGGAGTGCATGGACGCCTGCGTGGGGGATCCGATCCTGCGCATCGCCGCGCTGCTGCACGACGTCGGCAAGCCGCAGACGCGCGCCTGGTCGGACAAGACGTCCGACTGGACGTTCTACGATCATGAGCGCGTCGGCGCGGAGATCGCCGATCCGATCGCGACGCGCCTCCGCTTCTCGAACGACGAGAAGGGGCGGATCGTCGCGCTCGTGCGGCATCACCTCTTCCACTATTCGAGCGAGTGGACCGACGCCGCCGTTCGCCGGTGGATGAAGCGCGTGGGGCCGGAAAGAATCGAGGACCTCTACGCCCTGAACGCGGCCGACGTCCGCGCGAAGGGGAGGGACGCGAGCGCGGACCTCGGCGCGCTCGAGGCGCTCAAGGCGCACGTCGCCAAGGTGGTCGCCGCCGGGGCGGCGCTGAGCGTTCGTGCGCTCGCGATCAACGGGCGGGATCTCATCCAGGATGTCGCGATGAAGCCCGGTCCCGCGCTCGGCAAGATGCTCGAGGCTCTCCTCGAGCTCGTCCTGGCCGACCCTTCGCTCAACACGCGCGAAGCGCTCTTGCGCTCGGCGCGAGAGATCCTCGCCGCGGGCGGCCCGCCCCCCGCCGGGGACTCCCAAGGGTCGTGACCGAAACGTGGTAGCGTCGCGAGCGTGCGCCGCCGATTGGTGATCGGGCTCCTCGCCTTCGCCGGAACCGCCCGCGCGCAGTCCCCCGCGCCCGCCCCCACGTCGATTCCCATCGGCGACTGGCAGCTGTATCCGTCGCTCGAGGTCCGTACGCGAGGGGAGTTTCGGAGCGACTCGCCGGATCTCGCGGGGTACGGCAGCGGGGCCTCCGCGTCTCCCGTCCAGGATGCGTACGGAGTCATGGAGCGGACGCGGATCGGTATCGGGGCGGAGTACGGCGCCGTACGGGGCGATCCCGGCTTCCTGCGGGCCCAGGTGACGCTCCAGGACACGCGCGCCTGGGGAACCCCTTCGCCAGACGGGGTTCTCGGCGCCGCGGGGTCTACGCCGTCTTCCACGAGCTTGTACGAGGGGTGGATCGAGGCGCGGACGAGCTCCGCGCGACCGGCGTACCTGCGCATCGGGCGGCAAGCGGTGACGTGGGGGGACGGGCGGCTGATCTCGAACGCGGACTGGTCTCCGATCGCGCGGACGCTCGATGCGGCGCGGGGTCATGCGAGCCTGGGGATGTTCGATTTCGAGCTGCTGGCGGCGATCCTCGAGACGCCGACACCGCTCGGCGCAGCCTTCGGCGAGATGAACGGACCCGCGAGCTCGGGGACGGAGCTCTACGGCGCGCAAGTCGCGGCGTCGCCCGCACCGCTGCTCAAGCTCGAGTTGTCTCTCCTTTCGCGCGTTCAGCGGAACGCGCAGCAGACGAGTGGAGATGGGGAGGTCTACGTAAGCTCCCTTCGCGTCTTCGGTGACGCGAACGGTTGGCGCTATGCCGCCGAAGGGGTCTTCGAGCTTCAGCACCCCTTGAATGCGAGTTGGCTCAACATGTCCGGGGCCGGGGCCGCCTATGTCGAGAAGACGCTCGACGGCGTCGTGCTCTCCCCGACGCTCCGCCTCGAGGGCGAGTACGCGAACGGCGGCTTGGGAGCCGATGGGAAGACTGCGCCATTCGATCCGATCCTCCCCGACGTGCACCAGCTTGGCGCCATGGACCTCTTTGCCTGGTCGAACACCGTGCAAGCCGCCGCGCGCGTCACCGTGGTCCCCTGGGCCGAGGGGACCATCGCCGTCGAGTACCGCTATGTCCGTTCTGCCGACGGTGGCTATTGGCTCGACAGCTACCTGAATACGATCGGGATCAACGGCGGCGGGGAGGAGCTGGGTCAGGAGATCGACGCGTGGGCGTCGTGGCGCCCGTGGCCCGTCCTCGACCTGGTCGGAGGGTACTCGGCTTTCGTCGTGTCGCAGGACGCTCGCTATGCGCTTACCGAGCAGGTCACGGGGGGGGGGCTCGTCGGATCGGCGCCGCTGCCACAGCCGCCCCCCTACACCGCCTCCCTCGCCCACTTCGCCTATCTGCAGGCGACCCTTCGCGTTCCGTAAGGCTCGAGTCGCGATCGCTCATCGCCATTGCGAGGTCGTTCATCGCCATGACGCGCTCCTCATCGGTGCTTGCGACTTCGTTCTCTTCACGAACGATCTCGTTCACGTGGGTCATGACTTCGTTCTCATCGATGACGTCCTCGTTTCAAGCCATGAGGACTTCCTTCGTGCTCATGACGAGATCGTTCTCGTCGATGACGAGGTCGTAGCGCGGGAGAACGACGTCCTCATGGGACATGAGGCGCTCGCAATGGAACATGAGGCGCTCGCAATGGGGCATGAGGCGCTCGTAATGGGGCATGAGGCGCTCGTAATGGGACGTGAGGAGGTCGTAATGACCGACGAGGATTTGGTCGTTCCGAGGAACGATTTCGTTGAAGGTGAGAACGATGTGGTCATCGAAGGGAACGATTTCATCGATGCGATGAACGACCGCGTCCCTGCGATGAACGACCTCATGGGAGCCAAGAACGACCTGGTCGCGGCGAAGGACTCGCGAGCACGCCAGCGGAGGTTCGTACGCCGCAAGCGAGCCCACATCGCCCCGGGCGTGCTGGTAGCCTTTCAGCATGGACGCCCGTCCCCTCCTCGAGCGCGTTGCACGAGCGTTGAACGGGGCGCGCCTCGAAGCCGTGCTCGTCGGGAACGCCGCAGCGGCGCTGCAAGGTGCGCCGGTAACCACGCTCGACTTCGACTTCCTCTTTCGAAAGACTCCCGCCAACCTCGCCAAGCTGAAGGCGTTCGCTCGGTCGCTCGATGCCGTCGTCTTGCGTCCCTACTACCCGGCCTCCGATCTCTTCCGCGTCGTGAACGACGATCTCGGCTTGCAGGTCGACTTCCTGGTGGTCATCCACGGCGTACGGTCCTTCGAGGCGCTGCGATCACGCGCTTTCACGCTCGCCCTGGGAGAGAGCGGGGCAAAGTTGCTCGTCGGCGATCTGGCTGACATCCTGAAGAGCAAGCGCGCGGCGAACCGTCCGAAAGACCGCGCCGTGATCGATGTTCTGAAGGCGACGCTCGATGAAAAAGGTAAGACGCGCACGAAGGCAAAGCCGAAGAGGTCTCGCTAGGGCGAAGAGCCTCCGCGCCCTCCGTCGCGAGAGTGAAGCCGTGCTCGTCGCCCAGATCCGGCGCCTTCTCGCGCTTCCCATGGAGAAGCGCACCCACTTCCTACGCGTGAGACTGCCCGGTGGCGGATCGGCGCTCTGACGTCGCTCACTCCGCCATCCTCGCCATCCCCGCCGTCTCCGCCCCGCGCGGCCCCTCGAACCAGCTCCGATTCGGCCCCACGTCGGCGTGCACGAACCAGTCGTCCTTCAGCGTGTAGATCCCGACCCCGCCGTCCCATCCGGTAGCGCGAATCGCCCGCTCGAGCTCGCGCGGGTCGATCGCCACCGCCACCGCACCGGCGCACTCCGCTCCTCGCGCGCCGCCGTCCCCCACGCAAGGCACCACGATCCGGAAGTCGCACGCGTGCCCGAGCGAGTGCTGGCTGTGCGACGCCACGTGGTGCCCTTTCTTCCGCATCATCTCGTTCAGCTTGGGGCTCCGGAACCCGCTCACGAGCTCGATCCGCGGCGGCCCCCCTTCCGGCGTCGTGTACTTCGTCGCCAGCGTCCGCAGGAGGCCGAGCAGGCGCGGATCGAGCGCCGCGCTCGTGCCGGTCGCGCGGTCGGCGAGGAGCGCGTCGAAGCGGGTGAAGGTGGGGGTCGCGTCGTCGAGCGGGACACGCTCGTCGGTGTGCGTCTGAACGAGCGTCCCCAGGAGCGGGGGGGGCGGAGGCGAAGGCGCTGCCTCCTCTTTTTTCACGGCGAGGCCGTCCGTCCGGTTAACGCGCGGCTCGACGGCCGCGCTGGTCGCGAAGAGCGCGACGCAGACGACCGCCACGGAGATCGCCGCGATCCGGTCGGTGAGTGCGGTCATCGCGATCCTCGCGGCCCTTTGCCTCCATGCTAGTACCGTTCGCACCGTTCGCCGTTCTTGACGGGCACCTCTCCCGCGGTTCAGCCTGGCGAGAGCCTCCGATGAGCTCCGCTTCTCACGCTCCCCCGCCCGATGGCGAGCTCCTCCGGCGTATCGGCGCGGGGGACGTCGCGGCTCTCGGGGAGCTGTACGACCGGTACGGCGGCGTCCTCTTCCCGATCGCCGCGCGCATCTTGCGTGACCGAACCGAGGCCGAGGACGTGGTCCACGACGTCTTCGTCACGGTGGCCGACCGGGCGGCGCAGTACGCCACCGAGCGCGGCTCCGTCGCGGCCTGGCTCGTCACGCTCGCCCGCAACCTCAGCATCGACCGGATGCGCCGGCGCGATCGCCGGGGGGCCCTCGCGCGGGACGTCGTCGCGCACGAACCGGTCGCCGCCGTGCCGGATCCCGAGTCGCTCTCGGCCGACGCCGCCGAGCGCGCACGGATCCGACGGGCCATGGCGCGCCTCCCCGAAGCGCAGAGGCTGACGCTCGAGGTCGCGTTCTTCGAAGGGCTCAGCTACCCGGAGATCGCCGCGCGCGAGAACGTCCCTCTGGGCACGATCAAATCGCGCGCCGCGAGGGCCATCCTCGCGCTCCGCGAAGCGCTCGAGAGCGAAGGGGTCGAGCGATCGAAGTGACGGATCCCCGGGCGCTCGCGTTCGGTCTATCCTCGCGGGCGATATGACCGTCCAGCACGACGAAGGGGCCGTCACGCAGCGGGCCGTACCGGGCCCGGCTCTCTATTTCACTTCGGCGATGCCGGAGAAGTCGAAGGCGCCGAAGGCGATGGTCGGCATCGTGCCTGGGTATGCCGACCACGGCGCCCGCTACGCCCACGTGATGGACTTCTGGGCGGAGCACGGGGTCGGCTCCGTCGCGATCGATCTGCGCGGCCACGGGCGCGCCACGGGGCCGCGCGGCTACGTCTCGCGCTTCGACGAGTACCTCGACGACGCGGCCGAGCTGGCGCGGCTCGTGACGGACCGCGCGCGCGGGGCGCCGCTCTTTCTCATGGGGCACAGCATGGGGGGGCTCGTGGCTGCGCTGAGCGTCATCGAGTCGCCGCGATCGTGGAGGGGGCTCGTCCTTTCGGCGCCGTACTTCGGCCTCGCGCTGGACGTGCCGGCCCCGAAGAGGATCGCCGGGCGGATCGCGTCGCGCCTGGCTCCGAGGCTCGCGCTGCCGACGGGGCTGAAGGGGGCCGACCTGACGCACGACCCCGTCCGCGCGCGCGAGCACGACGAGGACCCGCTCGTCTTCCCCAACGCGACGGCGCGTTGGTTCCGAGAGGCCACGAAGGCGCAGGCGCGGGCCCTGGCGCGCGCGAGCTCGATCACGCTGCCGCTCTTCGAGGTGTTCGGCACGGCCGATCCCGTCGCGAAGCTCGCGTCGGGGCGCGCGTTCTTCGACGCCGCGGCGAGCAAGGACAAGACGTTCGACTCGCGTGCGGGGCTCCTCCACGAGGTGCTCAACGAGATCGAGTGGAAGGACGTGGCGGGGGCGATCGAGAAGTGGGTGCTCGCGCACGTGTGATCGCGCTCTGGTGCTCGAAAGAGAACGGCCCCGGCGCGCGGTTCATCCGCGCGGCCAGGGCCGCTCGCATCGATCTGGTTCAGTGAATCAGAGGCAGAGGCCGATCGGCGACCCGCTCGAGTAGACGCCGGTGCAGGTCCCGCCGTCGTTGCCGTTCGCGGTGGTCGCGATGCAGTCGTTCTGCGTCTGGCAGGCGATGTAGTTGTAGTCGGTGTAGGTCCCGACGACGACCGTGCCCGTGCAGGTGCTCGCGGCCTGGCAGGTGACCGAGTCCAACCCCTCGGTCGAGGTGCAGCCCGGGTGGCTGTCGGTGCTCGGCTCCGGACGAATCTTGCCGGCGACCAAGCAGCAGACCACGGGGCCCCCGCCGCCGTCGGTGTTCGGGTAGTAGTTCGCGCAGTCCGACGAGCCCGAGCACTGCCAGATCGTCGCAGTCGATTGGGTGCACGTGCCGGGCGCCTGGCACACGGACGGCCCCGCATCCGTGGACGGAGAGACGCAGCACTGCGTCAGGCCCGCGTTCTGGCCGCTCGTCGTGTCGGCGCCGCAGTACTGCACGCCTGCGTCCGTCGCGTCGTTGAAGCTGTACGGGCAGTAGATGCCGCCGTCCGCGACGGGGGCAAAGAACTCCGGCGGCTTGCCGCACGTGACGCCGTTGCCGCTGTCGCCAGTCGGGGTCCCGCTGTCCGTGGTCGGCTGGGTCCCGCTGTCCGTGGCCGGCTGGGTCCCGCTGTCCTCGCCCGTCCCCGAGATGGGACTCGTGCTGTTGCTACAGGCCGCGACGGCCATGCCGCTCAGCGCGGCAACGACCGCGCCACCAATCAAAGCAATCTTCATCGTCTTCATTGTTCTACTCCGCGCCTTTCGTCTAACTCGAGGGCCCGGACCGACCGAGCGCGCTCCAACCCCACCGCCAAGTGCAGACCACCCCGGGTGAGCCCGGGCGTGCGTCCAAGAGGCGCGCCTTTTGGCCACGTTTTCCGCCGCGAGTCAACCTCCAGCTCGGCGTCTGGTCCGCGTCCCGTCCAGTGGCACGCTCTTTCTGCACTGCCCGTCGGGGGATTCTTCCCTGGCTGTCACGGCCTCGTCGCGCCGTCGCCGCAGCCCGTCACGCCGCTCACCCCGCGCGCTCTTCCCCTTCGCCGTCGCCTTGCACGCGCCCCATCCCGAGCGCCCGCTTCGCCCACGAGAAGTCGAGGAGGTCGAAGTTCGCGTGAACCGCGTCCGGCCCCAGGTCGCGCACGAGCCGCTCACGCCGCGCGGCGTCGCGCACGACGAGCGCCTCGCTCACCGTGACCGCGAAGATGGCGAGCGTGATCCCGGCGACGATGTCGATGAGGTAATGCCAGCGGAGGAACATCGTCGCGACGATGATCTGCAGCGCGCAGAACGTCGTGACGATCCACGTGTACTTGAACGGAGCCACCTTCCGGTAGCGGAAGGAGAAGAGGGCGAAGTACGTCGGACACGCGGTGTGGAGGCTCGGGAAGATGTCTTTCAGCGCCCCCCCGGCGCTCACCGTGGCCTGCACGGCGTGCCAGAAGGGGCCGCCCGAGAGCTCGTGCTGAAACGTCCCCGCGAGGAAGTGGTACGGGCCGTAGCCGGGGACGAGCGTGTAGATCAGATGCCCCGTGCAGAAGACCATGAAGATCCCGCACGCGAAGTGCGCGAGGCGGAACTGGCTCTTCGCCGCGAGCATGAACGCGAGGACGTGGATCGAGAGGAGGAGGAAGTAGCCGAAATAGAAGAACGCGAACCACTCGGTCGTGATCGGCGTGACGAACTTGTCCCACGCGACCGCGGGCTCGACGTGGAAGACGCGGAGGTCGAGCGCGAGGAGATCGCCGTCGACGGTGCGCTCGCTGACGGCCGGGAGGATGTGGCGAAGCTGGAAGTACGAGCAGAACGGCGGCAGCCACACCGTGAGGCGGTAGAGCATCGAATTCGGGAACCCGCCCGGCCTGAGGATGCCGCCGCGCGTGAGCGCGAGGCCGGCGGCGAGGCACACCGAGTCGGCAAGGATCAGCGAGAGGCTGTGCTCTCTCCCCGGGCCGGTGCCGAAGAGGACCGCGAGCGTGAGCAGGACGAAGTAGCCGGAGATGTACCAGTCCTGGGGCCCGAAGTTTCGCGCGAGGCGCACGAGCCACGCGCCGAAGCCGAGGCTCTGCCTCGAGGTCGTCACCGCCGTGGCGAGTGGACCACTCCGGGGCACCGCCCCGGACGTGCCGTTCGTCTTGTCCCGCAGCACCGCCCCCAGGGTGCGGGAAGGGGTCTCTGGCCGCAAGATTTGCTGCGTCATCGGCGTCGGACGGATCGCTTCCGTTCCCCCAGGGGACGCTATGACCCCACTTCGTCGCGCGTCAATTACGCGAACGTCAAAATCGTGCGCGAAGAGTCGTGCGCGGTGCGAACCGCGCTGCGCTTACTCGGCCGTCAGTCGTCGACGGCGCGTACGCGGAGCGTGGCGAGGCCCGGCTTCATCTTCGCCTGGCACGCGAGGCGGTAGCCGGGAGCCTCCATGTGGAAGAGATCGAGGACGTCGAGCTCTTCGTCGGCGGGGGGGAGAAGCTCGTCGGCCCCTTCGAGGATCTCGATCCGGCACGTACCGCAGCTCGCGCTCTTGCACGAGAACGGGACAGGCGCGTTGTTGTCGTCGCACGTATCGACGAGCGCGCCCCCTTCGGGGACGACGACGATGACCGGCTTGCCGGATTTTCCCTTCTCACGCTCGAAGACGACGGTGGGCATGGCGATGAGGGGGCGCAATCTGCCACGCGGAGCGCCTCGCCGTCACGCGCGACGCAAGAGGAGCGCATGCTCGGCGCGCGGGCGATCGCGGAACGCGTGCCGGGTGGGGCCGTGGAAGTGCGTGCGTTCTTGCGATGCGCGCGCGGCGGGGACGAAGCCGTGCGGGCGTGCGAGCGCGGCGACGATGTCGTCGGCGCGGAGGGCGACGCCTTTGGAGGCGGAGTCGGCCATCATGAGGACGACAGGGGCGCCGCTCGGCAGGACGCGCGCGATCGCGTCGAGGAAGCGGGCGAGCTCGTTCGACCACACCTCGTGCGCCTCGGCGGGGGAGATCGCCGCGTAGTTGCGGCGCGCGCCGATTTCGCCGGCGTCGAGGGGGCGGGGGTCGAGCCCCAGCCAGCGAAGGCGCAGCGCGTGGTGCGCGGCGTAGTCGTAGGTCGCGGCGTAGGGGGGGGAGGTGACGACGGCGTCGATCGTTTCGTCGCGCGCGATCGTGCGGAGGGCGGTGGCGTCGTCGAGCTCCACGCGCGCGGCGGGAGGCGCCGGAGACGGAAGAAGCGAAGCGAATGCCGCGAGGCGCCGCGTGAGGTCCTCGGTCTTCTTCACGAAGAGCTTCGCCGTGTATCCCGCCGCCGTGCGCCGCTTGTCGACGACGTCCGACGTGTCGCCGCGCTTCTTCGAGAGCTTCACGAGGAGCGCCGAGAGGACGAGCGCGAGGTCGGCACGCGCCGCGGGCTCGCCTAGCTTCTCGAGCCCCGCGCGGAGCGAGTCGAGCTCGAGCAGGACGTGCGGCTCGAAGATGTCGACGTCCTCCGGAGGAAACTTGCGCGTGGCCCCCGCCCGCGTCTTGCGACGCTCGTCGGCGAACGCCGCCAGCTCGCGCGCGTGATCGACGAGCACGGTGAGCTCCTTCGGGGAGCGCGGCCGCGTCTTGCAGCGCGCGAGGCGCACGGCGAGCGGATTGAGGTCGGTGCCGACCGCGCGCCGCCCCGCGACCATCGACTCGACGAGGACGGTCCCCGAGCCGCAGAACGGATCGAGCACCACGCCGCGCGCGGGGGCGAAGGCGTGCACGAGACGCGATGCGGTGACGGGGTGCATCCGCGCCGGGTAGGTGTGAAAACCGTGGACGTGGGCGCGCGCGGGATCGTCGTCGGCAGGTGCAGAGCCGTCTTGGTCGTCACGCGACGCGGGGACGTCGAGCGCGCTCGCGAGGAGCGCGGCGTCGGCCTCGTCCCCCGCGACGTCGATCGGCCCGCCGACGTTCGTGAGGGAGCGGCGCTTTCGCGGCGGATCGTTCACGGATGGATGATCGACGTCCCCGGCGGCGGCGTGAAGACGAACGTGGAGTCGTCCACCTTCGTGTTCACGAGCGGCTTGTCGAAGTCGAACCGGTTATGGTTCCCCTGCCCGTCGAGGATGAGGACGCGGCGGACCTGCTTGGTCTGCTTGTCGATGTAGAAGAAGACCTTCTGGTACGCGGGGGTCGGCACCTTTGGCGCGCCGACGAGGACCCATCCGCCGGGGAAGCTCATTTTTTCCCCGTCGAAGAGCTGGAAGTCGAACGTGTCGGCGAGCTTCGACTGCCCCGTGAGAAACGAGAGCGCCGCCGGATATTGCGACGCGTTCATCTCGGTCTCGTACATCTGCTTGTTGGCCTGCTCGTAGACCTTCACCTTCTGCCCGTCGCACACGACGCGGTTCCCCTGCGGGTCGTCGTACCGCCAGAACATCTTGCCCGGCTTCTTGAGGATGACGTGCCCGTGGCTGATCTTCTTCTGGCCGTACTGCTTGATCAGGTACTCCTGCGTGAAGTCGGCCACGAACGACGACGACTGGTCGTAGAAGGCCTGCACCTGTGCGGTGACCGCGCTGACGTCGGCCGCGGGGGCGGGGACTGGTGCGGGGGCGGGGGCGGGCGCGGGTTCCTGCGCGACAGCTCGTCCGGAAGGAGCGAGCGCGAGCGCTAGGGCGGCGATTGCGGAGAGGGCAACGAGAGTGCGGCGGCGGGGCATAGCGTCTTCGGGTCCTACAACAGATTAGACGGACGAAACCTACCGAATATGGAACCGCGCGCGCGCCGCGCCAGGAGAACGGGTCCGCGTGCTCGGATCGGGCATGTTTGCCCTAAGGATGGGGGAGGCCTGGAGGTGGGTGAGGGCGATGGCGAGCGCGTCCGCCGCGTCGGGAGGGGGGACCTCCCTCAACCCGAGAAGAACGCGGACCATGGCCGCCACTTGCGCCTTCTCGGCCCGCCCACCCCCTGCCACGGTCCGCTTCACCCGCGCCGGGGGGTACTCCGCGATCGGGAGGAGCGCGCGCGCACACACCAAGAGCGCTACGCCGCGCGCGTGCCCCAACTTCGCAGCTGCCTGCGCGTCCTTCGCGAAGAAGATCGCCTCGACGGCCGCTGCGTCGGGAGCGTGCGCCCGCTCCACCTCGACGAGCGCCGTCTCGATCTCGACGAGCCGCTCCGCGATCACCGTCGCCGTGTCCGTATCGATGACCCCGTGGGCCACGTGCGACAGACGTGTCCCGACCTTTGCCACGAGGCCCCAGCCGAAGTGGCGTGTTCCCGGATCGAGACCGAGGACGATCACAGGGGCTACTGTCGCACGTCTCTAGGAGAGCGCTCCGCAGGATTCTCACCGCTCAACGCGCGGCCAACCCCTTCCCCCCCGCATGGCAGGGAAGGGGGAGCGTGAGAGTGCCTACCTGTTCACGTTCCCCCCGCCCAGCCTGCGTGGCGGGGGGCCAGGGGGGTGGGGTTTCGCGCGATTCGCTCACCCCCCCGCGATACGGGTCATCTCCTCGTCCGAGACGTCGAAGTCCGAGTAGACGTTCTGGATGTCGTCGTGGTCGTCGAGCGCTTCGGCGAGGTTCAGCGCCACCTCGGCGTCGCGACCGCTGATCGGCTTCTTCGTCTTCGGGACGTAGCCGACCTTCGAGCTCTTCACGGCGATCTTCGCCTTCTCGAGCGCCTCGGTGACCGCGCCGAGCGCGGCGGGGGGGGCCGTCAGCTCCCAGGCGTCTCCCACGTCGGTGTAGTCCTCCGCCCCCGCGCCGACGGCGATCTCCATGAGCTGGTCTTCGGTGGCGTGCTCCTTCGCGATCTGAAGGATCCCTTTGCGGTCGAAGGCCCACCCAGCCGTCGACGCGCCGCCGAGGACGCCGTTGTTCTTCTCGAAGATCTTCCGTATCTCGGCGACCGTCCGGTTCCGATTGTCGGTGACCCCCTCGACGAGAAACAGCGTCCCCGCAGGGCCGGTCCCCTCGTAGAGGACGTCGTCGTACGACGCCCCTTCGAGCTCGCCGGCGCCGCGCTGCACGGCGCGCTTGATCGTGTCGCCGGGCATCGACTGCCCTTTGGCGTCCGCGATGGCGCTACGGAGGCGCGGGTTACCTGAGGGGTCGGCGCCGCCCATCTTCGCGGCGATCGTCAGCTCACGAATGAGCTTCGTGAAGATCTTGCCGCGCTTGGCGTCGAGCGCCCCCTTCTTGTGCTTGATAGTGGCCCATTTGGAGTGGCCGCTCATGGGAAATGCCTCACTTTGGCTCGGACGGCGTCCGCGCGACGCGGTCACCATCCGAGGGGGCGGGACGCTAGTTCGTTCAGGGCGCTCGTTCAAGCGCGGAACTTTTCCGGCGGGGAGGCGTGTAATGGGGGGATGCAGCTCCGGTCGCTCCCTGCTCTTTCGGTAGTCCTTACCGCCTGCGCCGCTGCTGCGCCCCCGCCCGCCAAGTGTCCGGAGCTCCCGGCTCCGCCCCCCGTCGCTGCGCTAGTGGCGCCCCCAGTGCCGGTCCCCCTTGCCGGGCCTGACGCTGTCGTTACCGCGGGCGACTTCCTCATCACCGTCCGCGCGACCCCCGTAGGCAACCTCACCTACCAGCTCGATTGCCTCGCCGACGTGATCCACTGCTCGACGGAAGCCATCCGCCCGTTCTGGACCCCCGCCTGGACGAAGGACGACGATGCCGCGCTCGCGGCATGGAAAGCGGTTCGCACGCTCTACAGGGTGGACACTTTGCTCGCCGGCGACCCGCCCCCCTCCCTCGTTCCGCTCCCCCACGGCGACGTCGAGGTCGACAAGCAGATCCGGATTGCCGCGTTTCTGGCGAGGACCACCGACGACTTCCGCGCGAACCTCCGCGTCGTCATGCCGCCGCAGGACGCCGAGCGGCTTATCGCCGCGGCGGAGCACTTCCGTCCGCGCTTCGACGCATGGTGGAGCGCGTCGGGGAGCGAAGTGGCCTCGCGGTTCCGGGCGGGGCTCGCGAGTCTATTCGGACGCCAGGACCTCGCGGAGATCCTCACGCGCGCGGCGCGCTTCTACGCGACGCCGCTCGCGAAGCGGACGCCGATCGACTTCGACCTCGTCGTCCTCCCAGGAAAATCCGAATGGACGAGCGGCGAGCAGATGCTCGCGCACGGGGTCATCGAGGTCCGCGCGGACGAGAAGCCCGAGAACCGGATGGACGTGGTGTGCCACGAGCTCTTCCACTTCTTCTTCAATGCACGCACTCCGGAAGAACAGGCCTCTCTCGCGGCGCGCTTCACGTCGTCGAGCGATCCGCTCGCCGTGATCGCCTACTACCTGCTCGACGAGTCGGTCGCGACGGCGCTCGGCAACGGTGTCGTCGACCACGCCGTGGACGCGGTGGACTACGGCAAGCGCCTGAAGAAGGAGCTCGGCTTCTACGGGAACCACGCGATCGACGCGACCGCCAAGGGGCTCCTCGCGCGCACGAAAGAAGACCCGACGCTCGGTCCGCCGCTCGACTCGCCGGACACGGTCCTCGCGCTCATCGCCGCCGCGCGGGACGCCGTCGGGGAAGACCCGCCGCCGATCGAGTACCTCCACACGTACGCGGGCGAGTCGGACGAAGGGTGGTGGGACGACGCGATGAAGGCAACGGGGAGAGCCGCGAGCTCGAACAACGAGCACCGATCGACGCCGCTCGACAGCGCCGACGGCGTGACCATGGTGACGAAGCACCCCGGGCTCTCGGTCGTGTTCCTCGTGCCACGCGGGCGGCTCGGGGCGCTCACGGCGTACGGGGACGCGATCCCGAAGGAGGCGCGGGGCGCGATCGCGCGCGAGGCGAAGGAGAAGAAGAAAGGCGCGTTTGCGTACGTGGCGAAGAGGTCCGCGCAGGCGCGAGACTTCGTCATCGTGGCGGACGACGTGGCGGGGGCGAAGCGCGTGGCGGACGCGCTCTTTGCGGAGAAGAAGGCCGTGCTCGGCGTGTTTCGCCCAGCCTCCTGACCGTTCGAGCTTCGCCTGCTCGCGCCATGAAGGGGCGCGCGGAACCGCGGTATCCTGGACGGCCGCATGCCCGAAGACCTCGCCTCCGAGCGCGCCGCGGGACTGCCGCAGCTCACGCGCTTCAAAGTCCTTCGTCGCATCGGCGAGGGGGGCTCCGGCCTCGTCTACGAGGCGATAGACCGCGATCGGCAGGCGAGCGTCGCCCTCAAGATGCTCCGCGTGCTCGACGGCGAGATGCTGCTTCGCCTGAAGGAGGAGTTTCGCGCGCTCCAGGACATCGAGCACCCGAACCTGATCCGCCTCTTCGAGCTCTCGTGCGACGAGGGGACCTGGTTTTATACGATGGAGCTCGTCAACGGGCAGAGCTTCAGCGCGTACGTGGCGGGCGACGCCGAGCCGGCGAGCCGGGTTCACGTGCGCGAGCTAGCAGAGCTTGCGACCGGCAAGCACGAGAGGACCGGATCGCGCACGGTGAACCCGCTCCGCGCGCGGCCGCTGGTCGACTACGCGAGGCTCCGCGAGTCGCTCGCCCAGCTCGCGCGCGGGCTCGTGGCGCTGCACGCCGCCGGGAAAGTGCACCGCGACATCAAGCCGTCGAACGTCCTCGTGGCGCGAGACGGCCGCGTGGTGATCCTGGACCTGGGGCTCGTCAGCGACTCCACGGACGCGCACGAAGTGGAAGATGGCGTCGTCGTCGGGACGATCTCGCACATGGCGCCCGAGCAGGCGGCGGGAGGAGACGTGGGGGCCGCGGCCGACTGGTACAGCGTCGGTACGGTCCTCTACCAGTGCCTCACCGGGCGGCATCCGTTCGAGGGGGCCCCTCTCGAGGTGCTCAGCCGCAAGCAAGCAGAGGACCCCCCGAGGCCGCGCGACGTCGCGCCCGACGTGCCGGCCGATCTCGACGCGCTGTGCATGGACCTCTTGGCGCGCAACCCGGCCGAACGTCCCGCGGGGATAGGGGTGATCCAACGGCTTCAGGCGCGCGCCTTGAGCCAACCTCCGCCCGCGCGCGTGGCCGGGCAGACGCCGTTCGTCGGGCGGATGCAGGAGACGGCGGCGCTCGCAGCGGCGTTCGCGCGCGCGCGATCCGGAGCGGCCGTGACGATGATCGTCGAGGGGGAGTCCGGGGTCGGCAAGAGCGCGCTCGTCCGCAACTTCACGAAGGTTCTCAGCGAGCGCGAGGACGTCCTCGTTCTGTCGGGGCGCTGCTACGAGCGCGAGGACGTCCCGTACAAGGCCATCGACGGCGTCATCGACAACCTCTCGCATTACCTCGCGACCCTCACGCCGTCGCAGGCGCAGCGAGTCCTCCCGCCGACGGCGTTCGTTCTCGCGTACGCGTTCCCCGTCCTTCGTCGCGTGCCGGGGATGGAGCTCGGCACGGCGCTGCGTCTGGGGGGGCTCCAGGAGAGCCGCTCGCTCCTCTTCCACGCGCTGAGGGAGCTGTTCGCGAACCTCGCGGCCGAGCGCTCGTTCGTGATCGTCATCGACGACCTGCAGTGGGCCGACGCCGACAGCCTCGCGGCGCTCGCGGAGATCCTCCGCCCGCCCTCGCCGCGGCTCTTTCTCATCGCGACGGCGCGGGCTCCGAGCGAGCCGCGAGAGAAGGACGCCGCGCCGTTCGGTCTGCCCGGCGACGTGCCGGTCCTGCCGGTCCCGCGACTCACGGTCGCAGAAGGGCTCGAGCTCGTGACGATGCTCGCCGGGGAGATGCCCGCTGCGGTAGCGCAGCGGATCGCCGAGGAGGCGCAAGGGCACCCGCTCTTCGTCGACGAGCTCGTGCGGCACGCCGAGCTCCACGGAGGGGAGGCGCCCGCGAACCTGCACCTCGACGACGCGCTCTTCGCGCGCGTCTCGCGGCTCGACGACGGGGCGCGCGCGCTGCTCGAGATCCTCGCGGTCGCAGGGGTGGCGCTGAAGCAGGAGCTCGCGATGCGGGCGTCCGGGACCGAGTTCGCGGTCTTCTCGAGCAACGTGCAGACGCTCCGCGCGGCGCACCTCGCGCGCACGGACGGCTGGCGAGGCGAAGATACGATCGAGACCTACCACGACAGGATCCGTGTCTCCGTGGCGACGCGGCTCTATGCCGGCGTGCGAAAGCAGATCCACGCACGCCTCGCCGAGGCGTTCGAGACGGCGGACGTCAAGGATCCCGACGCGCTGTCGCTCCACTGGCTCGGGGCAGGCGACGAAGAGAAGGCGGGAGAGTACGCATGGCTCGCGGCGGAGCAGGCGCTCGCGGCGCTCGCGTTCGAGAGCGCGGCGCGTCTCTTCGAGACCGCGCTGAAGCTCGCGAAGCTCGAGGAGGGGGAGCGGCAAGAGCTCCGGCTGAAGCTCGGCGAGACGCTGGCCAACGCGGGGCGGGGGAGGGGAGCGGCGCAAGCCTTCTTCGACGCCGCGGCGGCGTCGCCCCCGGACCGCGCGCTCGACCTGCGCCGTCGCGCCGCAGAAGAGCTCCTCACGGCCGGGCGCCTCGACGAAGGGGACGCGGCGCTCCAGGACGTCCTGCAAGCCGTGGAGATCGGCTTGCCGCGGACACCGCTCGTGGCGCTCGTGGGGCTTCTCTTCTACCGGTTCGTTCTTTTTCTTCGCGGGCTCTCGTACAAGGAGCACGCCGAGAAGGACATCGCGCCCCACGCCCTCACGCGACTCGACGCTTGCAACGGCGTCGGTCGCATCCTGGCGCTGGTCGACACGATCCGCGGGGCGTACTTCCAGACGCGAGGCCTCCTCGAGGGGCTCCGTCTCGGCGAGCCGAAGCGGCTCGCGTCCGCGCTCTCGGCGGAGGCGGTCTACCTGGCGACCGGAGGGAACGCGACCCGCTCGGCGAAGCTCCTCTCCCAGGCCGCGGCGATCGCGGAGCGCACCGGGAACGTCCAGATGCAATCGCTCGTCGAGGTGCTTCGCGGCTTCGCGGCGTTCGTGCTCGGGCGGTTCCCCGACGCGCTCGCGCACACGGACCGCGGCGCCGAGCGCTTGAGGGAGCATTGCCCTGGAGCCTTCTGGGACCGCCGCACCGCGCAGCTCGCGGGGATCTGGACGGTGGGGTGGATGGGGGACTTGAACATGCTCGCCGAGCGCGTCGAGCAAGGGGTGCGCGAAGCCGAGCACCGCGGCGACCTCTACACCGGGACGACGCTGCGCACCGGGGTGCCGAACCTGACGTGGCTGCGCAAAGGGGATCCGGCTACCGCGCGCGCCGTCGTGCTCGATGCGATGCGCCAGTGGACGCAGCGCGGCTACCACAGCCAGCACTACTGGAGCCTCCTCGCGCTGACGCGGATCGACCTCTACGAAGGGGACGGGCGCGCCGCGTACGCCCGCGTCGATCGCGACTGGTCACGGCTGGCGCGCGCGCTCATCTTGCAGGTGCGCGTGATGGGGGTCGAAGCGCTCCACATGCGCGCCAGCGCGGCGCTCGCGGCGGCGATCGAGGAGAAGGGGGCGGAGCGCGAGCGAATGGTCCGCGTCGCCGAAGGGGATGCGCGCCGGATCGACGGGATGCGCTGGGCTCTCGGAGCGCCCTTCGTGCGGCTGATTCACGCCGGCGTCGCGGCGGTCGCGCGCGACGACGTGCGCGCGGCGACGGAGCTCGAAGAAGCCGCCAAGGGCTTCGACGAGGTGTCGATGTCGCTCCACGCGGTCTCGTGCCGCTGGCACCTCGGGCGGGCGCGCGGCGGCGACGAGGGGCGCGCGCTCGTCGCCTCCGCCGAGACGTGGATGACCGCGCAGGGGATCGCCTCGACGGCTCGGGTCGCCGGCGTCATCGCGCCGGGCTTCCGGAGGTAACGGTCAGGCGCGCTCGTCGATGCTCACGGTGTGGTGCGGGGGGATCGCAATCACGTCCGTCGTGCCCGACTCGGGAGCGGGGGTCGGGATCGTGTCGTGACGGTCGGTGTCGTCCGCGGACTTGGAGCTCGAGGGGGGAGGGGACGGCCAGGTGTCGCGCCCCTTGCCGGAGTCCGGGTCGATCTTTCGGGCGGCGGCGATCTGACGGTCGGAGCTCTTCATCATCCCCTCACGGTTTTCTCGGTGGTCTGCGGTGGTCTATCGAGCGGTGGTCTTCAGCGAATCGACGGCGTGGACCGGCGCGGAGTCGCCCTTCATCAGAGGGGCGATGGCGGAATAGACGAGCCGATGGCTCTCCATCATGTTCTTGCCGGCGAACGCCTTCGATTTGACGGCGATCGTGTAGTGACCCCCACCCCCCGAGACCTCGACGTCCGCGTCGGAGAGCTCCGAGCGGATGGCGTTGCGGATGCCGTCGAGGATCGAGTCGGTCATCTTCGTCGCGGGGTTCCTAGCTCATTACTTCCCCCCCTTCCACCCCACACGTGGCGAGAAGAGCGCGTGACCGCTGAGGGCGGATTCTTTTCGCTAAGGGGCCGGCTTCACCCATGTGCTCGCGAGGAAGCCGTCGTCGATCGCATGCGCGTCCGCGGAGAACCCGGCATAGGCGTCAGCCCCCACTGTCCCCGTCGTTACAGAGAGCGTGAAGTCGTCCTCGATCGCGTCCGGAGCCACTTTGATTCGCCTCTGCGCCGCGAGGACGGAGTCCTTCACCTCGAACCCACCCGGCGCCCGCGCCACGGTCGCCCCCGCGGGGAGCTCGATCCGCCGGTGCACGTGGTACTGAACCGCACGGCTCACCGCGAGCGCGTCCTTGCGCCCCCCCTGGCTCGCGAACGTCGAGCCGAGCGTCGCGACGACCGGACGTGGGTACACGGCGTGGATCGGATCGATACCGGGGAGCACCCAGACGCGCCCGGCGCTCGTCCCAGACGCGCCCTTCGCCCCCTGCGCGGGCCCCTCGGCCTGCGCGTAGCCGGGGACGGTGATGGTGGCGCGAAGGGCGACCTGCCAGCTCTCCTCCGTCGACGACAGCACGACGTCGTCGACGTCCGCGAACGGCACCCACGCCAGCGCGACCCCCCTGAGCGCCCGCTGCCTCTCGTCCCCCACGATCCGGAAGAGCGCTTCGGCGAGCTCCTGTGCGGCGCGTCCCCGCAGGAGCACCGTCAGCTGCCCTTTCGCGTCCCCGTTGGCGTCGAGCGCGAGTCGCACGTCCACTTCGTCCTCGTGCGCTCCCGCTTCTGCGCCATTTCCATTTCCGTCGAGCGACGGGAGCGTCTCCACGCGCCCGTCCGCGTGGAGGGCAGCCCGTCCGCGGAGCTCCGGCGAGATCCGGCCGGCGGGGAGCGGGGGACCCGAAACGTCGGCGTCGATCCACACGTCGCCCGCGTCCGTCGTCGATCCCGCGCCACTCTGCGCGCCCCCGCCGCCGACGTGCGCGACCGCCAAGGGATGCGTGAAGCGCCCCTCGTGCGGAGGAAACGCCGGGTCGGCGCTGAACGGCTCGCTCTCGGCGATGACAACGTCAGCGGCAATCCCCAGCTCGCGCAGCGCGCGCACGGCGAGCCACGTCCGGCTCCCCTCGTGGTTCGCCAGGATCGTCCGCGCCGTCGTCTCTTGGGCCCCCTCGGGGCGCCCCACCTCGCCGTCCGAGAGCGTCGAAGCGTCCCCCTCCTTGACGCTCGCCCCGGTGGCGGCGACGACGGCTTCGACGATCTCCCGCGGCTTCGTCTTCCCTTTCGCGGCTCCGAGGGCCCACGCGCGCACCTCGGGGTCGTGCTCGTCGAGCGCCGCGAGCGTCTCGCGGAGCGCCCGCGCGGAGTCGCTCCACGTCGCCGTCGAGAAGCTCACCCCGACGCTGCGGTCCATCTTCGGCGTCCCCTCCTCCATGCGCCGCTCCGCCGCGTCCTTGACGTTCCAGCGAAGCACGCGGGTCGCGCCGTCCTTCGTCTCGGTGGGCGCGCCGAGCGTCTTGTGCGACCAGAGCGAGGCGTGAAGCCCCGCGGGGAGGCGGACCTCGATGCTCGCCTCGTGGACCGCAGTCCGCTCCGGAAGCAGATCGGGCGTGTCGAGGATGACGTTCCCTTCCGCGCCGGGGAGCGTCCACCCCTCGTAGATCGCCTCGACGATGTCCCCCTGCTCCAGCTGCGAGAGATCGGCGTGAGCTTGCGACGCGTTCGGTGCGCGATCCGGCTCTACGACGCGCCCGTCTTTCTTGAACATGCGCCGCCGGAGCACGCGCATCGTCGTCCGCCCGGTGATCTCGGGAGGATCTGCCTGCGCGTTCTCCTCGACGTCGGTGGTCCCGCTCACGCGTCGCACGTCGAAGAGGACGAAGTGGAGGATGCCTAGCGGCGAAACTTCGTAGCGTTCCACGTGCGCGAGCACGGCGGTCGCCGCGCTCGGCAGGATCGGCGCGGCGCGGTCGGCCGCGGCGACCTTCTCTGCGACCCCCGCGAACGGCGCAGTCGGGTCGTCGCCCGACGCACGCAGGAGCGGTGGGAGGGCGCTGGGGGCGTCGCGCGCGACCGGCGCAAGGGGGGCGAGCGTATCGAGCATGGACGGCATCGCTCCTGGCGCCGAAGCGCCGTCACGCGGTGCGGGTCCGGGCCTCGTGGCGTAGGCGGCCGAGAGGGTTCGTTCCCCGGGGAGCATCGCGTCGAAGGCCTTGGTCGCGGCCGCTGCGTCGCCGTCGGCGATCGCGTCGCGGAGCGTGAGCGCGAGGTAGGCCTGGGGCGCGGCGTAGAGGGTGCGCACGCCATCGAGCTCTTTCGCGGCGCGCGCGCGATCGCCGGTCGCGCGAATCGCGTCGTAGCAATCGAGTCGGTCGTGGCCCGGGCCCGCGCCCGACGGCGCGTCCGCGCTCCGCGCGGCGCGGTCTGCACCTGGGACGCCGTCGCTGCACTCGAACGCGACGCGCTCGGCTCCCGTCCTGGCGAAGACGACGCGTGATGCGTCTCTCGTGAGCGGTACCCCGTCGGGGAGGACCTTGCCGGCTCTGTCGAGCGCCCCCTTTGCGCGGTCGAACAGGCGGTCGTGTCCCGCGATGGAGGCCTCGAACAGATCGAGCACGGCGGCGTTCGCGCTCGCCGCCCCGGGCGCGATCGCGGGCACCTTCGCCCGGTGCTCTTCGAGATCGCGGAGCGTCCATATCCTCTGCTCGGTCTGCCCTCGGCGCACCCCCGCGAGGACGGCGTGCGCCGCGATCGCCTCCCACGCTTCGGGCCACGTCTCGAGCACGCGCTCGTACGCTCCGCGCGCCCGCTCGGAGCGATGGACCGCGTCGAGGTCCCCGGCCCCCTCGACGGCGCGCGCGTACGCGAGGAGCAGCTCCGGCGGCGCATCGCTCCGCGACGCTTGGGTCGACGATACGTCCTCGGCCGTGGGCCTCTCTCCGGCGGCAAGAGCAGCCACCGCCAACGTCGTTCGCTCGGCGTCGGTCTTCGCCTCCGGCCACGTCACCTCGTGGGCCGACGCGATCGACACGCTGCCGGCTTCCCCGACGCGCGGCGCGTGCATCGGGAGCGGCTTGCCGCTCGCGTCGAAGGCGTCGATCTCGATCGGTTCGCCGTCGTCATCCATCCCGACGCGCGCGACGAGGCGCAAGGTCCCCGCGCGCGGGACTTCGACGCGCGCCATGCGAACGACCTCGTCGCCGCCGAGAGCGTACGCGCGATGGAGAACGACGAGGCCCCCCGCCCGGAGGAGCGCGGCGCCGTGGGTTCGGAGCGCGACGCCGATCGTCCCCTTGGTGACCGCGACATCGACGACGACGTCACGGATCCCCTTCTCTACGCTCGCGAGCCCCGGATCGATCGAGCACCCCCTCCCTCGTACCGCGAGCGGCGCCGCCGTCCGGCCGAAGGCCTCCTCCGCCGCGTATCCGGCGCCGATCGGCGCGTCCCCCTTCGCAAGGGGGTCGTCGTCCTGCACCCCCGTCACGGCGGTCCAGCCGAGCGGCCCAATCAGCGTCGCTTCGTCCGCGCACCCCGTCGCCGCGCGCCACTTCTCGACCTCCCCGGGGTCCCGACGACGCGTCGCCAGCTCGTGCAACGCTCGGGCGATGAGGCCGGCGCTGAACGGATCCGAGGCGCGCCCGGCCGCGGTCGCGAGACGCCCCGCGATGCTCGCGCGAGGCGGCGTCGCGGCGAAGGAGCCGTCGTTCGTCCGGTACACGATCGCCGTGTCTTCGCTCGCGTCCTCGAGAGACGCGACCGATCGGGCGACGAGCGCGTCGAGCGCTGCCTGTTCCGTCGCGAGCTGCCACGAGTCGTCGGGCGCCCCCACCGCGGCGTCGAGCGCTCCGAGCCAGAGCTCCGCGGCGCGCGCGGGATCGCCCTTCGCTTCCTCGCGTATCGCCCCCACGACCATCCCCGGGAGATCGTGCGCCGAGCCGCCCGGCCCTTTGGGGGTCTGGTTTGCACCGCCGCAGGCCGCCAGTGTCACGACCGTGAAGAGAGCCAGACAGGAACGCCTTGAGAGCGATCCAGCTCGCTCTCCGCGCGCAACCCCTTCCCCCCGGCCCCC
>JBKQKP010000143.1:0-23165 GCA_052147435.1 Polyangiaceae bacterium | reverse complement strand
TATCGAGCCCTCCGACCTCGAGTCCGTCGAACTGAAAAAGGATATCGAGCGCGCCGCCCTCTTCGACATCGCGATCTTTCGACGCGATCTGGGGACCACCTCTCGCCGCGTACGCGATTCGCTCCTCGTCGAGCAGGAGGGCGCGTCCGTCACGATCGACGAATTCGGGAGCGTGCGCATTGTACAGCCACTCGTCGAAGCGGGGCGACGCGGAGCCGGGGTGATGATTCCCGTCGTCGACCCCAAGGACGTGACCGCGCGCGTGCAACGGGGCCTGCGCTTTGTCGGGTTCTTGCTCGACCGCGTGGATCGCGTGCGCCGCATCACCCACGTCGGGATCGCGGCGATCGCCCATGACGCCGGATTCGCAGCGTGGCTTCGCGACGATGCCTCGGCCAACCACAACTTCGGCGTCAGGGGAGGCCAATCCGGTCGGGCGGAGATCGTTCATCCGGCGCCCGCGTCGCGCCCGCGCGCGGCCTTGGACGTGGATGCGGACAAGATGGCTCGCCAAATCACAGAGTACCTTCGAAGGCGAGCCGGCGACTAATCTGTAGTCTAGCGCGCCATCGCGTGCGCGGCGGGGCGAGAGGGGGATGGCACGTTGGAAGCGACAATCACCATCGACGACCAAACACATGGGTGCGGCCATGGCCTCGAACATTGGATTCGGGAACAACTCCATCGCCATCGCGGCGGCGCCGTGTGTCTCAAGGTTACGCTCCAGGGTGTCGACGGGGGCACGCTAACGCTGAGCTCGCGAGGATGCAGGAGCGGGGGAGGCGGGGGGCGTCTGTCGCGTCGTCAGCAGGAGCTGGCCGAAAAGTGGACGCATGACGTTTACGCCAAGCATGAACTGGACCCCGAAGCTGTCGTCGCCTTCCTGCGGAGCGTGGGCTGCCATGGATAGGGACCAATGTCGGTGTCGCATGGCGTCAAACCACGGACGACGCCCCGCGTATCAAGGTGCGGTGGGATTCTTCCCGAGCCGAGGACGACGATGACGGAGGGAGACCCGGAAGTCGACCTTCTCCGCCAGATCAAATCCGCCACTACCGCATGCGACTCGGCCCACCGAGACGCCGCGCCGACAGGCCCCCACGGTCGCTGCGGCGCAAGGCCGCTCGAGCCGCAGGACGGCGGCCCTCCCGGTGAGGTGGCTCTCTCAGACGTGGCGTTCGCGCTGCTGGGCGGTGAGCGACACGGGCGGGGCGGCGGAACAGCGTGGCCCCAGCTGGGGCCTTTGGAACGACGCTTGGCTCTCCGGCGAACGTCCGTGCCAGCCGACTTCGCCGCGGCCTCCGGCTCGGTGTGCTCCGCCCTAAGGGTTAGAAGCCGAACCCCCGCTGCCCCGACGGCGCATTCTTCGTGATGCTCTGCCAGATCTTGTCGCCACGGTCGCTCTTCGACGCGTACACGAGGTAGTAGAGCGGCAGGTTCTGGCTGTTCTTGATTGGCTCGGAACGAACGTTCTGACTCTTGTATCCCAGCGTCGCGAGCTGCTTCTTGAACAAGTCGATCAACACGGCGACATCGGTCGACGACCCGACCTTCGTTCGCCACTCGTTGGTGCCCAACGCCTCGTCGAGCCAACGCGCCGTGTTCTCGTTCTGTCCGAGGTTGCGCTTGATGTCGGCCGTCGGGAAGTGGATGACGAGGTCCATGCGCGCCAGCGCTGCGAGGCGTCGAACCGTCTCGAACTTGAGCGCTTGGAGCGCAAATGGGTCGATCAACGAGATGTTCAGGCCGTAAGCCGGAACGTCCCGAAGGAGGTCGTCGATCTTGCCGTTGCAGTCGCCCTCGACGATCGACACGCGGTTTGCGTCACGCGCCGTCCGTGCGCGAAGGGCGGCGGTGTTCTCCGCGTCGAGATCGCAGAGCACGACACGCGTGAACGGAGCGGCCGTGTGTGCGAGCGCGAGCATCGGGCTTCCGTCCCGAAGTTCGGCGGTCTCGCGGACGCGCACCATCCCGGGACCTGCGAATAGATCGATGAACGCCGCGCCGCCCGAACCGTTCGGCGCCAGGTACTTGGATCGCACGGCGTGCGTGGCCTCGATATACTGCTGCAGATACCAGTGCTTATCGGCGGCCCACTGCCCCACGCACTGCACAGGCGCAGCATCGTCAGCCGCGATCGAGCAGTTGCCGTTCGCGCGCCTCTCGCCTCCGCACTTGCACTCGGGTCGCGCTGCCACCTCGATCGTCCCTCACTCTGCGGCGCGCACCGGCATCTCGTCCCAGCTTCGGCCGTCCAGAAGTCGCCCGGTGACGTGTTTGCGCACGCCGCCCCACTGCTTGAAGAAGAACGGCACGCGCGCGCGTGCGCACTGTTCGCGGATCGACCGAACCCATGCCGGCGACATCGGTCGGGCGCGAGGTCCGCTTTCACCGCCGACGATGACCCAGTGGATACCCTTCAAGGGCAGGTCGTCGATCGGCCCGAGGAGGGGCTCGACGCTGAGGAAGCGCACGGCGGCAGCAACGCGCACGAGGTCGCGAACTCGCCACGTGTAGTCACCGTTCTCCACGCTGACGCCTATCCAGACATTCGGCGCGATGGAGAGCTTCCCCGCGATCTTCGCCATGCGCTCGGAGCGCTTGGTGAGGACTTGAAACTGATGTTGCGACGCCCGTCGCATCACGTCGAAGACGCGAAGGACGAACGGCTCGGGGACATCTTCGTGGAAGAGGTCCGACATGCTGTTCACGAAGATCCTGCGCGGCCGGCGCCAGTGAAGCGGCAGCTCGAGGGCGCTCTCCACGAGCCGCAAGTCGAATCCTTGTTCGAAGGGGTGGTCTGGAACGCCGCGAAAGCGCTCGGCGAACGTCTCGGCGTAGCAATGCTTGCAGCCTGGTGAGACCTTCGTGCAGCCCCGCACGGGGTTCCACGTGGCATCGGTCCACTCGATCGCGCTTCCGTCAGACATTTCCGATTCCCGCGCCTTCTGGCGCGCCCTCTCCGACGCTACGCGGCGTCAGTACTCCGGGTCAAAATGCTCGCGCGCGAATTCGACGCGCGCCAGCGGCCTCGTTGTTCTTGCCCGCTACCGACCAAGCCGCTTCTCGCTGCCGCGGCTGAAGCGTCTTGCGCGTGTCATCGCGCGCGGAGCGCATGCCATCGCAGCCGCTGCTCGCCCCAGTCGTCCACGGTGACGACGGCGCGGAGCGCGCGCTGGGTGATGCGCTCGACGCCGCCCTCCACCTCGAGGAACAGGATCTCCTCCTGGATGTCGGGCGCGAGCAGGGTGAGCGACAGAAGCTGGGTGACGCGCGCGCGCGTGAACCCGAGGTTCGCGGCGGCGTGGGCGCGGTCCTTCAGCTCCCCGGACGCGATCATCTTCTCGACGCGGAGCGCGAGCGCCAGCATGTGCGCGACGCGCGCGGGCCGGCGTTGCGCCGGGGCCTCCGGTGGCGGCGTCGCCTGAAGATCCACGGCCTTGCCTTGGCGAGCCCGGAAGATCGGGATGACGACCCGGCGCGGACCGATGGGGGGGCGCTTTCCACTCATGCGCACGCCCCTTCAAGCTCGGTGCCTCCGAGGACATCGGCGAACGTGATCTCCATGGCGCCGGCATCTTCATCGACGACAATGGTCTGGACCAGAGCCGCAACCAAACGGCGGCGATTCTCGGGGGTCATCGCTTTCCAGAGCCCGTCGAAGTCCGCGAGCACCTCGGTCACCCACGCGGCGGTTGCTTCGGTGTCCCGCAGGTGCGCGCGCTGGCGCTCGACGTCCCTCGCGCGCTGTCGAAGGCGGTCGAGGTCGCGACACGTCTGGGTGAACTTCTCCTGCGCCTGCTCCTTCGCGGGCCCGACCAGAGCACCCAGCGTCTCGAGCAGACTCGCCGACTCGCCCTGCAGACGCTCGACCGCCGGGGAAAGGCGCGTCGCCTCGGCGGCAAGGGCGTCGCGTTCTGCCGCCAGACGGACCTTCAGCCCGTGGGTCACATCGTCCGCATAGTGCGTGCGGCCCATCTCGCGGAGCCGGTCCACGACGTATCCCTCGATGGTCGCCGCGGGGAGCGGGCGTCCCGAGCAGGCCTCCTTGCCGCGCTTGTCCCGCGTGATGCAGCGGTAGAAGCGATACGTGCGATTGTCCTTCTTCGTCGACGCGGGCGTCATCGCCTTCGAGCAGGCGCCGCAACGAAGGCGGCCGGTGAGCAGGTAGTCAGGGTTGCGCCCGGACACGGCGGGGCGCCCGGCATGATCATCGAGAGTCCGCTGCACGTGTTCGAAGGTCTCGCGGTCGAGGATCGCGGGGTGCTCTCCCTTGAACACCTCGTCGCCGCTCGCGAGCACGCCCGTGTACACACGGCAGCGTAAGACCCGCAGCACCATGTCCTTCGTCCAGGGGAGCACGGCGGGGGCGCTCGCGTCGTCCGTCCCGGGCACCTCGGGGGGCGCGCCCGGCCGCTCTTTCTTCCGCCGCGTCTTCGGGAGCCGTCCACGCTGCGCGAGAATGCGCACGACGGTGAGCACTGCGCGGTGCTCGAGGTAGAGCGCGAAGATCTCGCGCACGACGAGCGCCTCGGCTTCGTTCACGACGAGCTTGCCGCTGACGAGATCGTAGCCCAAGGGCGGCAGGCCCCCCGTCCACTTCCCCGCCCGACGCGCGGCGGCGATCTTGTCGCGGGTGCGCTCGACGATGAGCTCGCGCTCAAACTCGGCGAAAATTGCGAGGAGATTGCGGAGCAGCCGCCCCATGATGTCGCCCGTGTTGAAGTTCTGCGTGACGCTCACGAGGACGACGTTGTGCTCCTCGCAGAGCTCGACGAGCTTGGCGAAGTCCGTGAACGACCGGCAGATGCGATCGAGCTTGTACGCCACGACGACGTGCACATGCCCGGCGCGGATGTCGGCGATCAGACGCTGGAACGCGGGACGATCCGTGTTCGCGCCGGTGTAACCGCCGTCGTCGTACGATTGCGGGAGCGGGTCCCAGGTCGGCTCCTGCGTGACGCGCACGCGGCACGCCTCGCGCTGCACGTCGAGCGACGTGAGTTCCTGGTGCAACCCCGATGTCGTCGACACGCGCGTGTAGATCGCCGCGCGGCGTCGCGTCGGTAGCGGCGGAGGGCGGCGCGGCTTCACTCCGCCCCCTTCTTGGCGCGCGTCTTCAGCCCGAAGAACAGCTTGCCGTTCCAGACGGTGCCGGTGATCTCCTTGGCGATCGTCGAGAGGCTTCCGTAGGGGCGGCCCGCGTATTCGAAGAGCCCGTCGGGCAGGACGAGCACTTCGTGCTCGGCACCTTGGAAGGTGCGCCGTAGGCGCATCCCCGGTGCGAGGCCCGTCGTCACCGGAGCGACCGGAGGCTCGGCCCCGCCGGGTCGGCGCGCGCCGAAGTGTCCGTGGTGAAGCCGTCCCGCCTCGGCGAGGGCGGCGGCCCGCGCAAGGGCGCGATCGGACAGCCCGCCCAGGGCGAGCTCCTGGATGCGGTACTTGATCTTGCGTCGCAGGTAGGTTCGGTTGCGCGTGGCGGTCGCGTGGCCGAAGAGCTCGGCGTGCTTCGCACGAAGCTCGCCTGTCGTCATCGAGTCGACCGCGCGGAGCTCGGCGGGCAGATCGCCGAGGAGTTTGCGGGCTTCTTGTGCGGAGAGCGTGGCTGCGTTCATAGGGTCCTCCATGGGGCGCCAGAGCGCCGCGGTGAACACCGCTCTTGTTCGCGGGACTTGGAAGTGAATTCGGGTCTGCGGTCGCGCAGGATCGCGTATGCGGTGTCGACGAGCACCGCGATCAGTTCAGCGCGCGCCGCGGCAGCGGCGGTGGTTTCGGGCAACGGCTCCATCTCACAAGGAGCAAAGCGTCCGGTGGTTGACTTCGGGGACACCTCTTCGCGCGGAACCCGTGCGATTTGTTCGCGGGTGGCCTGAGTGAGCCGGCCTTCGGGGTCGACGCGTGCGGTCAGCGTGGACGCGGGAGCTGCTCGAGGATCTTCTCGAGCACGGAGGCGTCGACACCGAACGAGGCTCGCTGGAGCCGGGATCGAGGATCGTCCTCGACCGCGACGAAGTCACCGACGAGGACACCCAGCCGCTTGGCCAACGAGAAGAGGAGCTCGAGCGACGGCAGGCGCTCGCCCCGCTCGACGCGCGACAGGTGCGACTTGTGGATCCCGATTTCCCAGGCCACGTCCTCGACGCTGAGCCCCGCCCGTTCGCGCAGGAGCCGAATCCGCGCCCCGACCCGCCGGGTGAGGCCGCGGTTCGACTTGCTCGGCACGCTCGGACGCTACCGAGCGGCTCCTGACCCTATGTTGTCTGTGGGACAACTGCTGAGCTATAGTCCCTCGGAATGACGCGGAATGACGTTCCCACGAAAACCCCGGGCGAGATCGCCGGATAGTGGCGAGCCTGCTGGTGATATGGCTAGAGTTGCCTCGGTCAGCGACCTCGACTGTACGGAAACGTAATATTCCGGTCGCCCGAGAATCCTCGCCCCCGTGTATGCCGTGCCCCTCGCTAACCTAAGAGCGCTTCATGCCGAGCGACCCGAAGACCGAGACGTCGGGCTACGTCCTCCGCCTCAACGAGCTTGAATACCCCCTCGGGATGCGTCGAAGCCATCCGCTCGACTACGTCACTCCCGTCATCGGAAAGGTCACCCACGGTAAGACGGAGCGCGAGAGGCAGACCGTCTGCGAGTTCTCCTTCCAGCACCTTCGCCTCGGCTGGGCTCGCGACGATCGATTTTCGGTCAAGGCGCTCTTCGGTTGCGATCCGTCGCTCGAGGAGATGCTCCCCCTGCTTTTCGACCCCACGGCCGAGAGGCTCACGTTCGGAGCCGCGAACGGCGACGAAACGACGAGCGACGTTTTGATCGTGGACGAGATATCGATCCGCCCCGACCACCGTGGGCGCGGCCTCGGTGGCGCCGTTCTCGAAGGACTGCTGCAGCAGTTTCCGCAGCAGTGGGCCGTCATGGTGCTTCGGGCGAGCCCCGAGCCCGTGCCCGGGGGCCCGTGGAGCGACGAGGTCTACGCCCGACCCTTCGCCGCGACGGGTGACGGGGCCAAGCGCAAGCTCCGCGTCTACTGGGCGCGGTTCGGGTTCCGACCCCTTGGAAGCGGAGATCTGATGGCGCGCGATGTCCGCAACCCGGACGCGACACCACCGTCGCTGCGCGCGCTCTGAGTCACCTCGCGCGCCGCTTGGCGACCCTCGTCACGACGCCGAGCGTGCGCACGCGACTGTGGAGAATGTCCCCGCCCGGAGGTTTGCGGAGCCGCAGCATGCGGAGCGCCGTCGGTCCCGCGGCATCCGACTGGTCCCACCACTCGTGGCCCATCCAGTCGCGGATCTCGTAGAAGACCTGCGTCTTGCGCACTGCCATCGTTCGCGACGCGGCGATCGCTTCGGCGAGCGAGATCTCCTTCTTCTGGAAGGCGAGATGGACGATGGCGACGTGCCGTGGTTCCCCGACGCGGGCCTCGTTCGCTCCCTTGCCCGACGTGAGCAGCAACCCGCCGTCGTCCGCCTCGTAGATGGTGAAGAAGCGGTGGCAGGCGTCTCCTGCGACCGGATCCCAATCGGCTACCTGCGCATCCGAGAACGGCCCGGTGAACACTCCGGAGCCGCGCGGCGCGAACGTGTACCGGCGACGAAGAGCGTCGACGACGCGCCGGGCCGACAGGATCCCGCCCCGAAAGAGCGCATCGCGGATGGCCTGAGCGGACGTGACGACATCGGCGGGAACGCAAGCGCCGCACGCGGCAAGACATTCGTCGAGCACGCGTTGGACGCGCGCAACATCCGCCCCGGGGCATGAGAGGACATCGTGGATTCGCTCGAGGAAATCGTCATGGCGGAACATCCGTCCCCTTGGAAAAAAGCTAAAGGCACTGCTCTCGTACCCGGACACGCGACCCTCGAACACCTCCTCCCTTGGTGCTCAGGGACGCCCGGAAGGGCCAAGCTCAAGCATTCGTCGTACCAACGGAATGCAGCGCTTGAGATGTCTGCCGCCAGCCTCAAAACATGTTCGACGCATTGGGCCAACTCTTCGGCATCGATTGTGACCGTTTTTTCACGCGGTGCGCCGTCGCCCGCGATGGCCGCTTCCTGAATCAAGTGTGAACAGGTGACCCTGTCAGCCTCTTCCACAAATAGTCGCGAATTGTCTACGGGTTTCGACACAGAGCGCGATCGGCTCTTGAATGCACATCGGGCGTCCGCCGGTTCAGAACGACGCTGAGCCCGCCGGCCCCCGCCCCGGCGGCACGCGATTGCGTAACGCGATGTGCCACGGCGTGGTTCCGGTGCCATGCTGCTCTCTCGTTCAGGTCTTGGAGGGCGCGTTCAGACGCGCGCCGGCGCGATCTCGGCCGCTCCAACGCGAGCTCTGTCCCTACCCGGTCGGCGCGCGGACGAACGAAATCGATTGCGGTTTGCACAAAGTGGTCTGTGCAAACAGTTTCCCGAAGGAACATCCGGTGGTTGCGTCGCGAGCGGCCCCCTGAGCCGAGGCCTAGAAGTGACGAACCCCCGGGAAATGCGCCGGATGCGTGGTCTGTGCACGCAATTCCCTAAGTTGCTGATTCCGCATCTCTATTTCCGCACGCCGGGCGCGGGCCACAGGCGTCCCCCCGGTTTTGTCGGGAAATTCCGGGGTGTCGAATCGACATCGCTCCAGGCTGCCCCGTGAATTACCCATAGCCGTGTCGCGAGCCACCGAGGGCGCGCGACGTTCCGGCAGCGCGCCGGCCCCCGCCGCGGGCCGATCCCGACGCGGCCGGAGATGGGACGGCGGCGCCACGAACGAAGCGGGGCGACGCGCGCGGCGATCTATTCGGCGCCCGGGTGCAGCCTCGCCCCGGCGCTGGGGAGCTCTTTGTTCTCTTGGGCCACTTCGGCGACACACGCACCCGGCTGGTGCACGCGCTTGAGGATCGTGAGACGGCGAGGGTGTTCGCCGAGGCGCGCCCGCGGCACGACATCCTCGCGTCCTACCCGACTCTCGTCGCGGCGCTCGACGATGTCCTTGGTCTCGACGGCGCCTACGGTCGTCGCCGGGACATCGCGACGACCGACGCGCTCCTGCGGGCCCTGCTCGACGAGCAGCGTGATCACCCGCACCGCGCGTGGACGACCGCGCTCACCGCGGCGTTCTTTCCAGCGATCACCAACCTGGAGCGACGTGTCTGCAGCAGCGAACACGACGCCGACGACAAGCGCGATCTCGTCGTCGAAGCATGGCTCGAGGCGATCGTTCGCGTGGCGCGCGTAAGCGATCGGGATCGCCTCGCGATGCGGCTCGTGCAGGAGATGGAGCGCCACGCCTTCCGTGTCGTGCGCATCGCGTGTCGTCAGCGCAAGCTCGTGCGGTCACTAGGAGCCGTAGCGCGGGACACGCACGCGATCGAGCCGTTCGCACATGGGCGCGCCGAAGCAGTGCCCCACGCGGGCGATCTACTCGTCGAGATCCGCGAAGTGACCTCTCGCGCGCACCACGGTGACGATCGCGAGCTCGCCCGCAAGCTTGACGCGGCCGCGCCCCTCACCGAGCGCATGCGCCTCCTGTACCCCGACCTCGCGGCGGAAGACCGCGAGCAGATGTACCAGCGGGTCAAGCGGCGCGGCACGCGCGCCATGGCCCGCGCCAAGTCGGCCACCCGTTGCGCCGAGCTCGGAGTCCTCGAGTCCAACACCAGACGACCCGCCATTCGACGGCGGAGAAAGAGAGGCATGCGATGAGCGACGAATGGGATGAGGCCGAACGCGTGACCAAGCGTCACGCGAGCGGCAAGTTCGGGAAACTGGACGATGGAAGTAGCTGCACGGTGGCGTGGTTCGGGGGCCCGCTCGCCCTCGAGCAGCACTGGACGACGACCGGATCGGTGCCGTGCCCCGGGGACGGCTGCGCGCTCTGCAAGAAGGGCCTGCCGATCAAAGCGCGCGTCCGCATCAACTACTTCGACCTCACCGACAACGTGATGCGGATCTGGGAGGGAGGGCCTCCCTTCTTGCGCGACCTCAAGGTCCTCAAGAAGAAGTTCAGCTTCGCTGACACGTCCTTCGAGATCACGCGGACGGGTACGGGCAAGAACACCAAGTACCTCATCCTGCCTGACAAGACTCTCACCGCCGAGCAGAAGGCGCGGATCGCGAAGGCGCTCCCGCACAACCTCTCCGAGCAGGACGACGGCGACGGCTACGGGGAGGACGACTCGGCGGCAGGCTCGGAGTCGGGAGCCAGGACGAACTCCGACGCTATCTCGTCCGCGGTGCGGGACGAGTTCATCGCGCGCCTGCAGGCCCTGCGCAGCGAGGAGGCGCTCTTCACGTTCCTCGGCACCTTCCACTGCGAGCGCATCAGCGACGTGCTCGCGTCCGACGAGCAGCGTGCGCGTCATCTGCTCGAAACGCTCGAGCGCAAGAAGCCCGAGATCAACCCCTTCTCGTGAGGAGCCGCCCCATGATCGTCGTACGTGAGGATCTGTTTCGTGAGGCGTGCATCCACACGATCGCCTGGCCCGGTCGGGACACGCCCTGCTGGTACGGGCCCGAGATCGAGATCGCGCTCGACGCCGAGCTCGTTCACCTCGGTGTGGGCTGGATCGAGGACGTAGACTTCGCCTTGCTCGACGGCGACGAGGCATTCGAGCTGTACGAGGCGCTCGGCAAGACGCAGCCGGCCGAGCGGCCGCTCCCCGCTGTGGTCCTGCTGCCGACGGGACTCACGCTCGCGTGCCTGGATCGCGCGCAGGGCGCGGAGCTCCGTCGCCTGCTCCTCGGCGAGGCGGCCGAAGGCGTCCGGGAGGAGCTTGGTCGCACCCGCCTTGAGCGCGAGATCGGCATCCTCTACCGCGATGAGGAGATGCACGACCGCGCGCGAAAGGCCTTGGCCGTGCACCGCGCGGTCGAGGCGGCGCGCCGAAGCGGCCACCTCGCTCTCGACGACGCCGGCTACGCCGAGTGCATGGCGAGCATCGCGGAGCTCGCGACGGGCGTGCGCTTCCCCGTGCGCGCCACCGGGGACCTTGTGGCGCAGGGGCCGCGGGCGGCCCTGCACCCGTGTTCACACGCAGAGAGTAAGAAGGCCGGCTCGCCGGTGACCTAAACGCCGCGGCGCGCCCGGCTGCGCGCGGGCGGAGGCGTCCGAACGGGGAAGCACGAACCCCGCGTGCCCGCGCATCTCGCGCGGGCGCGCACGGGAGACCTGCGTCCTTTCGTCTCGGCGCCCCGCGCGCGCGGGCCCACCGGGTGCGCGGCCAGGCGCGCGCTCCGACGCGCGCGGAAAGGACTGCAACATGGAGACTGACAACGAAAGACACGAGCGAGCGGGGAACGGGAGGGCGGTCATGAACGTCCTCGTGGACAGCGTGATCCGCATCCCGAAGGCGGAGCGGAGCGCGAGGCTTGACGCGAAGATCTGGACGCAGCTCCGGTTCGACAACCCGGAGTTCGAGAGCCGCCTGCGCTTCGGTCGCAACACCGAAGGCGTCCCGCCGTACATCGACCTCGCGTGCTGCGACGAAACCGGCGCGCTCATCGTCCCGCGCGGCGCCGTCACCGTCGTTCGCGCCGCAGCCGCGGAGTGCGGCGAGGTGGTCCGGTTCGAGGACCGGCGCCTCCTCTGCACACCCATCCGCTACGCGCTGCGGGCCGCGCTCCGCGACTACCAGATTGAGGCCGCAGAGGCGCTTGTTCGGCACCAGCAGTGCTGCGCTGTTCTGCCCTGCGGCGCCGGCAAGAGCACGCTGGTGCTGGGGGCCATCGCGCTCACCGGGCAACCCGCGCTCATCATCGTCCACACGCGCGACCTCGTTGTGCAGTGGCGCGGGCTCATACGGCGCGAGCTCGGCATCGAGCCCGGCATCATCGCCGAGGGCGAGGTCCAGCTCGGCGACGTCACCGTCGCCACCATCCAGAGCCTCGCGCAGCTCGACGAGGTGACCCTCGCCGCGGTCGCGGCGCGGTTCGGCTGCGTCGTGGTCGACGAAGCGCATCACACGGGATCCACCTCCTACAGGGACGTTCTCCTTCGCTTGCCGGCGAAGTTCCGGTTCGGAGTCACGGCGACGCCAGACCGTGCGGACGGGCTCGGGAAGTTTCTTGAGCTCACGATCGGCCCGATCGTCTACCGGCTCGAGGCCCGCGCCCTCGTCGAGGCCGGCCACCTCGTCGCCCCGCGCGTCGAGATCGTCAAAACGGAGTTCTCTCCCGCGACCGACGACTTCATCGAGCTCGTCTCCGAGCTCACGCAAGACCCCGAGCGCAACGCGCTCATCGTCGGCCTCGCGCGCCGCGAAGCCGACGCCGGTCACAGCGTCCTCATCCTCACCGGGCGGGTGGACCACGCCGAGGTTCTCGCGCGCAAGTGCACGGTCTTCGGTGCCCCCGCCTCCGCGCTCACGAGCAACACGGCGAAGAAGCAGCGCGACATCACGCTCGATCGCTTTCGCAGCGGGGACATCCGGATCGTGTGCGCGACCACCCTCGCCGACGAAGGGCTCGACGTTCCGCGTCTCTCGCGTCTGATCCTGGCGACGCCCGCGAAGGCGCAGGGACGCACGATGCAGCGTCTTGGGCGCCTGATGCGCCAGCACCGCGGCAAGGACCAGCCCGTCCTCTTCGACATCGTCGACGAGCACCCCATCGCTCAGCGCCAGCACAGCGAGCGGCTTCGCGCATACCGCGCGGTCCTGGGTGTCGACGCGTTCCCAACGTCCGCCCCGATCACGCCAACCCCAACCCCGGAGTAGCCCATGAATTCTTCGATGCAGCCCGACGAGTACTTCGACGCCGCGCGCGGCCATGACATCCACACCGAGACGATCCTCGTCACGCCCGATATGGCGCGGGCCTGGCTCGCGAGGAACGTCGTGAACCGGAAGCTCTCGCAAGCCTACGTCGACAAGGTGGTGTGGGACATCCAGCGCGGGAAGTTCGACTACAACCACGAGAGCGTCGGCTTCAACGTCCGCGACGAGCTGATCGACGGCCAGCACAGGCTCACCGCGGTCGTGAAAGCCGGTGTGCCGGTGCGGCTTCGCGTGAGCTTCAACGTGCCAGGTGGATACCACTCCACGATGAACGTCGGCCGCGCGCGCACCGCCGCCGACGTCCTTCATCGCTCGACGCGCGACGTGGCCATCTGCAAAGCGCTGATCCTGCTCGAAGCTCCCGGTCACCGCTCGTCGGCTTCGATGATCGAGCTGACCTTCCTCGACCACGAGCGAAGCATCCTGTGGGCACACAAGGCGCTCCCCATTCAACGTGGCGTGACCGCGGCGTTGGTCGCCGGCTTCGTCTACGCGTACCCCACCGCTCCGCAGGAAGTCGGCGCTTTTGCGCACGCCTTCATGAACTTCCAGGGTAGCAAGACCACCGACCCGGTCGTCATCCTTCGCAGGTACGTCGAGAGCCCGCGCTGCACCTCGGGACCTCGCGCGCACGCGTCCCTCGCCGCGCTCCGCTGCCTGCAGGCGTATTGTGAAGGCGAATCCATCGCGCGGGTGCTGGTCTCCGAGCAGGGGCTCGAGTACTTCGCGGCGCGGCGAGGGAAGCGATGACCGCCTACGCGGTTCATCCCGTCGCGGAGCTCTTCCCCTTTCTCGAGGGAGAGGAGCTTCAGGAGCTGGCCGAGAGCATCCGTCGCAATGGTCTCGTCCACGCCGTCATGCTTCACGAAGGCAAGATCATCGACGGGCGCAACCGTCTGCGCGCGTGCGAGATCGCCGGCGTTGAACCGAGGTTCTCCGAGTGGACCGGCGACGGGGACCCGAGCGAATGGATCTTCGCGACGAACCTGCAGCGCCGGCACCTCAATCCGTCGCAGCGGGCGCTCATCGGCCTGGAGCTCAAGAAGTTCTATGAGGGTCAGGCTCATGAGCGAAAGTGGGCTGGTAGGCCCGCCTCGGGACCATCGGAAACCGCGGCCGCTGATGAGGTGAACGTCTCCGCCGAGGGGCACGTCACACCGGAAGCGGCGCTCGAAGCCGCGTTCAAGGGCAAGGCAAGTGAGCAGGCGGCGCGCGCGGCGGGGGTCTCGGCTCGGAGCATTGAGCGCGCCGAACAGTTGGTGGCGGCCGCCGCGCCCGAGCTCGTGGACGCCGTACGCGCGGGCCAAGCGACCGTCTGGTCCGCCGTGGAGGTTGCGAAACTCCCCAAGGAGGAACAGGTCGCCACGGCGCGCGACAAGAGGGTGACCGAGACCGCCCGCGCGATTCGTGAGGGGGCAGTGCCGCCAACGTCTCCAGCGCGGCCGCCCGTCATCCCCCCCGTTGATCCGGAGACACCTCTCAACCTCGAGGCGTTCAAGGCCGCGTACAAGAGGGCCCCCGCCCTTTCGAAGCGGCGCCCGATCCACGAGGTGCATCGCCTCGAGCAGATCGTGGCGACCGTTGCCCTTGCGGAGCGGGCGTGGCGCTGGATCGCCACCGAATGGGACGTCGATCAGCGGAAGGACCTGGCCTTCGCGACCGGGGAGGTCGCCTCCATGACGCCGCTGCTCGTCGATTTTCGCGAGCGCTTGGCGGACATCGTCGATCGCTGCCGCAACGACGGCCGGGAGCTCGAGGACTGCTGAGACGCGGGCTCGGTACCGCCCGGTCGATGCGGTGTCCCCGTGCCGACTTGCGCGGCGCTTTGATCCTTTCGGGAGGTAGCCTCGTTGACCGAAAACCCTTCAGCGTCCCTGGAGCGCGACGTCGTCTTCGCGGTCGCGGAGGGGATCGAGGGCAACCTCCGCCGCTGGCTGCGCTTCGTCGGCTGGAGCGAGGGGGAGTGGCTCGAACTACAGGCTCTTGGGGTGACCGGCGGCTATGGCGAGCGCGTTCGCTTCGCGCACGCCGACGCGGTCGCGAGCGCCGTCGCCCTGCTCGTGGAGATGGAGAGGCGGCGTCCCACCGGAATCTACTCGATCGCCAACCGCATCAACCCGGCCGTTGCGACGCGCGCGCAACCCGGACGTTGGCACGACGCCAAGAAGGGGGCCTCCACTTCGGACCGCGACATCACGCATCGACGCGTCGTCTTCGTCGACATCGACGTCAAGCGTCCAAGCGGAACGTCGGCCACGGGCGACGAGATGGCGACGACGGTGCCGATCGCGGCCGCCATCCACCGCACCCTGGGCGACATGCTCGGCGACGACGCCCTCGGCTATGCGCACTCCGGCAACGGCCGTCAGGTCTTCGTCGCACTCGAGGAAACGCCCGAGAGCGCTGAGCTCCAGACGCTCATCCGGCAGCTCCTCGCGTCCCTCGCGGAGCGCTTCACGACGGCCGAGACGAGCGTGGACGTCGCGGTCTGCGACGCCAAGCGCCTCGTTCCGGCGTTCGGGACGACCAAGCGCAAGGGCGCCTTTGGGATCGCCGACCGGCCGCACAGGAGCACGGGCTTCGCGTGCGCCAAAGCCGTCCGCCGCGTCGATGTCGCCGCGCTCGCGTCCGCCGTCGCCGCGCTCTCGAAGGGATCGCCGTCGCAGGCCGCGCGGCCCCCCGCACGCGAACGTGCGCGACGCGCCTCCGCGAGCGACGGGGAGACCGACTTCGAGGCAGCGAACGCAGTCGGGATCGAGGACGTGCTGGACGCGCTTTCCTTGCGCGACGGCGAGGTCGTCACGTGCCCCGGCTGCCGCAACACGAGCGGCGTGTCGATCGTGAGCAACGGCCTCAAGTGCCATCATCAGTCCTGTGCATCGCGCGGCGTCCCCGGCCACCCCGGCTTCCGCACGGTCGTCGACGTGGTGGCCGAGGCGCAGCAGCTCTCTCCACGCGACGCGGCCGGCTGGATTCGCGGGCGCTTCGGCGCTCCGCGGCCGGCGGCGTCCACGGTCACAACGGAGGCGCCCCCCGCAGGGGGGGGCGCGGCACCCGCCGAAGGCGGCGGCGATGACGATGACTCCGTCGTCTTCAACGGCCGGCGGTTCGATCTCACCGACGGCGGGAATGCGGAGAGATTCGTCGCGCACCACGGGAGCGACATTCGCTACTGCGACAAGTGGAAGGTCTGGCTCATCTGGGACGGCGCCCGCTGGGGGACCGACGTCCGGCGAGAGGCGGATCTGCGGGCCTTTCAGACCGTACGGCAGATCAAGGCCGAGGCCCGACGACTTTGCAGCAGCGCTAACGACCGCGTTGCCAAGCTGGGAGGCACGATGCTCACGCACGGCAAGCGGAGCGACATGTCGCCGGGGCTTGCGGCGATGGTGCGGATCGCTCGGTGCCTTCCAGGCGTCCCTATCGTTCCGGAGCAGCTCGATCGAGATCCGTGGCTCTTCAACTGCAAGAACGGGACGCTCGACCTTCGCACCGGCGAGCTGCGTCCGCACCGCCGCGAGGACTACCTCACCAAGAGCGCGCCCGTCGCGTACGACGCGGACGCCAAGGCACCCCTCTGGGAGAAGTTCCTCGCCGACATCATGGGGGGCGACGACGAGCTCGTTGGCTTCCTCCAGCGCGCCGTCGGCTACGCGATGACCGGCTGCGTCGACGAGCAGGTGATGTTCTTCCTGCACGGCGCGGGGGCGAACGGCAAGAGCACCTTCCTCCGAGCCTTGCTCGACGTGTTCGGCGACTATGGCATGCAGAGCGCCCCGGACATCCTCGTCGCCCGACGCAACGAATCTCACCCCACCGAGATCGCCGACTTGTTCGGCGCGCGCCTCGTGGTCGCCCAGGAGATCGACGCCGGTCGGGCGCTCGCAGAGGCCACCGTGAAGAAGCTCACGGGAGGCGACCTCATTAAGGCACGACGCATGGCCGAGAACTTCTGGAGCTTCCTCCCGACCCACAAGTTCTTCTTCGCGGCCAACCAGAAGCCGCGCGTGAGCGGGGTGGACGAAGCCATCTGGCGGCGGCTGAAGTTGATCCCCTTCAACGTCACCTTCCCCGAGGGCGCCCGCGACGGGCAGCTCCTGGGCAAGCTGCTCGCGGAGCGCGCGGGCATCCTGCGCTGGTGCCTTCTCGGGTGCCTGCGGTGGCGCGACGACGGGCTTCGTACGCCGTCGAAGGTCGTCGAGGCGACGACCGACTACCGGCGCCAGGAGGATCGCGTGGCCCCCTTCCTCGAGGATCGGTGCGAGTTCGGAGCGGACTTCCTCGTCGCCTCAGCCGACCTGTACCGCGCCTACGTGCAGTGGTGCGAGGAGAACGCTGTGCAGCCTGTAAGCCGCCGCTCCTTCAGCGAGCAGCTCCAGACGCGCCAGTGCATGCCCGAGAGAACTGCGGCGGCGCGCCTCTGGAGAGGGCTGCGCCTACGCAACGATGTGCACGTGAGCCACCGCGGTGGCGAGGGGTCTTCCCAGAACGACTTCGACTGGACCGACGCATGAACCGCCCGGCAAACGCCGCTGAAAGCGTTCTCGCCGAAACGCGCGCCTATGGCATCACCCTGGTGCCCGACGGGGCTCGCCTGCGGATCGGAGCTCCGAAGGGCGCGCTCACCGCCGGGCTCCACGCCAGGATCGTCGCGAACAAGGTCGAGTTGCTCGCGCTCCTACGCGGCGACGACGGGACGACATCGTCCTCCTACGACGAGGCCGTGCGACGGTGGCGCGCCGAGTTCACGACGCACATGGCGCGCGCCCTCGGCTACTCCGAAGAGGTTCTTCGCACCGCGCTCGATGTGCTCGAACGACAACCGCGAGGGCGCGGCTTCCGCGTCGGCAAGGAGCTCATCGTGATCGAGATGGGCGACGGGCTCGAGGTGCGCGTCCACCGAACGCCGCAGCCGTGGGCCTCCCGGAAGGACGCGATCGCGGTCGCGGGCCCCACGGCACGTGGCGCGCGTCGTTAGGCCGCGGTCTGCGTTCCGCGGCGGCGGCGAAGCACAACTTGCCCCCCTTTGGTTCGAAGCGCCTGCTCCCCCTCGCGGAGCGCTGGCTCCGCCCGCTTCGCCGGCTGCGGCGGGGGCGTCTCCGGCGATCGGGGCGCCGGCGCCTCAAGGAGGCGCGTCGTCGACTCGTCAACCTCTGGTGCAGGCGGCGGGGGCGTCGGCTCGAGCTCGAGTGATGCCAGGACTGCCCGCGCGTCGATCTCCGTCCCCTCCGTCATCTCGGCGTCGTCCGGGAGCGCCGGCACATCGCGGCGCGCCGCCGCGACCGAGCGCGTGGCCCTCGGCTTGCGCTTCCGCGCCGCGACGCTGGTGCGCCGCGTGGGCGGGGCGAACGAAGCCGAGGTACGCTCTTCTTTCTCGTCGCTCAAAATGCCGAGCACCTCGGCGAGCGTCGCGCGGCAAACGGCGTCAAAGACGGCCTGCGCGAAGTCCTGCGTGAGTCGATCGAGGGTTGCGCGGAAGGAGGGGCGCCTTCGCTTCATCGGGACCCGGTTCGTAGCTCGACGTCAGCGCGGACGGCAAGCGTATCCGGTACGCTGGGAGCGATTGCCTGGAGGAAGAGACAAATGGGCGTCGAGGAAGTGCTCGCGAAAAGCCTGACGACGTCGGCGGCGACCGTAGACACCACGAACACGGAGTCACGCGCGTGGATCGCGCTTCACGAGCTTCGCAGCAAGGGCCCGCACCGCCATTCGAGCGACGTGCCCCCGGTGGCCGACTGGATCCGCCGCGCGCGCCATCCGTACGACATCGTGAGCGTGTGCTCCGCGTCAGTCGAGGGTGCAGTCTTGCCGCACGTGGCGCACGCTCGTTCCGCGGGCATCGGGCACATTCTAAGCGCGCGGGGCGAGCGCGGACATGGGCTTCAGGTTGCGTCTGGCTCGGTGGCTTCGGGGGCGGCGGTACCGCTCGCGTCCGGCTCCGGCGACGTAGGCTCGGACGCAGGCCCGGGCTTCGCGGACAACGCGGCGACCTCCCCGCGCTCGGCGGGCGTCGTCTCCGTCATCGCGCGCTGCATCTCGCGATGGCGCGCCTGGAGCTGCTCGAGCGTGAAGAAGCCGTGCGTCTCCTGCCGCGAGTCGGCGCCGCCCAGGAGGAACTCCTTCAAGCGCGCCATCGTATTGTAGTCGGCAGGGCTGTCGTAGCGGATGCGCCCCTCGGCGAGCGCGCCCTTGAACCCTTTCAGGTACGTGTCGATGATTTCGATCTCCTCCTCCTTGCTGATGGCGATCGCTTCGGCACGCCGCTCGACGAGCTTCTCCTCGACGCGAGCCTGTGTGCGCAGCTTCGCGCGCTCGCGCCGCCGGAAGCAGTCGTGGCTCTTCGAATACTCGGCGATCACTGAGACCGACACGCCATACCGCTGCGCGAGGTCGCGGTACGACGGGTACGTGACCGCGGTCCCGCCACCGTTCTCGTCTGCGACCGGAACCACCTCGCCGAAGACGAGGACCTTGTCGAGCTCGTTGTAGTCGATGAGCGGCGCGTCCTGCTTCTTAGGACGGTGCGCGGGGCGCGTCGTCGTCTTCTTCTTCGGAGTGTCGGTCACGGCTGCTCTCGATCGTCCGGGTCGAGCGCGAGGGCGAACGTGAGAAGGATGATCGCGACGAACGTGTCGCCGAAGAACAGCGGCGCCGTGAGCCACCGAACGTCTCGGAGCGCCACGCCCGCGGCCGACTCGAGCACGAGGAACGTGCAGAGCGCGATCAAGAACCCCCGATCGGGACGGTTCACGAGGCGGCCACCATCGTTCCTCGGCAGCGCCGCGCGCCGCACGAACACGGGTACGCGGCGCGCACCTCAGAGTCGTCGGCGTCGTCGGGCTCGAAGCTGTAGTCGAGGAGTAACTCGCGCCCGGCGGCGATCGTCCGGCGAGCGAGAATGAAGACCCGCCTCCGCTCGATCACCGCCTCGACGTTCGGGCGACACGAGTGGTTGATGAAGCGCGATTCGTTGCCACCGACGCCGCCATCGACCATGCGTCCGTCTTCGAGATCGAAGAGGAAGGTGTGGAACGGCTCCGTCTCGTCGTAGCGCGCGTGCCCCTCGTCAGCGGACACGCGCTCGCCCGCGTACTCGAGGATGCGCGCGCCCTTGGGAATCGGCTCCAGCGCGAAGAGCCCCTTGCCGTGGATCGACGACGCGAGCACCTCGACGCGCGGCAGCTTCTTGCGCGCGCTCATCGCTGCCTCCCCGCCCACCACTCCTTGAGCAGATCCGTGAAGTCGTCGAGGCTCATCGCGATGAACGGGTCGTCGCGGTCGTCCTTGCACACGGCGACGCAGCGCAGGCCCTTCCCCGCGGACGCCTCCTTCGCCTGACGAAGCGCCGCGCGCGGGTTGGTGAGCTTGCCGCACTTCGACTCGATCCATAGAGCCGGCGCGATCACGTCCGCGGCGTCCGCGCCGTCGCGGTACTGGAGACCGCGGCGCACGTTCTCCGCACCGAAGACCTCCGCGAACACGTGGACGAGGTCGCGTTCAAATCGCGCGCCTTTACGACGAGAGAGCGCGCCCATCACGACTCCTCGCCCTTCGCGCGCGCGAGCCGCACGAGCTCGGCGGCGCAGTAGTTCAGCGCGTCCATCACCTCGAGGAGCGCCTCGCCCGCGTTGTTGCGGCCGTCCCCCACGCGCCACGTGCCGTACGTGTGCTGCCCCTCGGCGAGCCGCGCCGCTTGCGTCGCGAGGATCGCGTCCTCGTCGCCCTCCATCGGCGGCGGCGCGCCCGGCGGCACCGGCATGCGGAGCGCCATCAACCGGCGGTACACCTCCATGGCGCGCGCGACGTCGCGGCGCGCCGAGTGCGCGCCCTCGTTGCGGATGCCGAGCAAGTCGCACACGGGCCCGAGCGACAGCGACTCGAGCGCGCCCGCCACGGCGAGCGGCCACGCGAGCGTCGCCGTGTCGATCGTGTGGTGGTCCATCTTCGGCTCCTCGAGCCCCGCGCGGCGATAGCCCGCTGCGAGGAACGCCTTGTCGAAGCCGACGTTGTGACCGGCGAGGATGCAGCCCTCGGCCAGCGGCGCGAACCGCTTGAGCGCGTCGTAGATGTCGGGCTCGTGATCCCACTTCTGTGGATCGAAGCCGTTGATCGACGCCGTCTCCATGCTGCACCGCTCGGGGAACTGCGGGCGCACGCGCGTGACGAGCTCGCGCTCGATGAACAGGAGCTGTGGGTGCACGCGCACGGCGGCAAGCTCGATGATCTCGTGGCGCACGGGGTCGAGCCCCGTCGTCTCGACGTCGACGAAGAGCAGTCGGCGCGACGCCAGCGGCACCTTCGCGCCGCTCACGACGCCACCACCGTCGACGAGAGACGCTGCGCGAAGCGGCCCTCCGCGCGCGCGTCGACCTCGGCGCGCAGCTCGCGCACCACGGCGGCGACGTCGGCGAGATCCTCGGCGACGACGTACCGCTTGCCCTTCAGCGTGCCCGCGTAGCGAGAGGGACGAGAGAGATTCCGATGCTCGTGCGTGAACGCCATGCGCTTGGCTCCTCGAAAGGAGCAAAGCGGCGCGTGTTCAACTTCGGGGACACCTCGTGGACGCGGGTGACGTTCTGCACGCGTCCCGCGTCCCGCGACGCGCGGTCAGCGCGTCCCTTCGTGGACGTCGGCATCGGGCACAGTCGGCGGCTGCGCGTCCTTGAGGCGAATCCCGCGCCAGCCCCGCGTGGTGGCCGTCCGATAGGGCACGCAACCCTGGCTCTGCAAGGCGTCCGCGAGGTTTCGGCGCGAGGAGGGAGAGAACCTGTTCGATGCGCACCAGTGTGAGTACGCATCGTGAAGGTCGGCGGAACGAGAGAGGAACTCCGGCGCTCGTTCGCAGCGTTCCTCCAGGAAGGCAGCAGCATGGGCGCGCGGCTCCTCTTTGTCGTACCCGAGCTGCGCCCGGACAAGAGGAGCGGGGAACTTCAGGCCCAGGGCCAACCACCGTCGGTACCCTTCGAATCCCCAGCGCAGAATCCCGGTCCGCTCGGTGAGCAGTTTCTCCGCGAGGACGATGTCTCTGTCCGAGGCGGGGATTGTGATCTCCAACGGGATGCGATGGACCCGTCGCTGGAGCAGGTCCCGCCGTCTCACGATCGGTAGCTCGTTCGAGGCGACGAAGATCGTGGCGCCTCCATCGCTGCCGGCGAGACGCTCAAGAGCTCCGAGCGACGGCGCGCGGCCGTCAGACACCAGGAACCGCGCACCGACGATCTCGTCGTCCGTTGTGCTCGAGCGCAGCGCGGCGGCGGGGCTCGTCGCGGGGCCGACCTCCACCGCGTAGTCCCCGAAGACCCTGCGGAGCACGTGTAGCAGCACGCTCTTTCCGTTCGCGCCGCTACCGCAGAGCGCGACGATCGCGCCGTCGGTGTCGGTCCCGCTCATGGCGCGGCCGACCGCGCGTTGCACGAAGGCGGCGATCTCGTCGTCGCCACCCATCATCTCCGAGAGGAATCTCTCCCAGCGCACCGCGATCGCGTCGGGGTCGTAGGCGGCGTTCGCGACCTTCGTGAGGTAGTCCTCGCGTCGGTGCGGGTGCAGGCTACCGGTGCGCAGGTCGAGCGTGCCGTTCGCGCAGTTGAACAGGTGCGGGTGCTCATCGAACGCTCCGGCCACGGAGATCCCGGGCAGGCACCTTGCCACGCGCAGCGTGGCGTCGATCACGTCCGGCGTGAGCTTCGTCGTCGAGCCAGTGGCCGCCATCGCCTCCGGCCCGATTGCCCGCAGGACCGTCCACGTGCGCGAGCGCGCTTCCTCGACACGATCGACGAGCCAGCGTTTTCCGTCCCAGACCAACCACGTCTTTCGCTCGTGCGAGTAGCGAAGCTCGTCGCCGTGCGCGGCCATGAGCCGCTCTGCGCAGTCGCCCTCGGTCAGTGGAGCAGGCAGCAAAGACACATTCATGAGAGGCACCTCCGGTGTGGCCCGCGGCGCGTGTGGCGCGGGTCTTACCGGGAGCAAAGCGTTCGCTCGCCACGTTCGGGGACTCGTCAAATCCAGAAATCGTCATCACGTCGGTCAGGCGCTCGCGGCGAGCGACCGCGGGAGCGGCCGATGCACCGATCGGCGAGTCGACCCACCGGACTGTTGGGACCGAACTGTTGCGACCACTCCGGCGGACGCGTCGAGCGGGGCGGTCGGCCGATCGAACGGCGCCATCGACTTGAGCGGCGCCCGCGGAATGACGCCCCTGACGGGGCTCCCAGGTGGCCCGCGGGGAAGGAGCGCTCGGACGGCGAGGCGTGAGCGGCGGTGGCGGAGAGGAGCCGCTCTATATTTTCCGACCTCGGCAACCAAGCGTCACGAGTACTGTAATTTCTGTAACAATTGGATATTGCGTTGAATTACGCGCAAAACTTCAATACTTCGTCGGCGTCACGATGGGAGTGAGCCAACG
>JBKQKP010000142.1:0-14689 GCA_052147435.1 Polyangiaceae bacterium | reverse complement strand
CCGACAACGTCAACGCGATGGCGTCGAACCTGACCGTTCAGCTTCGTGACGTTTCGAAGGTCGCGACCGCGATCGCCAACGGCGACCTCACGCGGAAGATCACGGTCGACGTCAAAGGGGAGTTTCTCCAGATCAAGGACGTCATCAACAAGATGGTGGATCAGCTCAACTCGTTCGCCGCGGAGGTGACGCGCGTGGCGAAGGAGGTCGGCACCGAGGGGAGACTCGGGGGCCAGGCGGAGGTGAGGGGGGTGTCGGGGACGTGAAAGGACCTCACCGACAACGTGAACGTGCTCGCGGCGAACCTGACGACGCAGGTGCGCAACATCGCCATCGTGACCACCGCGGTCGCGAACGGCGACCTGTCGCTCAAGATCACCGTCGATGCGCGGGGCGAGATCCTCGAGCTGAAGAACACCCTGAACGTCATGGTCGATCAGCTCCGTTCGTTCGCCGCAGAAGTGACCCGTGTGGCGAAGGAGGTCGGCACCGAGGGGAAGCTCGGCGGGCAGGCGGACGTAAAGGGAGTTTCCGGCACGTGGAAGGACCTCACGGACAACGTGAACGTTCTCGCGGCGAATCTCACGACCCAGGTTCGCAACATCGCCAAGGTGACCACCGCCGTCGCGAAGGGGGACCTGTCGCAGAAGATCACCGTCGACGCGAAGGGGGAGATCCTCGAGCTGAAGAACACCATCAACACGATGGTCGACACACTCAACTCGTTCGCGGCGGAGGTGACCCGCGTGGCGAAGGAGGTCGGGACCGAGGGGAAGCTCGGCGGACAGGCCGACGTCAAAGGGGTCTACGGCACGTGGAAGGATCTCACCGACAACGTGAACGCGCTCGGCACGAACCTCACCGTGCAGCTGCGCGACGTCTCCAAGGTCGCGACGGCGATCGCGAACGGCGACCTCACGCAGAAGGTCACCGTCGATGTGAAGGGGGAGATCCTCCAGATCAAAGACGTCATCAACAAGATGGTCGATCAGCTCAACTCCTTCGCGGCGGAGGTGACGCGCGTCGCCAAGGAAGTGGGCACCGAAGGGAAGCTCGGCGGGCAGGCCGAAGTGAAGGGGGTCTCCGGCACGTGGAAGGACCTCACCGACAACGTCAACGTGATGGCGTCGAACCTGACGAAGCAGGTGCGCGGCATCGTGAAGGTCGTCACGGCGGTCGCCAACGGCGACCTCTCGCAGAAGTTCGTTCTCGAAGCGAAGGGGGAGGTCGCCGCTCTCGCCGAGACGATCAACAACATGACCGACACGCTCCGCACGTTCGCCGATCAGGTGACCACGCTGGCGCGCGAGGTCGGTATCGAGGGGAAGCTCGGCGCGGAGGCGAAGGTGCCGGGCGTGTCGGGCGTGTGGAAGGACCTGACCGACAACGTGAACATCATGGCGTCGAACCTGACGAAGCAGGTGCGCGGCATCGTGAAGGTCGTCACCGCGGTCGCGAACGGGGACCTGAACCAGAAGTTCGTCCTCGAGGCGAAGGGGGAGGTGGCTGCGCTCGCCGAGACGATCAACAACATGACCGACACGCTCCGCATCTTCGCGGATCAGGTCACGAGCGTCGCGCGTGAGGTCGGCTTCGAAGGGAAGCTCGGCGGGCAGGCGAAGGTCCCCGGCGCCGCCGGGACGTGGCGCGACCTCACCGACAACGTCAATCAGCTCGCCGGCAATCTCACGTCCCAGGTGCGGGCCATCGCCGAGGTCTCCACCGCCGTCGCGAAGGGGGACCTGACGCGCTCGATCATGGTCGAAGCGCAGGGTGAGGTGGCCGCCCTCAAGGACAACATCAACCAGATGATCGGCAACCTGAAGGATACGACGCACAAGAACCAGGAGCAGGACTGGCTCAAGACGAACCTCGCCAACTTCTCCAGCATGATGCAGGGGCAGCGGAGCATCGTGTCCGTGGCGCAGCTCATCATGTCGGAGCTCACGCCCCTCGTGAACGGGCACCACGGCGCGTTCTACATGATGGAGACGGATTCCGACGGGGACGCCTCGCTGCGCCTCATCGCGAGCTACGGCTTCGGCGGACGGAAGAGTCTCGCGAGCTCGTACAAGTTCCGCGAGACCCTCATCGGGCAGTGCGCGTTCGAGAAGAAGCGGATCGTGCTCGGTAACGTGCCCGAGAACTTCATCTACATCGCCACCGGGATGGGCGAGGCGCCGCCGCGCAGCGTGGTCGTCCTCCCCGTGCTCTTCGAGGGGGAGACGAAGGCAGTCATCGAGCTCGCGTCGTTCAACCCGTTCAGCTCGAACCACCTCACGTTCCTCGATCAGCTCATGGACGGCGTCGGGGTCATCTTGAACATGATCTCCTCGAGCATGCGAACGGAGGAGCTCTTGTCGCAGCTGAAGAAGTCGAACGCGGAGCTGGGGGCGCAGGCGACGGAGCTCAACGTGAAAGCGAAGCTCCTCGAGGTGAAGAACAACGAGGTCGAGCTGGCGAGCCGGAGCCTGGAGGAGAAGGCGGAGCAGCTCCAACTCATCTCGAAGTACAAGAGCGAGTTCCTGGCGAACATGTCGCACGAGCTGAGGACGCCGCTGAACAGCCTCCTCATCCTCTCGAAGATGCTCGCGGAGAACCGAAACGGGAACCTCACCCCCGAGCAGGTGAAGTTTGCGACGACGGTGTACACGTCGGGCAACGATCTCCTCGGCCTCATCAACGAGATCCTCGATCTCTCGAAGGTCGAGGCGGGGAAGATGCCGATCGACCCGCGCCCCTTCCGCCTGGGCGACGTCCGCGATTACCTCGAGCAGACGTTCCGGCACGTGGCGGAGCAGAAGGCGCTCTCCTTCGAGATCCAGATGGACGAGAGGCTGCCGGACAGCGTCTTCACCGACGTGAACCGGCTGCAGCAGATCTTGAAGAACCTCCTCTCGAATGCGTTCAAGTTCACGGCGACCGGCGGCGTGAGCATGACGATCCGCCGGGCCCCCAGGGGGCGGGGCGATGGCACGATCGCCTTCTCCGTCCAGGACACGGGGATCGGCATCCCCGCGGAGAAGCAGAAGCTCATCTTCGAAGCGTTCCAGCAGGCGGACGGCACGACGAGCCGCAAGTACGGGGGGACCGGGCTCGGGCTCACGATCAGCCGCGAGATCGCGCGCCTGCTCGGCGGTACGATCGAGGTCATCAGCGCACCGGAGAAAGGGAGCACGTTCACGCTGTTCCTCCCCAAGGACTACGCGGGCGCCGAGGCGCGCGACGAGGCGCCCCGCAAGGACCACGAGATCGAGAGCCCCGTCCCCGAGCTCCCGGCCAGCGCGGACTTCACCGGCTGCAAGGTGCTCGTGGTCGACGACGACGTGAGAAACATCTTCGCGATCCGGAGCGTCCTGGAGGCCCGGAAGATGTCGGTCCTTCACGCGGAGAACGGCAAGGTCGCCCTCGAGGTGCTCGAGGCGAACCCGGACGTCGATCTGATCCTGATGGATACGATGATGCCGGAGATGGACGGCCTCGCGGCGACGCGCACCATCAGAGACGTCACCCGCTACAGCCGCCTGCCCATCATCTCGCTGACGGCGAAGGCGATGATGGGCGACCGCGAGAAGGCGCTCGAGGCCGGCGCGTCCGACTACGTCGCGAAGCCGGTCGATCCGGAGCGGCTCCTGGCGGTCATCCACGTCTGGCTCCAGAGGTCGGAGCAGGCGCGCCTGGCGACCGCGTCGTGAGAGGAGGCGCACCTTGACCGAACAGGAACAGTCTCCGGAGCCGAGCATTCTCCTCGTCGACGACACGCCGGCGAATCTGCTGGCACTGAGGGCGGTGCTGAAGCCTCTCGGCGTGCGCCTCGTCGAGGCGTCCTCCGGCGCCGAAGCGATCGCGCTCGCGGAGAAAGAGCAGTTCGCGCTCGTGCTGCTCGACGTGCAGATGCCCGTCATCGACGGCTTCGAGGTCGCGAAGCATCTCAGGCAAACCGAGATTGCGCGCGAGACGCCGATCATCTTTCTGACCGCGATCCACCGGGACGAACGCTACGCGCGGATCGGGTACGAGGTCGGCGGCGCCGACTATCTCCTCAAACCGCTCGACCCCGAGATCCTTCGGGCGCGGGCGCGATCGTTCGTGGACCTCTTCAAGCAGAGAGAGCAACTGCGCCGCCGGCACGTTCAGACGCGGACGCAGGAGCGAGACGAGGCGATTCGCCAGCTCGTCGCGTTCGAGAGAGTCGCGAGCTCCGCGCTCGAAAGCGCGAATCTGGACGCATTTCTCTGGACGCTCCTCGCCGTCTTCCAGGAGGCGGTCAGCTCGGTTGACGCGGCGGGGATCCTTCTCCGGGAAGGCGATCGCCTCGAGGCACGCGCGTCGCTCGGGATCGACGACGGTGTCGCGACCGGGTTCAGCGTGAAGATAGGCGAGGGATTTGCGGGGACGATCGCCGCGACGCGCGAACCGATGCACCTCACCGCGGCATCGACGTCGCCGCTCGTTCAGAGCGGCTGGGTGCGTGCGCGCGGGCTACGGGGGCTCCTGGGCGTGCCGCTCATCGTCGATGGGGACGTGTTCGGTGTCGCGCAGATTGGGTCGCTCGCGATGAGCGACTTCTCCGCCGTCGAACGGAGGCTCTTCGCGGCGGTCGCGGAAAGGGCTGCGTCCGCGGTCGACCGCGTTCGCTCGCGGCGGAGGGTGGAGCAGCTCCTCGAAGCGGAGAAGGCGGCGCGGCGTGAAGCCGAGGAGGCCGTGCGCCGGCAGACGTTTCTCGCCGAGGTGAGCGGCGTTCTGTCTACGTCGCTCGACATCGAGCAGACCCTCGACGCCGTCGTGCGAATGACGCTCACGGTCTTCGCCGACTGGTGCGCGGTCGATCTCATCGACGCGGACGGCGCGACCTCTCTTCGTGCCGTCGCCCACGGGGATCCTGTGGACGAGGCGTTCTGGTCCCACTTCTCCGAGCGAGCCGGAGAGATCTTCGGCGTCAGAGGCGTCGTCGAGGCGAATCGCGCGAGCCTCGTGCAGCGCGCCGCCGATCTCGATGAGGCAGGGAAGGGGATCGGGATCCACTCGTGGATGTGCCTCCCGCTCCGCAGGCCAGAGGGGGTCATCGGCGCTCTCTCACTCGCCTCCACGAAGCCCGGCCGTGCGTACTCCGCAGCGGACCTCGCATTCGCCGAGGAGGTGGCGATCCGCGTCGCCATGGCCGTCGAGAACGCGGAGCTGTACAAGCGGGCGCAGATCGCGATTCGCATCCGCGAGGACTTCGTATCGATCGCCTCACACGAGCTGAAGACCCCCCTCACGCCGCTGAAGCTTCAGCTCGCGAGCCTCCAGCGCCGCCTCCCGGAGGATCGAAAGACGCTCATGGACCGCCTCGCGCTCGCGGATCGGCAGGTCGACAAGATCGACGAGCTCGTGAGCCAGCTTCTCGACGTTTCCAAGATCGCGGCGGGGAGGTTCGAGCTGCAGCCGCAGTGGGTGGACCTGCGACGCATCGTAGAGCGGGTCATCGAGCGCTTTACGGCGAACGCCACAGTGCGGCTGCGGGGAGAGGGGGCGAGGGCGTTCCTCGATCCATTCCGCGTGGAGCAGCTCGTCACGAACCTGGTCTCGAACGCGGTGAAGTACGGCGAAGGGAAGCCTGTCGACGTCGAGCTCTCCGCGGACGAGGAGCGCGCGCGGATTGTCGTTCGCGATCACGGCATCGGCATCGGGACGCGCGAGCAGGCTCGGATCTTCGAACGGTTCGAGCGGGCAGTCTCGTCGAACCAGTACGGCGGGTTCGGGCTCGGGCTCTGGATCGCGCGACAGGTCGCCGAGGCGTCCGGCGGGCGGATCTCCGTCGCGAGCGAGCTCGGGAAGGGGGCTGAATTCACGGTGGTTCTGCCGCGAGGAGTGGAGCGGGACCGCTCCGTTCGAACGACCGCGGGAGGGTGAAGGAGAATCGACTTCCGACCCCGAGCTGGCTCTCCGCGGCGATCTCCCCGCCGAGAAGATCCACGATCGTCTTCGCGATGAAGAGGCCGAGCCCGGCGCCGGGATGCTTGTTGTCGCTCCCACGGCAAAAGCGTTCGAAGACCCTCCGCAGGTCAGCCACGTCGATGCCGGCGCCCGTGTCCTCCACGAAGAACTCCACGCTGTTCTCCAGAACGCGCGCACCGATGGTCACGGTCCCGCCAGGAGCCGTGTACTTGACGGAGTTCCCGACGAGGTTCGAGAAGACCTGAAGGGTGCGCTGTCGATCGCAGAGCACGCACGCGGTCCCAGGCGACGCTTCGCCCTCGACGAGGACGATCTCGGCGGACGCCGCCAAGGCACGCATCGATTCGATCGCCTCGCGAACGAGCGTCCCTGCGTCTTCCGCCGCGGGTTGCATCGACAGGAGCCCCGCATCGATGGCGGCGAGATCGACGAGATCGCGTACGAGGGCATCCATTCGAACGACGGAGCTCCTTGCGACCGCGAGCTGCCGCTCCACCGAGCCGAGAGAGCCTCGCTGGGCTCCTCTGGCTGCCGCCTCGACGCTGAGGCGAACGGCGCCGAGGGGATTTCGTAGGTCATGGGAGACGATCGCGAGCACCTCGTCGCGAGACTTCACGGCGCGCGTGCGTTCGCTGATCGCGGCGCCGAGGACGAGCGCGGTCGACGAGACGAGCGCCATGAAGACCTGCAAGTGCAGCAAACTGCGCGCGAGGGTCTCGCGGACGAAGGGGCCCATTCCGAGCGCGGTGCCTGCGACCGCGACGCACGACACGACGAAGGTCGTCGCCGTCGCCCCGCGGACGCCGAACCGTACGGCCGCCCAGACGAGCGGCGGGAAGAGGGCGTACGACTCGAGGAACAGGTCGGCGCCCGATCGGTTCGTCGAGCCGAGGAACATAGACGTGCCGATGCCGAGGACGGCGCCTGCGAGCGCGACCCCCTCGACGACACGCCACCGGGGAAACCGGGCGAGGGCCCGCTCGCTCCAGGCGAGCAGCAGAGCGCCGACGACGAGGTCGCCCAGAGCGTCTCCCAGCCACCACGCGCGCGCAGTCTCGACGAGCTCCGTTCGGCCGAGCACGTGCGCGGCCGCAAGGCTCGCGACCCCCACGGTGGCGCTTAGGGTCGTGCTGAGGATCGCCGCGCCGACGATGAGCCCGAATGCGTCGCGCAGCCGTTCGAAGGAGCGAGAGCCGGCGCCGAGGTGTCGCACCGCGTAGGCGCCGACGATTGCCTCGAGCGTATTCCCCGTGGCGATTCCGACCGCGGCGTACCAAGGGGCCCCCACCCAGCAGTTCACCACGAACGCTCCGAGCGCCACCCCCGGCCACAGCTCTCGGCGGGCGACGAGGGCGGCGAGAGCGATGCCGCTCGCCGGCCAGACCAGCGTAGCGAAGCCGTGGACCGCGTCCATGAGCAGGCCGAGCCGCGCTACGGCGACATAGACGAGCGCGAGCAGCGCGACTCTCCCGGCGTGGGCGGCGACGGAGCGCATGCCCCTGCAGTGTGACATCAACGAGCGGTTCTCCGACAGTCTCGCCGCACCTCGGGCGCACGGACGCATGTTCCTCTGCGACATTCCGTTGCGGGACCAACCAGTCGGGTGGGCTTCGTCGGGCGGCATCCCCAATGCAGCCGGCCGGCTCGAACGCGGGCGCTACCGAACGGCCCGCTTCTAACAAGGAGGCATGAGCCATGCTCACACGTACTGCTCTGTTCCTGTGCTTGTCGACGTTCGCGGTCGCGCTTGTGCTCGTTGCTTGCGATGCCAATCATTCGTCGAGCGCCACCGCGACACCGGAACCGAACGTCACCGCGGCCCCTCCCGGGACCGTGACCAACACCGGGGCGACGGTGCAAGGCGCGACCGACCCCCTCGCGAACGTCGTGAACAAGGACCTCGTGAAGGAACCGGCGGACGAGTCGAGGGTCACTCCGGCCAAGGTGATCGAGGTCGCCTCGGGCTTCACGATCCCCGTCCGCTCGGCTCCGCACGGCGGCGCGATCGACTCGCTCGCGCCGTCGGCGATCGTCACAGAGATCGCGCGCGATCCGCAAGGCGACTATTACCTCGTCGTCTATCGTGACCGCGACGACGCGTCGAAGCAGTTCGCGGGTTGGGTCTTCAAGGACGCCGTCGAGAACACCGCTTGGGCAACACAAGCGACCGTGCCGGCCGCGCACGGAAGCACCCCGAGCGCGACCGGTATCGCGGGCACGGCGTCGAAGAGCGTCGAGCCCGCGCTAACGTGCGGGAAGGGGGAGTCGCGCATGAAGACGGATCACGAGTTCTGCGCGCAAGCGTGCCGTGACGATCGATCCTGCTCGCACTCGGGCGACACGTGCGACGGGCTCGCCTTCGACGTGCGGGAGGGCGTCGCGCGGGAGGCTGCGCGCTATTGCGTCAGTCACGGAACGCCCTCGGTGCGAAAGTCGGTTGACTGAAAATCTTCGCACATAGCGTATCGCGGGCTTGGCGCGCGCGTGGCATCTCGCTACAACGAGGCAAGAAGCATCAGCCTCGCGCCACGCGCGCGCTGCTTTTCGCAGCGCAATGGTATTGGCACTCGGATTGCTCCGGCGGGCGGCGCCGGAGGGACCGATGAGCACTGGAGAGAACGAGCGCTTCCGTCCAGTAGACGTGATGCCGTATCACGCGAACCAAGACAGAGCTGCGTACCTTCGCGAAAGCACGCCGTTCGTCCTCGAGGTGAGACGCCCCGCGGCGATCCTCTTCCTGCACGACCGATTCGACGCGTGGGCGGGCTACATCGCCGCCGCGCTGGAGATCGGTTGGCGTGCCTCGTTCGTGACGAACGTCGAGGAAGCGTGGCGGAGAATCGAGAGGGCGGCACATGACGCGCTCGTGGTTTGGGTTTCGTCCCAAACGCTCTCCTTCGTGCGGCACCTGAAGCACGACCCCAGTACATGCCACATCCCGGTCGTGGCCCTCGCGGATTCTCGCGCGCTCACGTGGCAAGCGCAGCTCGCCGAGCTCTTCAGAGTCCTGGCACTGCCGTGTGAGCCTCGAGCGCTCGTCGAGACGCTGAGCGAGGCGGTCGCGATCGCGGACTTGCTCGCGGCGCGACGCGCTCGCCGGCAGCTCGGCCAACTCGGTTAGCGAGTCCGGCATCGGACGCGGAGCAAGTAGGGGCGCGCCTCGGGTCAGACCAGCAGCTGCGCGATCTCGACGAGCGGGATGGTCGCCCCCGCCACCCCCTCCTCGAGCGTCGCCTGGAGCTGATAGAGCGCTCGCTCGAGGAGAAACGCGTCGAAGAGCGCTGCGCTCGCCGCCGGCTCCGCCGGCATGAACGCGCTCTCCTTCGACGCCGCCGCAGTCGCGAGGTAACCCGCGAGAAACGCCGCCGACGTCCATGACGTCCACAGGTGCGCCCAAGGCCGCGCTGCGTCGACGTCCGCCTCGCGGACGCTCCCCGGGTCGAACAGCACCTTCAGCGCCGCGAACTCGAACGATCGCACCATCCACGCGAGGTCCCGGAGCGGCGAGCGCTTGCGGCGCCGCTCGGCCAGGGTCAGCGCGCGAAAGTCGCTCAAGTCCGTCAGGACGAAGTCCCTCCCCGTGAAGAGGACGTGGCCAAGGTGGAGGTTGCCGTGGATGCGCATGCGCGGCGCGCTCGCCTTGACGTGGAGGAGCGGTTCGAACGAGCGCACGATTTCCCCCTCGCGCGACAGGATCCGCGCGGCCTCCCGCTGCGCCCGTTCGGGGAGGATCGCGAGGCGCTGGCGCAGGGTACGGAGCACGCGGCCGCTGAGGTTCCTCAGCGACTGGTACTTCGATCGCAGATCGAGCGCGGAGTATGGCTCGAGGGCGAAGGCCGGATCTCCCTTGCTCGAGGAGAGCGTCAGGTGAAGCTCGGCGATCCGCGCGCCGAGGCGGGTCGCGGTGTCGCGGTAGCTCCCGATCATCTGGCTCGCGGCGTCCGGCGGGGCGCGCTCGGCCATGCGCAGCGGCGACTCCTGCGGCGGCTGCGGAACGGGCTCACCATGCGCACGCGCGAGGACCCGCTCGTAGTAGCTCCCGAGCTCCTTCAGCGTGATCGCCCACCCGGTCCCCGAGCTCGGGACGAAAGTGTGGAGGGTCGCAAGGGTAGCGGGGAGCGCGCCGGGGCGGTGAAGCTCGAGCATGCCGCAGAGGCGGGGGGCGATCTCGCTTGTTCGATCGGCGAGGAACCGTCCGACCTCGATTTCGGGGCTGACCCCTTCCTCGAGTCGGCGCGCGAGCTTCAGCACGAACCGCTCGCCGTAACGAATCGACGTGTGGCCCCGCTCGCGGCCGAGCTTCCGCGGCTCGGCGTCGGTGTCCACTTCGGACCTCGGTAGGAGACGGAGCGTCGAGGCGACGATCTCGCTCTCACCCGCTGCGGCCGTCTTCTGCCCCGCGATCAGCTCCAGGAGTGCGCTCGCGGCCCACGGCTCCTCCGTCGCGTCCACGAGCGCGCCACGCTCCCCCCCCGCGACGTGAACGAGCGCGACGACCCCCGCGCGCGCCGCGAGCGAGTCCCCGGCCACCCACGCCAGCGGAGCCATGTACGTCTCCTGCGCGGCGTCCGCGTAATCGACCTGCACGAAGACGAAGTAGATTGCCCCTTTCGGTGTCTCCACGCGGACCGCGTCCGCGATCTGCGCCGAGCGGAGCGTCCGGTGCCGCCCTTCGTACCAGGGGCGAGCCTCGAGGTAGGGCGGGAGCACGTCGCCAAGGAGCGGGCGCTCGTCGCCGAGGAGCAGGGCGTCGAGGCTCGTGCACACGACGGCGAGCGGCGACGGGGGCATCGAGAGCCGTTCCTGCTCGACGGTCGGCCGATCGAGCGAGAACCAGTAGAACCCGTGCGGCCCGAGCGTCACCAGGTACGTCCCGTCGCGGACGACGGGGAACTTCGTCTTGCCGAAGAGCTCGACGGGCGTGGCCCCCTTGTACTTAGACAGATCGAGCTCCGCGTACTGCGTGAAGCGCGACAGGTTCGCCACGACGAGGACCGTCTCGTCCTCGTGCTGCCGCACGAACGCCAGGATCCGCGCGTTTTCCGGGGCGAGAAACTCGATCGACCCGCGCCCGAACGCCGTGAACCGCTTACGCAGCGCGATGAGGCGCTTGGTCCACCAGAGGAGCGACGTCGGGTTCAGGTGTTGGTTCTCGACGTTGACCGACTCGAAGCGGTACTCCGGATCGATGACGACCGGCAGGATCAAGCGCTGCGGGTTGGCGCGCGAGAAGCCCGCGTTGCGGTCCATGCTCCACTGCATCGGCGTGCGGACGCCGTTGCGGTCGCCGAGGTAGACGTTGTCCCCCATCCCGATCTCGTCGCCGTAGTAGAGGACGGGCGTTCCCGGCAGCGAGAAGAGGAGTCCGTTCAAGAGCTCGATCTTCCGCCGCGCGTTCCCCACGAGCGGCGCGAGCCTCCGCCGGATGCCGAGGTTGATCCGCATCGCCGCCTGATCGGCGTACGCGCGGTACATGTAGTCGCGCTCCTCGTCGGTCACCATCTCGAGCGTCAGCTCGTCGTGGTTGCGCAAGAAGAGAGCCCACTGGCACGTCTCGGGGATGGCCGGCGTCTGCGCGAAGATGTCGACGATCGGGAGCCTGTCCTCCTGGTGGATCGCCATGAACATCCGCGGCATGAGCGGGAAGTGGAAGTTCATGTGGCACTCGTCGCCCGCGCCGAAATAGGCGGCGGCGTCCTCGGGCCACTGGTTTGCCTCCGCGAGGAGGAGGCGGTTCGGGAAGCGCGCGTCGATATGGGCGCGGAGCTTCTTCAGGAAGGCGTGCGTGCGGGGGAGGTTCTCGCAGTTGGTCCCTTCCTCTTCGTAGAGGTAGGGGACCGCGTCGAGCCGCAAACCGTCGACCCCGCGGCTCAGCCAGAAGTCGACGACCTCGAGGAGCGCGTCGTGCACCGCGGGGTTCTCGAAGTTGAGGTCGGGCTGGTGCGCGTAGAAGCGGTGCCAGTAATAGGCGTTCGCCACCCGGTCCCACGACCAGTTCGAGGTCTCGAAGTCTTTGAAGATGATCCGCGCGTAGCGGTAGCGATCGGGCGAGTCGCCCCACACGTAGAAGCTTCGCTCTGCCGAGCCCGCGGGGGCCCGACGCGCGCGCTGGAACCAGGGGTGCTGGTCGGACGTGTGATTGAGCACGAGCTCCGTGATCACGCGGAGCCCTCGCTTGTGCGCCTCGGCGATGAGCTGCTCGAAGTCGGCGAGCGTCCCCACTTCGGGGTGCACGTTCGTGTAGTCGGCGATGTCGTAGCCGTCGTCGTGCCCCGGCGACGGATAGAACGGCAGGAGCCAGATCGCCGTGACGCCGAGATCTTGCAGGTACCCGAGCTTGCTCGTGAGCCCGCGCAGGTCGCCGATGCCGTCGTCATTGCTGTCGAAGAACGAGCGCGTCCGTAGCTCGTAGATGATCGCGTCCTTGTACCAGGTGGGCTCGGGGGGAACGCTCATTGCAGAGTCAGCTCAGGGAAACAGGCTACCCTCGGAGTGCCCCGTGGATACGCGAATCGACTTCGAGAGCAAAGGCTGGCTCGAGCTCGTCCGGCATACGCCGCTCGGGATCCTCACGGATCTGGACGGAACGCTCCTGCCGTTCGCGTCGACTCCGGAAGAGGCGCACCCCACGGCAGAGATCCAGAAGCTCGTGGCAGACTTGTCGTCTCTGCCGGGCGTCACCCTCGCGATCGTGAGCGGGCGCCCGAGGAGCTGGCTCGACCGTTTCTTCCCGGCGCCTCGCACCGCGCTCCTCGTCGCGGAGCACGGCGCGTGGCGTGGTGGGCCGGCGGGGTGGGAGTCGATGCTGAACATCGACGCGCGGGCCGTCGATTCGCTCGCGAGCGAGCTTCGCCACCTGCAGGCAAAGTTCCCCGGCGCGTTCATCGAACGGAAGACCTGGTCGATCGCGCTCCACTACAGGCGCGTCGCCATGCACGACAAGATGGGGCTGCTCGTCCAGGCCACGGCGTACATCGACCCGTGGCTCACGGGGCATCCCGACTTCGAGGAGCTCCACGGCGCAGAGGTCGTCGAGATCCGGCCGCGCCTCGCACGCAAGGGGAACGCCGTCGCGTGGGTTCGGGGGCTCCTCGGCCCCGCATGCCGTCTCATCGTCGTGGGGGACGACGTCACTGATGAGGACATGTTCTCTGCGACGGCCAACGAAGACGCTCCGATCCTCGTCGGCGAGCCGCCGACGCGCCTTACCGCCGCGCGCTGGAGGCTCGATTCGTCGGACCAGGTGCACGCCTTCTACCGCTCGATCGTCGCGGCGCGACGTGAGACGCGCGAGGTCTCGGAGCCGCTCCCGCGCCGGCAGCCCAGCCGCGTCGAGACCCTCCCCGACGCCGTAGCGGGCGGGGCGTTCTTCGATCTCCTCGTCCTGTCGAACCGGCTCCCGGAGCTCCGCTCGGCGGCGTCGTCCAACGCACGCAAGCGCAACGTCGGCGGTCTCGTCTCCGCGCTCGGCCCTGCGCTCACGGCACGCAAAGGGATCTGGCTCGGCTGGAGCGGCCGTATGCGACCGGATGCGACCGCGACCGAGCTCGGGTTCGAGAAGGTGGGCGACCTGTCGCTCGCCTGGGTCGACTTCCCCGAGGAGTGGCACCGCCACTACTACAACGGCTTCAGTAACAGCTCCCTCTGGCCCCTTTTCCACTCGTTCCCGGGTCGGATGAAGCTGTCGCACCATGACTGGCACTGCTACGAGCGCGCGAACGAGGCGTTCGCGAACGTCGCGGCGAAGCTCGTCGGCCCCGAGGGGACGATCTGGGTGCACGACTACCACCTGCTCCTCCTCGGCAAGTTCCTCCGCGCGCGCGCCCATCGAGGGCCGATCGGGATCTTCCAGCACATCCCGTTCCCCGGCCCCGACATGTTCCTGCTCCTGCCGTGGGCGCGCGAGATCCTGGAGTCGATGCTCTCGTTTGACCTCATCGGGTTTCATACCCCCAGCTACGTCGCGAACTTCTTCACGTGCGTGGCGATTGCGGTCCCTGGGGCGCGCGTGGAGGGGGAGCACGTCTGGTTTCGCGACCGGGTCACGCGGGTGGCCGCCTTCCCGCTCGGCATCATCCCCGGCGAGTTCCACGACGGCGGCGACGTCGCGGTGAACGACGAGATCGCAGCGATGATGCGCACGCTCGGCCCGGCCCGGATGGTGCTCGGCGTCGACCGGCTCGACTACACGAAGGGGATCCCCGAGCGCATCAGCGCCTTCGGCTCGATGCTCGAGCAGTTCCCGGCGTGGCGGCGCAAGGCGTGCTTGGTTCAGGTGTCCGTCCCCTCGCGGGCCGACATCCCCGACTACGCCGAGCAGCGGAGTCGCGTGGAGAACATCGTCGGGAGGATCAACGGGGAGTACGGCGAGGCGGACTGGGTCCCCATTCGCTACCTGTACCGATCGTACGGGCGGAGCCAGCTCTCGGAGCTCTATCGCGCGGCCGACGTGGGCTACGTGACCCCCCTTCGCGACGGGATGAACCTCGTCGCGAAGGAGTACGTCGCGGCGCAAGACGAGGCGAAACCCGGCGTGCTGCTTCTCTCGCGCTTCGCGGGCGCGGCCGAGGAGATGCACGACGCCCTCCTCACGAATCCGTGGGACCCCGAAGGGACTGCGCGCGACCTCGTGCGTGCCCTCGACATGCCCCTGGCCGAAAGGAAGGAGCGGCACGGGAAGCTCATGGCGATCATCTCGAAGACGACGGCGCTCACGTGGGCAGAGGACTTCCTGAGCGCGCTCGGGAAG
>JBKQKP010000141.1:0-8516 GCA_052147435.1 Polyangiaceae bacterium | reverse complement strand
CGAAGCCGTCGGAGCGTCCGCCGCGCCCACCGTCGCAGACGTGGGGGACGTTCGTCCGCAACCACATGATGGGAACGATCGCGATCGACTTCTTCACCGTGCCGACCGTGACGTTCGGCGTCCTGTAAGCGTTCCTCGTGCTCTCGCTTGAGCGTCGCCGTGTGGTCCACGTGAACGTCACCGCCCATCCCACCGCCGAGTGGGCGGCGCAGCAGATCGTCGAGGCGGTCGGCCCCGACGCCGGATTCGTGAGGCTGCTCCGCGACCGCGACGCGATCTTCGGAGCCACCTTCGATCACCGCGTCGACAACCTCGGCCTAAAGCAGCTCCTGACGGCGCCGCGCTCCCCGTGGCAAAACGGTTTTGCCGAACGATGGATCGGAAGCGCTCGCGGGGACATCCTCGACCACGTGATCGTTCTCGGAGAGCACCACCTGCGTCGAATCCTGCGCGAGTACGTTCGCTACTACAACGAACACCGCCCACATATGGCGCTCGCCGGCGACGCGCCGACTCGTCGCCAGACCGAGCCGCCGGCGGCCGGACGCGTCATCGCGGTCCCGAAGCTCGGTGGACTTCACCATCGCTACGCCAGGGCCGCGTGACCAATAATGCGCCACCACACCCGAGTGAGAGCACGTCGTCTCGCTCACGCGGAGGAGACGAGAGGCCTAACGTCTACGGCGGAGGTACGTGGTCATCCGACCACGGATCGCGGATGGAACCGGCCACGTGAGGATCGACTATCCTTCGTGGTTGGGCCTTCTTGTGGGGGGGTGGCTGCTGCAGATGAGCGAGGACGAACTCTCAACGCGAGCGCGCCTCCGCGTCGGTACGACGCTCAAGGGAAAGTACCAGCTCGATCGCATCCTCGGCGTCGGCGGCATGGCCGTCGTGTATGCGGCCACCCACCGGAACCGGAATCGCGTTGCCGTGAAGGTTCTTCACCCCGAGCTCGCGGTCGACGCCTCTCTCCGTGCTCGTTTCATTCGTGAGGGGTACGTCGCGAACACCGTGGAGCACCGCGGCACGGTCCGGGTGTTGGACGACGACGTCGACGAGGACGGAGCGGTCTTCCTCGTGATGGAACTTCTCGAGGGAGAGACGCTCGAAGCGCGCTGGGAGCGGTGCGGTCGCAGGCTCGACGCGAAAGAGGTCGCGATCCTGATGCGAGACCTGCTCGACGTGCTCGCGACGGCACACACGAAGGGGATCGTTCATCGCGACATCAAGCCAGAGAATCTCTTTCTCACGAGCGACGGGACGTTGAAGGTCCTCGACTTCGGTATCGCTCGTCTGCGCGCAGCATCTCCCTCGGCGACGCGATCAGGGCATGTGCTGGGCACACCCGCTTTCATGCCGCCGGAGCAAGCTCTCGGTCGGGTTCGCGAAGTGGACGCTCTCTCGGACGTGTGGGCGGTGGGCGCGACGACGTTCACGCTGCTCTCTGGGCGACTCGTTCATGAAGGGGAAACCCCCGAAGAGATGATGGTCCACGCTGCGACAAGACGCGCAGACCATGTCGCGGACGTAGCACCTGGTGTTCCAACGGAGTTCGCCGAGATCGTCGACCGAGCTCTCGCCTTCGAGAAGCGAGAGCGTTGGCCGAGTGCGCAGGCAATGCGAGACGCGCTTTCGCGTCTTCTCGATATGGACGTGGACTGGTCATCGGCACCTGTGCAAGCGCACGGGGACGGTGACGAGGACAAGACGAAGATCGCAGCGCCTCCGCAGATGACGCCGGCGCCACGCCAGTTTGACGAGGCTCGGCCTCTTCCGGCGCCGCAGCTGCCCAGAACGATCGACATGCCGACGCGCCCCCAATCCACGATCGCTGGCGTCGCGTCGCGCTCGACGGCGCGCCGTATTCGTTCGGGGTACACACTCGCGGCGCTGGGCGGTGCCGCCGCGGCTCTCGTGGTCATAGGCGCCGTCGTCATGAGAACCAGCGCGGACCACCCGAACCCGACGCCCCCCCCACCATCAGCGTTGTCGTCCGCCGTTGTCGAACCGACCACCGCTGTACCCGCCGCGCTCTCGACGACACCGACCGCGAGCGGAGGCGTTGAGGTCGTACCGGTCGAATCCCTACCCCGGGTCGCGACTCTGGTGGCCGACGCCGGACCCACCGTGGCAGGAACCCGCATCCCGACAGAGCCGGCCAGGTCGATCGCGCCGACCGCGCCGCCGACGGTTGCGCCGCCACCGGCCGCGCCACCACCGACCACGCTACCAGCGACCGCGGCACCACTGAGCACGAGCCCGGCCGCGAGCGGCACCAAGGCGAAGTGCGACCCGCCGTACACCGTGGACAAGACGGGAGTGAAGCGATGGAAGCTCGAGTGCCTCTGATGATTCCGCGGCAAGCAACGCGAGGCTCTGCGACGACGCGCGCGCTCGTGGCGATGATGCTTGGGTTGGGCATTCTCGGAGCGGGATCGGGTAGTGCTCTGGCCGACGAACCATCAAAGCTGGAGTGCGTTCAAGCGAACGAGGCGGCGCAGTCGCTGAGACAGAGCGGCAAGCTTCACGACGCTCGAGCGCAGCTCCTCGTCTGCGTTGCGACGTCGTGCCCCGCGCCTGTTCGCAGCGACTGCGCGGAGCGTCTCAAAGAGGTCGACAAGACGATGCCGACGATCATCTTCGACGTGAAGGACAAGGACGGCATCGCGCTGACCGCGGTCGCCGTGGCCTCGGACGGCGCTCCGCTTGTGGCAAGGCTCGACGGAACCGCACTACCCGTCGATCCGGGCGAACACGTCTTCCGCTTCTCGTCCGAAGGGCTTCCGCCGCTCGAGCGAAAGCTCGTGATTCGCGAGGGAGAGAAGGATCGACACGAACCGATCGCGCTCAGCGCGGCGTCCCTGGCCGAGCCCCCGGCAGCGCCCGTTCCGTCTTCAACGACCCACTCGTCGTCGCAAGGAAGCTCGACATCGAGCACGCAGCGCACGATCGGCCTTGCCACGGGCGGCGTCGGGATCGTCGCTGTCGTCGTCGGCGCGGTCCTTGGGCTTGTGGCGAAGTCCACCTACAACAACGCGATCAGCTACTGCCCCAGCGGCCCCCCGTCGCCATGCTCCTCGCAAGGCGTCAGAGAGAGCGGGACCGCACATGATCAGGCGACGGCGTCGACAGTCGCTTTCGTTGCCGGAGCTGCGTTGCTCGCGGGTGGGACGGCCATCTACCTCACTGCGCCGCGAGATGGCGGCGTGAGCGTTGGACCTACGGCCTTCGTCGGCGGTGCTGGTCTCGGCCTCCGAGGTACGTGGTGAAGCGTCCGAACGCTCTCGGGGTCGCCGCGCTCGCGAGTGCGGCGTGCGCGGGCGCGTTGACGGCGTGTGCTTCTCTCTGGGGGTTCGATGACTTGACGACGGGACCGACAACGCCGGATGCGAGCGCAGACTCGGCCGCGACCGAGACCGACGCGTTTATCAGTCCCGAGAGCGGCGGCGGTAGATCCGACAGCAGCAGCGCCAACGATGGCAGCAGCGGCAGCAGCTCCGGCGGCAGCGAAGCGGGTGGGATCGACGCGAGCGGGGATAGCGGCGCGAAAGACTCGGGGGCTGCCGATGCTTCGTGCGAGGCCGGTACAGCGTGCGGGTCGCAGTGCTGCGTCGCCCAGGCGTGCGTCGGGGGCACGTGCGGCGGCGTGTGCGCGCCCGGCGCCGTACAGTGCTCGAACAACGACGTCGAGACGTGCAGTACGAGCGGCGTGTGGGGGACCCCAGCGGCGTGCTCCGCTCAGACATGCGTGGACGGAGGCTGCACCGGCACGTGCGCGCCGAATCAGAGGCAGTGCAGCACCACCAATGCGCCTCAGACCTGCAGCGCGAACGGCACCTGGACCGGCTCGACGCCGTGCTCGAGCCAGACCTGCATCAGCGGATCGTGCCAAGGTCAGTGCGCGCCGGGGCAGACCGAGTGCCTGGGCAACAACATCCAGACGTGCAGCGCGAGCGGCACGTGGCAGACCGGAGCCACGTGCTCGGGCACGACCCCCGCCTGCCTGAACGGTTCGCCTCCCACGTGCGTCGCGTGCGCGCCCGGCACGAGCCAGTGCGTGGGCAACAGCACGCAGATGTGCAGCAGCACGGGGACGTGGGGCACCCTCACCTCGTGCGGCAGCACGACGTGCCTCGGTGCCGGCAACTGCACCGGCGAGTGCGCCCCCGACCAGACCACGTGCTCCGGCAACTCTGTCGAGCAGTGTGACCCGACGACCGGATTGTGGGGGCCCCCGACGGCGTGCAGTTCGATCTGCAGCGGGGGCGCCTGCACCGGGTCGTGCACTCCCGGCGCGACGCAATGCTCGGGCAACGGGGTCGAGATCTGCAGCGGGGCCGGGCAGTGGGGTAGCCCCACCTCTTGCGTGAGCCAGACGTGCGTCTCGGGCACGGGGACGGGCTCGTGTCAGGGATCGTGCGCTCCGGGGCAGACCGAGTGCGGCACCGGGGCCAACAGCAACACCGCCTACTCGTGCGCCGCCGGCGGCGCGTGGGGGAACCCGATCGTGTGCACGACCTCGAGCACGACGTGCATAGGTGGTCTCTGCTCGGGGCAATGCGCTCCCGGCCAGACGACGTGCAGCGGCGATACGCCGCAGACGTGCAGCGCGGGGACTTGGACGGACGAGGCTACGTGTGCGCAGCCGAGCCCCGATTGCTCGGATGGCTCGTGCACCTGCCTCGAGACTCTTTGCAGCGGCACGTGCACCCCGCTCACAACGACGACGAACTGCGGGGCCTGCGGCAACGTCTGCAGCCAAACGAACGCCACGACCGTCGGCTGCAATGGGACCGCCTGCACCTATGCGTGCGGCGCTGGCTTCGCCGACTGCAACACCGCGTCGGATAACACCGGAGGGTGCGCGTGCCACGCGGCGTCGACCGCGGCGCAAGGTACCGTTGGCGGTTGTTGCAGCCAGAGCTGCCAGACGCAGCACGACAACGGCGTCGGCGGGAACTACTACGATTGCACGGCGCTCAGCACGTACAACGTGACGCAGGCGACCGAAGCCGCGAACTCGGATACGGCGCAGGCGGGAAGCGTGTCTACCGGGACGTGCGGTACCGCCCCGAATCTGCAGTCCGCGGTGTTCAGGACCGCCGGTGACGGCAGCACGGGCGCCTGCACGGCTTGGGTGTACGCCGGCAGCGGCACGTACGCATCCTCAGACGGTGGAGTCGTGAACCTCGCGGACACCGTGGGGACCGTGTTCGTCTCGACCGGAACGGGCACCGAACAGGGCTGCTACTGCGGGCTGAGCACGACGGTGAACTGGAACTGAGGGACCCGTGGAATCGCACAGCGCGCGTCGCCAGTACCACTCACCGCAAACGAGGGCCTTCGTTCTGGTCGTGATCGTAGCCTCCGCCGGAGCCGGGGCGGCGTGTGCGTCGCTATGGGGTTTCGATGACCTCTCGGCGGCGAGCCAAACGCCGGACGGTGCAGAACCCGAAGGCACCACGGGACCGAGCCAGCCGGACGCGGCGCCGACGGAGGCCGCGTCGCCGGTGGCCGCGAGCAATGACGGGGGGGCGGGGGACACCGGCTGGGGCAATGATTCCGGCTGTGGCCACGACTGTCTGGGTGGCGCGTGCGTGAACGGGGCATGCCAGCCCGTTCTCCTTGCGCAGGGGCAAGACTATCCGTACGGCCTTGCCGTCGACTCCACCAGCGTCTACTGGACGACGAGCGGCTCCGTGATGGCGATGACGCTCGACGGAGGAACGCTCACGACGCTTGCCTCGGGTCAGAACTACCCTGTGGGGCTCGCCATCGACCCTGCAAACGCCTACTGGACGAACAACGGGGGTGATTCGGTCGGCACCGCCCCTCTCTCGGGCGGGAGCTTCCGCATTCTAGCGGGTTCCCAGCCTAAATTAGCCCGGAGGGGATCGCGGTCGGCGCGTCAGTAGTCTATTGGACCGACCTGGGAACCGGCTCGATCATGAGCGAACCGAGCGACGGCGGCACGGTGAGCGTGCTCGTCTCGGGGTTCAGCTCGCCCGACCAGCTGAAAGTGAACTCGAGGTCGATCTACTGGACGGACCAGGGCGATGGCCTTGTCTTGAGCCTGCCGATCGGGGGCACGGCGGCGCTCACGCTAGCCTCAGGTTTTGGTGCTCCCGAGGGGATCGCCATCGACGGCGTGAACGTCTACTGGACCAACATGGGCTCGGGGACCGTCGTGTCGATTCCCCTCGACGGCGGCACCGTCTCGACGCTCGCGACAGGATTCAACACTCCTCACGGAATCGCCATCGATGCGACCAGGGTCTATTGGGTGAACACCACGAATCCGGGCACCGTCGTGACCGTACCCATCGGCGGGGGCACGGTGACAACGCTGGCTTCCGGGCAGAGCAACCCTGATCGCGTCGTCGTGGACTCCGCGAGCGTGTACTGGACGAACGACGTCGCTACATCGGGAACCGTCATGCGGGTAGCGAAGCCGTGAGCGCTCGGAGTGCGCCGCAGAGGTGGTTCGCCACTCCCTCGCTCCTCGCGGTCGCGAGCGCCCTATGTGTGGTCGCCTTCGCGGCGTGTGCGTCGCTATGGGGCTTCGACGATCTGACGGGACCCGTGACGCCGGACGCGAACGTCGACTCGTCAGCCTCCGCGCCCGACGGTCCTGTGAGCTCCGGAGACGGCAGCAGTGGCGGCGGGAGTGGCAGCATTGGAAGCGGCAGCAGCAGTGGAGGCAGCAGCGGCAGTAGCTCCAGCTCCGGCAGCAGCAGCGGGAGCAGTAGCGGCAGCAGCAGCGGCTCTCTCCCCGACGGTGCGACGTGCCCAAGCAGCGAGACAGCATGCGGCGGGACCTGCGTGAACACCCAAACGGACAACAACAACTGCGGCGGCTGCGGGCTCACGTGCAGTGTCGGCTGCTCCGGCGGAGAATGCGTAGTCACTCTCGCATCGGGCCAAGACAATCCGTTCGGCGTCACGGTGGACTCTACGAGCGCCTACTGGACGACCGAGGACGGCAACGTGATGAAGGTCGCTTTGGGCGGGGGCACGGCCATCACGCTCGCCTCAGGACAGGACGGGCCTCAAGGCATCGCCGTGGATTCGACGAGTGTTTACTGGACAACGGTGGGCGGGGGCACCGTGATGAAGGTGCCCGTTGGCGGGGGCACACCCATCACGCTTGCCTCGCCGCAGAGCGAACCTACCGGGATCGCGGTGGACTCCACAACCGTGTACTGGGTCGCGCAAGGTCTCGTGATGAAGGTCCCGCTAGCCGGCGGCGCCATCGTAACACTCGCCACGGGGCAGGCGGATACTCCCTGCATCGCCGTCGACTCCACGAGTGTCTATTGGACGAGCGGAGACAGCAACACGGTCATGAAGGTGGGCCTCGCCGGGGGCACACCCGTGACTCTCGCCTCGGGACAGGATGATCCCGAGGGCGTCGCCGTCGACCCGACCAGCGTCTATTGGGTGAGCCACGACGGCGAAGGCACCGTGATGAAGGTAGCCTTCGGCGGGGGAACACCCACGACGCTCGCTCCGAACCAGGCCGGCCCCTTCCGAATCGCCGTCGACGCCGCCAGCGTCTACTGGACCGACCAGAACGGCGGCACCGTGATGAAGGTACCCATCGGCGGTGGCCCACCCACGACGCTCGCCTCGGGGCAGAACGAGCCCGACGTCATCGCAATCGATGCCACCAGCGTCTACTGGACTGACCAGAGTGGCGGTACCGTGATGAAGGTGACCCCCAGGTGAAGCTGTGGTGGTGACTTTCTTGTCTCGCCGAGAAAGGAGGGCATGGGACGGGCGCGATCGTAGCCGGTCTGGCGGGCCGATTCTTCGATGACGTGGCGTGCCGGATGGGCGATGGTCGCCGCGATGTTCTCGATCGTGACAGCGCTCGTCGGCACGCTGCTGTCAGCGTTCAAATCACGCGCGGGCCTCGTGGCAGAGAACCTGGCACTTCGTCAGCAACTCGCGACGCTCAAGCGGACTGTGCCCCGGCCTCGCCTTTGCCCGGTGGATCGCGCTTTCTGGATCCTGCTCTCGCGCGTCTGGTCGCGGTGGACCGACGTGCTGGCGATCGTGCAGCCGGCGACGGTGATCGGGTGGCATCGGCGTGGCTTTGCTCGTTTCTGGGCGTGGAAGTCCCGACGCCCGGGTCGGCCGCCGGTGGCTCCCGAGATCGTGCAACTGATCGAGCAGATGGCTCGCGACAATCCGCTCTGGAGCCGACTCCGCATCGCGAGCGAACTCGCGTTGCTCGGGCACGACGTCGACAAGAACACGGTCGCGAAGTACATGCCGAAGCCTCCGGGCCGTCCGCCCCGACGACCGTCGGGCACATGGAAGACATTCCTCCGCAACCACCTCGCGGGGACGATCGCGCTCGACTTCCTCACGGTGCCGTCAGTGACCTTCGGCGTGCTCTACGTCTTCGTCGTCTTGTCGCTCGAGAGGCGGCGCGTGCTCCACATCAACGTGACGAACCACCCTCACGCCGGGTGGACCGCGCAGCAGCTCGTCGAGGCGCTCGGGTA
>JBKQKP010000140.1:0-7043 GCA_052147435.1 Polyangiaceae bacterium | reverse complement strand
GTACGGCATTTCCCGACAGCACGGCGGGGAAGAAATGCTTGTAGAAGTTCGCGAGCGGGTAGTTCCAGGGGGCGATGATCCCGACGAGGCCGCGCGGTACTGCTTCGACGACTACCTTCTTGCCGGGCCAGTCGAGCACCGAGAGACTGATCTTCTCGGGGGCGAGCGCTATCCGGCCGGCTAGGATGACCGACGCGGTGAACTCGCGCGCGGCGACGAGCTCGTGGAAGAGGTTGTCGCTTGCCGAGCGCCCCATTTCCTGGCCGAGGAGCGTCAGCGCCTCCGCGCGCCGCTCCAGGATGCGGGTCGCGAGCCGCTCGATCGCACGCTCGCGCTCGGAAAGTGGGAGTGCGGCCCAGGCCGGCTGAGCAGCACGGCCGCGCGCGGCTGCGGCGCGAACGTCGTCGACGGTCGAGGAGGCAACGGGCGTGAGCGCCGCGCCATCTGCGGGGGAGATCGTTCCAGGGGCGGTGGTCATGGGGGGCTCCGAGTCGGACGAATGGGTGAACGCCCGGCCAAGATACGACTCCGGCGGGCCGAAGTGCGCCTTGGACTATGCTGGCCTCTCTCCGGCGTGATTTGGAGAGGGCTGCATCATGACGAACATCTACGAGCTGGAGCTCGACAAGAACGCCGCGAATTTCAGCGCTCTGTCGCCGATCTCTTTCCTCGCTCGCTCCGCCGAGGTCTATCCGGACCGGCTCGCCGTCGTCCACGGCGCGATCCGCCGTAGCTGGGGCCAGACCTACGAGCGCGCGCGTCGCCTGGCGAGCGCGCTTACCCGCCACGGTATCGGGCACGGGGACACCGTCGCCGCCTTGCTCCCGAACACGCCGCCGATGTTCGAGGCTCACTTCGGCGTGCCGATGACGGGCGCGGTCCTCAACGCGCTCAACACGCGGCTCGACTCCGAGGCGATCGGGTTCATGCTCGGGCACGGCGAAGCGAAGGCAATCCTCGTCGATCGCGAGCTCTCCTCCACCATCCGGGCGGCGATGGCCGCGCTCGGACGCGAAGTCCTCGTCATCGACGTCGACGATCCCGAATACGTGGGACCCGGCGATCGCATCGGTGCGATCGAGTACGAGGCATTCCTCGCGTCCGGTGATCCGAGCTTCGAGTGGAGCGGCCCGCGCGACGAGTGGGACGCGATCGCCTTGAACTACACCTCCGGCACGACGGGCAACCCGAAGGGGGTCGTCTATCATCATCGGGGCGCGTTCATGAACGCGGTGTCGAACATCCTCGAGTGGGACATGCCCAAGCACGCCGTCTATCTGTGGACGCTGCCGATGTTTCACTGCAACGGCTGGTGCTTCCCGTGGACGGTGGCGGCCCGCGCGGGGGTCAACGTCTGTCTCCGCAAAGTGGAAGCGAAGGCGATCTTCGACGCCATTCGCGAGCACCGCGTCACCCACTATTGCGGCGCCCCCATCGTGCACAACCTCCTCGTCAATGCGCCCCGGGAGCTTCGCGAGGGGATCAATCATCGCGTGCACGCCATGGTCGCGGGCGCGGCCCCCCCCGCGGCGACGATCGAGGGGATGGAGCGGATGGGGTTCGAGATCACGCACGTGTACGGCCTCACGGAGACGTACGGGCCGGCCGCGGTGTGCGCGAAACACGACGCGTGGGAGAAGGTCGATATCGGCGAGAGAGCTCGCTTGAACGCTCGCCAAGGGGTCCGCTACCACCTGCAGGAAGGGGTGAGCGTGCGCGATCCGGAGACGATGCTCTCCGTCCCCGCCGACGGCGAGACGATCGGAGAGATCATGTTCCGCGGGAACATCACGATGAAGGGGTACCTGAAGAACCCCACTGCGACGCGCGAGGCTTTCGCCGGAGGGTGGTTCCACTCCGGCGACCTGGCGGTGATGAACCCGGACGGGTACGCGAAGATCAAAGATCGGAGCAAGGACATCATCATCTCGGGTGGGGAGAACATCTCGAGCCTCGAGGTCGAGGATGCCCTGTATCGCCACCCTGCCGTCCTCGTCGCCGCCGTCGTCGCCAAGCCCGACCCTCGGTGGGGCGAGACGCCGTGTGCGTTCATCGAGCTCAAGGCGGGCGCTACGGCCACGGTCGAGGAGATCATCGCCCACTGTCGCCAGCACCTCGCGGGCTTCAAGGTCCCGCGCGCGGTGGTGTTCGGCGAGCTTCCCAAGACCTCCACCGGCAAGATCCAGAAGTTCGAGCTTCGCAAGCGCGTCGGGTCGCTTGCTGCGATAGACGTGTGACGCCGATGAGCGAAGCGCCGTACGTCCTCAAGACGGAGCGCGAAGGGGGCGTGACCCTCACGCTGAACCGCGGCGATCGGTTCAACCCGCTTTCGGTCGCGATGATCGCGGCGCTGGAAGCGGAGCTCGACGCGATTCCCAGCCAAGCGCGGATCGTCGTGCTCGCGGCCGCCGGGAAGGGGTTCTGCGCGGGGCACGACCTCAAAGAGATGCGCGCGCACGCCGGAGACCAGGAGTGGCAGCGGGAGCTCTTCGTCTCGTGCAGCCGCATGATGATGAAGCTGACGCGCCTCCCCCAGCCGGTCATCGCGCGCGTTCACGGAATCGCCACGGCTGCCGGGTGCCAGCTCGTAGCGACGTGCGATCTCGCGGTCGCGTCGGCCGACGCGAAGTTCGCGCTCCCCGGCGTCAACGTGGGGGTCTTCTGCTCGACGCCGGCGGTCGCTGTCGTGCGGAGTGTGGGGCGCAAGCGGGCGATGGAGATGCTCCTCACCGGCGAGCCGATCGACGCTACGCGTGCGCTCGAGTGGGGGCTCATCAACCGAGTCGCCCCGCGCGAGGACCTCGACAGCCAGGTGGAGCGGCTCGCGGCGAGCGTCGTTGCGAAGAGCGGCGCCGTCATCGGGATCGGGAAGCGAGCGTTCTACGAGCAGGTCGAGCTCGGGCTCGAGGACGCCTACCGGGAGACCTCCGAGGCGATGAGCTGCAACTTGATGCTCGACGACGCCAGCGAAGGCATCGACGCGTTTCTCGGCAAGCGCGCCCCGGCATGGCGCCACCGCTGATCAGAGAAGGCCATGCCCCCCGTTCTCTCCGTCCTCGACCTCTCGCCTATCCCGTCCCGCTCCACTGCGGGCGACGCCCTGCGCAACTCGATCGACCTCGCGCGGCACGCCGAGGCGCTCGGCCTTCGCCGGTATTGGCTCGCCGAGCACCACAACGCCGGCGGCCTCGCCTGCTCGGCGCCCGAGATCATGATCGGTCAGATCGCCGCTGCGACGCGATCCATCCGCGTGGGCTCGGGGGGCATCATGCTCCCCAACCACACGCCGCTGAAGGTCGCCGAGACGTTCCGCGTTCTGCACGCGCTGTTCCCGGGCCGCATCGACCTCGGTCTCGGCCGCGCTCCCGGCACGGATCCACGCACGGCCGCCGCGCTCCGCCGCTCCCGCGAAGCCGTGCTCACCGACGACTTTCCGGAGCGACTCGACGAGCTCGCGAGCTACCTCGACGACGACGATCCTCCGCGTGCTGGCGTCACCGGCACGATTCGCGCGATCCCCACCAACGTCGACTCGCCCGAGGTCTGGCTGCTCGGCTCGAGCGACGCGGGCGGCGCTGCCTTCGCGGCAGAGCGGGGCCTCGGGTTCGCGTTTGCCCACCACATCAATCCGGCCGATGCCGCGGTCGCCATGCGTCGCTACCGAGACACGTTCGTCCCGTCCCCGCGCCGCCGCGAGCCGTGGGCGATCCTCGCGCTCGGCGTCATCTGCGGCGAGAGCGATGCCGACGCAGAGAGGCTGGCGTCGTCCGGCAAGCTCTCGATGGTGTGGTTCCTCCAGGGGATCCGCGATCGTCCGCTCCCCACGGTGGAGGAGGCGCTCGCCTACCGCTACGACGCCGTAGAGGAGGCGCTCCTCGCGGGTCGCGGCTCGCACGTCGTCATCGGGAGCGCTGCTCGCGTGCGCGATCGCGTGATGGCACTCGTCGAGGAAACGAGGGCGGACGAGGTGATGGTCCTCACGCACGTGCACTCGCACGAGGCGCGAAAGCGATCGTACGAGCTTCTCGCGAAGGCGCTCTAGGAGCCTGTCCCCGAAACATTCGTTTCGGGAACGGGCTCCTAGCCCGCGGCTCGTTTGAGCTTCCCGTCGAACAGCGCGACCAGCGTCGTCCAGTGTCGCTCGGAGGCGGCGGCGTCGAAGACCGGCGTGTCGCGAAACACCCAGCCGTGCTTCGCAGGGTAGGTCTCGATCTTGTGGTCGACCCCCGCCTTCGTAAGCGCGTCCTCGAGGCGCGCTTTCATCTCGTCAGTGAACGAAGCGTCTTCGATCGCCCCCGCGATGTAGACGCGCGACTTGATCTTCGGGGCGAGGAGATGCGGGCTATCCGGCGCGTCCGTGGCGAGACGGCCGCCATGGTACGAGGCGGTCGCGGCGATGCGATCCGGGTACGTCCCCGCGGCGGTGAGCGACATCAGGCCCCCCATGCAATAACCGGTGGTGCCGACGCCGCCTGGTTTCACGTCGGGCTGCGCTGCCAGGTAGTCGAGGAACGCCCGCGTGTCGGACATGATGTTGGCCGCCGTGGCGTGCGCGAAGAACTTCTCCATCAAGACTTTGCGCTTCTCGGGGTCGGTGAACACCGTGTGCGGGTCCATCGGCTCGTAGGGGCCGGAGCGATAGAACAGATCCGGCAGGAGCGCGAAGTAACCGTGGGTCGCGAGCCGCTCGCCGACCTCCAACATGGCGGGGCGAATGCCGAGACCGTCCATGAAGACGAGGACGGCGGGCCAGGGACCGGGGCTGGTCGGACGGTAGACGTAGCTCGGGCACACGCCGTCCTTGGTCTTGATTTCGACCTTGCTCATGACCCGCGTTTTCGCACGTCACGCGAAGCGACTTCAAGAGCAAGGCTCACCGGTGCAGCATGCTTGAGCTGGACGGGCCTCGGTCAGACCGCGCTCGTCGAGCCCGTCGGGTTGCAGTCGCGCGGAAGCAGTCGCGGGCGTGGTCGTCCGCGAGCCCGCACGCTTGCATCCAGGCGTACATGATCGTCGAGCCTACGAAGCGGAAGCCCCGTTTCTTGAGGGCCGCCGCGAGCGCGTCGGACTCGGGTGTCTGCGCGCGGACCTCGCCCAGCGAGCGAGGACGGCTCACGATGGGGCGCCCCTTCACGAAGGCCCAGACGAACGAGTCGAACGAGCCGAGCTCCTCTTTCAGCGCGAGGAAAGCCCGGGCGTTCGATACGGTCGATTCGACCTTGAGCCGGTTTCTGACGATCCCCTCGTCTTTCAGGGCTCGGGTGATGCGTCGCTCGTCCCACCGCGCGAGCGCCTCGGCGTCGAACCCGTCGAAGACGCGGCGGTACCCCTCGCGCTTGCGGAGGATCGTGAGCCACGACAGTCCCGCCTGCGCCCCTTCGAGGATGAGCATTTCGAAGAGGCGCCGGTCGTCGTGCACCGGAACGCCCCATTCTTCGTCGTGGTAGCGAACGTAGAGAGGGTCCGCGGTGACCCACGCGCAGCGCCTCACTTCGCGAGCCCGAGCCATCGCGCGAGCCTAGCCGAGCGGCGCGGAGTCGGTGAGGGCGCGCGCGAGAGCGTCGAGTGTCACGCCGGTGCTCGCCTCGATCTTGAGGACGGCGTGCTCCTCGCCGCGCACCTGGCCGCGGTTGACGATGGCCACGGGGATCCTGCGCTCGACCGCGCGACGCAGGAAGCGGTAGCCGGAGTAGACGGCGAGCGACGAGCCGACGACGAGCAGCAGACCCGCGGCCTCCGTCGCCCCGAACGCCTCGTCGACGATCGCGCGCGGGACGTTGTCGCCGAAGAAGACCACGCGCGGCTTGAGCACTCCGCCGCAGCCCAGGCACTCGGGCACGAGGAAACGCTCCACGCTGTCTGTCGCGAGATCGGCGTCGCCGTCCGGCGCGGTCGGAACGTCGGGGGACGCCCATCCGGGGTTCAGCGCGAGGATTCGCTCCTGGAGCGCATCTCTGTCTTCGAGCGCTCCGCAAGCGAGGCAGGCAACCTCGGCCAGGGCTCCGTGGAGCTCCGTGACGCTGCGGCTCCCCCCCTTTCGATGAAGGCGATCCACATTCTGCGTGATGACGTGCGCAACGACGCCGGAGCGCTCGAGTGCCGCGAGCGCCCGGTGCCCGGCGTTCGGCTCCGCTCCCCGCAACCGCTCCCAACCGAGCGCCGAGCGCGCCCAGTACCGCCGGCGGACCGCTTCGGATCGGACGAACTCCGGCCCGTGAATGGGCCGCCGGGGCTTCGCCAGCGCCTCGGGGCTCCGGTAGTCGGGGATTCCGGACTCGGTGCTGAGCCCTGCGCCGGTCAATGCGACGACGGATTTCCCTCGGGCGAGCGCGCAGAGTTGGTCGATCAAGGTCCCGTCCGTTCCGCGCCCATTGTAGCTGCAGGACCGCGCAGCCGCCGCCTCGCTGGTATCGTCGAGGCGCCCGAGGCCCGAATGAGAGCATCGCCACGCTTCCTCGCCGTCGCTGTCGTGCTCGTCGGCTCCGCGATCTGCGCAGCGTTCGCCGTGCGCATGACCAGGACACCGGCGAAGACGAACGGGGCACCCTTGAGCGGCGAGGCCGCAGAGACGCGTATCGTGCGCGACGAGTGGGGCATCGCCCACGTCCACGGCAAGACCGACGCGGACGCCGTGTTCGGCGCGATCTACGCGCAAGCCGAGGACGACTTCAATCGCGTCGAGACGAACTACCTGAACGCGATGGGGCGACTGGCGGAGGCCGAGGGGGAGTCGGCGATCTTCCAGGACCTGCGCATGAAGCTCTTCATCGACCCGGTCGACCTTCAGGCGCGCTACGCGTCGAGCCCCGAGTGGCTGCGGCGCCTGATGATCTCCTGGGCGAACGGGCTCAACCTCTTCCTCGGCACGCACCTCGACGTTCACCCGCGGGTCATCCGCCGGTTCGAGCCGTGGATGGCGCTCAGCTTCACGGAGGGGAGCATCGGCGGCGACATCGAGGACGTGCCGCTCGACGCGCTGAAGGCGTTCTACGGCGCGCCCGGGGATCCGCCGCTCCCCTCCGCGCTCGACGCCGGACCTCACG
>JBKQKP010000139.1:0-45586 GCA_052147435.1 Polyangiaceae bacterium | reverse complement strand
GTACCTGCACACCTACGTGGGAGGCTCGCTCATCGGAGTCGGGCGCATCTGAGAAGGGCTGGCGGAGTACGCGAAGGGTGAGGGGTACGCGCGGGCCTGGGGACAGACCGACGGATCCTTTTCCGCGGGGGACATGTCCGTCGCCCTCAGCCAGAGACACGAGGACGCGGCTGCCGAGGCGGCCGCGAATCAAGCGCTCAGTGTCCCGGACGACGAAGAAAATGGAAAGACCGCCGCGGTCGCCTTCGGTGTTCGCGCCCTCTGCAAGGCGCGGCGGGGAGACGCGAGAGGGGCGATCTCGGACGCACAGGTCGCCCTGAACGCGAAGGCGAAGCAGTTCGGCGAGCTCGCCGAACTGCGCCCACGCCTCGCGCGCGGCGTGGCGTATCTCTCGCTTCATCGCGCGCAAGACGCGCTCGCCGATCTCGAGATCGCACTTGCGCTCGGGGAGAAACACGCCGGCGACAAGGTGCTCCGTGCCGACGTACGCGCGGCGGTCGCTCAGGCGCTGGTGGAGACGAGAGGCGACCGCGCGCGTGCCGCTTCGCTCGCGGCGCAAGCCGCTACGGATTTCGACGAGGTTGGACTCCCCGACGCTGCCAGGCACGTGCGCGCTTGGATGACCGCGAGCGGGCTGGGCGGGGCGGGAGCGCCGACGCAAGCTGCTCCTCCCGCGTCCAGCGGAAGGTGACCGCGACGCGCGGTCGGTGAGACAATAGGCAATCGTGATGGGCACGCTCGGCAAGTACCGTGACCTCCTCGCCGCGGTGGCGAGCGGCTTCGTCGGCGCGCTCGCTCTCGCGACCTCGACGTACAACGTGTATCTCCAGCGACAGCAGGTGAAGGCCTCGGTCTGGCCGCACGTGACGATGGACACCGCGTCCACGGACGAAGGGGCCTTCTCGATCGTGATCCGCAACCGCGGCGTCGGCCCCGCGCAGCTCGAGCGGGTGCGCGTCACCGTCGACGGGAAGCCCGCCGAAGACTGGGTTGGCGCCATCGAGATGCTCCTCCACAAGGACCAGCCCCCCTACATCCCGGACACGGCGACGCTCGATGAGGAGGTGCTCACGCCCGGGATGGAGCTCACGCTCCTGAAGATTCCCACCCGGAAAGACACGCAAGACCTCATGCGCGCGTCGGAGAGCACTCCGTTGGCGATCGAGGTTTGCTACTGCTCGACACTCGACGATTGCTGGATCATCGCCTTTGGCGAGGGGACGAAACCGGTCTCGAGCTGTCCTCCGGATCCGAAGCCGTTCGTCGACATGACGTGGAAGACGAAGAAGTGGATCCACGAGCACTTGTGGGTGAAGGACGGGGACGGGGGGACCTCCGACGCCGCACCGTGAGCGCCGACGTTGCCGGGCGAGAGGCACCAGGGGTGATCCAGCGGACCACCACCGCACTCCGAAGACTCACGCCCACGGTCGAATCTTGCGCCTTCCGGCGAATACCTCGGCCTGAGAACCAAGGACACCGCACACGTCCGTCACGCGCGGACTCGTGCTCAGGGCACGCGCGCTGCAAGGCACTTCGGTGCGCCCCTCGGGGGCCCCGCGTCTCGACGCGTCTCCTCAACCACCCAGGTGTGACGATGAACAGTTCTTCGCAGGGTAGGGCGCTCTTGACGGCCCTCGCCATGGTCGTCACTGGCCTCGATGTCTCCAGCCTCGGTTGTGCGTCGAGCTCTGGCGGGAAAGGCTCGCCTCCCCCGCCCGCCGGGAGCGGGAGCCCGCCGGCCGCAAGCAGCGGCAGCAGCTCGGGCAGCGGCGCCGGGGGCGGTAACGACGACGGTGGATCTGTGCCAGTGGCTGCCGAAGACAGCGGAGGTTCCTCCCCGACGCCACCGGCTCCAGCCGACGATGGCAGCACCCCCCCGCCGGCGAGCGCGTTTTCGTGCTCGCCTGCCGGTATCGCGACCTACGCAGACCAGCTAGTGACGGCAACCAGGAAGGTCTGCACCTCGGACGGAGTCGGCGTCGTGGACGACAAGAACTACTCCTGCATAGAGGGGCCGATCGATTCCGTGAACCCGCCCGACCCGGCGGCTTCCTACAACATCATCTCCACGCTCCTCGACGGGAATACGTCGTATCCACTTTGCGAATGCACCTACTTCGTCCAGGCGGTCACGGCCGGTGTCTGCGGCACTCCGATCTCGCCCCCGAGCATTCCCTGGACGGACTACCCACTGGCGGCTCAGTTCGTGGGGCAGACGATTGCCGGCTACACATGGATGACCATGACCGCGAGCCCCGTGCAGGCAGGGGACATTCTCCTCTATCAGGCGCAAGGCCCGAACGATCCTGGGCACATCATGATCGTCGCGCAGGTAGTGGACAGCTCGCACTTCCGGATCGCCGAGGCGAACGACCTGAACCCCGACGGGACACCGGGGACCACGGATACGGGCGTGATCTCGAACACCCGGATCGAGACTCTCGACGACTCTCTCCTCGCCGGCCTGTTCAGGCTGACGAGCACGACGGGGAAGTAAGCTCGAGAGCGTCCCTACGACCCGTGATCCTTCAGCCAGCGCTCCACCTCCGCGTGCGGGTCCGTGCGCCCGCTCGCCGCGAAGTCGTCCCGCGCCTGCTTCGCCAGCGCCACGGCCCGCCCCCGGTCGCCCCCCGCGCCCCACAGCGCCTTCGCCAGCGCGAATCGCGCATAGCCCATGTCGTGCGGCGGCGTCGGATTGGCCTCGCGCAAGCGGAGCGCGCGCTCCCCGTCCGTGACGGCTTCGGCGTGATGCCCGAGCCGCTCTAGTACGTCCGTGAGGCCCACCAGCGGGAAGCAGACGTCGGGATGCGTGGGCCCTTCCGTCTTCTCGAAGATCGCGAGCGCTCGCCGATACTGACCCTCGGCCTCCGCGAATCTCGATCGCGCGACCAGGATGTCGGCCAGGTTCTCGATCGTCACGCCGACCATCTGATTGTCCGGCCCCAGCACTTTTTCGCGAATGGCCAGCGCGCGCTCGTGCATTCGCTGCGCTTCGTCGTACTTCCCCTCGGCCACGAGCGTCCCGGCCAGGTTGTTGAGCGAGATGGCGACGTCGGGGTGGTCCGGGCCGAGCGCCTTCTCCCGGATCTCGAGCCCGCGCTCGTGCAGCCGCTGCGCTTCTTCGCGGTTGCCCTCCTGATCGTAGACGTTGGCCAAGCTGTCGATCGTGTTCGCGAGCTGGGGATTGTCGGGTCCGAGCGTCTTCTCTTTGATGGCGATCGCCCGCTCGAACCGGGCCCGCGCCTCGGCGTACTTGCCCTCTTCCTTGTAGACGATGGCGATGTTGCTGAGCGTGACGGCCACGACCGGGTGGTCCGGGCCGAATGCCTTCTCGCGGATGGCGAGCGCGCGCTCGTAGGCGTCCAGCGCTTCTTTGTACTTCGCCTGTTTGTCGTACGCGATGCCCAGGTTGTTCAGCGAGTTGGCGAGCGCCGGATCGTCGGGTGGGAGCGTCTTTTGGCGCAGCGCGAGGCTCGCTTCGAACATCCGCTGCGCGTCGGCGTCCTTGCCGTGGGCGCCGAGCATGCGGCCCTGCACGTCATAGAGGGCGGCGCGCGCCTCGTCGTCGTCGGCGCGGTGGACGGCGGACTCGGCGACGGGGATGAGCAGCGTCGCGTCCGCGTAGCGCGCCTGATCCTGCCCGACGTCGATGATCAACGCCGGCCAGATGCGCGCCGTCAGGGCGTCGTCGTGTCCACGCGCGGCGAACTCGAGCGCCGATTGGAAGTGCTTCTCCGCGCTCTTGGAGTCGTTCTTCTTCGCCTCGATGCTGCCCAGGCGGTAGAGCGCCTCGGCGCGGAGCGGCGCGTAGTCGATGGCCGCGCTCGCGTCGTCGACCTCCCGCGCGACGCTGAGGGCTCCGTCGTACTTCGCGGTGTTCTCCAGCGTGCGCGCCTCGGCCAACTGCCCGCGCAGCTGTTCGACCTTGGCACGTTGCGCGGCGTCGTCGGGGGGGGGCACGACGGATTGGAGCGCCGTCGCGTCGGAGCAGGCGTCGAGCGTCGTGAGCTGGCTCGTCGCGTTGACCGATTTTTCGACGATCTGCCCGTCGGGCTTGGCGCTGAAGATGTCTGTCAGCGACGCCAGCTCGTGCAGCCGCCGATCGAGGCACGCGACCCGCAGATCGAGGAGGTGCTCGGACTGGTCCCCGCGCACGTGCGTCGCCTCGCAAGCGTCGACGCGCGTACGGAGCCAGGCGCCGGCGTACCGATCGAGCCGGTCGGCGACGCGATCGGCGGTGTCGGCCGCATCGACCTTCCCGCTCGCGATGAAGGCGGCGCGCACGGCCGCCTTCTTGGCCGGGTCCCATGCGCCCGCGAGGCCGCGCTCGAGACCGCGGCACGGAGAGTGGCTGCTGCGCACCATGCCGACCGCCGCGGCAGACACGAGGAGCGCGGCCGCGCCGGCGAGCCCCGCGACCAGCCTCCTTCGTTCGCGCTCGGGCTCGAGCTCCGCGAGGAGCTTCGTCATGGTCGGGTAGCGATCGGCGGCGCTCACGGAGAGTCCACGAGCGAGGATCTGGCGCAACCTCGCCGGTACGCCGCGCGTCGCGCGTACAGCTCGGATCTTCCCCGCGACGACGTTCGCGTAGAGCTCGGCGAGGACCTCTCCTTCGAAGGGGGGCACACCATAGAGCGCCTCGAAGAGCGCGACGCAGAAGCTGAACTGGTCGGCCCTCGCGTCCGTCCGCTCGCCGGTGAGCTGCTCCGGCGCCATGTAGCGCGGCGTGCCGAGGATCCTCCCCTCCTCGGTGAGAGGAGTCGACAGCTGGCTCGACGACTGCTCGAGGCGAGCCGCCCCCGCGCTCTCGGGGGGACGAGCGAGCTCCCCCCCGGCGTGCGCGAGCCCGAAATCGAGCACGCGGGCCCGCCCGTCCTTGCCGACGAGGACGTTGTCCGATTTGAAGTCGCGATGGACGATCCCGGCTTCGTGCGCCGCGGCGAGCCCTTGCCCGGCCTGCATGAACATTCGGACGATCTCGGTCCACTTGCGCGGGGCCGCGAGCCAGGTGCGAAGCGTGCCGCCGTCGACGAGCTCCATCGCGACGAAGACCTGCCCCTCGTGAGTCCCTACGTCGTACACCGCGACGACGTTGGGGTGTGCCAAGCGAGCCATCGCTTGCCCCTCGCGCACGAGGCGCGCCCTCCCTTCGCTCGAGTCGTCACCGAGGAAGCGGTTCGAACGGAGGAGCTTTACGGCGACCTTGCGATCGAGCTCCGGGTCGTACGCCCTGTAGACGATGCCCATCCCCCCTTCGCCGAGACAGCTGACGATCACGTACCGGCCGAGGAGCGCGCCGCGCGGGATCTCTTGCCGCGAGCCGTCTCCCGGGGTGGGGACCGTACGGGCGAACGCGTCGGGGGGGCGAGCTGGGTCGGAGAGGTCGCTGTCCGCGGGGAGCGTCTCGGAGAGCGGCCCCGGAGGGTCGGGAGGCACCGCGCGGAGCATAGCGCAGGCGGGTTCTCAGACCGAGAGCCCCACTCTCCGATACACCGCGAGGACCTCGGGCCCGAGCCGCTCCCGAGCGAACCGCCTCGTCGCGGTCCTGCGCGCCTCCGTCCCGAGCCGTATCCGCCTCGCCGGGTCGCGCGTGAGCGCGAGGATCGCCTCGGCAAGAGCGCCGGCGTCGCGCGGCGCAACGGCGACCGAGTCGACGTCATCTTCGACGAGCTCCGAAGCCCCCCCCTCCTTCGCCGCGACGACAGGCTTCGAGCAGGCCATCGCCTCGGCGATCGTCCGCCCGAACGGCTCGGGGCGAGTGCTGGCGTGCACGACGATGTCGAGCGCCCGGTACGCCCGCTCCGGCTCCGCCTGAAACGGGACGAGCCCCGCGACGCCGTCGAGGCCGAGCGCAGCGATCTGCGCTTCGAGCTCCCCTCGCGATAGCTGCGAGTCCACTGTGGCGTACGTCGGCCCCCCGACGACATAGAAACGCGCGGCGCCCCCGGCCCGGACGACGCGCGCTGCCGCCTCGAGGAAGAGCGACTGCCCCTTCCATCGCGCGTACGTCGCCACGATCCCCACGCGCAGCACCCCTTCAGGGGCCTGCTTCATCCCCGCGAGGCGGTCGAGGTCCGCTCGGGCTCCTTCCGCCGTGAAGCGGCTCGTATCGATGCCGTTGTAGACGACCGTCGCGTCCTTTCGCCCGAGCGCCCGCGCAATGTCCTCCGCGACGCTCCGCGAGATCGCGAGGAGCGCCGCCGGTCGCGACGAGACGGCCCGCAGTACGTGCGCCATCACGGCGCGCTCGCCGACGAAATCGCGAACGTGCCAGACCAGCGGAACGCCCGGCATGGGGAGGAGCGCCGATAGGAGATGCGTCTTCAGCCCGTTCGAGTGAACGAGACGCGGCGCGAACGCCCGCATCTCGCGCCGCAGAGCCACCCCGTACGCCGCGAGCTCCGCGCTCGCCGCGAGGAGAGCCGGCGCATGGCGCGCGATCGCGACCAAACCTCCAAGCGCGTGGTCCCCGGTCCGCGCGACCCGCTCGGGGAGCGGCAGCACCCGCACGCGGACCCCGAGGCGCTCGGCCTCCGTCGCCAGCTCCCCCTCCGCGCCGACAATCAAGCCGATGCCGAGTCCAGGCTCTGCGCCCAAGAGCGACGCCATCAGATCGAGCAAGCTGCGCTCGGCCCCCCCGAGCGTCCCCACGGGGTTGAGGAAGAGAACCGTCATCGCGGCGGCAGGAGCGTGTGGCGCTGCGCGTACTCCGCGAGCACCCACAGAGCGATGATCTGCGCGGCCCCTACGCGCGGGTCATGCTTCAGGAAGCGGAACCACATCTGCTCAGGCTCGTGGTCGTCGATTCCGATGGTGCGCCAAGCGTCGCGGTTCGACAGCGCCGCGTGCGCCCTATCGTGGAGCGGCCCCATGAGCCAGGGGCGCCAGGGGAACGTGAAGCCCCGCTTCTGCTGCGCGCCGATCCACCCGGGGAGGCGCGGCCCGACGGCGTCGAGGAGGAGGGGTTTCGCGCGACCGTCGTTCCTCTTCCAGCGACCGGGGAGGGGGACGGCCGCCTCGACGAGGAGGTGGTCGAGGAGCGGAACACGCAGCTCGAGCCCCACTGACATGCTGAACACGTCCGCGTCGCGAAGGAGCATGTAGCGGAGGTAGTGCGCGAGCTCGAACGCGGAGATCGTGTTCGCTACGTCGTCGTTCGAGGCGTACGAAACCAGATCGTCGATCTCCCACTCCGGCACCCCCGCCTCCTCGTTGCAGCTCGGGGGGAGCTCGTGAAGCGAGCGGCGCTCGCCTGCCAGGAAGAGCTCGCGACGCAGCAGATACATCGACACGAGGGACGGGGTACGCGTCAGCATCTCGGCGAGCTTGAGGGCGCTGCGCCCCCCGACCGGAGGGCGGAACGAGCTCGGGTTGCGCCGCCCGGCCGCCACGGCGCGTCCCCCCATCAGCTGCTGCGCCCGTTGCGCGATCGTCACGGCGAGTGGCGCGTCGCGAAACGTGGCATACCCGCCGAAGAGCTCGTCTCCGCCGAGCCCGCTGAGCGCCACCGTCAACCCGGCGCGCCTCGCGGCGCGCGAGACGAAGTACGTGTTAAACCCGTCGAGCGCGGGCTGGTCCATCGCCTCGAAGACCTCGCCCATGTCGCTCAGCATCTCTTGGCCCGTGAGCAGCACGTTCCGGTGCTCCGTACCGAGCTCGTGCGCGACGCGCGCCGCCGTCTCCGACTCGTCGAACTGGGGCTGATCGAGCCCCATGGCGAGAGTCTGGACGGCGCCGCGATCCCTCACCTCCGTTGCGATGGTGGCCACGGCGCTCGAGTCCACCCCGCCGGACAGGAAGAGGCCGAGAGGCACGTCGGAGATCATGTGGCAGCTCACCGCCTCGCGCAGCGTCTGTCCGAGCCGCGCCACGGCGTCCACCCGCCGCGTCCACGCCATGGGCCCGTTGTCGAACGGGAGGTGCCAGTAACGGTGAGACGCGCGCTCGCGCCCGTCCCAATCGAGGAGCATGGACGTGCCGGGGGGGAGCGCGGTGATCCCCTCGATGAAGCTGTCGTGGCCGCACACCATCCCCTGCGCCAGGAAGCTCTCCACGGCGGCCGCCGACACGCGTGGCGGCATCAGCTCCGGCCCGGCGGCGAGGAGCGCGCGTATCTCGGACGCGAAGAGGAGCCCCCCTCCCGGCGGCCGCGCAAGGTAGAGCGGCTTGATGCCGAGGCGATCGCGGCAAAGCCAGACCGTCCCCTCCGCGGGATCGGCGAGCCCCCACGCGAACATGCCGCGCAGGCGTTGCACGCTCTCGGGGCCCCACGTCGCGTACGCGCGGAGGATGACCTCCGTGTCCGTGCGCCCGCGGCATCCGAGCCCCGCCTTCCGGAGATCGCGCCCCACGTCGGCGAAGTTGTAGATCTCGCCGTTGAACGTGATCCAATTGCCGCCGACGTCCTGCATCGGCTGCCGGCCGGCGGACGAAGTGTCGATGATGGCTAGACGTGTGTGCGCGAAGCCGACCGGGTGAACGCCGGCGCGCGAGTCGATGAAGACGGTGTCCCGATCGTCAGGGCCCCGGTGGTTGATGGCCAGGCGCATCCTCGCGAGCGCCGGTTCTGCCAGCTCGCGTCTGATGCCGAGGATGCCTGCGATGCCGCACATGACCGCGCACACACGCCTTATCGCACCTTCGGTACGGTCGCCAGGAGTACGCTAGAGCACGTGAACTCGCCCAAGGGCGCCGGTCCAGATCAGGTCGAGCGAATCGCCGACACCGATACGCTGCGCTGGGAAGGGGAACGCCTCGTCATTCTGTCTCCGAATCCGATGCCCGAATGGCGCGTCGGCCGGTACAGGAGGCTCGCGATCCGCTTTCGCGACCAGCGCTACATGCTGGTCGAAGCCGAGCCCGCTCACGGTGGACACCGCTACGCCCTCGCCCCCTGGCCGCTCGTCGTGAATGAGCTCGCCAGCCAGGAGATCGTCTACGACGAAGCCTACGTCCGCGAGCGCGAGGCTGACGTGGTTCTCTTTCGCAAACGTCAGCGCCAGGCCTGGGCGCTCATGCCGGCCCTCCCTTTTCTGGGCTTTCTCCCGCAGAGCACGAAGGGGGCCCTCAGGGAGCACTTCGGCCTGGAGCCCATTGCGAGCACACGGCGCTCGGTGATTATGGAGCTCATCGCGCTCGTCTTCCTCTTCATCTTCACTGTCGTCCGCGGCGTCTCGGGGCTCGACTGGCTGACGATGACGATCGGTGGCGGGGGAGAGCTCCGCGACATTCTCGTCATCCTGTTTTTCACCGTGGACCTCGGCATGAGGTGCGGGATCTTCTTCGATGACGAGTACGAGCCGTACGGCTTCTTCGAATGGATCGCCCACCCGGATCTCAAGGAGCACTTTCACCGAGTCCGAGAGGCGCTCAAAGCGCGTCGCGAGCGACGCGCGCGCGAGGCGGCTCAGAGCGACAGTCGGAAATGAATCGCCTTGGGGCGCGTGAGGGCATCGAGGCCGAGGGCGCTCAGCGTCACGCCACGCCCTGAGTCCTTCACACCCGTCCAGGGGAGCGCGGGATCGAGCGCGTCGCACCGGTTCATCAGGACGGTCCCGTACTCGAGCGAGCGCGCCATCCGCTCCGCGCGCTCCCGATCGCGCGTCCACACGCTGGCCGTGAGCCCGAGCCTCGACTGGTTCATCAGGCGGAGCGCCTCGTCGTCCGAATCCACGCTCGCGACGGGGAGGATCGGCCCGAACGACTCGCGCTGCATGAGGGCCATCTCGGGCGTCATGCGATCCACGAGCGTGGCTTCGAAGAATCGCCCCTTGCCCCCCACGCTCGCGCGCTTCCCCCCCGCGACGACGCGCCCCCCTTTCGCCGCCGCGTCACGCACGAAGTCCTCGAGCTCCGCCACGTGGTGTGGCTGCGCGATCGGACCGAGCGTCGTCTTGGCGTCCATCGGGTCGCCCATCGCGTAGGCGCGGATCATCGGCTCGGCAAGCTCGACGAAGCGTGCGTAGAGCGAGCGGTGCACGTACACGCGCTCCACCGCGCAACAGCTCTGTCCCGCGTTGTAGCAGGCGCCGTCCACGATGTTCTCAACGGTCTTCTCGAGGTCGCAGTCCTCCGCGACGTACGCCGGGTCGTTTCCTCCGAGCTCGAGACCAACATGGAGGAAGCGGTTCGCGGCCGCTTGCTGGATCCGGTGCCCACCGAAGACCGAGCCGGTGAAAAGCACGTGGTCTACCCGCTCGTCGCCGACGATCTTCTCGCTCGTGGGGTGGTCGCAGTGGAGTGCTTGGACCACGTCGCTCGGCCCCCCCGCCTCCGCGAAGGCGCGCGCGAAGTGCTCGCCGCAGAGCGGGCTTCGGGGAGAGTGCTTCAGGACGACGACGTTCCCGGCGAGGACAGCTGGAATGACCGCGTTGACGGCCGTGAGCAGAGGGTAGTTCCACGCCGGGAGGTCGAAGACGACGCCGAGCGGCTCTTTCACGATGCGGCGCTCGAACCCCTCCTTCCGAGGAAGGACGATGTCGGCGAGCGTCGCCTCCGCGATCGACATCATGTGCCTTGCACGGAGCGTCATCCCGCTCACTTCGTTCTTCGCCTGCTGGAGCGGCTTCCCCATCATCCGCGTGATGTCCGAAGCGATCGCTTCGGCGTTCTTCTCCATCGCGACCATCGCGCGTTCGCAGAGGGCGACTCGCTCGGCTACGCGGGTCGCGCGAAACGGGCGCGCGGCATTGCGCGCGCGGTCGAGAGTTGCACCTACGAGCGCGTCGTCGGCGAGCGGGACGGAGCAGGCGACGTCGCCGGTGAAGGGGTTGTCGACGGTGAGGTTTGTCGTCATTGCCGCGGGAGCATATCGCCGAAGCGGCGACTCGCGCGAGCGGGCTCAGCGCTGCGGCCGTGGCGCTCGTGCGTCTTTGGCTGTCTTCTCGCGGAAGGTGCGTCGATGGGCGGCGGGGGTCGTCCCCGTCCACCGCCGGAAGGCGCGGGTGAAGTTTGCGACGTCGGAGTAGCCAAGGCTCTCCGCGATCTCGTCGATCGACCGCCGCTCGGTCCGAAGCAGCTCTCTCGCGCGCTCGAGCCGCGCCTCATCGAGGAGCGTGGAGTAGCTTGTCCCCGCGCTCGCGAGCCTTCGCTTGAGCGTACGGGTCGAGACCTTCAGCCTCACCGCAATCTCGTCGAGCGAGCGGAAGCCCCCCCCCGCCTTCGGGATCGCCGCTCGCGCACGCCCCACGACTCGCCCTTCGAACCCGAGTGCCTCGATCGCTCGCTCGCACTGCTCTCGCGCCAGCTCGAGAGCCGCGGGATCCGCGGTCGCGAGCGGATAGTCGAGAGCCGCCGCATCGAAGACGAGCTGGTTCTTCGGCTGGCCGAAGCTGACGTTCGGCGCGGTGGCGCGAAAGCGGGCAAAGTAGGCGGGCTCGCGGATCGCGAGATCCGCCCGTCCGGCGAGCTCGCGCCCCGTGAGCGTGCACCCGATCCGCCAGATGCCGACGAACAGCGCGAGGAGCACGGCGTCTCGGGCCGCACCCAGGTCGACCTCTTCGTCCAGCACGAGCGCCGCGACGGTCCCGCTCCTATGGAGGTGCAGCGAGAAAGCCGTCGTCAGCATCGGGGCGAACTGCACGGCGAGGCTCAGTGCTTCACCGACCGTCGAGGCCGTCATCGCCGCGAAGCCGAGGTACCCGTGCGAAGCGATCTGCATTCGCAGGCCGAAGTACAGCCCGAGCCCCGGCTCCCCCGTCAGCGCGCGCGCCCTTTCGACGAGCTGCACGAGCTCGCTGACGCCGAGCTTCTTGCTCGGGTCGGTCAGACCTCGCTCGTCGAGGTCGCTCCCGCGGAGGAGCGCGGCCGGCGTGATCCCCCAACGCCTCACGAGCTTCGCGAGATGGAGCGCTTGGACGGCTGGGATGGATGGTTCGTCGCGGGGGGGCTTCATTCGTACGCCTTGGCCCGAATTGACAAGACTTTGGCATCCACGAACCTACCGCCGCGAGCTCTTCGGCGGAACGATCAGCTTCAAGGAGGCGCGAAATCAATGGGCGGATTGCCCCAACTCCGAAATCTCCGGTTCGAGACCGAGGCGACCGTTCCGCGCCATTGGCTCGGCGGCCGGCGCTCGGTCACGGCCTTCTTCGACAACCTGTCGATCTTCTTTCCCGTGGGGGAGCGCTTCTTCGTGAAGAGCGTGAGGGCTCACGAGCGCTTCGTGAAGGACCCCGAGCTCCTCGCCGCCGTGAGGGCGTTCTGCGGGCAGGAAGGGATCCACGGGCGCGAGCACGAGAAGTACAACCGCATGCTGGCGGGGCAGGGTTACCCGGCCGAGGAGATGGAGCGGCGGGTCGCGCGTCTGCTCACATTCGTTTCGAGAGCTCTTCCAATCCGATCGCAGCTCGCCGCGACCTGCGCCCTCGAGCACTTCACGGCGCTGATGGGACAGCTGATTCTCGCCAACCGGAAGACCCTCGAGGACGCCGAGCCCACGATGGCGGCGCTTTGGCGGTGGCATGCTGCCGAGGAGAACGAGCACAAGGCCGTCGCCTACGACGTTTTCGTGGCCTCCGGCGGGACCTATCTGGAGCGCGTGACCCTCATGGCGCTCGCGAGCGTCGTCTTCTGGGCGAAAGTCGTCGAGCACCAAGGCCGCATGATGAAAGTCGACGGCACTCTGCTCTCAGCCCGCGAATGGAGCCGGTTGGTGCGCTTTCTGTTCGTCGAGCCGGGCGGCATGGGCCGGGTCGTGCGACTGTACTTCGAGTACTACCGACCCGGCTTTCATCCGAACGACATCGACAGCGACGCGCTGCTCGCGGCCTGGAAGCGCGAGCACGAAGCCGAGGCGGTTACGCGAGCTTCAGCTCGACCCGGCGTCGCTCTTCACCGAGCACCTCGCGCACTTTGAGGATCAGCTCCGCGGGCGAGAACGCTTTGCGGAGGAACATGCTCGAGCTCGGATTCACGCCGCGCTCCAGGACCATCGCGTCGCTGTGCCCCGACATGAAGAGCACTTTCATCGACAGGCCCGTCGACGCGAGCGCGTCGGCGAGCGCGCGCCCCCCCATCTCGGGCATGACGACGTCTACGATGAGAAGGTCGATTGGACCCGGCTTGCGGGCAACGACCTCGAGCGCGGCCTTGCCACAGGGGGCGTCGAGCACGCGGTACCCCTGTGCCTCGAGCAGCGCGCGAACGACCCCACGAACCGAGGCATCGTCTTCCACGACGAGCACGGTCTCCGACCCGCGCGGCAGGAGCTCGTGCGACGAGGGGGGGGCGGTCGTAGGGACCCCCTCCAGCCGTGGGAGGCAGAGCGTCACTGTCGTCCCCGCCCCCTCTGCGCTGCGCACGCTGATGCACCCGCCGCTCGCTCTCGCGAAGCGGTGCGCTGCCGCGAGCCCGAGCCCCGTGCCTTCCCCCGGGCTCTTCGTCGTGAAGAAGCGCTCGAAGATGCGCTCGCGGACCTCCGCGGTCATCCCGACGCCCGTGTCGCTCACGCGGAGCGCGACGTACGCGCCTGCTTGCGCCTGTTCGGGATCGCCTTCCCCGACGAGCGTCACGGGTGCCGTCGCAACCACGAGGCGCCCACCCCGCGGCATGGCGTCGCGAGCGTTGACCGCGAGGTTCAGGAGAACCTGCTCGAGCTGCTCGCGGTTGGCGCTCACATCGCCCGAGTCCTCGTCGATCGACAGGACGATCTCGATGTCGTCTCCGACCACGCGACGCAGGAGGTTGTTCATCTCGGAGACGACCGCGCCGACGTTCAGGCGCCGAGCCTGCTCTGGCGCGCGCCTCACGAACGAGAGCATCTGTCGAGCGAGCCCCGCCGCGCGCTCCGCGGTCTCGCGAATCTCCATCGCCATCTCGCCGGCGTGCGAGCCTCTCTCGAGCTCGTGAGTCAGGACTGCCGACAGACAGACCATCGGCGTGAGGAGGTTGTTGAAGTCGTGTACCACGCTCGCCGTCAGGTACCCGAGCGACTCGACTCGGCGAAGCTGCTCGAGCTCGGCCTCCATCTCCCGCCGCTCGGTCACGTCGCGCGCGAACACCGCGAACCGCTCTGGAGCGATGCACGTCCCCTTGAGGACGAGCTGCCGCCACGTCCCCTCTCCATCGAGCACTCGCTTCTCCGCGCTCGCGCGGCCGCTTGCCCGGAGCACGGCGACAAATCCGGCAAGCTCCCCACCATCCACGAGCCCGTCCCGAAGGATCCGCGACGGGGCGCCGTGAACGTCCCGCGCCGCCTGGTTGGCGTGGAGCAAGCGACCCGCGCCATCGATGACGACGACGGCGTCGGGGGATTGGTCGAGAGCAAGTCGGTGGAAGCGGAGCTCCTCGATCTCGTTTCGCTCTTCGTTTCGCATCGTGGAGAACTTACGTCTTCGAGAAAAGCGGGCCCATCGGACCGACGCGGTTGTTTTCGTAGGACATCGGGAGGAAGGCCATCGGACAGGGCCCTATGACTTCGGCGTCGCGGCGGCCGCGACGGCCAAGGCCACGCGATCGAAGTCGCGCGACTTGTCGAAAAAGAAGTCGGCGCCTCCACGAAGACAGGCGGCGCGGTAGCGGTCGTGCGGGTGATTCGTCAGAATGATGACCACTGGCGGCGATGGCTCGGCTTTGAGCACCGTGAGGACGTCCAGGCCGCTCATTCCCGGCAGGTTCAGGTCGAGGATCACCGCGTCGGGCGCGTGCAAGCGGACGAGACGGAGCGCCTCGGCGCCTTCCCACGCTTCCGCCACGACTTGAACGTCGTGTGTCTCGCCGAGCATGGCGACGAGCCTGGCGCGTACGGCCGGCGAGTCATCGACGACGATTACGCGCACCCCAAGACAGTACGATCCCACGCGCAGTAGCCCATCGGATGGCCCCGTCATCCGTCGTAGGACAGTGACCTCACCGGGGGTCGGTCTTTGTCCTACGCTCCCGCGGGCGCTCCGCGAGCGTTGGCGCCGAGCGCCTACTCCACCAACTTGTTCTTCACCGCGTAGTGCGTGAGCTCGGCGTTCGTCTTGGCCTCCATCTTCCCGAGGATCCGGGTGCGGTGCGTGCTCACGGTCTTCACGCTGAGCGACAGCTCGCGCGCGATCTCTCCGACCGTTTTGCCCGACGCGATGAGCTTCAGGATCTCGAACTCACGGTTCGAGAGTCTCTCGTGCGGCGCCCCGTCGTGCTTCGATGCGACGAACGTAGCGAGGCGCTCCGCCAGCGCGGCCGTCACGAAGCGTCCGCCGCTTGCCAGCTTCCGCACGGCCTCGATCAACTTGTCGGGTGCGCTCTCTTTCGTCAGGAACCCCGCGGCCCCCGCCCTCACAGCGCGGAGCGCGTACTGCTCCTCCGAGTACACCGTGAGAATGAGTACCGGGAGCTCCGGTCGGTCGCGGTGGATCTCCGCGAGGATCTCGAGACCATTGGCCCCCTGCAGGCTGATGTCCAGGATGACCACGTCCCAGCGCTCGTCGCGAACGAGGCGCAGCACGTCGGCTCCGGTAGCGGCCTCACCGCCGACGAGAATGTCCGGCGTCTCCGCGAGTATCTGACGAAGACCGCGGCGCACCACCGCGTGGTCGTCAGCCACGAGCACCTTGATCATCGTCCCCCCTTCACCCTCCCCCTTCTACGTCCGCTCCACGCAGGGTACACGCACGGTGAGCAGCGTGCCTCGTTCGGGCGCGGGGCCGATCGTGGCGCTTCCGCCCAGGTTTCGCGCCCGCTCTCGAATGCCGAGGAGTCCGAGCGATTTTCCGCTCGTGAGGAGCGCAATCCCGACGCCGTCATCACGAACGCGCAGCTCGATCCAGTCCTCGTGCCGCTCCAGCGTCACCTCGACATTCTTTGCCTGGGCGTGGCGCGCGACGTTCGTGAGCGCCTCCTGGAACATCCGGAAGAGCCCGGTCGACATCCTCCGGTCGAATTGGACATCCGCGACATTCGTGCGGACCACGCACGACGTGCCCGTCCGCCGCGTGAATTCCTGCGCCTGCCACTCGATCGCCGCTCCCAGCCCGAGGTCGTCGAGGACGCCGGGGCGGAGCTCCGCGGAAATTCGGCGAACCTGCTGGATGATGTCGTCGGTCAGCTGTGACATCCCCACGAGATGGTCGCGGACGGCTGGCGCCCCCATCGTCTCCGGGTTTGCAAGGCGTCGCCCGAGCCAGGCGATGTCCATCTTGAGCGCCGTGAGCCCTTGGCCGAGCTCGTCATGGATTTCTCGCGCGATGCCCGTGCGCTCTTCCTCGCGGATGCTCTCCACGTGTTGGGAGAGGGCGCGCAATTGGTCTTCGAGCTGGCGCCGCTCGATCGCGATTCCGGCGATGCGCGTCGCTCGCGCCACGGTCTCTTGCTTCCAATCGTCGGGCACATGCGTGGCGACGGGATGCAGCTCGAGCACGCCGAGAGGACGCCCATCGCTCGCGAAGATCTGTGTAGCTGAAAGCGATCCTTCCGGAGGAGCTGATCCCGCCACCCCGTGACGGACGCGCGCGCCACCGTGCTCGAAGAGGACGATCGACGGAGCGCTCCCCGGAAGCTCGTGGTCGATCGCCTCGGCGAGGGCCTTCAGGATCGTCCCCAGCGCCTCGCCGGTCACGATCATCTCGAGCGTTCTCGCCTCTGCCTCGCGCATCCGGCGCGAGCGCGTCTGCTCCGAGACGTCCTCTAGGGCCACTCCGACGCAGTTGGACGGCAGCGGAAACGCCTTCATCGAGACGGCGCGGTTCGGGTCTCGCACGTCGCGTGAGCGCGAGACCGAGGCCTCGCGCACTACGCTGTCGGTCGCGACGCCGAGGACGAGCTTCTCGAGCACCCCCCCGACGGCGAACGGCAAGACCTCGTGCAAGCGCTTTCCGAGCAACTCGAAGAGGGGGCGGCGGGCGATCGTTTCCGCCGCCGGATTGAACGAAATCAGATGCACCGTGTCGACGTCGCTCGGGTCGCCGACGTGCATCACAGCGAGCCCGATTTGCACGTTGTGGACGACGTCCTCGAACAGGGTGAGCGTCTCTTCGCGCTTCTTCTCCGCGGTGACGTCGCGGCACGTTCCCACGAGCCCGGCGATCTTTCCGCTCGCGTCGCGCGTCACGTCCCCCTTCGTCTCGAGCTCACGAATGCTGCCGTCTGGGCGGATGATTCTCTCGGGGTACGAGAAGGTCCCCCCGGACTCGAGCGCCGCCCGGACCTCGCGCGTCGTCCGCTCACGGTCTTCGGGGTGGACGCGCGCGATGAACGTGTCGAATGTGATCTCGATAGACTTCGGGGCAAGGCCGTAGATCCGATAGAGCTCGTCGGACCAAGTGACCGTGTTCGTCGCCAGGTCCCACTCCCAGCTACCGATGTGGGTAATCTGCTGAGTCACGTCGAGCTGCCGCTCGAACCGCGCGATGCGCTCCTTGTCCCCGGTCGTCACGACGCCCCGCTCCCGCGCTCTGCGCCGCCCAGTCTGGTCCGAGGGCGCCCGAGACGAAAAGGGATAGCACATCGCGCTCCGCTGGCGCCGGTTGGGAGGCGGTCTGTTCGGTCACGTCCCCCGTCGCTTGGGCAGCGGGCATGACTCGCGTCCGGTCTTCTCGTCGTACTGTTGGTGGTACCCCTCGGCCTTCCAGAACGCCCCCATCGGCTCGATGCGCGTCGTGATCGGCCTTGCGTACTGCTTCTGCTCCTCGCTGACCGACGCGCGCGCCGCGGTCTCCTCTTCCGGGGTGAAGAAGAAGATCTCGCTCCGGTAGTTCTCGCCCACGTCGGGGCCCTGGCGATTCGGTGTCGTCGGATCGTGGGTGTCCCAGAACGCGCGCAGGAGCTGCGCGTAGGTGACGCGCTTCGGATCGAACTCCACGAGGACGGTTTCGGCGTGGCCCGTCGTGTGCGACGAGACGTCCTCGTACGAGGGGTGCGACGTGCGGCCGCCGGCGTAGCCGACCGCGGTTGCGACGACGCCGTCGACGTGGCGGAAGGTGTTCTCCGATCCCCAGAAGCACCCCTCCGCGAACGCGGCGAGCGCGTGCCCCTCCCCGGCGACGAGCGGCGTGCCGTCGCCCGCGTGCCCGGGGTCGGTGCCGACGTGCGTCTTCGCGACGGCGAAGGTGGGGGCGCTGGCCGAGGAGGTGAGAGCGGAGGACGCGGGGGACGAGGAGGCGGGCGCGGTCTCGACGGCCGAGGATTGCGGGCGGCAGGCCGAGAGTGCGCCGAGGGCGATCACGACGAGGGTGCGACGAATCATGAGGGGGATACGCGCGGGGAGGGGGGGTGGTTTCGTGGCACCGCGCGAGGGTACCCTCCGCCCCGGGGGGGGCGGAGGGACCCTGGTGCGGAAGCGCATCTCCTACAGTGTCAGCAGGAACTGCTCGAGGTTTGCCTTGTCTTCCGCGGAGAGCTGCGCACCGAAGTAGTGCCCTCCGTTCTCGACATAGTCGCTGCACAACGATTGCCCGGTCGCGGGATTTACGTTGGCAAACGCCCCCACGGGCGTGCCCGCGGGTACGGTCTCGCCGTCGACCGTGATGGCCACCGTCGTCGTCAGCACCGATCCCGCTTCGTTGCGGGTCGAAGGGTTCAAGAGCTCGTTGAACGCGCTCTCGAACGCGGCGACGCGCCCGCCGACGCTCGGATCGCCCGAGAAGGGCCCGAGCCGGTTGTTGTGGAAGAACGGCGCTGTCGCCCAGATGCCGTAGAGCGGGACGTCGCGGTAGTAGCCGGGTCCGCGTGCCTTGAGCTCGTCGGAGCTGAACTCAGCCCAGATGTGCCCCGTGTCCCAGTTGGTCGTGAGGGCGCGGCACTCGTTGGTGCCCACGTCGCCAGGGGGTTCGCCAATCGTCGCGTTGAAGCCGCTCGCGACGTGCACGAGGTCGTTGGAGTAGACGTTACGAGGAGAGGAGAGCGGATCTCCGTTCGAGTGGCACGAGGCACAGTTCTCCTGGAAGACCTGCTCGCCCGCAGCCGCTGCAAAGTTGTTGATGTACCCACGCCCGCCTGGCGCCGCTGCCAACGAAGGGGGCGGGGTGAGCGCGGCGTCATTGATGAACGCGCACTCGTCGGCGACGTCGTTCTGTTCCGCCACGAGATCCGCGCACGCCGCGGCGCACGTGGTGAGGTTGATCGGCGTCTGCGTCCCGCCGGGGCCGTTCGTGAGGTTCGGGAGCATGCATGGGCCAGCGCACATGCCGATGTTGAAGTACACACGCGTCGCCGCAAGCTGGCACCCGACGTCATCCTCGCCCCCTTGTCCGGCCCGATGCGCCTGCCCCCCGGTGACGCCGTGCGCGTTGAGCAGCACTCCGTTCTGCTCCACCGTGAAGTAGGGGCGATCCGGGAAATCGAAGAACTGGGTGATGATGCCGGGGTTGTTGATGCCGTCGCTCTCGATGGCCGTCGTGTCCACGGTGCCCGGCGCCCAGGTGTTGAACACCTGCCATCGCGGGTCGGTTGGCGGCAGGTTCGCGGCGAAAATTTTCCCGATCTGGATGTACTGATTTCCCGTCGTGAGCGCGATGTTCGCCCAGGTCGGGTGGTTGGGATCCGCCGGCGGGTTCTGGGCGTCCAGCCCCGCGTGGCAGCCGGCGCATGCGACACCGACGAGGATAGGCGAGTTCGTCGCGCTCGCCGGTTCGGCGGAGTTGAACGCCGGGTTCGGGTACTCGCGGACTCCGACGACGCCGCTGGGCGCTCCCTCGTACGGGGCGTCCCGATCGGAGGACGCGACGTCGGGCGGACAGATATCGAGCCCGCCGGTCGACGCGTTGCCATCGGTGCAGTTCGGATCGTTGACGACGCCCCACTGCGTGAAGCGCTCCGAGCGCGGGGTCAGGAGGACCTGGCTCAGCCCGACGTTGAGGCCGAGCGCTTCGGGGAGAAGGACGGAGAAGAACTGCTCTCCTCCGAACGTCGCTTTGAGCCATAGGTTCTGGCCGTGCGTCAGCTGCGCCGCCGTCGGCTGCGAAGAAATCGGCGGAGGCGTCGCTTGCGCGACGGCTTGTTGCGATGAGGCAGAAGCCCCGTCTCCCTTGTCGCTCGAACCACACGCTGCCCCCCCAGCTGCCGTAGCGATGAGCATCGCTCCCAGGATCGTCGTGCGAGATGCCTGTCTTCGGACTGGTTGCATGCGCGCCTCCTGCATTGACCCACGGTGCGCGCACGCAAGCTCACGGGCGCGCCACGCCGGTCGGTCGGTGGACACTCAGCAAGGGAGTGGCCACGCGAAGCACGCGACTCCACTCTCCTATCGTCGGCGAGGAGGGCGCACAGGTCGGCACGCGTCTTTCGCTACGATTCGGCAGGGAGCTTGGGGCGCGCGTGTAGGAAATGCGGCTGCACTGGAGCCGGCCAGTGATCTGACCGTGGTGGATCGAAAGCCCACTCGCCGAAGCTCACGCTCCCGCGCGCATGAACTCACTCGCTCGCCTCCACGCGCGCGGCCCCTCCCGCCTTCCCACTCTGTCGCGATCTCTCTCCGGCGAGATACCGCCCGGTCGCGGTCTTCGCCTTCGCGAGCGCGCGCGCGTCACCTGCATAGACGACCTCCCCTCCGAGTCGCCCCGCTTCCGGTCCGAGCTCGACGACCCAATCCGCGCACGCGATCACGTCGGGGTGGTGCTCGATGATGACCAGCGTGTCGCCGCGCGCGACCAGCTGTTCGAGGACGAGCAGGAGGCGCCGAACGTCGGAGAGGTGCAGGCCGGTCGTCGGCTCGTCGAGCACGTAGACGGTCGGCTCGTGCGCGCTCCCGGCGCAGAGCTCCGCCGCGAGCTTGAGTCGCTGCGCTTCGCCGCCAGAGAGCGTGTTCGAACCCTGTCCGATCTGGACGTAGCCCACGCCGAGATCGTGGAGGAAGGAGAGCGGGCGCGCGATCTTCGGGAACGCGCGGAACGTGTTCGCCGCATCCTCCGCCGATAGATGGAGGACGTCGCCGATCGAGAGCCCGGCGTAGCGAATGTCGAGCGTGGACGGCTCGAAGCGCGCTCCGCCGCACGCCTCGCAAGGGGCGACGACGTCCGGCAAGAACGCCATCTCCGAGACGATGAACCCCTGCCCGTCACACGTCGGGCACCGCCCCCCCGTGGGCGTGTTGAACGAGAAGCGCGCCGGTGAGTAGCCGCGCGTCCTCGCGTCGGGGAGGGCGGCGAAGAGCTTCCGGATCTCGTCCCATACGCCGAGGAATGTTGCGGGGACGGAGCGCGGTGTCCGGCCGATCGGCGACTGGTCGACGGCCAGCGCGCGCTTCACCGCCTTGTGTCCTTTGAGCGACGTGTGCTCCCCGGGCTCCTCCGCCACGAGGCCGAGCGCGCGGCGGAGCGCAGGATAGAAGACGTGCCTCACGAGCGTGGATTTCCCCGAGCCGCTCACTCCGGCGACGACGCACATTCGCCCCACGGGGACGCGGAACGTCACGTCCTTCAGGTTGTGCGCCGACGCCCCCGCGAGCTCGATCCACCGATCGGCGAGCGGACGCTTCGGTCGGTCCACGCGAGCGGATTCGGCGAGGGCGCGCGCCGTTGGGGACTGCGGATCGACGAGGACCTTCGATGCGGCCCCCTCGGACATGATGTGCCCGCCGTTTCTCCCCCCGCCGGGCCCGAGGTCGAGGACGTAGTCGGCCGCGCGGATCGTCTCGGCGTCGTGCTCGACGACGAGCACCGTCGAGCCACCGTCGACCAACGCGCGAAGGTTCGCGAGGAGCGCCTTCGTGTCGCGCGGGTGGAGGCCGATTGTCGGCTCGTCGAGGACGTAGAGCGCTCCGGTGAGCCCGCTCCCGAGCTGCGCCGAGAGACGCAAGCGCTGCATCTCGCCGCCCGAGAGCGTCCCCGCGGCGCGATCGAGCGCCAGGTAGCCCAGCCCGACCTGCTCGACGAACGCAAGCCGCCGGAGGAGCTCCGCGTGCGGAGCCTTGGCGATCTGACCGACGTTCCCGGTGAACTTCCATCCGCGCGCCCGCTCGAGGACGCTCGCGACGTCGCGCCCCGTCAGCTCCGCGTATGTCTCTCCGTGCACGCGCACGCGCCGCGGCACCGCGGAAAGGCGCGCCCCCTCGCACGTCTCGCACGGCGCGGTCTCCCCTTGCTCCACCCCCTCGGGTCCTCCGAGGATGCCGGTCCCCTCGCATGCCTCGCACTGCCCTTGCTTCGTGTTGAACGAGAACCATCGCGGGTCGAGCTCGGGGACGCCGGTCCCGCACTTCGGGCACGCGCGCGCGGTCGAGAGCACCTCCTCCGACGGGGACGTCTTCGCGGTCGGTGCGCCGTCGGCGACGCGGAGCGCGCCCGAACCCCACGCGAGCGCGCGATCGAACGTCTCTCGATCGAGCGCCGAGAGTCCTCCGTAGTGAACGATGAGGTCGATCGTGTGCTCTTTCGTCTTCGTGAGGCGAGGCGGGGGGTCGATCGCCAGGATGGCGCCGTCGACGCGCGCCGTCTTCACGCCGGACCGGGAGGCCGCAGTGAAGAGATCGAGGTATGTCCCCTTCCGCGCGCGCACTGCAGGCGCGTACACGGTCTTCTTTGCGCCGCCCGACCCTGTGAGGCGACTGAAGAGCTCCTCGGGGGAGCTCGGCGCGACGAGGGTGTCGCACTTGGGGCAGTGAAGCTCGCCGACCTTCGCGTAGAGCAGTCGCAGGTAGTGGGCCACTTCGGTGACGGTGGCCACCGTGCTGTTCGCGCCGCCGCGTGTCGTTCGCTGCTCGAGCGCGATCGACGGAGGGACGCCGATGACTGCGTCGACGTCGGGGCGCGGCAGCATGGGGAGGAACTGGCGCGCATACGGCGAGAGCGTCTCCATGAAGCGACGCTGCCCTTCGGCGAAGATGACGTCGAACGCGAGCGAAGACTTCCCCGAGCCGCTCGGACCCGTGACGACGCAGAGCGACCCATGCGGGATCGAAGTGGAGACCTCTTTGAGGTTGTGCTCACGAGCGTGGTCGATGCGGATGGCGTCGACCCTCTCCCCCCTCCCGCCTCGCGGAAGTGGGGCGGCTTGAGAGCGGTTCTCGGCACGGAGCGCCTGACCCGTTCGCGAGTCGCTCTTCGCGACCTGCGCCGGCGTCCCTTCGGCGACGACGTGTCCGCCGTGCGGCCCGGCTCCCGGACCGAGGTCGATGACCCAGTCGACCGCGCGGATCATGTCCAGATCGTGCTCGACGACGACCACGCTCGCCCCGTCGTCCGCGAGCGCGTGGAGAGCTTCGACGACGTGGCGCGCGTCTTCGGCGTGGAGTCCCGCGCTCGGCTCGTCGAGGACGAAGAGGCCTCCTTTTGCCGGCTCCGAGAGCGCGCGGGCGAGCTTCAACCGCTGCGCCTCTCCCCCCGATAGGGTCGACAGCGGCTGCCCGAGGGGGAGGTACCCGAGCCCTACGCGGAGCACCGGCTCGAGCGCGCGGCGGAGCACGTAGTCCCGCGCCCCGAGAGTCTGGTGTGGACCGATCCGCGCTCCGCGCGGGCTCGCCGTCGTCGGATCCAAGAACTCGATCGCCTCTTCGACGGTCATCGCGAGGAGATCGGCCACGCTCCGCCCGTGGTGCGTGACCGCGAGCACCTCCGGCTTGAAGCGTTTCCCCTGGCACACAGGGCAGAGGAGCGAGACGTCGGCGAGGAACTGCATCTCGACGGTCTCGTACCCCTCTCCACCGCAGGTCTCGCAGCGGCCACAGCCCGGGCCACCGACGTTGAACGAAAAGTGGGCTGGGGTCAGGCCGCGCTCGATCGCCGACGGCTCGGCCGCGAAGCGCGCGCGGATGCGGTCCCACGCGTGGGTGTACGTCGCAGGATTCCCGCGCGCGGTGCGGCCGAGCGGCGACTGGTCGACGAGCGTCGCGCGCGTGATCCCGCCGATCCCGTCGATCCCGTCGTGGGGCCCGGGGCGATCGACTCCGCTGTCGCCGAGCGCGCGCGCGACGGCCCGGTAGAGGATCTCCTCGGCGAGGGTGGACTTGCCCGATCCGCTCGGGCCGGTGATCGCGCAGACGACCCCGAGCGGGATCCGGACGTCTACGCGGTCGAGGTTGTTCGCGCGCGCGCCGCGGATCAGCATGAACTCGCTCGCCTTGCGGGGCGCCCGCGCGAACGGCTCCGCGCTCCAAGCTCGCCCGGTCGGAAGATCCGTCCGTTTCTCGAGCGCGCGCGGCGTCCCGTCGAAGAGGATGCGCCCCCCGTTCGCCCCCGCACCAGGGCCTAGCTCGATCACGCGATCGCAGGCGCGGACGATCCCGGGGTCATGCTCGATGACGAGCACCGTGTTGCCCGTGCGCGACAGCTCGCGCATGACGCTCGCCAGCGGCGCGACGTCGCACGCGTGCAGTCCCACCGTCGGCTCGTCCAGGACGAAGAGCGTCCCCGTGAGCGCCGCACCGAGCGCCGTCGTGAGCCCCGCGCGCTGCGCTTCCCCGCCGGAGAGCGTGCGCGCCTGGCGATCGAGAGTGAGGTATCCGAGGCCGACGGCGTCGAGGTATCCGAGCCGCGACGCGAGCGCGTCCTTCACGCGCCTTCCCTGCGCGTCTCTCGGGGCGAGCAACTCGAGCCGCCCCCGCGCTTCGCTCACGGTCTGTGCGTGCCACTCGCCGAGGTTCAGCTTCGACACCCGGTACGAGCGCGCCGATGTGTTCAGTCGCGCCCCTCCGCACGTCGAGCAGGCGACGTACTCGCGGTATCGCGCGAGGAACACGCGGACGTGCATCTTGTAGGTGCGCGTCTCGAGCCACTTGAACCACGCCTTCACGCCGGGAAACTTCCCCCCCTCCCAGGTCCCTTCCCCATCGAGGACGAACGCGCGCTGCGCGGGCGAGAGATCGTCCCACGCGACGTTCATGGGGACCTTCTTCTTCGCGCAGTACTTCTTCAGCTCCCCGCGCTCCCACTCCGCGCTGCTCCCCGCCCACGCGCGGATCGCGTTCTGCGCGAGCGTCTTCTTGCCGTCGGGGATCACCTTGTCCCAGTCGATCCCGATGATCCGCCCGAAGCCGCGGCAGGCCTCGCACGCACCGAGCGGCGAGTTGTACGAAAAGAGCGCGGGGCGGGCCGGCTCGAAGGCGCGCGCGCATTTCGGGCAGACGAGGCCGCGCACGATGGGGACATGCGCGGGGAGCGCCGTCACCTCTCCCGGGGCGACGTTCGACGGCGTCAGCTCGAACTTGGCTGGCGTGCTCTCCACGCGAAGCTCGGCGCGCCCCCCTCCGCGCTCCCACGCGACCTCGATCGCCTGCTGGAGCCGGCGCAGCTCTCGGGAGGACACGCTCACCCGGTCGATTACCACCTCGACCCGTACGTCGGGCGCGATCGCTTCGCTCGGCCGAATGCCGTCGATGTCGCGCACGCTCCCTCCGACGACGAGCCGCCGGTACCCTTCCTTCGTCAAGGACTCGCGCAGCTCGAGGAACCCCTCGGCGTCGTCGACCCGGACCGCGTAGCTCACCGTCGCGCGCGCCCCGGCCAGCTGAACGGCGGCGGCTTTCGCCGCGTCGGTGGCGCTCGTCGCGACCGCATCGACGCCGCAGTCGGGGCACGTCGGAATCGCCTCGCACGCGAAGAGCGCCGCCAAGTACGGCTCGAGGTCTGCCAGCGTTGCCAGCGTCGATCGGCTCGACTTGATCGGCGCCCTCCGGTCGACGGCGACGGTCGCCGCGATCGGGGCCAGCTCGTCGATCGGGGGCCGCTCGAGACGTTCGAGGAACTGCCGCGCGTAGGGGGAGAAGCTCTCGACGAATCGTCGCTGACCCTCGGCGTACAGCGTGTCGATGGCCAACGACGATTTCCCGGCGCCGCTCGGACCGGTCAATGCGACGAGCTGCCCCGGCGGGAGGTCGAGATCGATGGCGCGCAGATTGTGTGTGCGGGCGCCGCGAAGGCGGATCGGGAGCATTTGGGCCCTGGAGTATGCGTCGTCGTTACACGAAAGGAAGACCTCAGCCGATCACGGGGCTATCTCTTCGGCGGAAGCGCATACAATCGTCCCGTGCCTTCGCCCGAGCACTCCGCTTGCGTGCTCCTCGTCGAGGACGACAAGGACATTCGCGAGGCAGTCACGGCCGTGCTCGAGGCCGAGGGGTATACCGTTCTGACAGCGGGCAACGGTCAGGAAGCGCTCGAGATTCTCGCGCGGGGAAGGCCATGCGTCGTGCTCCTCGATCTGATGATGCCGGTCATGAACGGCTGGGACTTCATGCAGGAGGTGAAGCGGAGCCATCGGCTCGATGACCTCCCGGTCGTGGTCGTTTCGGCCTACAGCGAGCGAAAGGCCGAGGGGGTCCGGCGCGTTCTAAGGAAGCCGCTCGACGTGAATCAGCTCCTGGCCGCAGTGGCCGACTACTGTTGCTGCCCCCCCAAGCCCGCCGTCGTGCAGCACTGAATACGCGCGCCGGATGTCAGAGGGGTGTCAGGTTTGGCGGGGCGCCGCGTCGCTGTCGCTGAGCGCGCCCGGGAGCTCGATCCGGAACGTAGCCCCCTTTCCTCCGTCGCTCGCCGCCAGCGCGATCGAGCCTCCGTGCGCCGCCACGATCCGCTTCGCGAGGGCCAATCCGAGGCCCGATCCCCCGACTCGCCCCGTCACGAGCGGATCGAAGATGCGGGGCGCGATCTCCGGGGGGACGCCGGGACCGTCGTCGCTCACTTCCAGGATGACCCGCCCCTCCTGGCCGCGCGCGCGCGTCGCGATCGACGGGGGGCGCGGAGCAGAGACATGGATCGCGTTGTCGTAGAGCGCGTGGAGCACTCGCGCGACGAGCCCCGCGTGAGCTCGCACGCGCAGGTCCGCCGGCGAGAGAGCGTCCTCCCAGGTGGCGACGCCGGGCTCCATCTCGGCGCGTGCCGCGACCACGACCTCGGCAACGAGCACGGGCGCCGTATCGGCCGGCTCCCCCCGCGCGAGCGACATCAGGTCGTCGACGATCGAGAACGCGAGCCGGGCGTTTCGCTCGATCTTCTCGATGTGTGGGAGCGAGCTCGCGGGGTCCTGACGTGCGACATAGGCGCTCGCCGAGATGATCTGGAGGACGTTCCGGAGCTCGTGTGCCACCTCCGCCGCAATCTCTCCGATCGCTGCCAGACGTTCTCGAGTTTCTTCTTCTCGATCCGCCACGTTGCCCGCGAGAGTACCAGGCGGCGCACAGGGCACGAAGGGGGGCGTCGCGATACGCGCCGAAGGCGCCCGCGTGGCGGCAGGGTGGCGCTGATTCCCGTGAACCGGCCGCCAAGGGTGGTAGCCTAGGTCCCGGTCCGGGCGAACCCCCAAGCCCCCCGCCATGGCAGCCATCCAGAACGAGTCGAAGATCCCGGTCGGGGCCGTTCTTCTCGGCAAATACAAGGTCACACGCGAGATCGGGCGTGGGGGCATGGCCGCCGTCTACGAGGCGGTCCACCTCTCGCTGAACAAGCGCATCGCGATCAAGGTGCTCGCTGCCGAGCTCAGCGCGTCGACCGTCGTCATCGAGCGCTTCTTTCGAGAGGCCCGGGCCGCGGCGAGCGTGAAGAGCCCCCACATCGTGGACATCTATGACTCGGGTCGCCTCGACGATGGACGCCCGTTCATCGCGATGGAGCTCCTCGAAGGGGAGTCGCTCTACGACCGAATGGCCCGGATCCGGATCATCGACATCCCGACGACGGTGCGCGTCATCGCCCACTGCGCGAAGGGACTCATGAAGGCGCACGCGGCAGGCATCGTTCACCGCGACCTCAAGCCCGAGAACATCTTCCTCACCCACGACGAGAACGGCGAGGAGATCTCCAAGATCCTCGACTTCGGGCTCGCCAAGTTCTACGCCCCCGTGAACTCGGACGAGAAGACCGCGCGCCTCACGCGCGAGGGGGCGGTCTTCGGGACCCCCGCGTACATGAGCCCCGAGCAGGTGAAGGGGCAGGGGAGCGTCGATCATCGAGCGGACCTCTGGGCGCTCGGGTGCATGGCCTACGAGTGTTTGATTGGGCGCCCCGTCTGGAACACCGACCAGGGCGTGGCGATGACGTTCGCGGCGATCGCCGCCGCGAACATCCCGGTCCCGTCGAAGCAGCGCCCCGATCTACCGGCGGCCTTCGATCAGTGGTTCATGAAGGCGCTCGAGCGCGACCCGAACAAGCGCTACCAGACGGCGAAGGAGCTCGCCGACGCGCTCGCGAAGGCGTTCGGCGGGGACCAGCAAGTCTCCGCCGTGAACCTGAGCGGCGAGAACAGCCCGCGGGCGGCCGTAGCGATGGCCGACCAGCTGTCTAGCGACGACGACGACGAGCAGGCGATGGGGACGAAGGTTCGCCGCTCCGGCGATCGCCCCGCCGTCTCCTCGTCGCAAAATTCGTCGCAGACGTCCCAGCCTCGTCCGGCGGGACCGAGCAACCCGTCCGCGCTCGTGACATCCCCAAGCGGGCACCTCCTCCCGCAGCCGAGCTTCGGCGACGCCCCCCCGATCTCTTCGACCCCCGCGACCGAGCAGAACCCCGCCCCACCCACGGGGCCTCCGCCGAAGTTTCGCTCGAACACACTTCGGTACGTCGTTTCGGTGACGGGGCTCACGATCGGGCTTTCGGCCTCGTACCTCGCATGGTCCCAGTACCTGAAGCCGCAGGTCTACACGCCGCTCGTTCAGTCGAGCGTGTCGATCCCGCCGAGCGCCTCCCCTTCGTCGGCCGCAGGCGAGCCTCCGGTCCCCGATGGCGAGCCGCGCTGGGCACAAGCCATCGAAGAAGGGCAGCGTCTTTTCACCGTCGGCAACGCGGCCGACGCCCGAAAGAAGTTTGCCGAGGCCATCGACCAAGGGGCGAACGCGGTCGGGCGCTCCTTCCTCGACGAGCTTCGCGTCCCGCAATCCGGTCCGTGCAAGCTCACGGCGTTCTCCCACCCGCGGCTGGGAATCAGCGGAAGTATCGGCCGTCCAGCGATCGCCAATGGAGGCAAGGGGGCAGTCGTCGTCTGGACCGACGATCACGAGCAAGCCGGGCACGATCACGCCTATTCCGTCGTCATCGACGGCACGGGTCGCCCACTCTCTCGCCCTCGCGATCTCACCCCCGAGGGGACGGAGATCCAGCGACCGTCCCTCCTCGGGGCAGGAGAGCGGACACTCCTTTACTACTGGGACAAGAGCGGCCGCGAGGCGGGCATCCACGCGCGTTGGCTCGACGCGGACGGAAGGATCGCCGGCGCGAGCGTCCTCGTCGGATCGGGGAAGGCGGGGAACTACTGGCCGTCGATCGAGCGCGCACCGGACGGGTACTATGCCGCGTGGGTCGACGACCGCGGTCGCGACGGCTTCGACCTGTGGCTCCGGCATCTGAACAGCGACCTGGAGCCGATGGCGCCCGAGGTCCGCGCCACCGACTACTATGGGGGACCGAAGGTGCGGCAACAGCCGCAGGTGCGGGTCCCGTCGATCGCGCTCGCGAGCAACGCGATCTACGTCACCTACAAACTCGAGCGCGAGCCGCAGCACTCGATCATGCTGATGCGCATCCCGCTCACGCTCGCGTCCCTGCAGACGGGTCTCGACGACAAGGCTGGCCCGATCTTGCCCGACGGCGGCCGCGGCGATCGCGAGCTCGGCGACACGGAGATCGTCAACGAGGACAGAGCGAACGCGGACGCTCCCGCGATCGCGTGCGGGACCGAGGGGTGCTTCGTCGTTTGGCACGGCGAGGCTGGGGGGGGATACGCCGCCCTCATCGAGCCGGTCCTGGGGCGCGTGCTCTGGCGGAAGAAATTCGCCCCCCTCGGCGGGCATCCGTCGCTCGCGACGAGCGGCGACAAGGTGGAGGTCGCGTACTACGAAAAGGGGTTCGTGAGGATCGCGCAGCTCACGCGCGACGGCGTCGGGACCCCCAGCACGATCGCGCGGATCTCGGACGAGCAGCCACGCCCGTGGATCGCGAGCGGCGCCCAGAAGGGGGAGTGGCTCGTGAGCTGGCAAGACAAGGAAGCGGGCCGCCTGGAAGCATTCGCGACGCGGGTGCAGTGCAGGTAGAGCCTGCCGAGAAACGCCCCCTGATTCAGTGAGAGTTTTTTTTTCCGGTGAAGGTGCGTTTGTACCAGCATCGCGGGCGTCTCAATTGGGGGCCCAGCTGGTAACGGTGCCTGTCTCATGCCATTGAGGTGTGGCGAGCCGTGACGCAGATTTGCCCCGCTTTCTGCCCCGGCCTCACGCATCTGTGGAGGCGTTCATGAAGGTGTCTTGGCTCCGCCCCGTCGCCATCGTTGGCTTTGCAGCGGCCGGCGCGCTGGCCGCCTGCGCGGCGGGGACTGAGATCGGGGCGACGGCGGCCGGCATCGGCGGCGACGGTGGCGGTGCGGTGAGCCCCGTCGACGATGCAAGTGGGAGCGGTAGCGGGAGCAGTAGCGGCAGCAGCAGCGGGAGCAGCAGCGGCAGCAGCAGCGGAAGCAGTAGCGGGAGCGGCAGCGGGAGCAGCAGCGGGAGCAGCAGCGGCAGCAGCAGCGGAAGCAGCAGCGGCGCGGCGGACAGCGGCGACGACAGCGGTAGCAGCAGTGGGTCGTCGTCTGGCTCCTCCTCGGGGTCTTCGAGTGGATCGTCCAGTGGCTCCTCGTCCGGTAGCAGCAGCGGATCGTCGTCTGGCTCCTCCTCGGGGTCTTCGTCGGGGAGCAGCAGCGGGGGTGAGGTACCAACCACGTGCGCGCAGGCCGGGGGGTTCACGACCGGGGCCACCCCCGAGTCGGTCGGGTGCTGCGACGGCAACACGCTCTACTACTGCAAGGACACCGGGGTTGGCGTCGAGTCGGAGGCCTGCACAGGATCGAAGGTTTGCGGCTGGAGTACCTCCGAGGGGTACTACGACTGCGTAAGCGGCTCCGGGGGCCCTGATCCGAGCGGGACGTATCCAATGGCCTGCGAGTGAGGCTTGCGCTCCGAGGGGGCGTGGCGCAGATTTGTCGTGTTTTCTGCTTGTCCCGCGCGCCGCTCTGGAGGTCCTCATGAACGCATCTTGGCTTCGCCCGATCGCAATCGTGGGCTTCGCCGCAGCCGGCGTTCTGGCGGCGTGTGCAGCGGGGACCGAGATCGGGGCGACCGCGGCGGGCATCGGTACCGACGGGGGCCCGAGTGTCTCCGGCCCTGGCTCCGACGACGCAAGTGGAGGCAACGAGGGGGGGAGCAGTAGCGGAGGTAGCAGCGGCAGCAGCAGTGGAAGTAGCAGCGGCAGTAGCGGAAGCAGCAGCGGCAGTAGCAGTGGAAGCAGCAGCGGCAGTAGCAGCGGTGGAGACGACGGAGGCAACGACAGCGGCAGCAGCAGCGGTTCGTCTTCGGGCTCGTCGAGCGGATCGTCCTCGGGATCGTCTTCGGGCTCTTCCAGCGGGTCGTCTTCCGGGTCGTCGAGCGGTTCGTCGTCCGGCAGCAGCAGCGGGGGATCGTCTTCCGGCGGACCGCCGGTCGATTGCTCCGGTGGCGCGACCACGAGCTCCTGCTCGGCGCAGCCCATCGGTTCGTGTGTGCCAGGCACCGTGCCGTCCGCGGCTTCGACGGGTGCCTGCACGTCGAGCGACGCGCAGACGTTCTATAACGATTGCCTCGGTGCGTTGTCGCCACTCAGCCAGGACTGCACCGGCGACGACGTGAGCGCGGCGTGCTTCAAATGCCTGGCGAGCCAGCCGACGTCGTCGACGTGGGGTGTCGTCATCCTCTACGACAACGACAACTTCTTCACGCTCAACGCCGGCGCTTGCTACGCGCTCATCGGCGGCTCCGCCGCGTGCGACACCGCGACGCAGGAGCAGAGCGAGTGCGAGGCCAACGCCTGCTACAACAGCGGCTGCGAAGGGGCGTCCACGACGAAATTCAACGACTGCATCACGTCGGCCGACACGGGGCCGTGCGCGTCGTACGTGACTGCGGCGAACTCCGCATGCCCGAGCTCGATCACCGGAGCCGCTTCGTGCGGCGGCACGGCGACGGGCGCTAACGCCTTCGAGGATGCGTTCTTGTCGATGGCCCAGGAGATGTGCGAATAGCCCGCGGCCTGACGCTCGCTCATGCCTGAGCTCCCCGATCTCTCCGTTTACATCGAGACCATCGGCGCCAAGACGATAGGCGATCCACTCGAGCACATTCGCCTCGCAAGCCCATTCTTGGTGCGCACGGTCGACCCGCCTGTGCGTGCACTCGAAGGGAAGCGCGTTCTCGGCCTCCGGCGCGTCGGCAAGCGGATCGTGCTCGCGCTCGAAGGGGAGCTCTTCCTCGTCGTGCACCTGATGATCTCGGGGCGCTTCCGGTGGCGAGAGCGCGGCGTTCCGATTCCGAAGAAGCTCGGCCTCGCGGCGTTCGACTTTCCGCGAGGGACTCTCCTGCTCACGGAAGCGAGCTCGAAGAAGCGCGCGTCGCTTCACGTCGTCCGAGGTGAAGATGCGCTGCACGCGCTCGACCCCGGTGGCATCGAGCCGCTCGAGGTCACCCCCGCTCAGTTTGCGGAGGCGCTGCGTCGCGAGTCGCACACGCTGAAGCGTTCGCTCACCGACCCGCGCTTCTTCGCCGGGATCGGCAACGCCTACTCCGACGAGATCCTCCATCGCGCACGGCTGTCGCCGACGCGCCTCACGCGGCAGCTGGACGACGCCGAAGTGACGCGACTCTTCGACGCTACGGGAGCAGTCCTGCGCGAGTGGACCCTTCGCTTGCGCGAGGAGAGCGGGGGGGAGGTCCCCGAGAAGGTCACCGCGTTCCACGCCGAGATGGCCGTTCACGGACGCTACGGCGCACCGTGCCCCGTGTGTGGCGCCAAAGTGCAGCGGATCGTCCACGCCGAGAACGAGTCGAACTACTGCGCGCGCTGCCAAACCGGAGGAAAGCTACTCGCGGATCGCGCGCTGTCGCGCTTGCTTCGCGAAGACTGGCCGCGTTCGTTGGACGAGCTGGAAGCGAAGATAGAGGCAAAAAAGGAGGTGCGTGAGGGAGCTTCACCCACCTCCGGTCGAACGCCTAGTGCCTGACTGCCTTGTCGCCCTTGTCCCCGTCACCAGCCTCCGCCTTGTCCTCGCCAGAGGCGCTCTCGGGGGCGTTCGCGCGCTGCTTTCGCCCTCGCGACTGTCCTCCTACCCGACCGATCTCGGCCATATGGTGACGGTCGCGACTCACCGCTCCGCCCCCTTTCTTGCCTGCCTCGCGGGCCTCGTCGGCGGAAAACTGGTGCGCCGTCCCTTTCTCGTGGGCCGCGCGTCCCCCCTTGCTCGCGATCTCGCGTTGCTTGGCAGGATCCATCGAGGCAAAGCCTCGATTGCTCTTCTTCTGCGCGCTCTGCGCGCCCGCGCTCTGGACTGGAGCGGGCGGCGTCGTATCCCGAGGGGCGTTCGTGTCACGGCTCTCGCCGTGGTTCTGCGGGTTCAAATTCTCCTGAGCCATTGGTGCTCTCCTTCTATTCTGCGTCAACCTAACCACTCCTCGGTGCGTCTCCAGTCCCCCGGGGCCTCATACACGCAAGCATCGGACCGCCCGACCAGCGCTCTCGATCTCTCCTCCATGCGGACGAGCCGCGCGCGCCGCTCATTCCCGTAAGACGCGCGGCGCGGGCGTTTGGATCTCATCTGCTGAGGATTACGCCGTGCGGGGCGCGCTCGTTTCGAGGCAAGGCGCTTTCGCGACACAGCGTGTCCAGGCGCCGCACAGTGACTTCGTGCGTGAGGGACTTCGCACCTGCGCCGCATGCCGTCACGCTGTCGCGAATCCGACACCCACGCTCGTGCTCTCGAGGCGAGCCCCGGAGCTCAGATGCGCGGATGGCGCGTTGCCCTCCCCCTCAATACGTCTCGAGGAGGCCGTCGTTTGCGAGAAGGGTCTGCCCTTCCTTGCTGAGCGTGAACTCGATGAAGCGATCCGCCTGCACCGAGCCCCCCATGTGGACTGCGAGATAGAAGGATCGCGAGAGCGGATAGCGCCCCGAAAGCATCGTCATGCGCGTCATTTCGACGCCATTGATGCGCAGCGCCTTCACGCCGGGCCCCAATTTGTGAAGCGTGAGGTAGCCGATCGCTCCGGGGGTGGACTTGATGATCTCGAAGAGCTCGGCGGCGTTGGCGGCCGTCTTGGTCCCGGGAGCGGAGTCCTCGCCCCCCAGCGCGAGATCTTCGAAGGACTTTCGAAGATGCGATTTCTTGTCGCGAGCGACCAGGACGATCTCCCCCTCGCTGCCGCCGACTTCGCGCCAGTTCGTGGTCTCGCCTTCGAAGATTCGCGTCAGCTGGTGCATGGAGAGGTCGTTCACCGGGTTTGCCGGGCTCACGACGACGCCGACTCCGTCGCGCGCGACGAGATAGTCGCGCAGATAGACGTCGTCCTCGGCGGGCTTGATGGCCCGCGACACGGTCGCCACGTCGATGGCGCCATGCTTGAGGGCGACGAGACCCGCCGTCGAGCCCCCCCCTTCGGAGACTACGCTCACCGTCGGGTACTTCGTCGAGAAGGCTTTGACGACAGGGGCGAGATAAGCGCTCATCGTGCTCGATCCCGCGATGAGGAGAGTCTCGGTCTCCGGACGCTTCTTGCAACCAGACAGATCGGCCACGAGGAGGGCAACGAGCAGCGTCGCGACGAGGATCCTCATCATCGCACCGGGACGTCGCCCATGGAGCGGACGAAGGCCTGCCCCTTGTCGGGCGCGAGGAAGTAATCGAGAACCGATTTGCCGATCGCGCTCTCCGGCTTCCGTTGGTAGAGGCGGAGCATGCGACGGATCGGGTACTGCGCTGAAGCGATCGTCGCCACGCTCGCCGTGACGCCGCCGACCGAGAGGACCTTGAGCTTCCCGGCATAGTGCAGACCCGCGTAGCCGATTGCCGTAAGGGTGATCGCCTGCTCGTAGGCCTCGGCCGAAGGCGCGGGGACGACTGCCTTGGGCGTGATGACGGCCTCGTCCCCCAAGACGCTTCGCTTGAAGACCTCGAAGGTGCTCGAGTTCCTGTCGTGCGTCACGACGTCGATCGGGGCGTCCTTCCCGCCGAGCGCGCTCCAGTTCGTGATCGCTCCGCGGAAGACGTCGCGGAGCTGCTTCATCGAGATGTCCTTGATCGGGTTGTCGGGGTTGACGACCACGACGACGGCGTCCTGGTAGATGTCGCTGGAGACCAGCTCGACCTTGTTCTCCACGGCGAGCTTCTCGATGTCCTCGGGCACTTCGGTGCCGGCCATCGCCATCTCGCACGTCCCGATGACGAGCGATTTCAGCCCCCGCCGGTTCCCCCCCGAAGAGACGACGACGATCGAGTTGGGGTGGTCCGTCATGTAGGCCTCGGCGACGCGCTGGGCGAGTGGGAGCATCGCACCGGAGCCGCGGATCTCGAGGCTTTCGGGGTCCTGCTGCCCGCGTATGTCGGCGCGCCCGTCGGTCGCAAAGAGGGCGACGAACGCGAGCCCGAGCCACGTGCGGCCCGGTCTTCGTCCGGCGACCGTCGCGAGGAGGCGTCGGAGCATCGTGCTCATGCTTGCGCTCCTTCCGCTCCTCGCGTTTGCTCCGCCTGCGACAGGAGGCGCCCGACGTGCTCGTGCGACGCCCGGACGCTCGCCACGCAGCGGTCGAAGAGGAAAGGGTCCTTGAGCGCGACGCGCGGGTAACGTTCGATTACCGTCGCACGTAGGCCCCCGAGCTGCTCGCGCATGCGTCGGAGCTCGGAGGGGTCGAGCTTCCCAGACGTCTCCATCGTGAAGGCGCTCCGCTCCACGGTGGCCACATCGACGAGATACTGGTGGAACTCGTCGTCGTGGAAAACCGGCTTGGGCTCCTTGCCACGGAACCACCTGATGACCACGATCCCCATCCCGCTGAAGCTCATGACGAGGCCGAAGAGGCTCGTGAGCTTGTTCCAGCTTTCGACGGTGATGATCGATTCGTTGCGAGTCAGGTACGCGGTCATTCCGGCCGAGATCGGGTAGCCGGACGACACCGTGATCTTCGACTCGTCGAGCGGCTGGCGCATGAGGCTCGCCAGCGACGGACCGTAGAGCACCTCGAGGAGCTTCTCGATCGCGGCCGGGTCGACCTTCGCGTTTGCCAGGAGGTGCATGTTCACGGCGACGGTCTGGATCGTCTTCGGTGGGACAGGGGGGCTGGGGCTGTACGTGTAGGCGAGGATCTGCCCGTTCGCCGCCCAGCCATGACGCAGGGCGAGCGACTCGGGGAATGGGATCTCCATTACTTCGTAGTGTCGCTCACGGACGAGGATCTCGACGAGATACGACGGGACGGAGGAAACCGTGATGATCGCGTCCGGCATCTTGTTGGGCGGGAGCGCGAGGAGCTGCTCCGGCGTGTAATTGGTCTCGACGTAGTCGATGTTCTCTGCGTATCCCGCGAACTCGGCCAGAGTGAGCCCGATGTCGCGCGTATCGCTGTCCTTGGCGCCCAGGTTGATCGAGCGCCCGCGGAGATCGCCCATCCCCTGGATGCCGGGCTTCACGAGAAGGTGCACCATCTCCGGAGCGACTGTCGCGACGTGCTCGACGTTCGGGAACACCGTGCTCAGGCCGCCCGGGATGAACGCGAGATCCAGCTTACCTTCGCTCACCATCTTGAGCGCCGAGACCGTGTCTTCCGCCGGTTTGACGATGAGCGTGATGTTCTGCTTTCGGGCCTCCCCTTGGAGCAGACGGGCCAAGTAGTGCCGGTTGGTGACGATGTCGCCGCCCGTGATCGTCAGCGTGTAGTGCCGGGGAATGAGCTGGTAGACCGAATGCCCGGCGACTGCGAGGAGCACGGCGACCAGCAGCGCGCCGAGGCCCACGCGGACGCGGTGATCGGACTGCAAGAAGTCGAGCACCCTGCTGAGCAGTGACTCGACCTCGGCGGTGCCGCTTGCCATGCGGCCCAGTCTCGGGGACGGCGCTCGTCGTGGCAAGCTTCACGACTGGGCGTGCCGGCGCGCGTGCGCGGCTCGCGATCTCGCGGACGCGTTCCCTTCAGCTCGGCTGCACGATTCGAAAATAGATCGCTCGGCCCGTACCGCACCGCGGGCACGTGACTCGAACGATGCGCAGCCGCCTACCGTCGATCTCGCGCGCTTCGTGGTCATCGACTCGGGTCGGCTGTTCTCCGCAACGCGGGCACGGGAGTGAGCGAGCGTGCGGCTCGACGACAGCCGAGGTCGTCACGTCGAGGGGGTGTCCCGGGTCCCCGCCGGCTTCGAGTCGAGCCAATTTCTCCCGGCTATTCGCGAGTTTTTCGGCCGCGCGTGCCGCTTCTCGCCTCTCCGTTCGGGGTCGCTTCGCCAAGGGTCCTTCCTCTTCTGCGGTGTGCGCAGGCCTCGCACTCGTGAGTCTTGAGGCTTCCTGTCAAAAGGAGGCGTACATTAGTAGTCATGAAGCCGGCTGTCCTCGCGGCGTTCGCGGTCCTCGCCCTCGGCGCTGCTGCGTGTGGAGAAGAGTTCTCGCTGGCCCCGGCGGCGCAGACGCAGGAAACGTTCACCTTCCAGGCTCGCCCTGCCGCCCCCGACCCGATCGAGGTCGCCGCGAAGCCGTGCAAGTTCGGAGACGTAGCGCGCTGTATCGATCAATGCCAGACGGGCACTGCGTCGTCGTGCAACGCGCTCGGAGTCATGTTCGAGTACGGCAGGAGCGCCACTCCGGATCCGACGATCGCCTCCGGCTTCTATGCGCGCGCGTGCGACCGGGAGTACGCCCCGGGGTGTACCAACCTCGCGTGGCTCTATTCCCTCGGCCGCGGCGTCCCCCGGGATCCTCAGCAGGCGATGCTTCTGTTCACGCGCGCCTTCGATCAGTCGCGCCTCGCTTGTCGGCGGGGCGACGGGCACGGATGCCTCATGGCGGGTGAGCTGCTTCTCCAGGGGCAAGTCACTTCGAGCGACGAGACCGAAGAGCTCGCGATGTTCCAGGCCGCTTGCGACAAGGGCGAGCCGCGTGGCTGCGATTACGTGACGGCGCTCCGCTAGTTTCAGCGTTCGAGCACGTCTCGCGAGTAGAGCCCCTGGTCGGCTGCGCAGCGGAAGCCGATGCCGTAGCTCTTCGTCTCGGGGGGATCGTGGTAGCGGAACGTCGGACGCATCCAGTCCGCGTACGCGCCGTTCCACGCGCCCCCCCTGATCACGCGCTCTGCACCGGAGGTCGGACCGCGCGGGTCGTCGTGCGCCGCGCCGTCATACGGGCCGAAGTAGTCCGCGACCCACTCCCATACGTTGCCGACGAGATCCTGCACGCCGTACTTCGACCTCCCCTCTGGAAACGAGCCCACGGGTGCCGTCGTCGGCCAGCCGTCGCCCCCCTGGTACATCGCCGCTTCGTCGACGTGGTTTCGCCTCCCCCAGTCGAGGCATTCCTTGCCGCAGGCGTTGAGAAAGCGCGGTGATGGGGCGTCATCGCCCCACGGGTAGCGCCGTCCGTCCGAGCTGCGCGCCGCGAACTCCCACTCCGCCTCGGTCGGCAACCGCGCACCGTGGGCCGCGCAATACTGCGACGCCATCTCCCAATCGACGCAGTTGATCGGGTGACGCCCGCGGCCGGGATCCCGGATGTTGCAGAGGCTGTCGAACACTTTGTGCTCGGTCGCAGAGACGCCGTTCCATTCGTTCATCGCGCTCGCCCGACGGCAATCACCACGCTCGGTGCACGCCCGGTATTGATCGGTCGTTACTTCGAAGACGTCGATGCAGTACGGCGTGAGCGTGACGTGGTGCGCTGGGCGCTCCGCGGGGAGGTCGTCGTCCGAGCCCATGAAGAAACGCCCCCCCGGGACGGTCACCATTCCCTGCGGGCAGACGCCGAGTGGTTCGAGGAGCTGGTTCGCGGTCCGTTCGGCGACGGAGCGCCCCGCCGCCTGCTTGGCGGACTCTCCCCCCGTGAGCGCGCGCACCGTCGCCACCGACGCCGTGAACCCGGCGAACGCGAGGAGCGATGCCGCCACGACCTGCCTTCGCCTGAACCGTCCGAGCATGCGTGCGTTCAGATCGGGCTCGAGGAGGGAGGCGAGCGATCGACGAAGCCGCTTCGTGCGGGAGGCGGTGGCGGGCGTGCGAGCCGAGAGATCCTGGAGTGTCGTCGGCAGCGCGGGGACCTCGGATGGCGTCGCGATCGCGAGCGGGTTGATCGACGCGACGAGCGGCGACATCGAATGCGTCCCGGGTGGCTGGATCTCCTTGGCGGCGGGGAGTGAGAGACTCTCGCAGTCGGCGATCGCGCGCGCCCTCTTGGCGAGCGCGTCGTGCGCCATCCGCTCGACCCATTCGCCGACCTCGGACGCAGTCGCGAGCTTCCCACATGCTTCGAGAGCGATGGCCATTTCGCGAGCCGTCGCGAACCTGTCGGCAGGCTCGCGCGCGAGCGCCTTCAAGACGACGGCGTCGATCCCGCGCGGCGCGTGCTCGTTCATCGCGGTGGGGCGGGGCACGTGCGCGCGGGAGACTTTGTCGATCACCACCGCCTGCGGGTTGGCGCGATGGAAGAGGCGCCGGCCGGCGAGCAGCTCCCAGAGGATCACCGCCGCCGCGTAGATGTCGGCCTGGCGCGCGACCTTCCCCCCCGTGAGCTGCTCGGGGGCCATGTACGCGAGCTTTCCTTGAAGCCTCTCGCCGCGCGTCACCTCCGATCGCTCGGAAGCGCGCGCGATGCCGAAGTCGAGCACGCGCGCCGCCCCGTCGGTCCCGACGAGGACGTTCTGCGGCGAGACGTCGCGGTGCACGATCTCGAGCGGGGAGCCCCCCTCGGTCTTCGCTTCGTGCGCGGCGTGGAGCCCGTGAAGCACTTGGGAGATGATCGTGATCCCGACGTGGGGGGGGACGCGCACGCGGCGATCGTGTGCCGCTTTCATCAATCGCCAGAGCGATTCCCCCTGCACGTACTCGAGCACCAGGAAGAGCTCGTCTTCGGCGGCGACCACGTCGAGAGTCGGTATGACGTTCTGGTGGCGGATTCGGGAGACGATCCGCGCTTCGTCGATGAAACCCGCGCGGAAAGTCGGATCCTTTGCGAACTGAGGGTGTAGGCGCTTGATCGCGACGGGACGCGTGAAGCCGACCGCCCCGACGAGTCGGCCAAAGTGCACCGTGGCCATGCCTCCGGCCGCGAGCTCGCCGTAGATGGCGTACCGCCCGATCGTCTTCGGAGCGGCTCGAGAACAGGCGTCGTCGTCGGCGCGGAAAGGCATCGCGATATCGGGGCTCCTCCCTCTCGCCGAAGCGCGCGACGCCGCGCTTCGAACGAGGGTATGCATCACGTCCGGCGGATCGTCGCTCAATCGCGAAGTTCGCCACACGACACTACCGATCAATGGGCATTTCTGCCCCCAACGCCCACCAGTTCAATAACCTTACTGGCGACGCCGAGCGGGCGCAATCGTCGAGCCCCGCAAAGTACGACGATTTCTGCGTGCGTGTGCGAAGGGGGGCGCCAATGTCATCGGTTGGCGCGCGAGCGCGCGGCGTCTTCTGTGCGCGCGCGCTCGGCTTCTTCCGCCTCCAGGCGTTCCCACTCGTCGCGGTTGGGCGAGCGGGCGACCTCGGGGTCGACTCGTACGCGCGTCCTCCCCGGGACGTCTCCGGCCGACGGGGGCAGGACGAAGCGGTACACGAGGGTGCCGTTCGCGTCGACGTCGACGGCGACCTTCTCGTATTGCTCTTTTGCGAGCGACTGAAGGAGCTCCTCTGCAGCAGCGAGAGGCATGTCGAGCGCGGAGGAAGCGTCCCGCGCGGTGAGGGTCCCCCCCTTGTGCGCGGCGAGCGCGAAGACCGCCTGGGTGCGCGCCTCCTTCTCCGCAGACGCGCCTTTCTCGTCCAGGTGCCTGCCGCCGCGGAGGAAGAGCCCTCCGATGATGAGGCTCAGAAGCGCGAGCGGGGCGCCGATCGCGAGCCCGACGAAGCCCTCCGGGAAGATCAAGTGCGCGAGCGCCGCGACGCCGAGCGAGAACGAGAGCCCGACGCCGAGGACAATCCACCCGAAGACGCGGGCGAAGATGCTCCCGACGCGCGACGGCTGTCCCGCGAGCTTGAGCGCGCTTCCGGTGAGCGGGACCCGAATCTGGCCGCAGGCCGCACAGTAAGCCGCGACGCCTCGGTAGACGATGGGGGCGTTCTGGCCGCAGTGGGGGCACATGGGGTGACCGACAAGATGGGCCTTCCACCCGCAGGGTCAAGAGAGCGACCTCTGGCGTCAGCGCCGGCTCCGACACATTCGTGCCGCTGCGCTCCGTCGAAGGACGGCCGGCACGCCGGGAAACCCGAGAGTTCTGCGTAGCTTCGGCCAAGATCGACGGGCATGTGACTTGCTCCAACCCCTCGAGCGGCGATTCGAGGAGCGCTCGCCGTACGGGGAGTTGGAATGCGCGATGAAGCGACCGAGTGTTCTACGCGGGTGAGTCCGTCGAAGCCCCTCCCGCCGACCTTGCAGGAGAACCCCGCGCTCGCGCGGCGAGGGCCGTACCTCATCACCGTGCACAAGGACGGCATGCGAGCCGCGCGCCTGCGGAGCGACAAACCGCTGACCGTGGGGAGAGCCGAAGAGTGCGACGTACGGATCGACACGCCGTCGCTGTCGCGCGTGCACTTCTCGATCACGCCGGGGTCACCCATTCACATTCGAGACCACCGGAGCTCCAACGGCACGCGCCTGAACGGCCAGCCGCTCGAGCCCGACGTCCCCACGCCGCTCGAGCCGGGGAACCTGATCGAAGCCGGCGGAGTGTTCTTCGTGTTGAAAGATCGGGTGCCGGAGGAGGTCGCTCCGCCGTCGGAGGCGGCAATCCGCACTTCGGCGGCGATGCGGCCTTCTTCGCAGGGCGGGGTCGTGGTGGCCGCCGCAGCGATGCAGCGGTTGCATGACCTGGTCGATCTCGTGGCGCGCTCGAGCATCTCCGTGCTCATCACCGGCGAGACGGGCGTGGGTAAGGAGGTCATCAGCGCTTCGGTTCACGCGCGCTCCCCGCGCGCGGACAAGCCGTTCGTCAGCCTCAACTGCGCGGCGCTCCCCGAGACGCTGCTCGAGAGCGAGCTGTTCGGCTACGAGCGCGGCGCGTTCACGGGGGCGACGCAGGCGAAGCAGGGGCTCATCGAGTCCGCGCACGAGGGGACGCTCTTTCTCGACGAGATCGGCGAGATGCCGATGGCCACGCAGGCGAAATTGCTCCGCGTGCTCGAGAACGGGGAGCTGATGCGCATCGGTGCGCTGAAGCCGCGGGTCGTCGATGTGCGGTTCATTGCGGCGACGAATCGCGAGGTGTCGACGCTCGTGTCGCGGGGAGGGTTTCGCCGCGATCTCTATTTTCGCCTGAACGGCATCACGATACCGGTGCCCCCCCTGCGCGAGCGCCAGTCGGAGATCGCGCCTCTCGCGGCGCACTTCCTCGAGCTCGCGGCGAAGCGGGCGAAGCGCCGGGCGCCGCGCATCGCGCCCGAGGTCTTTCCGATGCTCACCGCGCACCCGTGGCCCGGCAACATTCGCGAGCTTCGCAACGTGATCGATCGCGCCATCGCGCTCTGTCGGGGTGATCTCCTCCAGGAGCAGCACGTGCTCCTCGATCCGCCGATGCCCGCCTCGACCCGCGGGGACGCGACGCTCATGCCGATAGCCTGGACGGCCGAGCCTTCTCGGGAGGTCGTGCCCCCCCCCGCCGCCGCTGGAACTGGCCGGCTCATGCGGCTCGACGCGGAAACCGAGCGCGCTTTGATCCAGGATGCGCTCAAGCGTGCGTCGGGCAACCAAAGCAGGGCGGCCGCACTGCTCGGGATATCGCGTCGAACCCTCATCAATCGACTCGACGAATATGCGATCGCGCGGCCGCGAAAGCAGGTCTAGCGAGCGTCGCCCGCCTTCCCGGGGGCGCGGGGCTTCCAGGAGAGCTCCGCGCCCACGCGCAAGTCCCCGCCGCGCAGGGTCTCGGGAACGAGCTCTTGATCCGCGCGCGGGGACGGCGACGCTGGCAACGCGGGGGCACGGCTCGACGCCACCGCGATCAGCCCTTCGAGCGTCCTGATACGACGGAACCGGAGGAGCGCCTCCTCGCGGCAGAGGGAGATCAGCGCCTCCACCGTGCTGGAGGGGACCCCCATCGCGTTCGCCACGAGGTGGGCGCTCTCGCTCTCCGCACGGGCCAAGGTCCCGTCGGAGAATGCGACCGAGAGCCCCTGGTAGATGATCAGAAGTCCGAGATCGAGCCGCGTGCTCTCGCGCAGGATCAGGTGCTCGAGAAGCCCGGGGAGCCCTCCCGGGCTCGCGTCCCAGACCATCACCGCCTCGATGACGGTTCGCGGTGTGCAGGTCGACGTCATCCTTCCCACGAGCGTGAGCCGCTCCGCGTCGCTCAACACGCCGTCGCCCGCGGCGATGCTCTTGGCCGCTTTCCAGCAAAGCTCGAGCTCAAGGCAGGTGCGCAGCTCGCGACGGCCGTACCAAAGGTGATGGGACGCTCCGGCGTAGTCGGGTTCGAAGTCAGCGTTCGACATCGGGATGCGCCTCCGGGCTGTCAGTGGGCGAGCGAGCCTCTCGCGACGGTGGGGTCCCGAGTAGCAAGGCGAGTGCCGCTTGGAAGTGGCTGATCCTTCTCCCGAGACGGGGTGGAGAGAGCGGACCGTCGGCACATGTGTGCCGGTGAGCCAGTGCATCATTGCGAGAAAGAGAGCGACGGCACGCCTGTGACCAGTCCCCGACCTGTTTCGTCGCGCCGCCGCGGCGCGCGGAGCTCGCGCGGCGCACGCTGGCGTACGCTGATGATCGCCAGGATGGCCGATCCCACCCTCACGGAGACGACGCTCCCTGCCGCCGAGCAGCGACTCCCCCCCGGGGAGCGGGTCGACCGCTACCGGATTACTGGGGTCCTCGGCTGGGGGGGAATGGGGATGGTCTACGCGGCGCGAGACGACGAGCTCGATCGGACGATCGCGCTCAAGCTCGTCCACACGGGGGCGAGCTCCAGCGCCACGAGCGCGCAGGCGCGCGTCGCTCGCGAGGCGAGGGCGATCGCGAAGCTCTCCCACCCGAACGTGATCGCGGTCTTCGACGTCGGCGTTCACGAGAACGACGTGTTCCTCGCGATGGAGCTCGCCGATCGTGGGACGCTGCGGTCGGTGCTCGAGTCGCGCGAGCACACGTGGCGCGAGGTCCTCGACTACTACCTCGACGCGGGGCGAGGGCTCGCCGCGGCGCACGCCGTCGGACTCGTGCACCGTGACTTCAAGCCGGACAACGCGCTCGTCACGCGTGACGGGCGCGCGAAGGTCGCGGACTTCGGGATCGCACGGGCGCTCCAGGATCGGACGGAGTCGACGCCGCAGGAGAGCGGCGCGTCCATCCCCCCCGTGGAATCGGTCGCCGACGCGAAGACGATCGAAGTCGCACTCACCCAGGCGGGGGCGATCCTCGGCACTCCCGGATACATGGCGCCTGAGCAAATGTACGGCGAAAGGGCGGACGAGCGCGCCGACATCTTCAGCTTCTGCGTCGCCCTGTACGAAGGGCTCTACGGAGAGCGCCCGTTCGCCGGAGAGAAGCTCGGCGAGCTGCGAGAGAGCGTCGACAAGCAACGCATCAAGGGGCCCCCTCCGGGGAGGCGTGTCCCGGAGTGGGTGCGCGCAGCCGTCGTGCGCGGGCTCGCTCGCAAGCCGAGCGAGCGATGGCTCACGATGGAGGAGCTCCTCGACGCCCTCGCGAAGGATCCGGAGAAGCTGCTTCGTCGGCGACGACGCACAGCGATCGTGACCGGAGGCTTCGTCGTCGCGATCATCGCGACGGCGCTCATCTCGACGCGCGGCGCTCGCCCCGCCGTCTGCGCTGGGGCCAACCGCGAGATGGCGGAGGTCTGGGGCCCGGCGCAGGCGCGCGCGGTGAGCGAGGCCTTCGACGCGACGGGCGCCCCGTTCGCGAAGGAGGCGTTCGCGGGGGTCTCGCGCAAGTTCGACGCGTACGCCGCGGACTGGGTGAAGATGCACACGGACGCTTGCGAGGCTACGCGTGTGCGCAAGGAGCAGTCGGACGAGCTCCTCGATCTACGCGTGCAGTGTCTGCGCGAACGGCGCGAGGAGCTTCGCGCGCTCGCCGACGTGTTCGGCCGGCCTGACAGCAAGGTCGTCGAGCAGGCGCAGAGCGCCGCGAGCGGGCTCACGCCGCTCGCGCAATGCGCCGACGGTGCATCGCTCCGAGCGCGCCGTCGCGTCGCGGTGGATCCGCGGCAGCGCGCCGTGCTCGACGACCTCTCGCTCGACGTGGCGAAGGCGAACGCGCTCAGCCGCGCAGGGAAGTTCGAGGCGGCGAAGCGAATCGCAGACGACGTCCTCAATGGTGCCCGCAAGGGGGGAGATCGAGTGCTCGCCGCCGAGGCGCTCGTCACGCGCGGCGCGGTCCTCCTCGCCGAAGGGGATTACGCCGGGAGCGAGCGCGCCCTCGTCGCGGCATCACTCGACGCCGTCGCCGGGCGTGACGAGCGAACGGAGGCTCAGGCCTGGACGACGCTCGTTCGAACGCGCGCGGAGCTGCATCACGCCGACGCCGCCCGTGAAGCTGCCGAGCATGCGCACGCATGCATCGACCGTATCGGCGACGAGACGTTTCTCGCCAAGCTCCTCGTGAGCGAGGCAATGCTCCGCGGGAACGAGGGAGACCTCGACGGGGACCTTGCGCTCACGGAGGAGTCCCTCAAGCTGCGCGAGAGGCTCTACGGCGAGGAGGCCCCCGAGGTCGCGGTCGCAGACGCCTCTCTGGCCCAGATCTTCACCTTCATGGCCCGCTACGCCGAGGCGCTCCCGGCCGCGA
>JBKQKP010000138.1:0-9792 GCA_052147435.1 Polyangiaceae bacterium | reverse complement strand
GCCTGGAGTGGTTCCGCAACCGCACGGAGGCCGTAGTCGTCATCGAGACCTGGCGCCGCCACTACAATGAGGTAAGACCGCATTCCAGTCTCGGGTATCAGACGCCGAGAGAGTTCAAGAGAAAGTACCTGGCAGAAACGAAGGCGAGCAGCGGGGCAACTTCCACGAATCGCGTGGACCTATGAACCCAGGCAGGTCACCGTGACGCGTACGCTTGGCTACGATTCACTCGGCCATCTAGTTTCGAACGTTGAACCGAACACGTCGTCGAACGGGACGGGATGGCTTTACGCCTACGACGTCAGCGGGAATCTCGTTGGCACGAGCGACGCTCGCGGCTGCGGCGAGAACCTCGTCTACGACGGGCTGGGTCGACTCCGGTGGGAGGACTACCAGCCCTGCACGTCCAGCCAGGCGACCTACACTGCCGCGCCACAGCTCTGGATCACGGCCTCCGGGACGCTTTCCCCAACGACCATCTCGGGGGTCGAGACGCTCTACTACTATGAGGCGCCGGGTGCGACCCTCGTAAACAACCGGCTGACGAGCGTTCTCGATCGAGGGGCCTACACATCCTATGCCTACGACGGTCGCGGTCGCGTGGAGGGCGTCTCTCGTCAACTCGCTTCCCCGACGTGGACGTCCGCTGGCGCGATCGGAGCTGCGAACAACTATGACACGAACGTCTACCAGCAGTCCTTCGTGTACGACGGGCTCGACCGCGTGACTCAGCAGACAACGGGAGCTGCTGCGCTTTCGGGGGCTTACTCGGTGCGCGGCTTCCTGGAAACTCTCGGCGGCAGCTACGGTACCATCCTTCAGTCAAACATCGTCGCCGCCGATGGATCGCCCCTCACCTCGGTTCTCGGTGATGCAGCGTCGACGACGCGCTTCCAGTGCTACAACTCGATGCGCTGGCTCCAAGAGTCAGGCGCGAGTCGAAACGCCTCGCTTCCGACCTGCGCGCATGCGCCGCTCGGCAGCCCGACGAGCTCCGTAACGCCCCCCCAGACGGTGCTCATCGACGACGCGGTAACGCAATTCGACGCAGTGGGGGATCCATCTGCGCTCACTGACAAGCGTGTGCCCGCGGAGTGGGGGCCCGGTGCGCTTCCCGTCAACCGGTCCTACACATTTGACGACAGCTATCGACCGACGAGCGCCTCGTTCGCCTACGTCTCGACGACCGGGGCCGTTGGTTCCGACACTTTCGTCCAGGCGCTGCCGCCTGCGACCGCAGGTCAAACGCCGCTGCCCCCACTCTCTACGGCGCAAACGCGCGTGAGGCAGCAGACATTTGCGTTCGATTGGCTCGGGAATACGACGCAAACGACGGATGATCAGAACGTCTTTTTCGAACGGTCTCTTGGCGCGATAACAAATGGAGGCAGCGGCGCCGGCCCCAATCAGCTCACGAGCGCGGCGAGTGCGACCAATCAGGCCGCGACGACCTACGACCAGGCGGGGAATCTTCTGACGATGTCGTACTCGCTTGGGGGAACGTGCACGTCCGACTGCAAGCGAGCATTTTCTTATCAGTGGGACGAGCTCGGTCGCTTGGCCGGGGCTTGGCGTTGGACTAACGGCCAGAATCAGTTTGTTACGATAATGCCAGACGTAGAAGTCGCCTACCTATACGACGCGGCTGGCAATCGCGTGTTGCGTTCGTCCTATCATGAGGGGACGGGGGCGACCTCGTACAATGCGGAGATATTCCCATCTTTCCGCCTCGTGGGAGCAGAGTGGCAGACTGGTGCATCTCATTACGAGGACGACCCGACCACTCAGGTGACCTATCTCGTCTTCAACGGCGTTTCGTATGGGCAAGTTTTCGACACGGAAAAAGTGATCGATACGAAGACCCTGCACCTGGTGGAGTACCTACAGCACGTCTATCTCGAACTGGGCGATACGCTCGGCTCGACTTCTGCCGTAGTAGATCAAAGTACTGGCGCGCTCGTGGAACGCACGACGTACTATCCGTACGGAGGAATTGAGAACGACTATCAGAGCGCAGTCGAGAGCGGTTTTTGGGAGGACTACAAGTTCACTGGCAAGGAGGGGGACAACGAGGTCGGGCTCGTATACTTTGGCGCTAGGTACTACTCGCCGAATCTCGGAAGGTGGATTAGCGCGGACCCCGCATGGGTTCACGGTCTGCAAAGCGATCGCAATCCTTATGCGTATGTGCGCGGAAGGGTCACTACAGCGGTGGACCTCCTTGGGCTAGATGACGACGTCGGCAGTGGATTGAACCTGCCTCCTATAGACGTGTGCGCTTGCTGCAATGGATGCGGATTGGCGCCTGTGCCCGCGGTCCAGACTCCCACGGTTACGCTTTCCACGGAAGCGAACTCGGATCCCGGGGGACCGGCGTTTGTTGATCCAAGGCCGCAAATGCAGCCTCCGTCAGTCTCTCTCTTCTCGAGTGAGGGAATGCAGCGGGCAATGGTTGACGCGCAGGCTCTAAGAGCGTTCAACGCGGGAATAAGCCGGAACGCGCCGGTTCTTGTCGGGGCGGTTACACTTGCGGGTCTTCAGGGGCTCGCGATGACCGTCCCTCCTGCGGTCGGTGCGATGAATACCGCGAGTTTGCAGGTGGCGACGCGATTCCCCACTCTAGTGCCGCTCGCAGGAGTCGCCGGCGCCGCCGCTAGCGGTAGCAACGGTGCAGAGGAGGAGGCGCCAGGGGCGCAGACCCTCTTCCACTACACGACCGAGGAGGGTATGAACGGGATCCTGGAAACCGAACAGCTCAATCCCTCGCTCAAAGCACTGAATCCCGCCGACGCGAGATACGGGAACGGACAGTATCTTTCGGACATCATCCCGGGCTCGATGACGCCGGCGCAGTTGTCGCGCCAGTTCCTTGGGATGCCGTTCCAGGGCTCGCGCTTCACGAACTGGGTGGAGATCGACGTTAGCGACCTGGACGTCGTGGAAGGGCGGCCAGGCGTCTTCGTAATTCCGAACGAGGGGCCGCTCGACCTGGCGGGTCGGATCGTTGGATCGGGAGGTGGACCATGAGGTACGTCCGCGTCGGATGGAAGCATCAGCACCCTGACGAGCCTGTGATTCTCTACAGCGAGTTGGACGCGAACCGCTTCGAGGTCCGAAAGGTCGAGGTCTTCCGTAGCGGGCGATTCGGGTACGCGAGTGCCAAGGAAGCGAGCGGCGGCACGAAACTCGGCCTTCTTGCGATGCCCGACCTGTACGAGATGGCTAAGGACCCGCAGTTTGAGCCGGCCGAGATCACCCGAGAGGAGTTCGAGGCGGTGTGGGCTCGGCGTGAGGCGCGATGATCTGGTGGCGTTGCGCTAACGCGCCGCTCTCTGCTCGCGACCTCGCTTTTGGCGGTCGTTCGTGCCGCCTAGCCCGGGGGCGTGCAACGGAAGTCCGCCTTAGGGACCGCGCCGGAGGCGTCATATGGCAGTGTCGATAACTGTGCGTAGAGAACTCCCAGTAGTCGTAGCGCTCGCATGCGCTTGCTCATGGGGCTGTGCTGCAGGCTGCGGCGGGAAGGCTCTGGGCGCAAACGCGACCCCTCTCGGGGGCTCGGGCGGCGATTCGACTGGAGGTTCGGTCAGCTCAGACGACGGCGGGAGTAGTGTCCGCGATGGTGGCTCCGGGAGCGCCGGGCCCAGTAGCGGAAGTAGCTCAGGGAGTGGCTCGGGAAACAGCTCTGGGAGTGGTTCCAGTGGCGGCTCCGGGAGCGGTAGCGGCTCGAGCAGCGGGAGCGGCTCCGGGAGTAGCTCGGGAAGCAGCTCGGGCACCGGGATGGTTACGCTTGCCTCGGGGCAGGGAAGCGCGACCGGCATCGCCATCGACGCTGTGAGCGTCTACTGGACAACCCAGAGCGCCGTGATGAGAGTGCCCCTCGCAGGTGGCACACCGACCACGATAGCGTCCGGCCAGAACAACCCCGTCGGCATCGCTGTAGATACGACGAGCGTCTATTGGACCAACTATGCCAGCGGTAGCATCGGCAGCGTGATGGCTGCACCGCTCGCCGGCGGCGTAGCGGCCACGCTCGCCTCAGGCCAGGACGGTCCCTTCGGCATCGCGGTAGACAGCACGAGTGTCTATTGGACCACCGCGACCGCCGTGATGAGGCTGCCCCTCGCGGGCGGCTCGCCTTTGACGCTCGCATCGGAGCCTTCTGTCTCGTACGGCATCGCTGTGGACGGCACGAGCGTCTATTGGACGCCGGGCTCCAATCCGGGCACGGTCATGAAGGTGCCCCTGGCGGGTGGTAACCCCACGACGCTTGCCTCGGGGCAGGACGCTACCTACGGAATCGCGGTCGACGCTACGAGCGTCTACTGGACGACGACGAGCGCTGTGATGAGCGTCCCCCTTGGCGGCGGTGCGCTGACGACGCTCGCCTCTGGGCAGGGCCTCCCATCTGGCATCGCGGTGGACGCCACGAACGCCTATTGGGTGGACAACGGCTACGCCAGCGGGAACACGGGCACCGTACTCGCAGTACCCGTAGGTGGCGGCGCGACAACGACGCTTGCCTCGGGCCAGGACGGTCCCCTCAGCATCGCCGCGGACAGCTCGAATGTGTACTGGACGGACCAGAATGGCGGCAGTGTGATGCGATTGAACCCCAAGTGATGCGGCCGACAACGGACGCAGTCCCCTGCGAGTCTCGGGTTCGTGAACGGGAACCCGGGCGAAGACTATTGCCGGATCGTGAGCCACGAGTGCGCGGCCTCACTGTCGACGACCGTTGACCTCTCGTCGCGACGGCGCTTCGATTGGGATCCATGAAGCCGGTCTTCGTGGCCGTGAACGTTGAGCGCGGCCCCCTCGTGTCTCGATGGGACGTAAGCGAGCGCGGCGAGAAGCTCGTGCAGGTCGTGACGCAGAGAGGAGACGGCGCGGTCAGGGTCATCCTCTCGCCTTTGCCTCGGACCGGGCGCACCGTTTCGGAGACCGGGTCGGAAGGCCACGCTGCATTTCACGCCGCGGTCGATTGGTACGACTGGGTCGCGGCAACCGATCCAGGCTCCTTCCCGGCGATCGACTTGGAGGACTGGCGCGAGATTGAGGATGCGCTCGACGCGGTGCGGGCTCTCGACGTCGCGTGACCGCCGGATCCCGGCCCTCCGTCCGCCGGCACCCGAGGTGCGCGGCCCTCACGTTCGCTGCACGAGGTCGTCTCATCGCACTCAGTTCCTTTCATGCCTATCGACGTCCCTGCGTCCCATCTCGGCTACCTCGCGCAGCTCAGCCGTTCTCATGTATCATGCGCCTATGGCCGCGAAGAAGAAGACCACCCCGAAGAAGCCCGCCAACAAGAGCGCGTTCGTCCGCGCACTCCCACGAACGATGCCGGGCGCAGACGTCGTCAAGAAGGCGAAGGCGGCGGGGATCAACATCTCGCTCGCGTACGTCTACGGCATACGCGCGAAGTCGAAACCGAAGGGTGCGCGGCGCGGCCCCGGCCGTCCGCCGAAGTCCGCGGCGACCGGCAACGGCGCCACGAGCAGAGGCGCGGGTAGCTCCGGCGGACTCGAGGCAGAGATCGAGCGGATCGTCGAAGCGAAGGTGAGCGAGCTGCTCAAGGCGAGGCTGGGGACGCTCTTCGGATAGCCGAACGAAGATCCTTTATGGTCGCGCCGGTGCGCCTCGCCATGCAAGTCGGCTGCGCGGCGAGTAAAGAATCGGAAGATGGTGTGGAACGGATTCGTCATGCTGGCTGGACTCTCGCTCGCGGTCGCGTGCGCGGGAGGGGCCGAGCGCGCGGCGCGCGCACCGTTCACGCCCGCGAGCCCCCCGGCGACCGACTACACCCCGCCGCCCCGCTCGAAAGAGAGCGGGTGCGTTGCTCGCGGTCCGCTCCCCGATCCCGCGTGCACCCCGGGCGCCGTGATGACAACGGACCGCGACGTCATCTGCAAGCGTCGCGATCCACCCAGGACCGAGGAACCCACCGTTGTCGGACGTCGCGATGCGCACAAGGTGCTCGTGACGAAATCGCCGAAGTGCGAGCCACTCGTCTTGCTGCGGGCGATAGCGCGGCATCGCCAGCCCGGCGACATAGTCGAGGAGGGCAGCAAGCTCTCGTGCAGCCTCCTGTGAGCCGGAACGCGTAAGGGACCATACGCCACACTCACTTCCATCCAGCCACGCCTCTTCGGCAAGCTGTGCGGCTTGACCCTTCCGCGAGCTGACATCATAGGTGTGGGGAACGAACGGCGCGCGGCGCGCGAGCAGCGCGAGGCCCAGTCCAGCAGTCGCCGGTGCAAGCAGTAGCAGCGCGAGTAGCGCGGAGTTGCGATCTGCCTCGTGAATGAGTTCGGAAACGAGTGCGGGGCGCGGGCGAACCAGCTCGGCGAGTCGCGTTCCCCAGGCGTCGATGCTGCCGTCGAGCGGATACTCAGCGGACCAGCGAACTATCTCGCGGAAGAGAAAAAGGAGCCGGCGTCGGCATTCATGATTCACGTCAAAGGCGTCGAATCCGCCCTGATGACGATCGACCCAGAGGATCCGATCCACCCACGTGTCGTCTCGCAGACCCGCTGGGCGTGGAAGGACAGCATCGAGGTCGTCGCGCCCGTGCTGAACGCAGTTCTGTACCGCGATCCGTCGGTCCTCCTCAGGCCAGCCGATGAGATCTTCCTCGAGTTCAAGGCGCTTCCACACCTCCGCCCCGAACGCCCGACGGTTGGGCTTCTCCAGATGGTGTCCGAAACCCGCTGCCGCCCCCTCAGTGACCCAGTTGATATCCATCCACCAGGAAAGTCGCGCTCCCAGGTCCTCGGGTCCGAACTCGAGATCGTCCCAAAGCCGCGCAAACAGGGAAGGACCGAGTCGGGCAATGGCTCGCGCGTGGGGGTTCAGAGATGGAGGATCCGTGGTCGCGAGGACCCCATCGGGTGTGAGGTCATCGAGCAGCGGAGGTGTTCTCGGATGCTGCGATCGGTGAAGTTCGAGGAGTTCAGGGAAGTTCGGGACGGACAGCCACTCAGCATCGGGAGAGTTGGCGAGCGCGTCGAGAGCCTCGAGCGGGCCGGGCCCTGTTCCATGGAAGCGACCGGAACGAAAGCCGGGGACGTAGCACCGGTTCCAAACGACGCGGATCCAGTGGTCCTTGATCAGCGAGTCGTAGGAGATTTCGACGCCCGGGTTCGCGGCGCGGAATGCCTCGACGGACGCCCGGACCTCGTCGAGCGAATCGGCTGGGTCGTATTCAACTTCTTGAAGGGCGCGGAGAAGGAGCGTCTCCCCGCCCCACGCTCGCACATCACCAACCGGGTCTTCTGCCTCGAATGTTTCGCGAGGTCCAGGCATCAGCGGCGCCAGTGCGCGCTCGAGGCGAGCGCGGGCTTCGCGCATGTCGCCACTGCCTAGGACGGTGAATCGCCGGTGCGGGGTGGACATCGTCGCCCATGCTTCGCACGTCCGGCCGCGCGACGGAACGCACCCGCCGTGCCGGGGGTAGACAATTTGAGGAGGAGATCGAAGGCGGTGATCGACGGATTCTGCGCTGCATCCTGACGTGCTCCGCGTCTCGCGATGGCGTCCCGCTGCCTCCGGAGCTCCTCGTGCCCATCGGTTGCTGCCCCGGCAGCCCGGGGGGTGGCGAGCGCGAGCACGAGCCGATGGGATGCCGTCGCGGCGTCGGGCTCGACGTCGACCGCGCCTTCGTGAACCCGAGCGCTCGGTACTAGGGCATGCTCCTTGCGCATGGCACTACACGGGCCATCGTCGAACACGGCCAGGCGCGCTGGACCTACGCGCTACGATGATCCGAAGGCGCTCTGCAGTGCCGTTCGAGATTGGTGCCTTGTCCACGTGGCCGAGGGCGCACGAAGGACATCCGAGGCGCGGGGAGAGCCGGTGCCCTCACGGGCTACGAAGGAGGACGGACTCCGTTTGTGGTCGAAGGCGCAGGAGGAACACATGAAGGGTTCCATCCGTTACTCGAACGTTGCGAGTGAACTAGCGGTCCGCCTGCTCAAGGCGGCGCGAGCCGCAGACCACTTCCTTCAGGAGAACGCGAAGCGTGAGGCGCCGCACGATGATGGCGCCGTCACCATGCTGAAGCGATTTCTCGGTGAACCCGGCGTCCACTCGCTCCTGCGCGAACCCGACCCTCCTGAGTGGAGCCCCCGCGCCCTGCTCGTTGCGAATTGGAATCGGCGGGGGCGTTGGTGGTGGATCGATCGCGAGCCCACAACGCGGGACCTTGCGGTGTTATCGATTCTCGCGGGACACGGGAGGGGCTGGGCAAGGAAAGCCTGCGAGAACGGCCGACCCACCGTCCTCGACGCGGTGCGAGCAGAGGAGCGGGCGATCGGGCGACACAAGCGGCAGCTATTTCGCGCCGTCTCTGGATAGGGTTGACCGTACACGCGCCAGCGTCCTCGACGTGTACGGCGACGCGGTGGGGGCCGATGCATCTTGGGCGCATGGAAGCAGTCCTCATCACGGCCGTTGTCTGCTTGTCGCTGGCGTCCGTCACCGCGTGCATCCTTCGGCACGGCGGGTTTCGCGGCACGCTCCGGGCCTGGCGCGTCCTTGAGTTCGGCGTTGAGGTTGATCCTCCAATCACTCAGGACCGTCCGCATCGGGCCGTATCGCTCGGCTCGTCACGAAGTGCGAAGGCTCCGCGTTTGCGCGGTGGCCGCCCGCCGTCGCGCCCTGCGAGGCGCCGGCCGGGCAGGAGTGGACGATGAGTTGCGCCCGTCGTCCGTGTCCCGTTCGTCCACTTTGCCGGCGGGCCGTCGCTCCGTGCGCTCGTCGCTCGGGAAAGACCGCGTTGCGCGTGTCTCCGTGTCCCGATGGGTGTCCCGCTCCGTGTCCCGGCCTCCCGGGACACGAGCACCGCGATCGCCGAACCCCCTCACCAGCACGAGACCTCGGTCCGGAGGCTTCGAGATGCCCAGCGCGCCACAGAGGATTCGAACCTCTGACCTACGGCTCCGGAGGCCGTCGCTCTATCCAGCTGAGCTAGTGGCGCTTGTGTATTTTCGTCGAAGAATTTGAAGATCCCGTCCCTGCCGCCACGGTCCTCGCCACGGTCTGTAGCACTGGACCCAAGTTCACGGCGTTTCTCGCACGTGCCAGGTGATCCGGCAAGAGGTGCGCGTAGAGTTCCGTGACACGGTGGTGCGAATGACCAAGAACCTGTGCCAGAAGGAAGAGGTCCGGAACGCTCTGGAGGAAGTGGCTGGCGAACGTGTGGCGGAACGTGTGCGGTCCGCCCGTGAGCCCCGCCCGTTTTCGAGCGGCCCAGAACGCGTCCTTGGGGAACTCCACGTAGCGTTCCCCGGACGCCTTCGGAAAGACCCATCGCGCGCTCGCCCTCGGAACCGAACACACAGCCCGACAGGCATCGGACATCGGTACCTCGCGCGGGAGGCCGTTCTTCGCCTGCCAGTACTCCGTGCTGGGGATCCTGATCATCTCCGCGTCGAAGTCGATCCAGTCCCATTCGCATGCGAGGAGCTCGCCTTTCCGACATCCGGTGTTCAGCAGGAAAACAAACATCCGCAGCAGCTCGCTCGACTCCTTCCGCGCCTCGGCGAGCAAGCCGTTGATCTCGGCAAGCGTCCAGACGTTGACCCGGGCTTGCCCACGCGGCGGGAGCTTCCTCAATCTCGGCTTCGCCGTCGGATAGCCGAGCTCCTCGGCGTACCTCAGCACCGTACTGAATCGCCCCGACTTTCCTGGAGGCTCCCAATGTTGAGAGGATGGAGCCATGGGACGAGCGAGCAAGTACTCCGCGGAGGTTCGAGAGCGAGCGGTGCGGTTGGTCTTCGAGCAGCTGCCTTCACA
>JBKQKP010000137.1:0-23604 GCA_052147435.1 Polyangiaceae bacterium | reverse complement strand
TTCTTGAGGAATTGATCGAGAAATTCGCTCCGAAGTGCTTGGAATCACAGAAACCGGATTCCGCCAATGGAGAATCCACCCCAAACTTCGTCGGGACACGCGTCCATTCGCGGACCCAGCGTTTGTGCCGCGCCGTCGCGACTGTCGACCATGCTGCACGAACTCTGGCGCCCCGGGCCGAGGGTGCGGATTGCCGCATAGGCTTACCGGCGCTTGGTGTGCGTTGTCAGCGACCGACCGGGCAGCCGACCTCGCCGTGCGCGCATTTTGGCCGCACCGTGCGCAGACCCCCTCATGTGAGCACCGCCCCGATCGCTTCGTGGAGCGTCTGGAGGCCGCGGCCGACGTCCGCGCCGAGATGCACGCGCAACACGCGGCGATCACGCTGTGCCAGAACGCGGAGGTCGCCACGCGCCTGGGCGGCCTTCACGACGCCGAAGCTGAAGCGGTGACCCGGGACCGGGAGATCGCGCGGGTCGTCGCAGGTCAGCTGGAAGAAGACTCCGGTATTCGGTCCGCCCTTGTACACCTGTCCCGTCGAATGGAGGAAGCGAGGCCCGAAGCCCACACAGGTCGCCACACGGCGCGAATCACGGACTGCGCGCCGGATCGACTGAAGCTGGCGATCGTGTGCGTCGCTCCGCTCGACGTAGGCGAGGAGCGCCAGGTAGTCGCCCGCCCCGAGGCGACCGAGGTGGGCACGCACATATCCCTGAAGCGACTTGTCGGAGCCGGCCGCCTGCTCGAGGGCGAGATGATTCTTCTCGTCCGCAAACAGCTGAAGCGCCCCCTCCTGGTAGAATGGGTCTTCGCGCGGCAAAGCGCCGGTCTTCTCGTACGCGTCGGTCAGCTTGCGTGCCGCGACCTTGCTAGACTCCACGTCGGGCTGATTGAAAGGGTCTATGCCGAGGATCGCGCCCGCGGTTGCGACCGCGATCTCCCAGCGAAAGAACTCCTGCCCAAGGTCGTGCGGCTCACCGAGTGCGATGCGGACGACGGGCTGCCCGACCTTCTCGAGCGCGTCGACCGCGGCGTCCTGTCGAGCGTCGGGCGCATCGTCGAGTCGAAGGTAGACGAACAGGCGGTCCGACCCGTAGACGTCCGGCGTACCAAGGGGCTCCCGGTCGATGGGGATGATCCCCTTGCCCCCCTTGCCTGTAGATTCGGCGAGGAGTTGCTCCAGCCATGCCCCAAGCGGCTCGACGCCCGGAGAGGCGATGAGCGTGACCTTGTCATGGCCCGCTCTCGCGGACACCCCGAGTATCGTGCCGAGCAGGACTCCCGGGTTTTGCTCGGGAGGAACGCAGGAACCACAACCGTGCGCCATGATCTTCATGCGGTCGAGAAAACGCGGCACATCGACTCCCATGACCGCTGCCGGCACCATGCCGAAGTTGGACAGCGCCGAGTATCGACCGCCGATCCCGCGCATACCGAAGAACACGTGCGCGAACTTCTGCGCTTCGGCAAGCCCCTGCAGAGCGGAGCCAGGGTCCGTCACGACGATGAAGTGCTTCGGCGCCTCGCGCTCTCCGACGCTCTGACAGACGCGATCGTAGAAGTAGTCCTTGAGAATGTTGGGCTCGAGCGTCGTCCCGGACTTGCTGGAGACGACGAACAGCGTCCTTGACAGGTCGATGCGCCCATCCATCGCCCGGATCTGCGCCGGGTCTGTCGAGTCGAGCACGTGGAGCTCGGGGTAGCCTTCGATGCGTCCGAACGTTCGCGACAGGACGTCGGCGCAGACGCTCGAGCCGCCCATCCCCAGGACGACCGCGTCCTGGAATCGCCGAGACTTCCCGGCGCAAATCGTCAGGACCTGCGCGGCGTCGCGCTCCAGGTCGGCCACATCGAGCCAGTCGAGCCATCGATTCTCGTCATGGCCCGTCCATAGCTTCGCGTCGCGCGCCCAGAGGCGCCGCACCTTCCCGGTGGTGCGCCAGTCCCTCAGTGTCGCCTGCACCTCTTCGTCGAGCGGAGCCGCCAATCGATAGTGCATCCGGTCGAGCGACGACTCGAGCACCGCGCCGCGCTTTTTCTCTATCGAAGCAAGGAGCGTGTCGAAGGCCGCGGAAAACTCTGCGACCCCGTCGTGGAGGAGGCGGGCGGTCAGGTCGTCGATCAGAATGCCCGCGTGCGCGAGCTTGGCCAGAACCTCCCGGGCATCGTCGACGTTCTCTTCAAGGTGGCTTCCGGCGTGCCCATGGTCCCGGAACGCATCGAGCGTGGCCGGTGGAATGGTGTCGACCGTGTCGGGTCCGATGAGCGATTCGACGTACAGGACGTCGCTGAACCGCGGATCCTTCGTGCTCGTGCTCGCCCACAACAGGCGTTGCACCCTCGCGCCGCGCGCGGCGATCGCCTCCCAGCGCGCGCCGCGGCGCAGCTCCTTCGCGTCCTGATAGGCCAATTTGGCGTTGGCGATGGCTACCTTGCCGACGAGGCTGCGAAGCAGCGTCTGCTCCACGGGGGGCTTCGACTCGGCCAGCGTCTCGAGTATCGGATCAACGAGGACGTCCAGGCGACTGACGAACACGCTCGCGACGCTGGCGATACGCGCGAGCTCTCCCCCGTGCGTCGCGAACGCCTCGAGGCCGTCCATGTACGCCTCGGACACCTGGCGGCACACCGCGCGCGAGAAGAGGAGGGTGACGTTGACGTTGACGCCCTGGCTGATGAGCTGCCGGATCGCCGGAATCCCCTCACGGGTTGCCGGAACCTTGATCATCAGGTTGTCGCGGTGCACCCTGCTCCACAGGCGAGTTGCCTCGTCGATCGTCGCTTGGGTCTCGTGCGCGAGGTAGGGCGAGACCTCCATGCTGACGTAGCCGTCGCGCCCGTCCGACTCCTTGTAAACGGGAGCGAGAATGTCGGCTGCCTGCTGAACATCCTCGACGGCCAGATGCTCGTAGATGGCCGACGCGGTCTCGTCTTTACGCCTCTCGTACTGCTGGATCGCGACTCCATAATCGGTGCTGCCGGCGATCGCCTTTTCGAAGATCGACGGATTCGACGTCACACCCCGTATGCCATCCTCCTTCACCAATCGCGCGAAATCACCACTCTGGAGGAGGTGACGCCGGATGTAGTCCAACCATACCGACTGGCCGTAGTTCTGATGCAGTTCTCTAACGTCCACGACGTACCTCCCGAGCGCTGGCGGGCGCACGATGCGGTGCGACTGTCGTCTGGATGACGTCCGTCTCTTGGTGAGCCTCGAGTGACGCCCTGCGAGCGTGAGCGCCTGCGTGACGACCCGGGTTCACGGCGAGGTTGCACTCCTTGCACGGCGTCGCCTCCGCCAAAGCCGAGGCTATTCACTTCACGACGTGTGCCGACGTCGTGGGAACCTTGCTTACTGGCTCGTTCGCCGGATTCTCATTGATTAGGAGCTTGAGCGAATCAATCGCCTTCTGTGCGGCCTCGAGTTGAAGCCGCTCCTCCTGAGCGGCGTCGGTACCGAGATTGGACGCGCCGTTCACTTGAGGAACTCCGGCTAGCGGTGCTCCCTGCGGAGACGCGAACAAAGCGGACAGCGCCTCGTCAAGCGTCGGCTCCATCACGACCTTGTCTCCCGTGGCCGCAATGACCCGCTTCAATTGAGGAAAGTTCGTACCTTCGGCCCGGAGGTAAAGCGGAACGACGTAGAGAAATGAATTCTCGATCGGAGTCACGATGAGCTTCCCACGAATGACTCCCGAGCCCTTCTGATCCCATAGGGTCAGCTGCTCCGAGATCGTCGTACTCTGATCGATCATCGCCGAAATTTGGTTCGGCCCGTACGTCAGCTTGTCCTTCGGCAGTTGATAGAACAGCATTTTGCCGTAGTTCGGGAAGTCGGATCTTGCCGCCAGCCACGAAATCATGTTGTCCCTGTTCTGCGGCGTGAACGGGCTCATGAGCAGGTACTCGAGTTGGTCGCTCCCGGGAAGCTTCATCAGGATGTAGTACGGCTCCATAGGGGCCTTTGTTCCGTTGTACTTCTCTTGCGGTGGCACCCACAGGTCTTCGCGATTGTAGAACACCTGAGGATCCGTCATGTGAAACGTCTCGTATTGCGTGGCCTGGATTCCAAACAAGTCCTGCGGGTAGCGCAGGTGCGTCTTCAGGTCTGCGGACAGTTGATTCAGATCCTTGAATACGCCGGGAAACGCCTGGCGGTACACGCCGAGCACGGGATCCTTCGGGTCCATCACGTAGAAGGAGACCGCGCCGTCATACATGTCAACGACGACTTTGACTGAGTTACGGATATAATTCAGACCACTTTCAAAGTTCGCCGTTCGTGGGTTCGAGTATGGAAACCGTCTTGAGGTTGTGTACGCGTCCTGGATCCAATACAGCTTGCCCTCGCTAAGAACCGGATATGGTTCCGCGTCGAGCTTAACGAACGGGGCGACGCGCGCGACCCTTTCCTGGACGTCACGCCATATCTGTATCCGGCTATCCGGCTTTAGATAGCCCGTGAGCAAGATGTTGATGTCAGCCTGAGTCCAGGCGAAGAGGAGTCGTTTTCCGAGCGTATCGACGGGAATGCCGCCTTGACCGTCGTAGTTGGTGTAGATGTTTTGGTTGCCTTTCGGATAATCGAACTCCTTCACGCCCGACGCGACGATCCGCGAGCCAGACATTCCCTCGCCGTAGTAGATGGCGGGCTGCGTGATGCTCAGACCGAAGGATGATTCCGGCGGCACGTTCTGGATCAAATATTCCGGGAAGCCGCCGCCTTCGCTCTTGGATACGAAGTTCATGACGAGGCCGTAGCCGTGCGTGAACTCTAGGTTTTCGTTCACCCATGTTTGTGCTTTGCTTGGCAGTTCCTGGGAGAGCTCGCGTGTCGAGAGCATCACCTGGTGATACCCATCCGCGAGATGGTAGCGATCCACGTGCACGTCGTAGAATTTGTAATATAGGCGTATCGCCTGCGTCTGCTCGTAGGTTTGAAGCAGAGGGCGCTTGTCCCACAGTCGAATGTTCTGGATGGTGTCCTGATTTCTCGCCAGAACCGCGGGTGTGAGATCCGTCATTGCCGGATACGCCGTTTCCTGAATCCCATCGAGACTGTATGCCTTGCGAGTGAACTCGATGTAGTTCTTCAAGTAGGGCGTTTCAAGGCTCAGCTCGTTCGGCTGCACGACGAAATTCTGGAACAGAGCGGGAGCGACGATCACGCCGATGACGTGAAGCGCCGCGAAGCTAACCGCCCCCATCGCCATGACTCTCCATCGCGCCCAGAAGATGTTCAAGACGAGAAGCGCGCACGCTGCAGCCGACGCGGCAATCATCACCCACAGGGCCGGCAGCGTGACGTGGTCCGTCGTGTATCCCACTCCGTAGACGACGCCTGTCGTGGAATTGAGTAGGTCGAAGCGGGCGAGAAAATAGCCCCATCCGAGTGTGGCGGACAAGATGAATAGAAGTGTCGAGAGATGCTGAACGGCGGGCTTTGTGATCGTCCATTTTTTTGTGCGGGAGATCAGTAGTGGGGCCGCGTATCTTGTTCCGACTCCGAGAATCGCCACGATTACGAGCCACAGCACACTTTGCTGCACCAGCTCATACCATGGCAGACGAAACAGATAGAAACCTACGTCTTTGCCAAAGACAGGGTCGGCCAGCCCGAAGGATCCGCCGTTGTGAAAGCGCAAGTAGGTGTCCCACTGCAGACTGATGAAGCCTGCGAAGAACACGGAAAATAGGGTTATGAGGACCGCCTCGCTCGTGGTCACTAGCGCGAGTACGGGGGCGCTCAGGCTCGATTCTGCCGTCGTGGTGGTTGCGACTTTTCTTGCGGTGTCATCGTCAACCCGAGCCACGCTGGAGTTGGCCGCGTGCCGCACGTTGAGCCACAGGAAGAGCGTCGCGAAGGCGAATGCCGTGCACAGAAGCATTGCCTTGACGGACAGCAGCGTCCAAAAGATGCCAGCGTAATCGAGTTGCTTCATCCACAACCATGTTTGTAACAGATTGGGAATCGCGAACAACGCAACGAGCAGCGCTGCAGCGGGAAGAAGCCACTTCAGTAGCCTTGCCGACCGGAGGTCCGGTGAGACACGAGGTGAAGCGTTAACAGCGGGCGCAAGATCGCGCGGGATATCGACGTGATTGTCGGTCATTGTCTTTTCCTGGCTTCGGTTGTTCGGAAACGCCCGCTCCTGCTACGCTGATCCTCCTCGGGCGCATCGCGGTGGGCCCGCTTCGGCTAGCAGGGCGACGCGTGCAAGATAGTGCCCACGCGCCGAATGACGCGCTCGGACGCCGCGGACGCGACATATGGGGCAGTGAAGAACCGCCCCGGTGTGGCGCTTTGCCGATGTTGGGGTGGGGCGAACGTGTCGAGTCGGCGACTCGGTTGGCTCCCGCGACGTGCCCTCTTACGGCACGATGAGCACGGAACACAGCGCGTGCCTCACGACGCGATCGGTTACGCCGCCGGGTGCGAGCTCGGTGAGGGGCGACAGAGAAGTCGCCCCGCGTGCGCCAACGACGATGAGCTCGGCGCCAATCTCTTCCGCTTCACCGACGATCGCGGCCGCCGGGGAACGCTCGAGAACGTCGCACTCGGCGGTGACGCCCAATCCAGCGATGGTCTCGGACAGCAATTGCGCCGCGGACGTGCGGGACGTGAGCGACGACTCGAGATCCAGGACGTAGATCATCTCCAACTCCACGAATCCGACGGACTGAACGACCTTGAGCCGGGCACCACGTCTTCGTGCCTCGTCGGCCGCGACGGTCACCGCGCGCAAGGAACGCTGCGATAGGTTCGTCGCCACGAGCACCCATCCACGCGTGGATTGCGGGCGCGCGACGAGAACACGACACCGGCCGCCTCGCGCGACGCGCTCCGCAACTCCGCCCAGCACATGCGCGAGCCCAAGCCGTCCGTGGGTTCCGACGACGACAACGTCCGCGTGCCAAGCCTCGGCGCGCTGCAGGATGTGAACGTGCGCGTAGCCCTCGTCGATGAAGACCTCGATGTCGTGCCGACGATCGGTGATCTTCGCCACCTGGCTCCGAACGGCGCGCGCCGCGCGGGCCGAGACGTCCGCGGCCGACAGGTCGAGCACGGCGGCGGAGACTGTCTTGAACGGAGGCAGCACGTGCACCGCCGCCAGCGCGTCCGATGGTGAGGAAGCGAGCGCCGCCCCTTCCCGTAGCGCGACAGCGGACGACTCGCTCAGATCCGTTGCGACGAGCACTCGCATGGCGAGCGCTGTCGCACGTCGCATGCCAGCGTCCGAGAGACGCGCAGGCCCGGCCGCGACTCACAAAAGGTCGACACTCGGACGCACTCCGCGCTCGCTCGCGCGGCCGTCGCCTTCGTAGCGCTTACGGCAGCGCATCCGACGCCGAGCGCGGAAAGCGGCTGGCGAGTCGCTCCGCGGTCGCCAGTCGGGCCGCGGCGACCACGCGCCGGCGCTGGAGCTCGGCGCGAAGGTCCGCATCGTGCGCGCCCGGGATGAGCATGTGGTCGAGCCAGTCGAGCTGCCGGGTCTGTTCCTTGGTCTCGTTGGCGACGAAGTCCCTGTCGAAAGTCTGCCCGGTCAGGTTGCTCAGCCACGCGCGCGCCGCGCGCTCCCGGGACTCGAACAGCTCGAGGAGGAGAGACGGCTGAAGACCGACCCTGTCAACCGCGACCCGAGCGAGCAGCTCCCTTCGAGCCGCCCTCTGGTCGCGGAGCAGGTCCTGCGCGAAAGCGCGGGTCTCGGGGTCGGAGCCATGTTCTACGCCGAGGTGGGCCGTCTCGATCTGCTGCGTGTCGATCGCGTCCACGATCTCCGCGATCTGCCCGTCGTCGAGCGGGGTCGCCCCGCTCGGGTTGGACGGCGGCGTTCGGCTGCAACCGGCGACGACGAGCGCGACTCCCATCGCGAGGGCGGCCGTCCTGGACGAGGAGCGCCGCAGCGACACACGCGGGACACGTTTCATGCGGACAGGCTTAACACACAAACGATGAGCGTCGCGTTCGGCGTTTCGAGCGCTACCGCGGCGGCCACGACGCTTGGCACCTCTTCCGCGTCACCTGCGATGACCTTTCGGTCCTTGGCGGGCGCCACCGTCCGGCCGCGCGTTCTTTGCGCACGAACCTTGCTGGAGAAATGTGAGAGTCCGCAGTCTGCTCTCTCAAACCAATCGGAGTTGCCTGATGAACACCGCGAAAGACGACGGTCATTGCGTGGCAGTTTTCGATCGACACGAAGACGCGGAATCGGCCATCCGCGAATTGCAGCGCTCGGGCTTCGACATGAAGAAGCTCTCGATCGTCGGTCGCGATTATCTCACCGAAGAGCATGCGGTCGGTTTCTACAACGGCGGCGACCGCGTGAGACACTGGGGCAAGCTCGGGGGATTTTGGGGCGGCCTCTTCGGAATCCTGTTCGCGCCCGCGTTCTTCTGGATCCCCGGCATCGGACCGATTCTGACTGGCGGCATCATCGGATCGGTCCTGATGGGCATGGTGGAAGGGGCCGCCGTGGGCGCGGCGGTCGGCGGCGGGACCGGGGTCCTCGCCGCTGCGCTCGCGAGCCTTGGAATCCCGCAGGACAGTGTCATTCGCTACCAAGCCGACCTCAAGGCGGATAAGTTCCTTCTCATCGCGAGCGGAGACGGCGCGCAAGTGGAACGGGCTCGCGCAATCCTCGCCGATCGCGGAGGAGAGACGGCGGTCCACTCTCGCTGAATGTGCATGCAGCCGCTCGCTGGACGGTCGAGCCGGGCGACGCGCGCCGTGAGCTTCGTCGGCCTCGCTCGCGTTCGCGTTCGGCGGGACGGGTCATGATGGGAAGAGCGCGCGAGCAAGACGATGGCCGTGCGCGGCGCTGGTCGCGTCAGTCCGGCGGTGGTTGGATCGGCCCCTCCGCCGGCTCTTCGCCCTCCGCGTGACCACCCGCGGACGACCCCGAGTAGGCGCCGATTCGGGCCGGAGGGTGCTCGAGGTTCGGTGCGCCGAGCTCGCCTCCGCTCACGCCGATCTCGGCGTCAAGTTTGTCATTCTCCGCTTCCTTCGCGGCAGAGCTCCGCTCAATCGCGACCTCCGCGATTGAGCCCGCCAGGGCGCCAAGTACCGCCCCCACGGCCGCGCCCGGGGGCCCGGCGATCGCGCCCATCGCGGCTCCGGCGAGCGCCCCCGCAACGCCGCCTCCTGCTTCACGCTCACGGTGCTCCCTCTTCTGCTTCTTCTTCTTGGCGGCTCGGCTTTTCCTCTCGGTCTCTGTCGTCATCACGGCCTCCGAATCTACCGCGCCGTCCGGTCGGCGGCGCAGCCTCACGAGGCGCTAGGGTGCAACTCCGTCTCCAGCCTTGTGAAGCGTCCCATTGTGCTTCCACGACCAAGCCGCTCGCAGCGGCGAGCGGGGTCGCAACGTTGGATGCCAGTCTCCGAAAGACGTGCAGGCCCGACAGCGCGAGGAGCCTGCCCGAGGTCGCATTTTTCGCTCCGAGTACCGGCAGGTCCTTCTCGTCCCCGATGCTGGTCGTGGATCGGAGCTTGCACCGAGCAGTTCCAGGTTCCCATGGAGACCGTACCCATGAGCTATGCCCGGAAGAGCGACTACGAGATGCGCGACTCGGTCCTGAAGCTCCTGTCCGATGACGAGGTCGCCCGCGTCAGCGCGGAGGAGGGCGACGCGCGGCTCGCCGACGGGGACGAGTACATCGACATGGCCGCACCCGACAACGGAATCCGATGCGTCCACGGGGCGATGCAGCTGACGATGGGCCAGGTGCTCCCCCGGAGCGCGGTCAGTAGCGAGACGTGGGCGAAGATCGGGACACACTTCGGAACGCGTTTTGCGATGAAGCCGGCAAAGTGACAGGATCCACGCCTCGGTTCGCTGGCGAGATCGGCGCGCTACCGCGGCAGGACGACGAGCGCCGCGCGCGCCCCGCCCGCGGGGTGGCAATGGCGGTGGACTCAGGAACGCCTCACTCCAACAAAAGCGCCACGAGCCACCGGTGTCGGCGCGAGCACGGACAACGCAGCGGTCCCGCCGGGGGCGCGTGCCCTGATGGGACCGGGGTGAGCGGTTGCCGCGATGAGCTCAGCGGCGAGCATCAAGAACGGTAAGGTGCTCGTCGAGGACGGGTATCACCGCCCGTGGGCAGTCTACGTGTGTCACGAAGGCGCCTGAAAGCGGTAGGGAACCAAGCATGAGAGCGGGGACCGGGGACATTGCCACGTCGGCATCCGCCGCGCGGATGCTGCGTTCGACTCCAGCGCCCGACTTCCTCAAAGCCGCCCACGAGTGGCGGCGTCTTTTCGCGGAAGCGTGGGGTACGTTTCTCCTGGTCGTGGTCGCCTCCGGGGCTGGCGTCATCGGCATGCAGAGCGGCGGCGCGATAACGCTCAGCATGAAGGTCGTGGCGCCGGGCATGATGGTCATGGCCATCATCTATTTCATGGGGTCTGTCAGTGGCGCGCACCTCAATCCCGCAGTGACACTGGCATTTGCCGCCCGTCGCAATTTTCCGTGGAGACGTGTGCCTGGTTACATCGTCGCGCAGTGCGCTGGCGGAATGGCGGCGTCATGCTTCCTGCGGGCGATGTTCGGAAACATCGCGCGCCTCGGCGCCACCATGCCGGGTCCCGGTGTGAGCGATGTCCAGGCGCTCGTCATGGAAGTACTCTTGACGACAGGCTTGGTCAGCACCATCCTCGGCACCGCCTCGGGCGCCCGCAACATCGGCCCGAACGGCGCCGTGGCCATTGGCGCCTACATTGCCCTGGCCGGACTGTGGGCCGCACCGGTCAGCGGCGCCTCGATGAACCCGGTCCGGTCCATGGCACCCGACTTGGTGCGCGGGGACCTGAAGACCGACTGGATCTACATTGCTGGCCCGCTGATTGGTGCCGGCATTGCCGTTGGCTTCGAATGGATTCTCAAAGGCAAAGCAACCGAAGCCGGCACCCGGGCCGCGGAGGGAAGCGAGTAAGTAGTCTGGCACGCTCGCTCAACGTACCCCTCCCGCCGCACCTCCGAGTCGAGTCGGCGAGCGGGTTCGAAGTGCGACGACCTCCGCCCTATTGCCGCCCGCGCTCTGCTCATCCAGGGTCACGGCCTTTGGTGCATCTATTCCCGAGGCCCCCGGCAGAGCGTGAGGGTCCTGAGCACTTTCCCCGCTCAGCTTCGACGCGTAGACCTTTTGTCTTCGTGAGACTTCTGCCATCCTCGCGAGTTCGTCCCGCCCCAGCGCCAGTGTCGCGGGATCGATGGGCTCTCCATCGGTGCGACACAGCGTCGATACCTCGCGTAGCGCGTCCCCGCTAAGGTCCCACGAGGCGAGGACCTGCTCCATCTCGAGCCGCACCGACCCGCCCCGCGCCACCGCGCAGATCTCGTGCATCCAGTGGACGAGATCGACGACCGTGGAGAGCTCTTGCGCGAGAAGGTCGCGCTCGGTGACCGCCTGCGTCCAGGTCTCACGGCGGCTCTGCAGGATCGCCGCGCGTCGCCGGAGGCAGGCCTCGGTCGAGCCTCCGCGCTCAAAGGTGGTCACCCTCATCTGTTCGGTCGCGATGACCAACGCCGCGTGGTCTTCCGTTGGGAACGAGATCGTGGCATCGCGATGAGCGATGGCGGTCTGGATGTAGAGCGAGAGGAGCTTTTCGAGCTCGAGCCAGTGCTCGACGGCCACGTCCGTGGCGGCGGCGCAGCCCTTCCCGTCCCGACCGCAGCGCTTGCGGATTGCGACCGCCAGCCGCTCGAGTTGCTCGAGCTCGGCGCGATGCCGCGTGCTCATTTGCTCGAGGAGGCCTGCGCGCACCGCGGCGGCCTCACACCGCTCGCACTGCGCGTCGACGCGCTTTCGGAACTTCTCTGTTCGAAGAAGCACGCCGAGCACGGCAAGCTCGCCCAAGAATGCCACGGCGATCGCGAGCGGCACGCTCAGCATCGTCAGCGCGGCGGCCATGATCACAACAGCAAACACGCTCCAGTGCGTGAGCGCTGCGTAGAGGTATCTGCGGGACGTCAGCGCCCGGTTCAAAGGGACGCGGGAAACGGGCATGCGAGCCTCCTTGGTGAACGATCAGTTCTGCTTCGTGGCCGTCGTCGGCGGCGCGTTCGCGTCTACGTGACGAGACGCGCCAGGTCACTTAGCCCGGTCAACCGCACCCTTGAGCTCGGCCAGTTCCTTGTCGAGCCGAGCCTTCGCCGCGTCCCAGGTGTCGGCGGTGTCGTTGTCGATCGCATGCAAGTCCTTCACGAAGGCGTCGCGCTGGCGCCGCAACGTGGGGAGCGTGGCGCTCAAGCGCGTCTTCAGCATACCCGTTGCGGTCCCGGCCTTCGCGTCCAGGTCATCCACCTTGTGGTCTAGGCTGTCGAGATCGGACTGGATCTTGTGGCGGTAGTCTTCGCGCGTCGTCGCGAAGTCCGCTTGCGCGGAGGATATCTTCGTCTCCGCCGCGACCTGCGCTGACTCAACCTCTGCCGCGGCGCTTGCGCCCGCCTCGACGACGGCGGCTGTCAGCGTGGTCTTGGCCTCTGCGATCTGCGCCTCCGTCTCGGAGCCTGACTTGTCGCAAGCGGCGCCGGACGCCACTCCGGCGATGATGAGGTAGATGAGGGTCGATCGTGACATGGGCTGAGGCCTTTCCTGGGCGAGGGCTCTTCCTACGACGCATCCCCGTGCACCCCATGTGCCGTTCGGCGTTCTGCAGCCGACCAAGGGCCACGCAGTTCCCGGCGGGCTGGCCGCGCCCGTAGGGTGTCGCCGGAAGAGCTGACGGCTGTTCTGCGAAGCAGACCCTGAGCAATATCGATGTGACAAGAGCGCTCAGATGTGTGGCTCTTTGCAGCAACGAAACCCGATCGAATAGTCGTGGTACTCCTTGAAGTGGGCCGTCGTTTTGTAGAGACATCCCGCACCGTTCTCCGACGCCTCAGCGAAGAACCCGCCGAGAAACATGCCGAAGCGCGGATCGTTCGCGTGCGACGAATCGGACACCCATTCGGCGACGTTGCCGTGCATGTCGAAGACACCTTCTGCGCTCACGCACTCCGGAAACGACCCTCCCAGCGCGCTCCCGTCCGCCATTTTCGCAAGCCTCGGTCGTCGAGCCTTCCCCCGATCGTGCCGAAGAGGGCGTCGACGGGGCTGGGGCGCCCGGTATTGCAAGCTCCGGCTACGTACGGATTCCCGTAGGGGTAGATGAGGTGCGCCGGGCCCTGGCAGGCAGTTCGCCACTCGGACTCCGTGCACAGGCGCTTCGACGCCGCCTCGCACGCGGTCTCGGCCTGGAACTCGCTGATGTTCACCTGCGGCTTGACTCCCTTGGCCGACTCCGCGCGCAGGGTGCTGGCATCGATGCCATCGAGCGACCGGGCGTAATCGTGGCCCTCGACAGTAGCCTCGTACTTGTCGACGCAGACTTCCCCTCGTTCGAGGCGCACCAGCGCCATCTCGTCCTGGCACGGAGACAGCGCCGGGAGAGGGGCAGCGCGGGCGGGCGCGGCGTGTTGGCCGCCGCCACGATTGCAGCCGCTCGCCGCCACGACGAGGAGGGCCGGGACGAGCGCGCTTCGCGAATGCGACTGGCGAAGGCGCCTCAGGCGTGCAGGTTTCCGGTGAACCACAGGACTACCAGCACCAACACGATCAGCCCTGCCGGCGACCAGCTCGCGTAGCCGTAGCGAGAGTGCCCCCAACCACCGCCACCCAGACACAACAACAGAACCACGACCAGGACGATCAGTAACATGCGTTTCTCCTTTCGAGCTCATTGGCGCCGTAGCTTCGCGCAGGATGTCGGCCCGTGCATTCTCGCCTCACGAGTGACGCAAGTGCCGCGTCGCGACGGAGCGTCCGAAGAACGCTGGACCGGAATGACGTGAAGGGGAGCTCGCGTCGCCGTGGTCTCCCCTCCACCTGAAGCCGCCGCTAGGGCGCCTTCTTGGGGGCCTCGGTCGCCCATTCCTTCATCGCCTGTTTTCCCGGGCGGTCGACGTGCACCTTGTCGTCGACCGAGGTGACCCACCTCATCGGGATGTAGTGATGCTGCCCCTTGTCGTCCTTCGCGAGCTTGATGGTGTCCGCCCCCTCCATATGGTCGACGACGGCAAACTGACCGTTATTTGAGCACACCACGGGCGTATGGGGCTTGATCTGGCTGGCATTGATCATGGGAACTCCTGAGGTTGGCGTCGTAAGCGACGTGGCACGGTCGGCAAGCACGATGCATACCGATGCCCGAGCGCACCCCATCCGCAGAACGCGACGTATTCGCCCCATTCGACTGGACCAGGCGGTCTACCGAGAGCGGGGCGCGGCCCGCGCTGCGGCAGTCACCGCAGCGAAGCCGCGACGTCTTCGGCGGCCTGGAGCTCTCGGGCCACGATGCCGCGGAAGTTCTTCAGATGCGTCGTGAGCTCCGCGTTGGCGACTCGCGGTAGCAGGGTACCGTCGAGGAGCTGGAGCAGGTCGCGGTCCTCACGGACCTGCAACTCGACGAACGTCTGGTCAAGGTCCGCCGGGCTCGCGGAACGCAGGCTCGCAATCGTCTGCCTGCTGCGCGCCCGCAGTCGACGGCTCGTCGGATTCTGCAGCGGCACGAGCGACGCTTTCGTCTCGATCTCCTTCAGCTCCCTCGACGAGGCCTCCTGATCACTCTCGATGCGGTGCGCGAGCGCGGTCACGCTCGGATGTTTCTCGGTCAGCCAGGGCTGGTCTACCAAGAGCTCGACCGCCTCTCTTGCCTCCGCGCCGCCTGCCGCCTCGATCACCGCGGCGAGCTGCGAATCGGTCACGAGCACACCCGGGCGGCCCGCGTTGGAACCATCCAGTGGGTCGCCGACGGGCGACGGGGACGGCGGCGGTTCGCTGGTCGCGAGCGCGACGTCGACCGGGTTCTGCGGGTGCATCTCCGCGTCGGGCGCGCACGCGGCAATGGCGAGCGCGAGAGCCACGAGCGGGGCGGATCTCTTCGCTCCGCGCGGCGCGAGATCGTCCCAGGTCCGCGAGCCTGCGCTACCGGCGCCGTGAGGCACGGGCCCCTTCGTCCCGACGATAGGGAGCGCGAGAGCCATCGTTAGTGGGCATGGGTCGGAGGGGAGGGAAGGGGTTCGTACGCCAGTCTCGCTCGATCCGCGTAACCCACCATCGCAGGCACCAGCGACGAGCGGCTCCCCTCCGCGCGCACGTCGCTCGCCCCCGCGCGTGCGACGTCCTCCCGTCGTGCGGCGCATCGGACATCTGCGACTCGGACCACGGGCGCGTTCAGGAAGGCTTCGAGTGCGCCGGCGAAGTCCGTTGGCTTCTGGCGGTGCGGGAAGTGTCCACACCCCGGAAAGCGGATGAGAGGTGCCTTTCCGAGGAAAGACGCCGTCGCGGTCGCATGCGAGATCGGGATCACAGGGTCGCGGTCTCCCCAGAAGAGCCCGACGGGCGGCAATGAGGCGAGATCGCTCCCGCCGTCGCGCACGTGGCGGTGTTGCCCGCGCCAACTGATGACGTCCCGCACGCTTCGTGCGAGGGCGCGCGCGGTGCCTGCGGTCGCATTCATCGACGAGAGGCGGTCAATCTCGTCGCCGTTGTAAGCGGCCCCCACGGAACGCAGCGCGAGACGGGTACCACGCGCCATGAAGGGTTGACCGAAGCGCTCGACGAGGAAAGGGAGCGACGCAAGGCGAAGGGCGAGGCAGACGTCGCGACCAAGCCCTCCCGCCGCGACGAGCGCGAGCTTGCGAACTCGGGCGCGATGCTCGAGAAGCATCATCCACAAGGCGACGCCGCCTCCGTACGAATGGCCGACCAGGTCGACACCCTCGAGACCGAGTTTGTCGAGCCACGAGCCAACGACACGCGCGTGCCACTCGAGCGCGTAGGTCGCGTCAGGCCGTTCGGAGAGACCGTGCCCGGCGAGGTCCAGCATGAGGACGCGGCGGCTCCGCGCGAGCATCGGCGCCACCTTCAGCCACGTGCGATGAGAATCGCACAGGCCATGCACGAGAACGAGGGGTGGGCCCTGACCGATCTCCGCCCAATGCAGGAGACAGCCCTCGGCGCGCAGGAAGCTCATTCTTCGTCTGATCCGTGCAAGATGGTGACCGTCGATCCTCGGCGCTCGATCCTCGCGCGCCCTCATGCGAACGCTGGCAAGAGCGCGGTGACGCCGTCCAGCCCGCCCGAAGCATCCCTGACGTTCCCGGCAGAACGTGCGTCTCCCGATTCGCCCGCAGACGCGGCACGTTGGAGCAAGCCCATCAAGTCGGGCTAGCCGGAGACATGCCGCGGACCTTGCGTTTGCTGCGCCGAAGCCTAGCGTGTCGCGCTCATGCTTCGTGATTTCCTGGAGGAGCATCGCGGAGAGATCCTCGCGCGCGCGCGCTTGCGCGTCGCCGCGCGAAACGCTCCGCGCGCCACGGAGGTCGAACTGACGACGGGCCTTCCGCTGTTCCTCGATCAGCTCGGTGACGCCTTGTGTCGATCCACCTCGCACGAGGCCCTCGACCACGCGGAGATCGAAGCGAGCGCCGGCCAACACGGCCGCACGCTCTTCGAGCACGGCGTGACGGTTGCGCAGGTCGTCCACGACTACGGCGATCTTTGCCAGGTCATCACCGGCCTCGCGGTCGACCACCACACCACCCTCGATGCCGACGAATTCCGAACGCTCAACCTGTGCCTCGACGACGCCATCGCCGGCGCCGTGACCGAGTACTCGCGTCTACGCGAGCGCACGATCGCCGATGCCGGAACGGAGCGACTCGGGTTCCTCGCGCACGAGATGCGGAACATCACGAACACCTCGATCCTCACCTTCGGCAGCATCCAGAAGGGCACCGTCTCTCCCGGGGGAAGCACTGGCGTCGTTCACGCCCGCAGCTTGCAGCGGTTGATCGGCCTCATCGATCGATCGCTCGCGGACGTGCGCCTCGACTCGGGTGTGCAGAACGTCGAACGCGTCGCCGTGCGCGAGGTTCTCGAGGAGGTCGAGATCGGAGCCGCGATGGTCGCACGAGAGCGTGGGCTTCAATTCGAGGTGACGACGATTGACTCGTCGGTGATTGTCGAGGCCGACCGACAGATTCTCGCTGCGGCGATCGCCAACCTGGTGCAGAACGCGCTAAAGTTCACGAAGCCCGACACCACGGTGAGGCTCGGGGCGAGCACGACGACGGAACGCGTGCAGATCTCGGTTGAAGACGAATGCGGCGGCCTGCCACCTGGGAAGGTGGAGAATCTGCTCAAACCGTTCACGCAGCGCAGCCACGATCGAACCGGCCTGGGCCTCGGGTTGGCGATTTGCATGAAAGCGGCAAAGGCGATGGGGGGCGAGCTCCACATCCGCGACCTGCCGGGTAAGGGGTGCGTCTTCACGCTCGACCTGCCGAAGCAACCGCCGCCGCCGACGTCTATCTTTGACCATGCAAGAAAGACCAAGGACAGTTCGCCGGGTGGCGCGGCGGGCACCGCCCTTCGTGAAGCAGAGTCGTCAGCAGTCTCGTTCGCAGACGACGGCGCGGTCAGCGCGCTTGCCGCCCGAGTCCACGCATCGTAGGGAGACCGCCCCAATGACTTCCGGCGTTTGCTCACGCGATTCACGCGCTATTACGGTCTTGTTCGTTGATGACGACGCGGATGTGCTGTTCGCGTATCAGCTAATCACGACTGAAGGGGGGATGCTCGTCGAGCTCGCCCGCGACGGGCACGCGGCGCTCGCTCTCGCGGGCGTCGTCTTGCCCGACGTTATCGTGCTCGATCTCGGGCTTCGCAGCGACGACGGCCTCAACGGCTTGGAAGTCGCCCGCCGGCTTCGCGCGAGCGCGCGTACAGGCTCGATCCCGATCCTCATAGTGAGCGGCTCCACCAACGCGCGCGACATGGCAGAGGTGCAAGCGAGCGGTTGCGACGGGCATCTCGTCAAACCATGCTCGGCCGAAGAGTTAGTCGAACTCGTGACCTTCTTCGCGCTCCGTGGCAGAGGGGACCGCGCAGCTTCGAACCGTGCGATCGCGTGAGCTCGGCGCTGCGGTATGGTTTCGGCGGACACCCCCCCGCGTTCGACGTCTGCCGCGGTATCCCGGTAAGAGCTCCGCGTCCGCCCCTCCGGAAGGTACCGGGCGGGACACTGTGCCGGGCGCTGACCTCCTCGCGCGGATAGACCCCGCTCGCGCCCGCCCACTCCTGATGGGTTCCCACGGGAACTCCGTCCCTCATGAGCTATCCCGGAAGAGCGACCTGTTAGGCTAAGAGATGCCCGAGTCGATCATGCAACTTTGAGGTGGACCACGCCCTGCTACTCGTGCCCCTCAACCTTCCCCCTGAACGTCCGCAACACAAAGGCCAGATAACCCAGAACCAACGCCACCCCGACCGTCCACACAATCGCACCGACCCCGAGTCCCCGACTCGTGGCGTCCCCCACTCCGAGCGTGAACGCCTCGTCGATGGTCGAGCGCAACATCACCGGGAACAACGCCGACGCCGTCGCCAGGAGGAACAGCGCGATGAAGGCGCACGACGCGAAGAACGCCCGCTGGTCGAGCCGATCGCGACCGTCCACGAGCCATCGTCGCGACATCACCCCTGCGACGATCGCCGCGAGGGGCAGCGGCCATATCCACGGCCGAGCGAGCGCGCTCGCGAAGAATCGACTTTGCGTCGTCGCCGTCACCCCCGTTGCCACCGCCGCCAGGACGAGCGCCACCACCCAGCAGCGCGCGCCGGTCGTCCGTGCGCGCGCCTGAACTACACCCTGCGTCTTGAGCGCGAGATATGTTCCCCCGTGCGCGCCCAGCGTCGCAAGCGCGAAGAAGCCGAGGAGCGCCGTATACCAGTCGATCGCGCCGACGCGGGAGCCCGAGAACGAGAACAGGTCGGCCTCGAAGTACCCGGTCGCGTCCAGCGGGACCCCGCGGACGACGTTGCCGAGTGCCACCCCGAGGACGATCGCCATCGACGCCGACGCGACCGCGAAGACCGCGTCCCATCCCGCGCTCCAGAGTGGCTCGTCGAGCTGAGAGCGGACCTTGATCGAAACGCCGCGCAGGATCAGTAGCCAGAGTACCATCATCAGGGGCAGGTAGAGTCCGCTGAACGCCGCCGCGTAGACCCGCGGGAACGCGAACACGAACGCCCCACCGGCCGCAACGAGCCACACTTCGTTGCCGTCCCACACGGGCTCGAGCGCGGCGAACACCTGCCTCCGCTCGGCGTCGGTGCGCGCAACGAACAGGTGCATGATCCCGGCGCCGAAGGCGAAGCCGTCGAGGACGGCGTACACCGTCAACATCACGGCGAGGATCGCGAACCAGGCCGCTCCCATCAAGCGTGCTCCCCCGCGAGCTGGACCGGCCCGCGCGCGAGGAGCTTCCCGACGAGCCCGAGGAACATCACGCCGAGCACGAAGTAGAGCCCCATGTAGCCGAGCGTCGAGAAAGCGACGTTTCCCGCGCTCACGGTCCGCGACGTCCCGTCCGCCGTGCGCATCACCCCGTAGACCAGCCATGGCTGCCGCCCCAGCTCGGCGGTCATCCACCCCGCGGTCGTCGCGATGTACGGCGCCGGGAATGCGAGCATCAGCATCCACAGCACGGGGCGAGCCCGTTCGAGGACGTGGCGCCAGGAGAGGAAGGCGGCGATCCCGGTGAGCGCCAGCATCAGCGTCCCGAGCCCCGCCATCACGTGGTAGGCGAAGTAGAGGAGCTCGACGTTGTCCGGCCACTGGTCCGCCGGAAAGGCGTCGAGCCCCTCCACCGTCGCCCCGAACGACCCGTACGCGAGGAAGCTGAGGATCTGCGGCACGACGATCGGATTCTCCAGCCGATGCTGGGCGACGTTCGGCTGCCCGATGATCGCCAGCTCCGCGTGCGAGCCGCTCTCGAACTTCCCCTCCATCGCTGCCAGGGCCGCCGGCTGGTGCTCGGCCAGGAGCTTCCCTTGCCGATCGCCCGTGGGAACGATCTGCAGAATGCACGCCATGAGCCCTGCCCAGACACCGAGGCGCAGCGCCGCCCGCGCGTGATCCGTGTACTGCCCGCGGAGTGTCCAGTACGCCGCGACCGCGGTCACCACGAAGGCGCCCGTGATGGCCGCGGCGGTCATCGTGTGCGCGTACTCCCAGAGGGCCCACGGGTTCGCGAGGTACTGGCCGGCGTCGGACACCACGAGGCGACCGCCTTCGTCCTTCGCGTAGCCGGTCGGGTACTGCATGAAGGCGTTCGTGACGACGATGAAGTACCCCGAGAGCCACGAGCCGGCGAAGACCATGAAGGCGGACAAGAAGTGCGTGCGCGGGGTTAGCCGCTTCTTTCCGTACAGAAACAGCCCTAGAAACACCGACTCGGCGAAGAACGCGAAAAGCCCCTCCAGCGCGAGCGTACTGCCGATGACGCCGCCGGTTGCGCTGGAGAAGCGCGCCCAGTTCGTCCCGAACTGGAACTCCATCGGGATCCCCGTGACCACGCCTACCCCGAAGTTGAGCGCGAAGATCTTCGCCCAGAACTGCGCGAGATCGTCCCAGGTTCGCGAACGCGAGTCGCCGCCGCTACGAAGCGCGAGCCCTTTCATCACGACGATGAGAAGCGCAAGCCCCATCGTGAGCTGCGGAAACAGATAGTGGTACGTGATTGTGAACGCGAACTGCAGGCGATCCCAGCCGAGCGCGCTCATGACTCGTTAGTGGGCTGTATCGGACGAGGGGCGAGTGGCTCATGCATCACTCGCCACCCCGTCACGCGTGGCTCCCGAGCCGTCAGACGCGTGAATGATCATCACGTTGCGGTCCGCGCGGTTCGCCACCTTGCCGGCCGTGGTCCCGAGCATGCGGTCCCAACCATGGAACCCATGGCTTCCGAGGACGATGAGGTCGGCGCTCACCGCATCGCCCGCAGCGACGATCGCCCGCCAGGGCTGATCGCTCTCGTCGATCCGAATCTCGCACGCCACATCCGTGGCGCGCATCTTCAGTGCGAGAAATTCCGCGTGCGCCCTCCTCTCCAGGTATTTGGGGAGCTCATCCATACCCTTCGCTTCGCCTGGCGCCGAGAAGTCCGGCGGAATCACAAGCGCCCGATAGAGGACCAGACGTGCTCGCAGCGCGCGCGCAAGCGTAGCAGCAGCGTCGAAGACCCCGCGCGCACGAGTAGAGCCGTCGAGGGCGACGAGGATCGTTGTCATGACCGTGTTTCCATTTCAGATGGCCTCCGCAATCCTTCTCCCGAAGGCGGCGCGCGTACGCGCAACGTCGAACACGCCCGGCGGCGCGTATCGAATCCCGCCTGAGCGCTCACCTGGGGTCCGCGACGAGGCCTTCGCCTCGAGTACTCGCCCGTTTGACTGGCGGCAGCGGTCGCGTAGAACGTCGGCACCGTCGCACCGTCCGGAAGTTAGGCGTCTTTCGCGGAATGATACTCGCGACGGATGTGCTCGATGTTTACCGAGGGCTTCGGAAACTTCAAGTGAAGCCCCTCCAAGTGTTCCACGACGATTCGCGCTATCGCCAGATTCCGGAACCACTTGTGATCCGAGGGAATGACGAACCATGGCGCGTGGTCGGTACTGCAACGCGACAACGCGTCCTCGTACGCAGTCGTATAGTCGCCCCACAGCTTCCGCTCCTTGTAGTCGGATTCGCTAATTTTCCATCGCTTATCGGGTTCCTCGAGCCGATCGGCGAAGCGCTTCAGCTGCTCTTCCTTGGAGATGTGCAGGTAGAATTTCAGGATGTGCACATTGTTTTCCACGAGCTCCTTCTCGAAAGCGTTGATCTGATCGTACCGACTGGACCATACCCTCTCCGGCACGAGGTTGTGGACCCGGACGACGAGCACGTCCTCGTAGTGCGAGCGGTTAAAGATCGTGACCTGTCCACGAGGCGGGACGGCGTTATGAATTCGCCACAGGAAGTCGTGGGCGAGCTCGTCTGCGGAAGGTTGCCGGAACTGGGCGACGCGACAGCCCTGGGGGTTCATCGCCGCGAGGAAGTGACGTATCGTTCCATCCTTGCCTCCGGCGTCCAGTCCCTGAAGGCAGATCAGAACGGAGCACTGTCCGTCGGCGTAGAGCAGCTCCTGTAGCTCGCGGAGCTTCTTTCGGTCCTTCTCGATCTCCTCGGCCGCGTCTTTGTGACTCTCGTGGTGCGCCGTGAATCCGGTGTCGATCTCCGTCAACTTCACCTTGCTCCCCGGCAGCACTCTGAATCGCTCGACATATTTCATCGTGGTCTCCATTCAGTGCGCGCCGCGTGAGCCACGAACCGCGAGGTGTACTTCCCGGGCCCCGGGCCGTCGGCGCTTCCGCGTCTTCTGATCATGACGCTCGCTCTTCCGCCGCGTTGTATTCCCCACGCCGCGCTGCAGAGCTGCACCTGGCCCGATGGGACAGCGCTCGCTGTGCCTTGGCCATGTTGGCCTCCTCGCCGTGCCAGATCTCCAACGCGGGCTGCTGGATGGCCCGGGCGAAGGAGAAGGTCAACGCCCACGGCAGCCGCGAGCGGAATCGTGCATTCATCGCGTTCAAGCGAGCCGAAGCGAGCTCGCCCGATTGGCCGCCCGAAAGGAAGGCAACCCCTGGAACGGCAGCCGGGACGGCTCGCAAGAGACATCCAACGGTGGCGTCGGCTACCTCGTCCACATTTTCCCGTACCGTGCAAGTGGACCCCGGAAGGATCATGTTCGGCTTCAGTATCATCGCCTCGATCTGAACACCCTGCGTATAGAGATGACCGAATAGGGCTCGAAGAACCCTCTCCGTCAACTCGCAGCAGCGCTTCAATGTATGGTCGCCGGCCATTAGCACTTCTGGCTCGACCACCGGAACGATGCGCGCTTCCTGACATAACGCTGCGTACCGAGCCAGCGCATGAGTGTTGGCTTCGATGCAAGCCAAGCTTGGAATACCGTCGCCTATGGCGATGACGGCACGCCACTTGGCAAAGCGAGCGCCCATCTTGGAGTATTCGGCCAGTCGAGCGCGCAGTCCGTCCAGGCCCTCGGTGACTTTTTCGTTCGCGTGTCCGGCCATCTCCTTTGCGCCGGTGTCTACTTTGATTCCTGGAATGATTCCCAGTCGTTCGATCGCCCTCGCGAAAGGCGTCCCGTCGGTCATCTGCTGACGGAGCGTCTCATCATAGAGGATCACGCCGCTGATGGAGTTGCCAAGCCCCGGCGTGCTGACGAGCAGCTCGCGGTAGGCTCGCCTCGCCTCCGCAGTCTGTGGAATGCCGTACCGCGCGAACCTCGCATTGCACGTGGGGTTACTCTCGTCCATGGCGAGCAGGCCCTTGTCGCCGTGCATGAGCATCCTCGCGATCTCCTCGAGCTCGCCACAGGCCCGATGTGGTTGCTCATCTGCTTTCGTCGTCCCACCGATCGTTGCATTACTGGCGATGCCATTCATCTGCGTCCTTCTCCTCGGTTCTCTCGCGCCGCCCTCTCCTTTTTGTCCGATTCCTGAACGGCCCGAACGTCCTGGCGCCCCAGCTCCTCGTACATCTCGTGGACGCGCGCGACGAGCTCGGGAGTCGCACGAACCTCGCCCTCGGCTTTCGCGTCGGGCTTGGCCTCCGCTGCGGCAGCAGGCTTGGCTTCGGCCTTCGCGTCGGGTTTGGCCTCCGGCGCGGCGGCAGGCTTGGCGTCGCCTTTCGCGTCGGGCTTGGTCTCC